>NZ_JBHUME010000002.1:0-788371 GCF_042684925.1 Paenibacillus gansuensis | reverse complement strand
TGGACCGCAGGGTCCTGGGAGAGTAGGACGTTGCCAAGCACAGCGAAGAGACCTTAGATTCTAGGGTCTCTTTTTTGTTATGCATAGGGATAAGATAAGGTTCGTGAAAGAGAGCAAAGTGTGATTAGCGCTAGTTATTGATATGTCATATCACAAAGCATGTAAGGAGTAACAATTAGTGATACCACATATTATTAAGTGGCCTGAATCGGTGGAAAGGTACCAACGTGAGGTGGATTTGGGAGGGTTAGTGATACGATGTATCACTAATCATGTCAACAAAAGCGGTTAGTGATATCAAATATCATTAAGTGACCTAAATTGGCGAGAATGCAACCAAAGTTCGTTAGGGGATGATTCGCTTAGCAGGGAAATAGTCACCTAAGGGCACAGTGAAGTCGAGGCTGTTCACGGTAGAACATTTTTATGGGCACGGAAGACACACTTAGTACGAAATGAACTGGTTACACGTTACGCATATCATCTATAATAGTTGCTGATTGTGTTCAAATGTGGAATGTTGAATACAAAGCTGAGATAGTTTGGATACATAGTATATCTTCTGAAAGGAGAGGACATCCGAGTGAAATTAAATAAAATTCATCATGTGGCGATTATTTGTTCGGATTATGAGGTGTCGAAGGCGTTTTATACAAAGGTTCTGGGGATGGAGGTTATTGAAGAGACCTATAGAGCGGATAGGAATTCCTATAAGTTGGATTTGGCCGTGGGGGGACAATATCAGATTGAGCTGTTTTCGTTTGATGGGGCGCCTGAGCGCGTGAATAATCCCGAAGCGAGAGGGCTTAGGCATCTTGCTTTTGAGGTGGAGGATGTAGCGCTGGCGGCGGAGGAGTTGAAGGAAAAGGGAGTCGAAGTGGAACCCGTCCGGATCGATCCGGTCACAGGGAAGAAGTATACGTTCTTTAAAGACCCGGACGGGCTGCCTTTAGAATTGTATGAGGCGTAAAAGCAAAACTTAACCAAGCAGATTCGTCAGTGCGGCCTTCAGTTTAGGATACTTGAAGTGAAAACCGCTTTGCTGTGCTTTGGCCGGGAGTACGCGCTGTCCTTCGAGAACGAGCATGGACATTTCTCCAAGCATCAGCTTTAAAGCGAAGGAAGGGACGGGAAGCCAATGCGGCTTACGCAAGATTTGGGCAACGGTGCGTCCAAATTCATCATTTGTAACAGGGGAAGGAGCTGTGGCATTAACAGGTCCCCGAAGATTATCATGGGTGATACAATAATCTAAGAGTGCAACCAGGTCGTCGATATGAATCCAGGAGTACCACTGCTTGCCGGATCCGATGCGACCGCCGGCGGCAAGGCGGTAAGGGAGCACTATTTTGCCTAGAGCACCGCCGTCTTTGCCTAGAACGAGTCCAAGCCGAAGCTTCACAAGCCGTTCACATGGAATCTGATCCGCAGCCTGCTCCCACTGTTGAACCACATCTGCAAGAAAATCAGTTACTCTTGTCGGACTGCTTTCTATATAAGTATCGCTCACCGATGTGCCGTAGGTAGCGATGGCAGAAGCGTTGATAACGACTTTAGGTACCTGTTCAAGCTCGGATAGTAAAGCGGCTAGCTGCGAGGTGGACTTTAGCCTAGATTGGAGGATTCGCTCTTTGCCTTGTTTGGACCAGCGCTGATTGATAGTTGCTCCTGCAAGGTTGATGACGGCATCAGTCCGTTCCATTAGGGGTTTCTGCTTACTTATTTTGTCCCATTCTACATATGTAATTCCTTTTTTCGCGTTATCCGGTGCCTTTCTGGTTATGATGATCACTTCATCTCCCCGGTTTACAAAAAACTCCGATACATGCCTGCCTATAAATCCCGTTCCGCCTGTCAGGACAATCTTCATCTTACATCACACCTCCGAAGGCCTTTCTGCATGACTTTATTGTAACATACCGGCTACCAATTTCCTTCATGTGGAAAATCGACAAGCACAGACGTTTAACGGTTAGAATTTTTCCGAACTATAATATTTCAAATGGTTGCCATTGTTCGCCTTTTGGTTGACATTATGACGGCAGGACTGGTAAACTAAACATGCTCGTTTTATTTTACCTGTTGAGGTATAATGGGAATGCAGAAGATCAGTATGATCGTTAAACACGAAATTTGTCACAAACAATCGAATAGACTCGTATATATTCGGGAATATGGCCCGGACGTTTCTACCCAAAGACCTTAAATTTTTGGACTACGAGATATGAAAAGATGCAGGAGATCCGCCTGTCATTTTTTTGTCTCTGGTCCAGTTAGCTTTTTATAGCGCTGGATTTTTTGTTTTATATAAGAGCATTTTAAGAGAGTGAGGATGGTTGCAAATGTCTGCACGAGTGGGAGTCATTATGGGAAGCCAGTCGGACTGGGAAACGATGAAGCATGCTTGCGAGATGCTGGAGGAGCTGGAGATTCCGTACGAGAAGAAGGTAGTCTCGGCGCATCGTACGCCGGACCTGATGTTCCAGTACGCGGAGACGGCTGTCGAGCGCGGACTTAAGGTCATTATCGCGGGCGCGGGCGGCGCAGCGCATCTGCCGGGCATGGTGGCGGCGAAGACGGAGCTGCCGGTCATCGGGGTACCCGTGAAATCGGCGAGTCTGAACGGGCTCGACTCGCTGCTCTCGATCGTGCAGATGCCGGGCGGAATCCCGGTAGCGACTGTGGCTATAGGCAAGGCGGGAGCTACGAACGCCGGCCTGCTGGCTGCGCAGATCCTTGGAGCTTTCGACAAGGATCTGCAGGAGCGCGTACGCGAACGCCGTGAGCGCACGCGGGATGCGGTGCTGGCGACAAGCGACCAATTGGGAGCGGATGGCGAATGAGCGGCGGAGCAGAGAAGCTGACGACGCAGGCACAAGCCAACAGGGGCGAAGCCGCTGCAGGTGATGCGAAAGGAAGGGTCATCCTTCCGGGCAGCACCATCGGTGTACTGGGCGGGGGCCAGCTGGGACGCATGCTGGCTTTAGCCGGAAGCGCGATGGGGTACCGCTTCATCGCGATGGACCCGACGCCGGATGCCCCGGCAGGGCAGGTGGCGGAGCAGATCGTCGCGGGCTACGGCGACGCAGAGGCGGCGAGGCAGCTCGCACGCCGGTCCGACGTCATCACGTACGAGTTCGAGAACGTGGACGCCGACGTGGCGGGGATGCTGACAGCCGAATCGTATGTTCCCCAGGGCAGCTCGCTTTTATACACGACGCAGCATCGGCTGCGGGAGAAAAGAGCAATTGAAGCTGCTGGGGTAAAGGTTGCACCGTACGCTGAAATCCGCAGTGTGGATGAACTCCACGAAGCAGTTGCCAAGTTCGGAACACCATGTGTGCTGAAAACGGCCATGGGCGGCTATGACGGCAAAGGGCAATGGGTCATCCGCAGCACAGAAGAGATTGCGAAAGCATTCGAAACGTTGAGCAAAGCTAAGACGGAGCTGGTGCTGGAGCAATTCATCGACTTTACGATGGAACTGTCCGTCATTGCGTCACGCAGCCCGCGGGGCGAAGTGAAGACGTTCCCGCCTGCGGAGAATGTCCATCTGGACAATATCCTGCACCTGTCCATCGTACCTGCCAGAGTACCTGCAGACATTGCAGCGAAAGCGGAAGAACTGGCCGTGCGCATTGCTTCCTCCATGGAAGCGGTCGGACTGCTGGCAGTAGAGATGTTCCTGACCCGAGACGGCGAGCTTTACGTCAACGAACTGGCGCCAAGGCCGCATAATTCAGGACATTATACGATGGAGGCCTGCACTACCTCGCAATTTGAGCAGCATGTACGTGCGGTATGCAATCTCCCTCTGGGATCGGCGGAACTGCTGACGCCGGTGGTCATGGTGAACGTGCTTGGAGAGCATGTGGCACCGTTATTGGATTACCTGGCTCAGAACGATACAATAGATACGGAACAGGTATCGGCCAAAATTCATCTGTACGGCAAAGCGGAAGCCAAAGAGAAACGCAAAATGGGCCATGTGAACGTACTGGCGAAAAGCACGGAAGATGCGCTGCATTGGATAGATCAAACGAATATTTGGAGGGCTTAACCCATGTTGGAAAGATACAGCCGGCCGGAAATGACGGCCATTTGGACGGAAGAGAACAAATTCAATGCTTGGCTTGAAGTTGAGCTTTGCGCTTGCGAAGCATGGTCGGAGCTGGGTGTTATCCCTAAGGAAGATGTAGAGGCTCTGCGCAGAAATGCCGGATTTAACATCGACCGCATTTATGAGATCGAACAGGAAACCCGCCATGACGTCATCGCTTTCACCCGTGCCGTATCCGAGACGCTGGGACCTGAGCGCAAATGGGTTCATTATGGACTGACTTCCACTGATGTAGTGGACACGGCTCTTGGTTACCTTTTGAAACAAGCAAACGGCATTTTGGAAAAGGACATTCTGAATTTCATCGAAATTCTTAAAAATAAAGCAATCGAACACAAAGATACAGCGATGATGGGACGTACGCACGGCGTGCACGCGGAACCTACAACATTCGGCCTCAAGCTGGCTCTATGGTACGAAGAAATGAAACGCAACCTGGAGCGCTTCCGCCATGCGGCGAACGGCGTCCAGTTCGGCAAAATGTCCGGCGCCGTAGGAACGTACGCCAACATTGAACCGGAAATCGAATCGATCGTCTGCCGCAAGCTGGGCACTACGCCAGCTCCAATCTCCACCCAAACGCTGCAGCGCGACCGTCATGCAGAATACATGGCAACACTCGCTCTAGTAGCGACATCACTAGACAAGTTTGCCACAGAAATCCGCGCACTCCAGAAGAGTGAGTTCCGCGAGGTGGAAGAAGCTTTTGCTAAAGGTCAAAAAGGCTCCTCCGCCATGCCGCACAAACGCAACCCGATCGGCTGCGAGAACATTTCCGGTCTTGCCCGCGTGATCCGCGGCCACATGATCTCCGCGTACGAGAACGTGACGCTGTGGCATGAGAGGGATATTTCACATTCCTCCGTGGAACGCGTCATTTTGCCGGATGCTACGATTCTGCTGAACTACATGCTGAACCGCCTGGGCAACATCATCAAGAACCTGACCGTGTTCCCTGAGAACATGAAGCGTAACATGCAGAGCACGTACGGCGTACCGTTCTCCGGACGCGTTATGACGAAGCTGATCGACAAAGGCCTGAGCCGCGAGCAAGCTTACGACACCGTACAACCGCAGGCGATGAAAGCTTGGGAAGAACAGCGTTCGTTCCGCGAGATCATCGAGCAAAATGAAACGATCCGCGAGCACTTGTCGCCGGATGAGATTGCAGATGCTTTTAACCCGGCTTGGCACTTGAAGCATGTGGATACCATTTTTAAACGGCTGGAACTGATCTAAACAGGCAACGGAGCGCGGGAGAGGCGAACCGGACTTTAACCTAAGGGGATATCTGAACATGAACGCAACTGCGATCGATACAGCACAACCGTACGTCAAAGCACCTTTGCTATACAAAGGGAAGGTACGCGAGCTTTATGACCTGGGAGAGCATTTTCTGATCGTCGTAACGGACCGCATTTCGGCTTTTGACTACGTGTTGAAGCCTGCTGTGCCGGATAAAGGCAATGTCCTGAATCTGTTGAGCAAATTTTGGTTCGAACAGACAGCTGACCTCATTCCTAATCACGTCGTTCATACGGATGTGGACAAGCTTGGGGACCAGGTGACTGCGGAAGGCAGAGAGATACTGAAGGACCGGATCATGGTAACCCGTAAAGCAGAGCGGATCGACATCGAGTGCGTGGTGCGCGGCTACATTACAGGCGGGGGCTGGAGACAGTACCAGGAAACCGGCGAGATCAACGGCATTCCGCTTGCAGCCGGCATGAGAAAGAACCAGCGGTTCGAGCGTCCGATTTTCACACCTGCGGCCAAAAATGATGTGGGGCATGACGAGGATATTTCGGTGGACCGGATGAAAGAACTCGTTGGCGTGGCGCTGACCGAGCAGCTAGAAGAAAAGAGTTTGGCGCTGTACGAGTTTGCTAGAGATTATTGCGAGAAACGCGGTATCATTTTGGCGGACTGCAAGTTCGAATTCGGCCTCGTTGACGGGGAACTGATCCTGATCGACGAAATATTCACACCTGATGCTTCGCGCTTTTGGGCCAAAGAGAATTACGTTCTTGATATCGAGATCGACTCCATGGACAAAGAACCGGTACGCACGTATCTCGCAGGTTCCGGATGGGACAAGAACAGCGAGCCCGCGCCGCTTCCGGCTTTGGTGGTAGAGGAAACTTCCCGTCGCTATAAGGATATTTTGGCACGGTTAACGGTATAAACGATTTACTGGGTGAAGGAACTGGAAAGCAGCAAAAAGCGCTGTAGCGCATAACTATGGGGAGGTCTTCTACTATGTTAAAAGCAACGGTTTACGTAACAATCAAGCAAAATGTTCTGGACGTACAAGGCAGTGCAGTGCAGGGCGCGCTTCACTCGATGGGTTTTGACGAAGTAGGCAGCGTGCGTATTGGGAAATACCTGGAGCTTCAATTGAATACGGCAGACCGCTCCGAAGCGGAAGCTCGTGTAAAAGCAATGTGCGAGAAGCTGCTGGCTAACACGGTCATTGAAGATTACAAGTACGAACTGCAAGCGGTATAGTATCCAAAACTTACGGACGGCCACTTGAACGATGTTTCAGCCAAAATTTTGTTAGGAGGGCTATATCATGCATTTTGCAGTAATTGTGTTCCCAGGCTCGAACTGTGATATCGACTGCTACAAAGCGGTCAAGGAAACGCTGGGTGAGAACGTAGACTACGTATGGCATACAGAAACGGACCTTTCCAAGTATGACGCGATTATTATTCCGGGAGGATTCTCCTACGGCGATTACCTGCGCTGCGGGGCTATTGCGAGATTTGCTCCAGTCATGAATGAAGTGGTAAAAGCGGCTGAGGCCGGCAAACCGGTTCTGGGCATCTGCAACGGATTTCAAATTCTGCTCGAATCCGGCTTACTGCCAGGCGCAATGCGCCGCAACACCTCTCTGAAGTTCCTCTGCCATGCGGTCGACTTGAGAGTGGAGAACACTTCGACGCCATTTACTTCCCAATATGCTGCCGGCGACATCATCAACATTCCGATCGCACACGGCGAAGGCAACTACTATTGTGACGAAGAGACGCTTGCTAGTCTTCAGGCTAACGGCCAAATCGTGTTCCGTTATGCGGGCGTAAATCCGAACGGCTCCGTGGATGACATTGCGGGCATTTGCAACGAGCGCGGAAACGTCCTTGGCATGATGCCGCATCCGGAGCGTGCAATGAACCAACTGCTCGGATCCGAAGACGGTGTAAAATTATTTAAATCGATTCTGAACACATGGAGGGAACAACATGGCGCAGCAGTTAACAGCTAAGGAACCAACGGCGGAACAGATCGCCGATCAGCAGATTTACAAGCAAATGGGTGTAACTGACGATGAGTATGCAAAAATCTGCGGTTTCCTGGGACGCAAGCCGAATTATACCGAAATCGGTGTATTCAGCGTAATGTGGTCCGAGCACTGCTCCTATAAGAACTCCAAGCCGGTTCTGCGCAAATTCCCGGTAACAGGTCCGCGTGTCCTGATGGGACCGGGCGAAGGCGCGGGGATCGTCGATATCGGCGACAACCAGGCGGTTGTGTTTAAGATCGAAAGCCATAACCACCCATCGGCCATCGAGCCTTACCAAGGCGCGGCAACGGGTGTAGGCGGGATCATCCGGGATATTTTCTCGATGGGCGCGCGTCCTGTGGCGCTGCTGAACTCCCTGCGTTTCGGGAAGCCGGAAAGCGAGCGTGTGAAGTATCTGTTCGAACACGTAGTGTCCGGCATCGCTGGTTACGGAAACTGTATCGGGATTCCAACCGTCGGCGGCGAGATTACGTTTGATGAAAGCTATGAAGGAAATCCTCTAGTCAACGCGATGTGCGTAGGCTTGATCGATCATAAAGATATTCAGCGCGGCGTAGCTAAAGGCGTCGGCAACCCAGTGTTTTACGTGGGTCCGGCTACAGGCCGGGACGGCATCCATGGAGCCACGTTCGCTTCCGAAGAGCTTACGGCGGAATCCGAAGCGAAGCGTCCTGCGGTGCAAGTAGGCGATCCGTTCATGGAGAAGCTCGTTATGGAAGCGTGCCTGGAGCTGATCGCGTCCGGCATCGTACTGGGCATACAGGACATGGGCGCAGCAGGATTGACTTGTTCCTCCGCGGAGATGGCTTCCAAAGCGGGTAACGGCATGGAGCTGTACCTGGATGAAGTGCCTCAGCGCGAAACAGGCATGACTGCTTACGAAATGATGCTGTCCGAGTCCCAGGAGCGCATGCTGTTCGTTGTAGAGCCGAAGGATGAGGCGCAGGCTAGAGAAATTTTTGAACGTTGGGGCCTGATCTGTGCGAAAGTCGGTAAAGTAACGGATGACGGCAGATTGAAAATTTTCCACAAAGGTGAAGTGGCGGCTGACATGCCGGTGTACGCGCTGGTGGATGAATGCCCAGTCTATAACAAACCTTCAGCGGTGCCTGCTTATTATGAGGCGAATGCTTCTGTCGACACAAACCGCTATGAGGAAGTTACGGATCTGACAGGCGCGTTGAAGCGCGTACTGGCTTCTCCGACAGTGGCTTCGAAAGAGTGGGTTTACAACCAATACGATTACATGGTCCGTACTTCTACGGCGGTTCAGCCGGGTTCGGACGCTGCGGTCGTGCTGGTACCGGGAACGCGCAAGGCGCTTGCGATGACAACGGACTGCAACAGCAAGTTCGTGTACCTGGATCCTGAGGTAGGCGGAGCGATTGCTTTGGCCGAGGCTGCACGTAACGTGGTATGTTCCGGTGCGGAGCCGCTGGCGATTACGGATAACCTGAACTTCGGATCTCCGGAGAAGCCGGAAATCTTCTGGCAGCTGGAAAAAGCGGTTGACGGCATGGCCGAAGCTTGCCGCAAGCTGGATACGCCGGTTATCGGCGGAAATGTATCGCTGTACAACGAAAATGCTAAGGGTGCCATTTACCCGACGCCGGTTGTCGGTATGGTCGGCCTGATTCACGATACGGATCACATTACGACACAGGGCTTCAAGCGCGAAGGCGACATCATCGTGCTGTTGGGTGAAACTCGCGCAGAGCTTGGCGGTTCGGAATTCCAATATGCCGTTCACGGCGTAACGGAAGGCCGTCCTCCAGCGATCGATCTGGATGTGGAGAAGAAGCTGTTGGACGCGGTATTGTCGGCGATTCAAGGCGGTCTGGTCGCTTCGGCACATGACTTGTCCGAGGGCGGACTTGCTGCAGCCTTGGCTGAGTCTTGTATCAGCGGACGCTTGGGCGCGGCAGTTGAATTCGCTGCAGAAGGCCTGCGCAGCGATATCGCATTATTCAGCGAGAGCCAATCGCGTATTCTGCTGTCGGCTTCCACGGAGAAGGCGGAAGCGCTGCAGGCATTGTTGGCGGATGCCGGCGTTCCTTACCAGGTAATCGGTACAGTGGGCGGAACGGATTTGAACATTAGCGTTAACGGTACAGCTGCTGTTTCCTCTCCGGTAGAGCAGCTACAACAAGTCTGGAAGGACGCGATCCCATGTCTGATGAACTAAAGCAGACGGCGACGGACAAACATCCGGGCTGGACGGGGGCCTACTACAACGAGGGCTCCGGTCCGGACGGGATTTTCGATAAGTTAAAAGAAGAATGCGGCGTTTTCGGAGTGTACGGCCACTCCGAGGCGGCCGCTTTATCCTATTACGGGCTGCATGCGCTGCAGCACCGCGGAGAAGAGAGCGCCGGGATCTGCGCTTCGGACGGCGGCTCGGCCTTTAATTATCACCGCGGGATGGGCCTGGTGAAAGAGGTCTTCACGAACGACATTATGGAGACGCTGAAGGGCTCGATCACGATCGGCCATGTGCGGTATTCAACAGCGGGCGAAAGCAAGCTGGCGAATGCGCAGCCGCTGGTGTTCAAGTACCGCGGCGGAGACTTGGCAATCGCCACGAACGGGAACATTACCAACGCGCCGGAAATTCGGGCGGAGTTGGAGGCGCTGGGGTCGATATTCCAGACCACCAGCGATACGGAAGTCATAGCGCATCTGATTGCGCGCTCGGACGAGACCGATGTGGTTCAGGCGTTGAAAAACGCCCTGAACCGGCTGGTCGGCGGGTTCGTCTTCCTGATCATGACGAACGACCGCATGTTTGTAGCAGCCGATCCGCACGGGCTGCGTCCGTTGGTGATAGGCAAGCTGGGCGATGCCTATGTGTTCGCCAGCGAGACGTGCGCGTTCGAGACGGTCGGTGCGCAGTACGTCCGCGACATCGAGCCGGGCGAGCTGCTGGTGCTGGATGCGAACGGTCTCCGTGAGGACCGGTACATCGAGAAGAAACGCCGGGCGATCTGCTCGATGGAGTATATCTACTTCGCTCGTCCGGACAGCGACATTAACAGCGTGAACCTGCACTCCTCGCGTAAGCGGATGGGGCAGCAGCTGGCGCTGGAGTCGTTCGTTGATGCGGATATCGTGACGGGCGTGCCGGATTCGTCGATCTCCGCGGCCATCGGCTTTGCTGAGCAGACGGGCATCCCTTATGAGCTTGGGCTGATCAAGAACAAGTACACGGGACGCACGTTCATCCAGCCTTCCCAGGAACTTCGGGAAAAAGGCGTGAAGATGAAGCTGAGCGCAGTCCGCAAAGTCGTGGAAGGCAAGCGCGTCGTGATGATTGACGACTCGATCGTGCGGGGAACTACTTCGCTGCGTATCGTGAATCTGCTGCGCGAAGCGGGAGCTACGGAAGTGCATGTGCGCATTTCGTCACCTCCGTTTAAGAACCCTTGTTTCTACGGTATCGATACGCCGGACCGCAAAGAGCTGATCGCTTCAGCCAAAACGGTGGAAGAAATCCGGCAGGCGATTAATGCGGATTCGCTGTACTTTTTGACCCAGGAAGGCTTGATGGAAGCAGTAGGCGGAAATGAGGACGAGAAGAACCGGGGCATGTGTTTTGCCTGCTTCGATAACGATTACCCGACCGTGCTGCCTGAGGATGCGAAGCTGGGCTGCGGTTGTTAAGGTGATACCAGGTACGTGATCTCATTTATGTGACCGCCGGGAAGTTGGGGGATTTCGCCGGCGGAGCATAACTTGGGCAATTGTGCTTTATTGCATGAATTTGTCATTATAGTGATTATTGCGCGGGAAATTTTTGTCTTTTTGCTGGAAAATGATGATTTCTGTGAGAAACTCGGCAGGATGGACGAATGGCCGGCTACAGATTTTTCTAGAAAACCTAAGGGAGTGGAATTTGTGTCTGACGCATACAAACAAGCGGGAGTCGACATCGCCGCGGGCAATGAAGCCGTAGAACGCATGAAGAAGCATGTAAAGCGCACGATGCGTCCGGAAGTAATGACGGACCTGGGCGGTTTTGGCGGATTGTTTGGACTGAACAAGGATAAGTATGAAGAGCCGGTGCTCGTTTCCGGAACGGACGGAGTGGGAACGAAGCTGAAAATTGCTTTTGCCATGGATAAGCATGACACGATCGGGATCGACGCTGTCGCCATGTGTGTGAACGACATTGTCGTGCAAGGCGCGGAACCGCTGTTTTTCCTTGATTATCTGGCTTGCGATAAAGTTGTGCCAGAGAAAATCGAGGCCATCGTAAAGGGAATTTCCGACGGCTGCGTTCAGTCGGGCTGTGCTTTGATCGGCGGGGAAACCGCTGAAATGCCGGGTATGTATGCCGAGGGTGAATATGACATTGCCGGGTTTACCGTGGGTGTGGTAGACCGCAAAAAGATGATCGACGGCTCCACCATTGCAGCGGGAGATGCTGTCATTGGGCTGGCGTCGAGCGGCGTGCACAGCAATGGATTCTCGCTTGTTCGTAAATTGCTGCTGGAGCAGCACGGGTACTCGCTGCAAGACGAAGTAGAAGAGCTTGGCGGCGCTAAGCTGGGCCACGTGCTGCTGGAGCCGACTAAGTTATATGTGAAGTCCGTGTTGGAGTGGATTTCGAAGGTGGAAGTGAAGGGCCTTGCGCACATTACGGGGGGCGGCTTCATTGAGAACATCCCGCGGGTGCTTCCTGCCGGAGTGAATGTGGATATTGAATACGGCAGCTGGCCGATTCTTCCTATATTTGAGTTGATGCAGCGTAAGGGCGAAATCAGCAACCGCGATATGTTCCGCACGTTTAACATGGGCATCGGCATGGTGGCCGTAGTGCCGGCCGAGCAGGCGGAAGAGGCGCTTCGTATCGCGCGTGGATTGGGCGAGGATGCGTACCTGATCGGACGCGTCACGCCGGGCGACGGGATCGTCACCTTTACCGGAGCGGAAGTATGATGACGAAAGGAAAGCTGCGCCTTGCCGTGTTCGCCTCCGGCAGCGGCAGCAACTTTCAGGCGATCGCGGATGCGATTGCCGCTGAGAAGCTCGATGCGACCATCGAGCTTCTCGTCTGCGACAAGCCGAAGGCGCCTGTCGTGGAGCGCGCGCACCGCGCGGGGGTGGCCGTCTTCGCTTTTGAGGCGAAGACGTATCCCTCTCGCGAGGCGTACGAGCGCGAGATCCTGGACGCGCTTGCGGAGTCGCGCGTCGACGTGATCGTGCTGGCCGGCTATATGCGCATTCTCACGAGCACGCTCGTGGAACCGTATTACGGCCGCATGATCAACGTGCACCCATCGCTGTTACCGGCGTTTCCCGGCATTCGGGCGATGGAGCAAGCGCTGGACGCCGGCGTGAAGGTCACCGGCGTCACCGTCCACTTCGTGGACGGGGGGATGGACACCGGGCCGATTATTGCGCAGCGGCCGGTGCCCATCCTGGAGGGAGACACGGCGGCGTCGCTCGCCGGTCGGGTGCAGCTCGTCGAGCATGAGCTTTACCCTCAGGTGATCCAGTGGATCGCTGAGGGGCGGGTGCGGCTCGACGGCCGAAAGGTGTGCGTGCTTAGCGCACGCCCGGAGCTGCAGTAGCTTAGATGCTGCAGGCAGCTCGCCGTCTGCGGGAGCTGCCCGGGGGCTTCGATGGACAATGTAACGGCTTAGGGGAGAACACATCGGTCATTTCCGAGCACAACAGTAGTAAAAGTAACCAATTTAGCGCACTTAGTGATATCACATATCACTAACGCCGCCGCGGAGTAAAAGTTAGTAATACCACGTATCATTAACCAGCCGCAACCGAGCACAACAGTAGTCAAAGTAACCAATTCAGCGCACTTAGTGATAACACATATCACTAACACCGCCGCGGAGTAAAGTTAGTAATACCACATATCACTAACCAGCCGCATCAGGAGCACAACAATCGTCAAATTAACCAGTTCGCGTAGTTAGTGATCTCACATATCGCTAATGCGCCGAGGAGTATCTATAAATTTAAACTCAAGGAGATGTTGAAGTGGCCATTCGCAGAGCTTTGATCAGCGTGTCGGACAAGACCGGCATTGTGGAGTTTTCGGAACAGTTAGCCAAGTTGGGTGTGGAGCTTGTTTCCACGGGGGGGACGAAAAGCCTTCTGGAGCAGCATGGCGTGCCGGTGATCGGCATTTCTGAAGTTACAGGCTTCCCGGAAATTATGGACGGCCGCGTCAAAACGCTTCATCCCGCCGTTCACAGCGGACTTTTAGCCGTTCGCGACAATGAAGAGCATACAGCGCAAATGAAGGAACTGGGCCTGGACTACATTGACCTGGTGATCGTGAACCTGTACCCGTTTGCAGCTACGATTGCGAAACCGGACGTTTCCTACGAAGACGCTATCGAGAATATCGACATCGGCGGACCGACCATGCTTCGCTCAGCTGCCAAAAACCACGCATTCGTTACCGTAGTGGTGGACGCATCCGACTACAATACCGTTATCGAGGAGATCCGTGCAGGCGAAGACACAACACTGGAAACACGCAAACGCCTGGCAGCGAAAGTCTTCCGCCATACTGCGGCATACGATGCTCTCATCTCCGATTACCTGTCCAAGCAAACGGGCGAGCCGCTTCCAGAGCGTTACACCGTCACCTACGAAAAGGTACAGGACCTTCGCTATGGCGAAAACCCGCACCAGCAGGCGGCATTCTACCGTGAGCCTCTTGCGGCGCAAGGCAACATTACAACCGCAGAGCAGCTGCACGGCAAAGAGCTGTCCTACAACAATATCAACGATGCTAACGCAGCGCTGCAAATCCTTAAAGAATTCAACGAGCCTGCTGTAGTAGCAGTAAAGCATATGAACCCTTGCGGCGTAGGTATCGGCGAAACGATCCACGAAGCCTACCAAAAAGCCTACGCAGCGGATCCTACTTCGATCTTCGGCGGCATTGTTGCGGCCAACCGGGTAATCGGCCAGGAGACAGCGATGCTGCTAAACGAAATCTTTCTGGAAATCGTTATTGCGCCGGATTTCACACCGGAAGCGCTCCAGATTCTCACCCAGAAGAAGAACATTCGTCTCATGAAGCATGGCGAAAACTTCGCAGCCGCAGGCACAGCTTCCACAGCTCCTGTTATCACAACAGTAGAAGGCGGCATGCTGATTCAAGACCGTGATGTGAAGCAGTTAAGCGAAGCTGATTTGACGGTTGTTACCGACAGGAAGCCTACCGATGCTGAACTGAAGCAGCTGTTGTTCGGCTGGAAAGTAGTAAAACATGTGAAATCCAATGCCATCGTACTCGCTAAAGACGACATGACTATCGGCGTAGGCGCTGGGCAAATGAATCGCGTAGGGGCAGCCAAGATTGCCATCGAGCAAGCGGCAGAGAAGGCACAAGGCTCCATCCTGGCTTCCGATGCGTTCTTCCCGATGGGCGACACGCTGGAACTGGCGGCCAAAGCGGGAATTACAGCCGTCATTCAACCGGGCGGATCCATTAAAGACGAAGAGTCGATCAAAGTTGCAAACCAGTACGGCATCGCTATGGTATTTACGGGAGTGCGCCATTTCAAGCACTAAGCCTAAAACGCCCTAAACGAAGGCTGGTCAGGTTTCATTTATTTATTATGAATTCAAGGAGTGATCTCGTGCGAGTTCTAGTCATCGGCCGCGGAGGCCGGGAGCATACGTTGGTTTGGGCTCTGCAAAAGAGCGAGAAGGTCGGGCAGATTTACTGCGCACCGGGAAATGCGGGGATTGCCGAACTGGCGGAATGCGTGCCGATTCAGGAAAATCAGTTCGAGCAGCTGAGCCAGTTTGCGCTGGATTATGCGATTGACCTCGTGGTGGTAGGTCCCGACGATCCGTTATCGGAGGGAATTGTTGATCATTTTGAGGAGAGAAACATTCCGGTCTTCGGCCCTCGCGCGAATGCGGCTATCATTGAAGGCAGCAAAGTGTTCACCAAGAATCTGTTGAAAAAGTACAACATCCCGACGGCTGCCTACGAGACCTTTACAGAGTACGAACCGGCTGTATCGTACCTGAAAACGCAGCAGGCGCCTTATGTCATCAAGGCAGACGGGCTTGCAGCGGGGAAAGGCGTAATCGTTGCCCAAACCCTGGAGGAAGCGGAAAGTGCCCTGCAGGAAATTATGGTACACAAAGTGTTCGGCGAAGCCGGCAACCAAGTCGTCATTGAGGAATTCCTTACCGGCCAGGAAATGTCGATTCTCGCATTTGTCGACGGGAATACGGTTCGTCCGATGGTTCCCGCTCAAGATCACAAGCCGGTGTATGACGGCGATAAGGGGCCGAATACCGGCGGTATGGGAACGTACTCCCCGGTGCCTCATATCCCGCAGGCTGTGGTCGATGAAGCGATCCGCACGATTCTGATCCCGGCTGCAGAAGCCATGGTCAAGGAAGGCCGCCCGTTCAGAGGAGTTCTGTATGCCGGCCTCATGCTGACTCCGCAAGGACCGAAGACGATTGAATTTAACGCGCGTTTCGGCGATCCGGAGACCCAAGTGGTTCTGTCGAGGCTGGAAACCGATCTTCTGGATATTTTTCTGGCGACAGTCAACGGGCAGCTCGGGCAAATCGATATTCAGTGGAGTGAAGAGGCGGCGGTATGCGTCATTCTTGCTTCTGAAGGATACCCGGGTCCTTATCCGAAAGGGGTACCGATCACAGGTCTCGACGAAGTCCAGGATAGCGTAGTATTTCATGCGGGTACGGCGAAGAAGGACGGACAATATGTAACGAACGGCGGAAGGGTGCTAGGGGTCGTGGGCCGCGGACAAGATATTGCAGCAGCCCGTACCAAGGCGTATGCCGATGCGGACCGCATCCGTTTCGAAGGGAAACATTATCGTACCGATATCGCTCACAAAGCTCTGGTTCCATACCAAGCGTAACATAGGAAATAGATGGGGACGGGAAACCGTCCTCTTTTTGCTGCGTATATAGTACTACTCCAGGAAAAAAAGCTGGATTCTATTGCGATAAATGAACAGAAGGGCGGCGATCACACCGGTAATGAGAGCGATGGGCAGCCAATGATCTTTCATAAAGTGAAGAACCGTGTAAACCATATAAGTGCCTCCTTAAGACCGATTGCTGAATAGACCGTATGGGGAAAACGGACTTTGTACAAAATGTATGACAATAGGCATGTTTCCCCCGGTTTCCATGATACAATAGTAGTAAAATAATTCAAGTATAGCAAAGGTGGTCGACAAAAATGAATTACGAATACGGAAGTAAGGTTACGGAAGCAGAGAACAGATATAACTCATCGTTTCATAAGCTGCTCCGGATGTTTACAATTTCGATTCTGGTGTCTTTTGTTGGGACATGGGTAGGAATCGAGTACGTTCCTCCTGCATTAGTGCTTCCGCTGGTGGTTGTTGAGCTGATTATGCTGGTGTCTGCTTTCTTCCTGCGCCGCAGCCGCAACCGCTCGATCGGATATGGATTTGTGTATGCGTTTTGTTTTATCAGCGGGATCACAATTTTCCCTTCCATTCAATATTACGCTAACGTCGGCGGTTCATCCCTGATTACCTCGGCTTTTTTGCTGACAGGCGGAATTTTTGCCGCATTGACGCTCTATGCTTATAATTCCAAGCGTGATTTCTCCTGGCTTGGCGGTATGTTGATGGTCGGGCTGCTTACTCTAATCGGATTCAGCATCATCGGATTGTTCACAGGAGGATTTGGCGGCGTACTTGGGCTGGCGATTGCCGGGTTAGGCGTACTGGTTTTCAGCGGGTTCATTCTATATGATATTTCGCAATATAAGCATGGGCTTGCAGAAGAGGACATTCCTCTTGCCGTGCTGAGTTTGTACCTCAATTTCATTAACCTGTTCCTGTATGTGCTCCGTCTTCTGGGTATATTGTCCAGCGATGATTAAGATATACGGAAACAAAGTCCGGCGGATCCGCCGGGGAGGCGCCTGTAAGGCGCCTTTTTTTGTAACCACATAAGAAAGTTTAAGTGAAGGAGAGTGACGAAATTGATAGGTTTGGCTTTATCCGGCGGAGGGTACCGGGCCTCTTTGTTCCACCTTGGTGTCATGGCCCGCTTAGCCGATGAAGGGGAATTGAAAAATGTACAGGCCCTGTCCACCGTTTCCGGCGGTTCCATTGTAGGGGCTTTCTACTATAAGCTGCTGTGCGAGGAGCTTCAAAAAGACAGGATCTTATCGGAAGAGGATTACCGGTGGCTGATGAAGCGGGTTATTTCAGAGTTTGTTGCCGTTGTCCAGGAAGATTTGCGGGATCGGATATTAATTACCGGAGGGATTTCCAGGCTGGTTCCCGAGGCAATCCTGAAACGGTTGGCAGGGGCTGTAAGTAAGGTTGTACCTGCCCTGAACCCGGCGGTGTTGTTCGATTCCAAGCTGGAGCAAGGGATGCGGGCACTGATGTTTCAGCATACCGTTCTGAGCGACCTTATGGTCCCTCCTGTCCACCCTGGCAATGTGAAGCCGGAACTGATTATGAACACATCGATCTTGGAAAATGGGCAGCCTTTGTTCCTCTCCACTAACACTTCCAGCGTATTATGGCGGTACAATGAAACGAATCACGGGCTCAGCGCGGAAGAGGCGAGACATCTACCCTTGTCGAAAGCGGCAGCGGCCTCAGCTTGTGTGCCTGGACTTTTTGACCCTATAGCTATCCCGTTTGGGGACCGTATGGTGCATGGCGTGGATGGAGGCGTACTGGACAATCTCGGCGGGCACGCAATACAGCTCATTAAGCAGGAGGGGATGTCTGTTCTGGTAAGTGATGCGTCCAAACCTCTTCGTTTGGAAAATTACTCGGATGTAGATTCGGTGGAATCCTTTTTGCGCATACAGGATCTGTTCATGAATGCCATACGGGACCTTAGAGTAGAGGGTGCGAATGAGACCTTGGTGGATATGCAGAAAGACATCGAAGGAATCAATTCCCAAGTCCGTACGCTGGCGATGAATATGCGAACTGACCTGAACTCCTTCACTGAGGTAGAGGCGTACTCGCTGATGTATATCGGGTACTGTGCTTGCGGTCAGGAAATGAGCAAATGGAAAGGGGCTTCCACCTTAGAAGCGAAGACAGAGCAGGTAGCCGGGGGAAACTGGCCCTTTATGTCCGTGCGATCTTTTGCAGAAGCTCCCGTTCCTGAGTATTTGGCTTTACTTGGCGAGAAATCAAAGAAGCGGCACCTCCTCTCGAACATGACTATATCCCGTTTTATCAGCCTAGGCTATCTTTTGTTGTATGCAGCAGTCTTTAGTTACATAGGGATTCATCACGGATTCTATGAAGCATTATGGTACGTGGGCCTTATTCCTGTAGTCATCATCTCAGTTGGAGGAGCGTTGTTTATTCGCCGGCGTGTTGCTTCAGGTAAGCGAAAAGGGACCGTTGCTTCTTTATTTAGCGAGTATCCGCAATAAACAAAATAAGGAACTTCTTACCGGGTATACTACTTTTAAATCATTTAGCTCCAACTCACAAACAAAGGAGGGTATCCGTTTGCAAAAATACGTTTTGTTTCTTCTTATCTTCATACTGACGTTGAGCGGCTGCTCAGGAAACTCAGAAAAAGACAAGCAGCTTTCAAAAGAGAAGCAGCCGGATACAGCCATAAAGGAAACTTCCAAAGAAACTAAAAAGCCAAAGGAAACGTTCGGGGAACCGCAGGTAATCGACTATAATCTTGGCGCCCGCGAGATCGTTCAGGCTTCCGGCTGGAAGGTTCCTTACACGGTGAAAGGTACGATGGGCGTACCGACGGGAAGCGGCAAGCGGCCGATCGTGATCCTGCTGCATGGCAATCACCCAATCAAGAAATACGATACCGACCGTTATGATCAAGGCTTTACTTACTTAGTGAAGGATCTGGCTCGGCAGGGGTATCTCGCTGTCAGCATGGACATTAATGCACAATATGTATGGGAGCATGGCGAGCCGATCGAGCATGAGCGTCTTTTATCAATTTTCGATACTCAATTCGCGTTACTTACGAAGGCCATAAAAGGCGAGGACGCCGGTTTCAAAATACCGTTACAAGGCCGGGGCGATCTGCAGCATATTTCGTTTATAGGACATTCCCGCGGTGCCCAAGGCACGCATGCGCTGGCGAACCGGTTAAAGGAGAAGGGCATCGGCACCGACGGCCTGCTGATGGCGGCCCCCATGGAATTGTTTGTCATGGGATCTTTGCCGGATGTGCCTTTAGGGATTCTCCTTCCACAATATGACGGCGATGTGACCGGGCTGTTGGGACATCGGATTTTTGACCGGGAAGCGCTCTTGCCAGAGCGAAAGAATCCGATCTCCGTTGCCTATATGTACGGGGCGAATCATAATTTTTTCAATAGCAAGATGCACGAGAAAGACGACGGGATCGGGCCCAGCAAGATCAATGACAATCTGCAAAAACGGCTGACCGTAGAAGAGCAGCAAACGTTTTTAAGCCGGTACGCCGTCGACTTTCTGAATGCGATTTATGA
Organism: Paenibacillus gansuensis; assembly: GCF_042684925.1. Classification (NCBI taxonomy): domain Bacteria; kingdom Bacillati; phylum Bacillota; class Bacilli; order Caryophanales; family Paenibacillaceae; genus Paenibacillus; species Paenibacillus gansuensis. The sequence continues at coordinate 768,460 of NZ_JBHUME010000002.1, read as the reverse complement.
TCCTGACGCCAAAAAGAATTTCTACGCCGTAAAAGGGTCGGCAGAAACGACAGGCCAAATGTATGGACACCCTGTCATGAGCTCCCTTTATATGCCTGGAACGCAATATATCCTGCATCCGATAAAGGAAGGAAAAGTGCCGTTAGAAGGGAAAGTTACATCCAGTGAAGGTGTGGAGTTCAAGCAAGTCACGGAAAGTTATATTCAGAAGAATGACGAAGCGGGTCCCTTCCTGCATCCGGGAGACCAGGAGAAGATGAACCTGTTGTCGGTCCGCTGGACTCAGCGCGGCGGGGAACTGACCATTGAAGTTCCGGAAAACCTCGCACCGAAGAACGAAGGCAATTTTACTGTCTACATGGCCGCTGATCCAAGCGATAAATTAAACGAGCCGGATACCCCTCCCGCGTTCTCGATCGTGTTACAGGATCAGAACGACCGCAGTGCGGTTTACAAGATGAATGCCGATACTCCCGCAGTCAGGCTGCAGCCGGGAAAGTTGATTAAAGACGACTATGCTGCCTACTGGTCCACTTATACACCGCTTAGTACGCTACGGATCCCTTTGGATGCTTTTGACCGGGAGAAGAAGTTCGGGGAGATCCGGCGTGTTACCCTCAAGTTCGATCAAACCGATTCGGGTGCATTGATGATAGGGAATTTGGGATTTACGAAGGAGTAAGGTCAGGAAAGTTTGATTTAACAAAAAGTATCTAGTGACTCTAATACAGGAAGCATTATAGAATGTAAAGAACATTTCATGACGGGAGTGGAACTGGATGTAGAATACCTTCTTGCACAGATATAAGCCAATAAAACAAGAGCAATGGTGATTTTGCCTGTTTATTTGGGTTATGCAAGAAAGGTACTGCATCTGCACACTCAAACTGCGAATTCGAATCTGACCCTCTATGGGTTTGATTCAGTGTATCCCTTTGAGCTGCGGGAAAGATGCCCTTTCTTGCGGCTTTTTATTTTTTACTTCAGAGGGAGGATTTCTTTATGTCATTAATTAATGTAACGAATGTAACGTTTGCCTATGAGGGCAGCTACGATAACATTTTTGAGAATGTGAGTTTTCAAATCGATACGGATTGGAAGTTAGGTTTCACGGGCAGGAACGGCAGGGGCAAAACGACGTTTCTCAACCTGCTGCTCGGAAAGTATGAATACAACGGACAGATTTCAGCCAGTGTGGAGTTCGATTATTTCCCGTTTCACGTTGAGCATATGGACTATCATACGATAGATGTCGTGGGTGAGATTTATCCGGACTATGTGCATTGGGAGCTGATGCGCGAACTGTCGCTGCTGAAGGTGGAGGAAGATGTGCTGTACCGGCCTTTTGGCTCCTTGTCCAACGGGGAACAGACGAAGGTGATGCTGGCGGCTCTGTTTCTGAAGGAGAACCGGTTTCTTCTGATCGATGAACCGACCAACCATCTGGACATGGAGGGACGGAAGTTAGTCAGTACTTATCTCCGGGGTAAAAGCGGGTTCATTCTGGTGTCGCATGACAGGGCGTTTCTCGACAACTGCGTGGATCATATTTTATCTATCAACAGAGCCAACATTGAAATTCAAAAAGGGAATTTCACCGATTGGCGGATCAACAAAGAGCAGCAGGATCAGTATGAGCTGGCCGAGAATGACAGATTAAAAAAAGACATGAAACGCCTGGCGGAGGCAGCGAAAAGAACGAGCAGCTGGTCGGATGCGGTGGAGAAAACGAAGAACGGCACACTCAACTCCGGCTCGAAAGTGGATAAAGGATATGTCGGACATAAAGCCGCCAAGATGATGAAACGCTCGAAATCTCTGGAGCAGCGGCAGCAGTCGGCGATGGAGGAAAAATCGAAGCTCCTGAAAAATGTGGAAAGCTCCGACAGTTTGAAAATATCTCAGCTTCCATATCATAAAAGCCTTTTGGCCGAGTTGGACGGTGTATCTATTTTTTATGGGGACAAAACGGTCTGCTCCGGCATAAGCTTTACGATCGAACAGGGGGACCGGATTGCGCTGTCGGGGAAGAACGGGTCTGGCAAGTCAAGTGTGATCAAGCTGATCTGCGGGGAGGACATGTCTTATACAGGGACGTTCCGGAGGGGAAGCCAGCTGCGTATTTCGTACGTGTCGCAGGACACCTCCCATCTGCAAGGGAATCTCACGGACTATGCGAGGGAGCACGGGATCGACGAGAGCCTGTTTAAAGCGATTTTGCGGAAGCTGGATTTTTCGCGGCTCCAATTTGAGAAAGACATGTCCTCTTTCAGCGGGGGCCAGAAGAAGAAGGTGCTGATCGCCAAGAGCCTATGCGAACCGGCGCACCTCCATATCTGGGACGAACCGCTGAACTTCATCGACGTTATCTCGCGTATGCAGATCGAGGAGCTGCTGCTGGAGCATGAGCCGACCATACTTTTTGTGGAGCATGACCGGGAGTTTTGGGCGAAGATGGCTACGAAGGTTGTGGAGTTGTGACAAGTAGGGGCACCATGAAGCTGGAAATGGCCTGGTTAGTGATACGATATATTACTAACGGCACAAATTCTGAAAGTTAGTGATATCACGTATTACTAACAGAGGTGAATTGGCGGACTGGGAGTAAATGGACCGGCAATTGGCCTGGTTAGTGATACGACATATCACTAGCGGCGCAAATCTGAAAGTTAGTAATATCACAAATGACTAACTGAGGTGATTTAGCAAGTTTGGAGGTAAATAGTCGGAAAATGGTATAGAACAAGAAGAGCTGCCCGAAACGGGCAGCTCTTCTTGTCCACATAAGAAAGAATAAGTTTTCGGAAACGAAAACGGGCTTTTTTATTGGAGAATAAACCTACTTTGAACGCGGTCGCTCCTTTTCGATAGACCTTGATAGAGGTTTATTTCATAACTGAGGATTCACAGGCGAAGACACAGCCCGCGCCGCATTCACACGGCCAAAGCGCCAATAGATGCCGGTGCCCGATATCGGATCCGAGGTATTACAGATAACGTTGCGTATCTGTAAGTTGGTCCAGCCTTGGGCTGCCAAAAGGGCGGCCAAGCCGGCAACATGAGGAGATGCCATGGAAGTGCCGTCTAAATAAGCATAATAGCCACCCGTATAGGTCGACAAAATGGCAGAGCCGGGTGCAGCTACTTCCACCCAACTGCCGTAATTGGAGAAGGGGGATTTGTTGTCGGTTTCATCCGTGGATGCAACAGCGATAACATTCGTATAATAGGCCGGAAAGTTGGGGGTCGAGACGCCGTCGTTTCCGGCTGCGGCGACCAGGACGGCACCTTTGTTCCAGGCATAATTAATAGCGTTCTGTAAGGTGAGGGCTCCGGATGTAGACCCTAGGCTAAGATTAATGACTTGAGCGCCTTGATCCGCTGCATAAATAATGCCGTTCGCCACGGTAGCCAGGGATCCGCTGCCGCTGTTATCCAATACGCGAACTGGCAGAATGGAGGCGTTCGGAGCAATGCCGGCGATTCCTCTAGCGTTATTCGTTGCAGCTGCTGCAATCCCTGCCACATGCGTACCGTGGCCGTTACCGTCCTCCGGTAAACCATCCCTGCTGACAAAGTCATAGCCAGGAAGCAGCTTGCCCGATAAATCCGGATGATTTAACTGGACTCCGGAGTCAATAACCGCTATCCGAATGTTGCTGCTGCTTGTCGTTACATCCCAAGCGGAAGGGGCACTAATCCGCTGGGGTCCATACTGATAAGCCTGGAAGTAAGTATCGTTGGGCGTAAGAAAAGCTTGAAACTTGTAATTAGGCTCCGCATAATCAACCTCGTCAAGCTTATTATATTTGCTCATCATCCACCGGGTGGAGCGTTTCGAGCTTAAGACATAGTATCCAAGAGCTTTTTGTTCCTCCATAACTTCACAGCGGTATTTCCTATGAATCGCATTCATTCTTTCTGGAGCGATGCCTTCCTTAAACTTGACGATAAGCTGATTTGATACGGCTGTTTTGGCAAGTTCGTTATCCTCCTGCGCCACAACGTACCATATGAGAACGGCGAGGATGACTGCAGTCAGAACTATCCCAATCCACATTTTTACTCCCCCTTATCTATCAAGATGAGATAGAATATGCCGATAGAGAGAAAGAGGATTAGAGTAATGTCTTCGAATATGGTTAAAAATGGATTAAAAAGGCGGATATACTTTATCCAAATGACTTAAATTTGTAACACTTCCTAGTTTTTTTGGTCGGACTTATCACTTTTATACCATCCTCAAATAGTTTATAATTATCAAGATAATGTAGTTAACTTTACCTCGTAGATGTAATATGATATATGGTTTTGATAGTTTCATCTTTTGTCAGATGGGTGTGTTCCTTGGCGGCGCCTTGGTTTTTGTAACACTTGAGTAGCAGCGCCTGCTCAATTTTCGCAAATATAGGGGATAAGGAAGATTATCATGAGCAAGATACGGAAAACAACGGACGTGATCCTGATTGGTGCCGGTGTCATGAGCGCTACTTTGGGATCGTTACTGAAAGAGTTAGCACCGGAGTGGAAAATCAAAGTTTTTGAGAAACTGGAAACCGCAGGGGAAGAAAGCTCTAATGAATGGAATAACGCGGGTACAGGGCATGCTGCACTGTGCGAGCTTAACTATACTTCCGAGAAAGCTGACGGTACTGTAGATATCAGCAAAGCTGTCAAAATTAACGAGCAGTTCCAACTTTCCAGACAGTTCTGGTCTTATCTTGTAAACAGCAATCTGATTCGTAACCCCCAGGATTTTATTATGCCGCTTCCTCACATGAGCATGGTGCAAGGGGAAGGCAACGTGGCGTTTTTAAAAAGACGTTTTGAAGCGCTGTCAAAGCATCCCTTATTTCAAGGCATGGAGTTCTCCGATCGCCCTGAGAAACTGAAGGAATGGATTCCTTTGATTATTGAGGGCCGCACTTCTAATGAACCTATCGCCGCAACCAAAATCGATTCCGGAACGGATGTTAATTTTGGCGCCTTAACACGCATGTTATTCGAGTACCTTCAAACCCGTAACGTCGAAGTCCACTACAAACACACGGTAAAAGATATGAAACGTACCAGCGACGGCCTATGGGAAGTGAAAGTGCATAATCTGGCAAGCGGGCAGTATGAGTATCATACGGCTAAATTTATTTTTGTCGGGGGCGGGGGCGGAAGTCTTCCTTTACTGCAAAAAACCGGTATTCCGGAGTCCAAGCACATTGGCGGATTCCCGGTCAGCGGACTGTTTATGGTATGCAACAACCCGGAAGTCATCGAGAAGCATCATGCCAAGGTGTACGGAAAAGCCAAGGTGGGCGCTCCTCCTATGTCGGTTCCGCATTTGGATACCAGGTATATCGACAACAAAAAGACACTGCTCTTCGGTCCCTTCGCCGGGTTCTCGCCAAAGTTCCTGAAGACGGGTTCCTATTTCGATCTAATCGGTTCTGTGAAACTCGACAATATATTGACGATGCTTGCAGCTGGTGTGAAAGAAATGGCGTTGACCAAATATTTGATCCAGCAGGTTCTATTGTCTAACGAGAAGCGGATGGAAGAGCTGCGCGAATTTATTCCGAATGCTAAGAGTGAAGATTGGGATATCGTGGTGGCCGGCCAACGCGTGCAAGTCATCAAGGATACGGTAGAAGGCGGCAAGGGCACGCTTCAATTCGGTACGGAAGTCGTTACTTCTGCAGACGGCTCCATAGCCGGACTGCTCGGCGCTTCACCGGGGGCTTCCACCGCCGTTCACGTCATGCTGGAGGTGCTGGAGAAATGCTTCCCGCAGCAAATGACGGAATGGGAACCGAAAATCAAAGAGATGGTGCCTTCGTATGGCGTGTCCCTGGTGGAACACCCGGAGCTATTCCGGGAGCTGCACAATGCAACAGCGCGGGTGCTCGGCTTGAATGGAAAAGAGCTCGTATATCATTAGTTGGAAACCAGGAAGGAGTAGTTTGCGCGATGGCGGCTGCTCCTCCTTTTGTAAGATGATTTTAAGTTTCATGCAGGTATATTAAAGTCTGACAAGGAAATCCTAACCTTAAAATTGATCTAAGGTTGTATACCGATTCCTTGTCGTCACATTCTTACATAGATAGGAGAAATACTGTGGATTCAATTTGGTTAGAGTATGCATGGGCACTTCTGATTCTTATCGGTCTGGAAGGTTTATTGTCGGCGGATAATGCTCTTGTCCTGGCGGTCATTGCGAAGCATTTGCCGGAGGATCAGAAGAAGAAAGCTATTAATTACGGGATTATTATGGCTTTTGTTTTTCGCTTCGCCGCTCTGTTTGCAATTTCTTTTATTGCTAACGTCTGGCAAATACAGGCAATAGGAGCAGCTTATCTTCTATACCTTGGGCTAAAACACATCATCAAAGCACGCTTCGGCAAAGAGAATGAGAACAACCGCGAGGACCTCAAGAAAGATGCTGCCGGCAAAGGCTTCTGGCCAACCGTAGGGAAGATTGCTATAGCGGATTTGGCTTTTGCGATTGACTCCATTCTGGCAGCCGTTGCTCTGGCGCTTGGCCTTCCGGACTCGCCGCTTGGCGATTTTGGGGGGATGGACGGAGGACAATTCATCGTTGTCGTGCTTGGCGGCATCGCCGGACTGATCCTGATCAAGTTCGCGGCTACATGGTTTGTAAAGCTGCTAGCTCAACGGCCGGCACTGGAGACCACAGCTTACGCGATCGTAGCATGGGTCGGCGTGAAGCTCGCCGTAATTACCCTTGCCCACGAAGATATTGGGGTGTTGGATCATGACTTCCCGCACAGCACAGGCTGGACTGTTGTCTTCTACGGCGTGCTGGTTGCGATTGCCCTCATCGGCTGGTTTGCGCCGGCAAAGAAACAATCACAGGCGGGGCAGATTTAGGTAAATAATCTACACAATCAATGAATGGCTATCCCTCGGGATGGCCATTTTGTTTTTTTGGCTATATAAAAACTATTCATTGTAAAGCAGCTGAGTTGTTGCTAATGTGAAATTAAGTTTGGAAATGAAGGGGAGAGATGGAGCATGCTGGAATATGGGTTTGACCGGCTGGCGGAAGCGAAAGAACAATTGTACCGGCTGGAAAAAGCGCAAAGGCGTCAGAAAGAGCTGCGCAGCCGTCTCCACGAGAAGGAAAAGCAAATCATCGAGTTGGAAATGAAATTGGAGGCGTTTTACGCTACCCAGAGGAGAGTTGAACATTTAAGTTGGGAGGCGGCGACCAATTAGTAACAAACCCGAGTTAGTTTTAGACATAGCCGGAGTAATAGCAACCAACTTTTCGCCAATATGGTGGGAGGACATGGCTTTAACATTTAACGTTGCCTATGATGAACTTGCTAAATTCAAACATGAAGTCCGTAAAGAACTATGGACTGGAAAAATGAATGAACAAGAGTTTTGGGCTATGCTTCTCGAAAGGTTTCCCACCGTCAATGCAGAGTATGCTGCTGGCAAACTAATATCAGAGATTAAACCGATGCCTTGTCTTGAAGAAATTCCAAATTGGAGTAAGATCGCTAACATCCATTTATTAAGCAATCATCGCACGGAATGGATCAGTCATATAATTGACCCCGTTAAAAACTACATAACAAGTATAACCATTTCTGATGAAACGGGATTTTGTAAACCGGAAATGGATATATACCTCATTGTTCATTCAAAACTTTTTAACAGAGATCATGTATTGTTCGTTGATGACCAAGAGAAAAATCTTGTGCAGGCCCGGAACTTAGGATGGAATACTTTGCTTGCGGATGAAAAAGGCGAATGGATTAAAGCTGTTAGACATCAGTTATTAGACTAAAAGGCATCTCAAAACATGTTGTTCAAATTTTTCGTACAGCAGATTAATTATTTGCAAATTGCAAATTTATGAGGTATAAATGTAATTAGAGGTGAATTAAATGGAAAACTTTAGAGAAATCTTTCAGATCATGACACGTCGCTTTGGACTTTTGGATAAAAACTGCTGCACCGCAGGAGGCGTGGATATTTCCCTCGTTCAAAGTCATATTATTTATGAAATTGATCGCAAACATAATCCATCCATACAGCAGGTTGCAGACGCGCTTGCAATGGATATTACAACATTCAGTCGCCAGGTACAAAGCCTTGTAAAATTGGGGTTAGTTCAAAAAACGCCGCTTCCGGAAGACCGTAGGATCTATATTTTGAGTTTGACGGCACAAGGTAAATATATTGCCGCGGTCATTGATACGCAAATGAATGATTACCTAAAAGAAGTGTTTTCGCATATGTCTGAGTTTGAACGAGACATGGTCATTAATGCAATCAAATTGCTTAATTCGAGCATGGCAAAATCTTCAGTATGTTGGACACCATTGGGATAATTATTTATCCCTTTTGTTTCATAATAAGTTTGCAAATTGCAAATAATTATAGGGAGGAAGTAATCATGTATAAAAGTATTCCTGTTAACCAAACGAGCTACCTTGAGACAAAAGCTAAGAAAAAAAGCCATCTGCCTGTAGCCATTATTGGAGCGGGTCCGGTAGGGCTAGCGGCAGCATCGCATCTTATTTCAAAAGGCGAGACATTTATCATTTTTGAAGCTGGCGCTGAAGTAGGAGCGAATATTAGAAAATGGAGCCATGTACAACTTTTCTCACCATGGGAATATAACATTGACAAATCGGCTAGGGAATTGTTGCTGGCAACTGACTGGGTGGCCCCAAAGAATGCGGATATTCCAACTGGAAAAGAGCTTGTCGAACAATATATAAAGCCTTTAGCAGAGTTGCCTGAAGTAAAACCGTTTATTTATTTAAATACAAAAGTCACTGCTATTAGTCGCAAAGGATTAAGCAAAGTAAAAACAAAAGGACGAGAGCAGCTGCCATTTGTCATTCACGTCGAACAAAATGGGACTTCGTCGATTTTTGAGGCTAGAGCGGTTATTGACGCGTCTGGTACATGGTCTAACCCCAACCCGCTTCGTTCGGACGGTATCTTAGGCAAAGATGAATTAGCGATCGAAAAACAAATTAACTATGGTATTCCTAATGTGTTAGGCACAGATAAACAGCGTTACAGCGGCAAAAAAGTTCTCGTTGTGGGAAGCGGGCATTCTGCAATTAACACCTTACTAGAACTTGCAGAGCTGCAAAAGGAATCAGAAGCAACAGAAATCGTTTGGGCCATCCGAAAACAAAATCTTGAGGAGGTATATGGCGGAAGGGAATTAGATGGGTTGCCTGCAAGAGGAGCGCTTGGCATCCGCATACAGCAAGTCGTTGATTCCGGTACAATACAAGTAAAAACGCCATTTCATGTTGATAAGCTAATACAAAAGAACGGAAAAATTCAAGTTGTCGGAACAATCAATGGCGAACAAAAAGACATTGATGACATCGATGAAATTGTAGGCAATACCGGATCCCGACCTGATTTATCGATTATCCGTGAACTAAGGGTCTTGATGGATCCAAGTCTAGAAAGCGTTTATGAGCTTGCGCCATTAATTGATCCCAATGCGCACAGCTGCGGTACGGTAAGACCTCACGGGGAACAAGAGCTGCGCCAACCAGAAAAAGACTTCTATATTGTAGGTGCTAAAAGCTACGGCAGAGCGCCGACCTTCTTAATGGCAACCGGCTATGAGCAAGTTAGATCCGTTGTTGCAGCACTGGTTGGTGATATGGAGTCGGCACGCAAAGTGGAGCTTGAACTGCCAGAGACTGGTGTTTGCGGCATTGGTGTTGGTAGTGGCGGTGGGGATAGCTGCTGCGGTCCAGTTCAAGTGGAGGAATCATCTGCTGACAGTTGCTCCGCTTCAAATTTAGAACCTCCAGCATCTAATTCGTGCTGCGGCTGATTATTACTTGCAGAAAGCAAGCGATCTTTAAGAACACCTCTCCATTTAAACTTACAATAAAAAAGACTCCCTGAAAAAGGAGTCTCTTCTCATTACGTTATTCAGTAATTAGATCTATTTTTAGTTTCGGAAATGTTTCAGAGATCTTTTCTATTTCATTGGCAAATATGCATTGATCGAAACGAGAATGAAAAATCTCCTTATCAGGAAGAAACGTCAGGCTTGTTCCTGTTTCATTTGTTAGTCCAACAGTGAGAAGGGATGTCTGTGGAATTCCGTGCTTATATTCTTGACGGAAAACCTTTCCTTCTCTACGTACTTCTACGGTAAGTTTTTGTGACAACGCATTGACGATCGGAATGGTAATACCCTTTACTCCGTTGGGTGCATTGATAGATGCACTGGATTGGCGGTTTATTTCAGTAAGCACAGCTTGAACGAGAGGCTTTTCTGAATTTGGAAAGGCCTGGATAGGAATGCCTCTTCCATTATCGGCCACGGTCACGCTGCCGTCACTATGAAAAGCCACACTAACATTGGAACAAAACCCGGCTTGATGTTCAGCGATTGTATTTTCTAGAACTGATCTCAGCAAAAGATGTGGATCGTATTCTTCTGAGGAAGACCCTAAATATTGTCCAGCATTATTTCTAGCCTCAGATAACTCCATATATTCACTTGTATCAAGTAACTCTGATCCTGCAGCTAATAATAGGAGAAACGGAAGCATTCGATGTCCGGGGATTGTGTAACTGCCGCCACGTTCTTCTTGCCTTAGGAGGTCAGCTCCTTGCAAGGCTTTAATGTGATGATAAAGCTGCCCTGTAGTGCCCATATTTAAATGATCTACGAGTTCCGCCCCGGTCATAGGTTGTTGTAAGACAGCTCTCAGGATTTCGATACGTTGTTTATGACCTAGCGCAGATAGTATCTTGGCAACTTTATCACCATCGAGACTTAATAGTTGATGTACAGCCCTTTCCTGAGGCTCCCATCTGTAATGCCATTTTTCCCCATGATAGTTACCTGAAAAATAAATTCCGCCTGTTTCTCCTTGGCCAGCGTTTCTCTCCACAAGAAATTTGCCGGATGGGCCGCCACCGCTATGAATTGGCGTATCTTTCGGTAAAGAATTTGCGATTTGTGTAACAAAATTTTGAAGTTCAGCTAATTGTGCCTTTACTGCGTCCATTTCTACACCATAGTCACGGGTCAAAAAACTCACCTCACAAAAACTTAATTACGTAATTACGTAATTGAATAATATCATGGATTCAGTACTTTGTAAATGATATCCTAAAAGCAGGTGTTTATATTTTAAATTCGTTTTGAACTAGGAGGACAAGTTTGTTGCACTGACGCAATTGGCGGCATTTTTATATATACATAATTAATACAGTGAATATTTTTTCGAATTATCATATCATTAGGTTAAGCAGTAACTTAACGGGCTTGAGGATTTTCTACATCACTTGAAGGTGGGAACATGGATATGAGTAAACCGAAGAAAATCGCACTTTTGATCGTCGATATGCAAAAATTTTTTTTACAAGAACGTCCTGTAGCAAGCGCGTGCGAGTATATTAATCATGTTGCTCAAACTCTGCGTTCCAGCGGAAACTTAGTTGTCCATATACAAGATGTAGAAGATGCGGAAGCTGTTGGTCCAGAGTTGCTCGAGTTCATTCCGGAAATTCAAGTGGAGAAGGATGACCTTATTGTGAAGAAGACCTTTTCCAATGCTTTCTGGAAAACAGAATTAGAACAAATCCTGCTGGATCGTGAAGTTGGCCTTGTCGTGGTAGCTGGCTTTGACGCCGGGAATTGTGTCCTATTTACATACAATGGAGCGATTGAACGCGGGTTTAAGCCGGCCATGTTGCATCGTGGAATATTGAGTGCCAATGAAGAGCTGATTGCCATTACATACCGCGATCGACATGTAATTTCTTATCAGACTATTGATTTTATGGTTCAGTCTTAGAAATAAATCAAGGTAATGGGAGGAATAGCCATGCTGCAGCGTCCGCTGTCCGGAGATTACCCGCCTTATGCGGAAAACTATGTGAATCAAGTACCCGAAGGATCGGTTATAGACATGCTGGTTCCACAGTTAGAGGAATTGGTAAGTTTGCTCCGAGACGTGACTGAAGAACAGGGGAATTACCGCTATGCCCCGGGGAAATGGACCTTGAAGGAAGTTCTCGGTCATCTGGCCGATACAGAGCGGATTATGAGCTATCGGCTGCTCCGCATAGCCCGCGGTGACACCACGCCTCTGTCTGGGTTTGACCAGGATTTGTTCATGAAAGAGGCGGCTTTCGGGGACAGGACGATGGCCGAACTTTTGAACGAGCTGGACACAGTGCGCAGGGCGACGGTCTCCATGGTCAATACCATTAAAGATGAAGCTTGGGGTAACAGAGGAACCTTTAGTAATCATCCGGGTACGGCAACGGCATTGTTGTACATCATCATCGGGCATATCGCTCATCATGTGAACGTGATTAAGGAACGATATCTGGTTTAATTCGAAAAACGGTTGCTTCCTGGTAACAGGAAACGGCCGTTTTCTTGTTTATCATAAAAAGCAACGGTAAACATGACAAAAATACAGGCGATTCTTAAATTCCCACATATGATATAACATAAAAGTCAAGTTATGTTTACGTAAAGTAGGGATGAATATGAGCCGACCTATTAAAAAAAATATACGAAGCAGGGACATTGCACAGATCAATAGATGGATAAGACTAGTCCGGTCTGGAAGAAATGTTGGCAGTGAGATAGACAGCTTCATTGCGTCCTTTCCGTACAAATATCTGGGAAAGGGGAAGTCGCGAATGGTTTTTGCCGTCAACCGCAAGCTCGTGATCAAGCTGCCGATTAATCTTAGAGGCTTTAAGAGCATAAAACGCGAGATTGATATCTTCTCTTCCTCAAGGGGGCATTTAAAAAGACATCTTGCTAAAATAGTGGACTATAGCGGCGGCTGGATTCTTATGAAAAAAATGGACAGGAAGATGAAAAGATCGAGAGAATACAGGAAGCGTCTTTCCCGCCTTAAAGAGAATTTCAAAGATGCAAAAATCATTCCCAGAGATACAAGATGGGATAACTTACGCAGAAATAGAAATGGAAAAATCATTTTTATAGATTACGGTAATTTTAAAAAAAGGTGAAACAAGGTTTTATCCGTTTTATACTACCACGTCATGCAGACACAGCCCTGAGAAGGCGGTTCCGGGGCTGGGAAGCCTGCCCAGAATCCCTCACTGGGATTTAATGCAAAGCTTTAACTTCCTGAATTATGTTTTCCAGTTGGCGGGCATGGGTTTCGGTCATTTTCGCGGAGTGTTTATCTGTCATGGTGAGTCTCTCGAGTTCGGTTTTGCATGCCTGTAATGAAGATAATAAAGCTTGTTTGTTCGAATGAACCGGCACCTTCCCGCGATCATTATATAAGTCGAAGTACACCTCTCCGCCGGGGCTGACTTGTGCGAGGAAGACATCTTCAATGCGGACTCCGTGCTTGTCCAATTCTTCATGCAGCCATTTTCTGGTTAACCCCACAGAAGATAATGCTTTATCTATAATCTCACCGTCCATGATTACAGCTTGCGATGCCTGCCCGTCAGGAACTTTAATCCCTAATTGTTTAGGTGTGACAGGTTGATTTTCTTTTTTCAGCAGCACGTTGATATCTCCGGTAGTTTCCATGATCGCAAATTCAACTTCGGCCGCGCTAAATACGTTTTTCTTTCGGAGTTGTTCCGTTAGGTCGTCTAACGTCAATTTCTCCTTTTTTAAATTATTTTCCAGTATTTTGTTGTTTTCGATAAGAATAGTTCCCTTTCCGTCAATCCAATCCCTCAGCTTCTTGTTCTTTAATTGAATGTATTCAATCACGAGCGAGAAACTAATCCATACAGCTAAAGAGATCAAACCCAAATACCAATTTGTCTGTAAATCCATAGAAATATAAGCCGCTAAGCTCCCAATAGTGATCCCGGTAATATATTCAAATAAGGAAAGTTGGCTTACTTGCCGCTTGCCCAGTAGTTTTGTCAGAAAAAATAGGACGATTACCGATATTGCAGTTCGCAGGATCACCTCGAGCCATTCCGCCACTTGCCGATTCACCTTCTTTCCTCTTTCCTAACCAGTCATTTCCATTAGTGTGCTATTTTAAAACCTTTTACTCTGGTGTGTCCTTATACCCATGATTAATGCAAGGGCTCTTTGTGATTAGGATTGTCCCTCCGGCATATAATGAACTAGAAATGGATGGTGGGGTGAATATGACCTTATGGCTAATTACGGGGCTATTGCTTGCAATGATTACATTCTACATAGTTGATGGAACTAAGTTCAGTGAGGCTAAACTCAACCTGTTTATTACGATCGTAGGTACGGTAGCAGGTGTTATCCTCGCGTTTATAGCAGAAGATTTGCGCCAGCAGTCCGATGACCGGGAACAGATCATTGGTTTGCTGCATTCTTCTATGCATATCACTCAACAAAGAGTCGAAAAGGTAAAGCTGCGTCTTGTTTATGCCCAATCAGAGATTTATAGTGAAACAGCGATGAAAGTGAAATATCCGGAGATTGCCGCAATTCAAGCTAATGATGAAATTTTTACGGTACTTCTACATAATGGAGAACTGTTTATGAAGCTTTCTCACCAACTGAGAAGACATATTCCCGTGTTTATGGATAATGCTCACTGGTTTGACGCTACCTATCAGCCTAATTCGTTTGAGAACGATAGGTTTATTGAATATATTCTTGCGAAGTATCTTATCTTGTTAGAACAGCAGATCGATTACGTAAACTTGGAAATGAAGCTTTTAAAGGGAACACTGAAAAAGAAAGAATTTGATCAACAATTTCAGTTTTTGGAGGATTATTATTTACTGCGCATAGAAAGGCTTAAGAAGGTCAGGCATTAACACAGTTTAATCCATTGTATTATTCGCTCGAGAATGAGCTGGAGTTCATACTGAATCTGTTCTAGCTGGCGCTGCGCCAGGTCGTATTCTTCGAGCAAGTGCTCTAAGTAATTAATACATTGGATTTGTTGTGATCGACTTCAGACGATGTGACGAATTGAAGGTTAATGGAGCAATCATGGAGAAATAATAATTCTTTTTGCGATGAAACAAACCAATAGAGGGAGTTATGTTCAATGAACGCTAAGCAACTCTTTAATTGATTACCCTCGTAATAATGTGTGAGAAAAGGAAAGGGTGGAAAATGGTGTGGAAGGTCAAGTTAGGATTGCTCCTGTTACTATTCACCTTAATTTTTACAGGTTGCAGCCTAAGCAAAGAGGATGTACTGAAAAAGTTGGTTTCAAAAGAAGAAGGTCAACTCAGAATGCAAATATTTTCGACTTCCCCAGACTGGGACTTCGAGGTAAATAAGGTGCATAACTCTGAACCGGCTCTTCTTAAATACATTCAACAAATGACTATTCATACGGAGAAAGATAAATTGGAATGGTTAAAATTATTAGGACTTGAAGAAAAGAGTCCAATCGTACTTATCTTTGATACCGAAAAGATGGTGTTCCATACAAGTAATCCAGAGGAACTTAGGGAGTTTGCCAAGAGTTTGGAAAAGTAGTTACAAAGCTAACGGAAATGATAGTTATATAACATACATTGTCGAGCAGGACCACGGTCTATCAGGCAATTGAAGACTGGATAAGGATTTTAATAAGCTAAATCGTTAACAAAAATTAAACAAATGGAATTGACGAGGCTGCTATGAATAGATTAGCAGCCTCGTTAGCGGGTTGGGTTATTTTGGAATAAAGGTAAGGTTAATGTTCCATTCCACCTTTTTACATGGTACTATCTCAAATAACTACATAGAAGGAGTGAGGACAATGGAACACTTTTTATTTAAGCAAATGGATTTTGTAAGAAACCAAACCTTAAAAGTGATGGAGGGAATCACCGAGGAATTGGCTGACAAGTTTCCCGCAGGGTTCCGAAATACGATCCGTTGGAATCTGGGTCACATTTATGTCGTCACGGAAAGGTTCGCTTTTCAATACATTGGGCTGCCACAGCAGTTACCCCTAGGGTTTAAGGAACAGTTTGAAAACGGTACTTCCCCATTGAACCCTGTTTCCTACCCCGTTCCGACCTTGAAAGAGCTAGAGACCCTATTAAAAGAACAACAAGGTCGCATTTACGATGCTCTATCACAACGCCTAAAAGAAGAGGTTCAGCCGTATACTACATCTGCTGGTATGACTCTAGAAACCCAAGAACAATGCCTCAGCTTCAACTTATATCATGAAGGCATGCATTTTGGCATTATTAAACTCTATAAAGCGTTGTTACTTAAATGATAGCCACATATATAAAATTGACGAGGCTGCCACGAATATGATTGGCAGCCTCGTTAAGCTAAGGGAGAGAGTGTTAGCCTATGAAAAAAATACCGATACTTATCTGCTTAGCTATCGTTGTTGTTGGGGGTGTACTGTACGGTAATCTCCGTAAGGAGGCTGGAGAAAAACAGACGTTACAACAGAACCTGGTCAAGGTTATTGAAAGTAAGCAGAGCAGCAAAGAAGTGGTTGCAATCGATTTCAACCAAATCACCAGCTTTTCCTGGGATAAGTTGTATATATTTACCCCATACACTTCAGAGGCTGTAATTAATAAGCAGTTAGGATTTCGTTGGTCAAAAGCCGGCATACTTAAATACTCTGATAGCTTTGACCTGATCGTTTTTGTTAAAGGTGAAAAGGTTGTACAGTATGTCAAATTGCCAAGAACTAATGGTCAATTTATAGTTGATAATAAGAATGAATTTGCTCCTGATGAGAAAGTAGAATTCAAACTTGATTAAACCAACACAGGAATTCAAACATAATATTTTGAAATATAATGTCCCTCTCCATACATAATTTTATGATGAATCATCCAGCCTATATAACAAAAGGATGGTGAAACGTAATGGAAACAGAATCAAGGCATGAACCAACCATAGCTCCAGGAATGGCCGATCATCAAGAGTTAGAGGAAAAAGCAACCGAGAACGAGAAAAAGTCTGGTGACACAACTGAGGTAACGCAGCTTTATTTGGACAGAACACCTGATAAGTAATGCCGTATCTGTAACTGCGCTAAGAAGAAATGCAAGTAAATATAATCGCGTTATGTCCCCTTTAAACGGGGATTTTTTGTTATGTCATGGAGGCCGTCTCTTGTTGTTAACAGGCAGGATTGCAAGATAAAATATTGAATAAGAATTACTTAAATCTTTATGGGTTCAGACTTAGCATTGTTTGCTCCAGGTCCAATTGCAATTCTTTAGTAATGGGTACCATTGGTAAACGGAGCGTGTCAGAGGAGATGATATTCTGCCTTGCAAGTAACCATTTTAGAGGTGCAGGGTTGGATTCCTGAAATAGTCTTTGAATTAAGGGAACCAAGGGGTCGAATGCCTTTTTAGCTTTAGTATAGTCACCTTTGCTGGCAAGACGAAAGACATTCATGAAGTCGTTAGTAAATACATTCGCTGATGCAAGTATGCCGCCGGAGGCACCTTGGCTTAACATAGCATGGAAATAGATGTCCTCCCCGCATAGAATAGGCTTTGAACCCAGGCGCGACAATTCAGAGATAAGCTCTATGCCGCCGGAGCTATCTTTTAAGCCAATAACTCCATTCAAATTCATAATCCTTCTCATCATATCAGTGGTTATCCGAACTCCGGTGCGGGAAGGAACCTCGTAAACAATAATGGGTACTCCAACTTGTGCTACCTTTCGAAAGTGTTCAAAAATACCCTCTTGCGATGGACGGCTATAATACGGTGTTACAACAAGGACGGCATCCGCACCTAGTTGCCCTGCAATTTCGGTCCGTTTCACAGTTGAAGCTGTATCGTTAGTTCCAGTACCTATAACAACCGGTATACGACTCTGTTTACTCATAAATTCCTTAGTCTCTTGTACGAGCTCCGTCACCTCTTCCCAAGAAACCGTGGGGGATTCTCCAGTGGTACCGTTTACGACCAACCCTTGAATTTCTTGTGTTAATAACTTACTTACATAGTTCCGATATCAATCCATATCCAACTTTGCATTCGGCAAGAAGGGGGTAACGACCGGCACGAAAACCCCTTTCAAATCTTGTTCATTCAGCATATTTTTCCTCCCCTGTTGGTTGATGACTTCATATTATCATGGTACTTTGAATCAGTGTTATCTATAATAAATGATGAACAGTATCAATAATATTGATGTAATGGGAGAAACCATGGAATTAGTATATTTTCAAACATTCAGGGAGGTCGCCGTTCGCCTGAGTTTTACCCGGGCAGCTGAGGAGCTCGGTTATGCGCAGTCCAGTGTTACGACACAGATTCAGAAATTGGAAAAGGCGTATGGCGTACAACTATTTGAACGGTATGGCCGAAGGCTTCGGTTAACATCGGCTGGAGAAGAGCTGCTGAAAATTGCTGTTCAAATGCTTGAACTGTATCAGCAGTCAAAGGAAATGCTGACCCGGCAGGGCGGGGGAACCCTTTCAATTGGGACGATCGATTCATTAGCTTCTTATTATCTTCCGCCTCTGATCCAACAACTTCGGCAGAAATTTCCCGATCTGTCGATAAGGCTTCAACCAGAGCGCGAAACCATCATTGTTAACAAAGTTAGAGAAGGCGAAATCGACCTAGGACTCCTGCTAGAAAGTAAACCACCCGATCCAACTCTGCAATGGACCAAGATTAAAGAGGAGCCTTTGGTTCTGATAGCTAATCCGGATCACCCGTTATCCATACTTGATAATATCGATCTCGACCATCTCAGCGGCGCCGAATGGATCATGCCGGAGGATAGCTGCAATTACCGAATTATGTTGGAGAAGGTACTTCGTGCTAAAGGGATTACATATCGAATTGGCTTAGAATTAGGTAACCCGGAAGCTATCAAAAGATGTGTTATGGCGGGTTCAGGCATCTCCCTTTTACCAAGAATGGCAGCTGCAGAGGAGATACGTCGTGGAGAGTTAATAGCACTTCCATTTACGCATCCCGAGATCCGGCTGGACTTGCAGATGGTTATTCACCCCAAGAAATGGATTTCGCACTCCTTACAGGAATTGATTGAATTGCTGAAATCGAGTTCGGTATGAAATAAATAAAGGCAAACCTGGACTGCGACATTAATTGACGTAATTAAGGTCTATACTGGAGGTAGATCAACGTAAGGAGTGAAATCATGAAACGAAGAATCATTTTAGATTTAGCAGTGACTTTAGATGGTTTTATTGAAGGGAAGAATGGGGAAATAGACTGGTGCATTATGGACTCCGAGATGGGGTTTATTGATTTCCTTCATCAGATCGATACGATTTTTTATGGAAGAAAAAGCTACGATTTATGGGGACAATATACTCCGGGAATGGAAAGCAGCAATGCTGAACAAGAATTGTGGGATGAAGTTCATAGTAAAGAGAAATACGTGTTCTCCAGAATTCAAAAAAGGACGGACAATCAAGCGTTTTTCATAAATGATCATATTGTCGAAGAGGTAAATGCATTAAAAAATAAACCTGGTAAAGATATTTGGCTGTATGGCGGAGCAAGTCTTATAACAACGTTTATCAATCTAGGGCTGGTTGATGAATTTAGATTATCTGTCCATCCTGTAGTTTTGGGAGAAGGAAAACCGTTATTTACTGGGATGCAACAGAGGTTGAATTTGAAACTGGTGGATACGAGAAAGTTCTCATCTGGCGTTGTTCAGCTGATCTATCATCTGGAAGAGAACGTAAATAGGGGAACCTGATTCGGTTCCCCCACCTTTATACAAACTTAGCTTAGCGTACCTAATGCTTCCCGCGTGAACGGCTGAAGTTCATTGCTGCGCTCATCGCGGATTTTGACGGCCCAGGCAGGGTCCTGCAGCAAGGCGCGGCCCACGGCGACAAGGTCGAACTCTTCACGGTCAAGACGGTCGATCAGATGATCAATGCCGACCGCCTCGCTGCCTTTGCCTTCCGTGAAGAGGCTGGTGAACTCGGAGTCCAAGCCCACGGAGCCGACAGTGATCGTTGGTTTCCCTGTGAGCTTGCGGGTCCAGCCCGCCAGATTCAGGTCAGAACCCTCGAACTCCGGTTCCCAGAAGCGGCGTGTAGAGGCATGGAAGATGTCGACGCCTGCGGCTGACAAAGGTGCGAGGAACCGTCCTAGGTCCTCCGGTGTGGCTGCCAGCTTGGCATTGTAATCGAACGCTTTCCATTGAGAGAAGCGGAATATAATCGGGAAATCGGGACCTACCGCGGCCCGGACCGCCTCAATGACTTCCACGGCGAAACGTGTGCGGCCGACGAGGTCTCCGCCATACTCATCCGTGCGCTTGTTGGTGACTTCCCAGAAGAACTGATCGACGAGATAGCCGTGTGCGCCGTGAATCTCCACCGCGTCAAATCCGATACGCTTGGCATCGGCTGCCGCCTGGGCATACGCCTGAACAAGGCCGGCAATTTCCTCTTTCGTCAATGGCTCGGAAACCTGCTCACCGGTCAGGCTAAGACCCGATGGACCGACAGGATCCACAGGGGAATCCGGGAATTTACTTTTCGCGCGGGCTGTACCTGTGTGCCAGATCTGCGGAGCGATTTTGCCGCCGGCTTCATGTACTTCGCGTACGACACGAGCCCATCCTTCGAGAGCTTCCTTCCCGTAAAAGTGGGGTACATTATGATCCGCAGCCGCAGCCGGGTGATTAATTACTGTACCCTCCGTGATAATGAGACCAACCGCGTTTTCTGCTCTTCGGCGGTAATAGCCTGCAACGTCAGGACCTGGAATGCCTGAAGGTGAAAAGGAGCGGGTCATTGGCGCCATTACAATCCGGTTTTCGAGCTTCAGCTTATCGCTGACAAACGGCGTGAACAGAGATGCTGCTGTTTTGGAATGGGTCATCTTTTTCTCTCCTCCTGAGCGTATGAAATTTCTTTATCTATAAATCTAAATATATAGATGATTATATTCGGATGCAACCCTGCTGAAAGAACTGGTGACTAGTTTGCTGGTTGCCATCGAGTTCCTGTTAAGCGTGGAGATATAATTTGATGCAGTGAAAAAAAAAGCAAGGATACAGTCCGTCTGGATTAGACCGTATCCTTGCTATTTCATTGTCAGTCTTGAAAGGAAGGAATCTCAACCACTTTACCGCCTTGCATCGCGGATTCATGTGCGCAGATGCCCGCTGCCGTCCAATTAGCTGCCGTAACGGCATCAATGCGAGGCTGGCGGTTCTCGACGATGCTGCGTACAAATTCATGAACAAGATGGGGGTGAGAACCATGATGTCCGTTACCTTGAAGTACGGACTGATGAGGGTTGTTCTCGTCCAGCTCATCCTGATGCGTAATGTAGTAAGCAAGTTCTTCCGGGAGCAGGTCGGGTCTGGCGGGAGGCTGAATCCGTTCCGTGTGAATAGTGCGCCCTCTGCTTTCCTCCAGCGGTCCCATCGTAAACAGGAGCGGTTCTTCATCCTCCATGTGCCACTCTATTGAAGCTTTTTCCCCGTAAATGTTGAAGCTCTCCATATAGGGTCTCGCTGTGTGGAACAAGGTTCTTGTGACCTCTGCGTTTGCTGAGCCCTGTTCAAGTTGGAAGATCGCCGTTTCCACAGGATAAGGGTTACCGTAACGCCGGGTTAGTTCCTCCCTCATCGTCCCCGATCCAAAGCAATGGACTTTCGTTGCACGTGTATTTGCAATGGCCAAAAGAGGCGAAATAGCATGCGTCGCATAGTGCATCGGCGGCAAACCCATCCAATAAGAAGGCCAATTCTCCATGTCTTGATAATGGGCTCCTCTCAAAAATTGAATTGGACCGAACTCACCGCGTTCGTGCATTTGCTGTGCATACAGAAACTGATAAGTATAGACTGCGGTTTCCATCATCATATAGTTGCGGTTGTTCTTTTTTTGTGCGGCTACGATGGCATGAAGTTCCTCTATCGTGGTCGCCATGGGCACGGTACATGCGCAATGCTTTCCGGAATTGAGTACCTTTATCGTCTGTTCAGCATGCGACGGGATCGGCGTTACGAGGTGGACCGCATCGTATTCATCGGAGGCCAAAATATCGTTCAAATCCGTATAACGGCGCTCAAAGCCGAACTTGTCTCCATATTGCTGCAGCAAGGTTTCATCGGTGTCGCAAATGGCCACATGCTCGACATCGGGATGCGCATGATAGATCGGTGCAAAAGCGCCGCCAAATCGTAAGCCTACTAAAGCTACTCTTATTTTTCTGTTTGCAGGAATGGTCATAATTTCGGATAACTTCCCTTCATGTTAAGTTTGAACTTACTTCAATTATGCAGAAGAAAAGGACAAACGAAAATGAAGCCTCCCGCAGAAAACATGTATTCTGTTCAGGTTTTTATTATATATCTGTCAACCGATATTCAAACCTGAACATTGTACATCTAATCTAAATATCCGTGCATTTACGGATGAGTCTGCAAAAGGAATAATGAAGCTGTATCCAAAAATAAAGGGCTTACATTTTGACGAGAAGGGGGAAGCCATGTCGGTCAATTTGAGCAAAAAGAGCAGAAATAACCTGTGGGCTTACGTATTTATCAGCCCTCAAATTCTGGGTTTACTGTTGTTTTCATTAGGTCCAGTTGTATTTGCCTTTGTGATCAGCTTTATGGATTGGGATATCAGTACCACACCTTCCTGGATTGGTTTACGGAATTACACGAAACAACTCACCGACCCGATATTTTGGAAGATTTTCAGGAATACCCTGGTCTTTGCACTTTTGTATATACCTTCTACTTTAGTTCTCTCCCTCGTTCTGGCAATGATGCTGAATACACATGTGGCCGGGAAAATGTTCTTCCGTGCAGCCTACTTCATGCCTGTCATTACGTCCACGATTGCCATCTCTCTAGTATGGACGTGGCTGTATAATCCGGACTTCGGGTTGATTAATGCGGGTCTGCAAGCGGTCGGCTTGAAGGGTGTAGGGTGGTTGACCAGCCTGACCTGGGCTCTGCCTTCGATCGTCATTATGGCTGTCTGGCAAAGTGTAGGCTATAACATGGTGTTATTCCTTGCCGGCCTGCAGGGTGTGCCGCGGCATCTTTACGAAGCATCCAAAATTGACGGGGCAGGCCCATTACAGCGTTTTTGGAACATCACACTGCCTATGATTTCACCCACAACTTTTTTCGTGTTAACCATGCTGGTCATTCATTCTTTTCAAGTTTTTAATGAGCCGTACATGATGACCAAAGGGGGCCCGGCAGACGCGACTAACGTGATTGTTCTTCACATTTATAACACGGCGTTCCAATTCTATAAGATGGGAGAAGCTTCCGCTATCTCCTTTATCCTGTTTGCCATTATTTTTGCAGTGACTCTGGTCCAATTTAAATTCTCAAAGTGGGTGAACTACGATGTTTAAGGCAATGACCCTAAAGAGAATGTCGGGAATGGACTGGTTCCTCTTTATTGTATTGCTCTTAGGTTCCATTCTGATGCTCGTACCGTTTCTATGGATGCTGACCACCTCGGTTAAAGTTCAGGAGGACGTGTTTGCCTACCCTCCCAAGTGGCTTCCTGACCCTATTGTCTGGAGTAATTATAAGCGCGCATGGACGATGTTTCCCATGGGTACGGCTTACTTCAACAGTTTCAAGATTGCAGTCCTGGTCACAATCGGAACCTTATGGAGCTGCTCTATGGCCGGTTATGCTTTTGCTAAAATGGAGTTCAAAGGCAAGAAACTATGGTTTCTCCTGTTGTTGGCAACGATGATGATTCCGGCGCAGGTTACGATGATCCCCACGTTCTTATGGTTTAAAGAAATCAGTTGGCTGAATACGCACTGGCCTCTAATCATACCGCCAATATTGACTAATGCATTCGGAGTGTTCCTGCTGCGCCAATTCATTTCGTCCATACCGAATGAGCTTGAAGATGCGGGGAGGATGGACGGCCTGAATCCGTGGCGGATCTACTGGTCGGTCGTGCTTCCCAATTGCCGGCCCGCTTTGGCAGCTTTAGGGGTATTCACCTTTATGTATCATTGGAACAATTTTCTCGGACCGCTCATTTACCTGAACACGGCGGAAAAGTATACGCTTCCGCTCATTATTGCTTCTTTTCAGGGATTATACTCGACAGACTGGACACTGTTAATGTCGGCATCTTGTATTACTTTAGCTCCGGTACTGCTGGTTTATCTGTTTGCGCAACGTTATTTCATCGAGGGAATCACGCTTAGCGGTCTGAAAGGATAAATGAACAGAGGGGACTGGTTTAAGGTGAAAAAGAGAATCGCAGCGTTACTCTTGTCAAGTTTACTGATCATTATGGTTTTTGCAGGGTGTTCTACAGGGGGAAATGAATCCGGGAATGGGGGTTCTTCCAAAGATGTGGTAAAATTGCGCATGTCGCTCATTACTGCAGGTCCCGATGAATTGAAAGCGTGGCAGGCGATGGTGGATGCTTTCAACAAGAAAGATCCGAAAATACAGGTGGAAATTCAACAAGTACCAGGCACATGGGATGATTACACCAAGAAAATGACGGCTGAGCTGGCCGCCGGAAGTCCTCCGGATATAGGCAGGATGGGGGTTGCCTATGTGCCTATGTTCTCTTCCAAAGGACAATTGGAGAACTTGTATGAACGGGCTAACGAGACCTTGCAGCTGGATGAATATTACGATGTAGCGTTTCAACAATATATGAAAAATGATCAGATGTACGGTGTGCCGGTGGGCATTTATACACTAGGCATGTACTACAACAAAGACCTGTTCGACAAAGCCGGCGTTGCCTATCCGCCTTCCGACTGGAATAAGGCGTGGACATGGGAGCAGTTCCGCGATGCGGCAGCCAAGATCACATCCGGAAAAGGCGGAGGCAAAACCTACGGCACTTATATTAATCTGTTTCCCGAGCGCTCCATGCAGTACTTATGGTCCAACGGCGGAGGCATCATTAATGAAGACCGGACGCAGCAAATCGTAAACACACCGGAGACTAAGGAAGCCTTGGCCTTCCTGCAGGGAATGATCAAGGACGGGTACTCGCCTACGCCTGCCGAAACGAAAACCCTACCTCCGAACGATTTGTTTATGACGGGCAGATTAGGTATGCTTGTGGAAGGACCTTGGATGATGCCGTCTTTCAGTACAATCAAAAACTTTAAGTGGGGCGTAGCTCCCATTGCGAGGCCTGACGCTTCCAAGAAAGCGATTACGCCCAATTATATCGACTCCTACGTAGTGTTTAAGGGCTCGAAACATGTGGATGAGGCATGGAAAGCGATTCAGTTCTTTATTGGGGAGGAAGCGGGAAATATCCTGGTCGATCGAAATGCGCTTGGAATTCCAGTGAAAAAATCGGTGGTGGAGGCTAGGAAAAGCACCATGTTCTCCACTCTGACTCCGGAAGAGAAGGAAGTCTGGTTTCAATCCATTGATTTCTCCAAAGAGGTTCCTTTTACAACCAACTGGTCAGAGATGATGAATGCAACCATGAAGAAATTCGACTTGATCGGACTCCAGCAGGAAGATGCGGAGAAAGCAGCAGATGAACTGGCGCCGGAGTTGGAGAAGCTGATTAAGGAGCAAAAGAAATAAATCTTGAATGGAAATACAGCATGGGGATGAATTCTCCCCATGTTGCTTTTTCATTTGTAAGGAGGCCTTAGCATGAACGAAGTTTCGTTACTTGGCAGCCGTTATCCGCTTATTCGGGACATGGGAACAACATTAACCCGAACCGGTTGGATCCATCCTGACCGTGTGACCGACTACCATGTCTTTATTTATTGTATCGAGGGACAGATGCAGGTGATCGAGGACGGAACGGAGTTTTTTTTGCGCGACGGGGATATTCTTTTTCTTAAAAAAGGCATACATCATTGGGGCGAAGAGGGAACTCTCCCTGGTACGTCAACGATATGGATTCATTTCTATGATTCGGTTCCTGCCCTTCCCGATACACAGGACACAGAGCACCCTGCCTTTCAACATTTGCATATGGTTCCAACGTTTAATATGTTTACCCCGGGTACATACGAGTTTTCGCTGCCCCTTCCTAAATACTTCAATATTCAAAAATATCCTTACATAGCCAAAAGAATCAGGGAAGTATATGAGCTGTATACCTCTGCCCGGCCGTTTCGGCATCTGTATCTCTCTATGGAGACAATGTCCGTGTTTCTGGAGCTTTACAATGCATCGCAGCAGAAAGAATCTTTCGGCAAAGCGGATGTTCTAGTGCAGAAGCTGATCTCCTATTTGGAAGACCATAGTGGACAGATGCTGGATACGGAACAGATAAGGGAAGATTTTCAGTTGAATTATAACTATCTCAGCACCTTATTTAAAGCGAAACTGGGTACAAGCATCTTCAAATTCCATGAACGGCAGCGGGTTCAAAAGGCGGCTGAGCTGCTAAAGACAACATCCATGAATATTACGGAGATCAGCTACCACCTTGAATTTAAAAGTCCCTATTATTTCAGCCGTGTATTCAAAAAAGTGATGGGGGAATCCCCTTCTGACTATATTAAGAATATTTACAGGATGAGATGAACTTTACGGGGAAACGTCGGCGGGAAGCCATAATGCCGCTTAAACAGTTTGCTGAACGTATAGATATCTTTATAGCCAAGAGCTATGGAAATCTCCGTAACCGACATGGCTGTTTCCGTGAGCAGCTGCAGCCCGCGCTCCAAGCGCAGCTTCGTAATCGTCTCTTTCAGAGAAAGCCCCGTATTGTCCTTCATTAGCTTGCTGATGTAGCGGGGGGAATAGCCGACGGATGCCGCCAATTGCTGATATTCAATAGTTTCTGACAAGTGCAAACGGATGTAATCCTGAGCCTGCATCATAATTTTTTTATGGTAGCGGGCTTGAAGTGTATGGGTACTCATGGCAAATTCCGCATTCCAACGCGTAATGATCAGTTTCAGCAGCAGGTCTGTTTCAACAGCGGTTTCATCGTTTTGCTGCAAATTTGCAAGCTCTATTAACTGGTGCAATAACGGCTCAATCGAGCTGGTATCCACGAACGAAATATGGCGGGTGGAGGATAGAATTTCTTCTACCGCTGCTTTGTCTTTTTTGCTGCTAATCTCAAAGTGGCAGTACAGAACAGTAAGCGGATGCGCAAGGTTCTGCTCCCCAATAACACGGTCGCCCGGTTGGAATATAAAGAAGCTTCCGGCTTGCACGGGATAATTGGTTCCATTGACGTTCATAGAACCTTGTCCGGATAAGACGTACCATAGGTCAAAATCATGAAAAGGCGTCGGCTGCCAGGACCAGCCTGGTTCACAAACGTATTTCCCGAAGGAAGAGCCGACAAGGCAATAAAGGCCGTCCCATCTGTTCGGCAGTGCGGGTTTCCTATCCACCTAATTCCCTCTCTTTCTGTTATCGGATGACTTAGCGATATCATAGCATGTATAGCATTTGAGTACAAAAATGATAACGCTCTAGACATTCCTTATTCTCCCCTTACATAGTACTCTGAAAGTACAAAAAGGAAAGGGATGATAGAGGATGACGAAGGTAGAATGGACACCGGAAGAAATAAATTCACGATTGTATCGATATGATCGTGTGCATGTTAGTCTAAATGGAATCCAAGAGGTTACAGAAGATCAGATCCAGATATACCGGAAAGAAGGGTTTCTGGCCGTCAATTCTTTTTTTGAACAGGAAATGGTGCAAACTGCCCTTGAGGGTATCATGGATCTTGCTTTCGTGGATCGGAAAGGGGCGAAGCTTCAATTTACGAGGCCGGAAACGGAATTGCATACGCTGGAGGAGCGGGAGTTATCTTTACGCAAAGTTTACGAGTTTGTTGAAGTGGAAGAAAGGCTCAAACAGATTGCTTACCACCCGGATATTCTTTCCGTCATCAGGCGGATTTTTGGCGAAGAGCCTAAACTGATTCAAGATATGGCGCTATTAAAACCTCCCCATGGGGGAGGAGAGAAGCCGTGGCACCAAGATATGGCCTACGGAAATTTGACCTACACCAAGGCGGCAATCGGAGTCTGGATCGCATTGGATGATGCAGGCGTCAATAACGGGTGCATGCATGTTATCCCAAGATCGCAGCAGGAAGGGGCGACGCCCCATTATGCGATCCGGGATTGGCAGCTGTGCGATACGCAGGTGCCGGTAGAACGGGATGTTGCAGTGCCGCTTCATTCCGGCGGGGTATTATTCTTTCACGGCATGCTGTATCATGGGACCCCCTTTAATTTTTCGAGCGAACGGCGCAGGGCGCTGCAGTTTCATTACGCTCCCGCTTCGGCAGAGCGGGTCATGCCGAAAGAATATAAGCGGATGTTCACGAATGAGCTGACAGGCGCAGAGTGTTGAACAAACAGAACGAAAAAGGCGGCTCCCCTTGCCGGAAGGCACGGAGAGCCGCCTGTCCCTATGAGGGCGGAACTTAAGGGTAGGGGAGATCAGTCTCTATAGTAACGGAACCAAATTCGCTGCCTGCTATTGGTCCTTAGCCTGAATACCAGCGGCAAACTTCTCTAAAAAAGCCCCGATGGCTTCTTCATTTCTCCTATAATAGGTCCATTGGCCGTAACGGCGGGACTCAAGAAGTCCGGCTTTTTGCATGGAGGATAGGTAGGAGGAAATGACGGATTGCGACAAGCCATATTTCTCCTGTATACTTCCTACACAGACACCGCCAGGAAACTCCTCTTGAATTATGCTCGGCAGCTCCTTGCTTATCTGATCCGGCTCCCGAAGCCAGCACAGGATATGGAGACGGGTTTCATTAGAGAGAGCCTTCAGTACCGCAAGCATATGTTCATCTTTCATGATTGGACTCCCGTTCTTGATTTTTTTGCTCAAATATCAGAATGTATAAGTTTCTAGTTATACTCAGTTTTGATATTTCACCGGAATGAAATGAACTGTTTCGCCTATAGGACGGCGCCAGACGTTTCACCTTGCCAGTATACCAAATGTGATGAGAATGAGGAAACTGCCAATATCCAATATTGCGGGGGTGCATTGTGATCATACATAGTAAGCATGATATTCTGCAGCTGATTTCCGAAGATGAATGGATGATGGATATTATCAGGGCTGCCAAACGGCTAGAGCTCCCGGATTGGTGGGTATGTGCCGGGTTTGTGCGCACGAAAGTGTGGGATGTCCTGCATGGGTTCGACGAACGAACCCCGCTGGCGGATGTGGATGTGGTTTATTTTGATAAATCCAATACAGATGAAGCGGTGGAAAAAGAGTACGAGCAAAAGCTCCATCTCATGCTGCCCGGCATACCCTGGTCCGTGAAAAATCAGGCAAGAATGCATAAAATCAACGGCATTCCGCCTTATGTCTCTTCAACGGATGCGATCTCCAAATTCCCTGAGACGGTCACCTCGCTGGGGGTTAAGCTGGATGACCAGGACCGATTGATTCTGACGGCCCCTCATGGCATAAAGGATGTATTGGATATGCGGGTGAAGCCGACGCCGTATTTTTGCGAAAGCCAAGATAGGTTAGCGGTTTACAAAAGGAGAATTACGGAGAAGAATTTCAGCGCCAAGTGGGGGAAGATTTCTGTGGATCCTATGTAAAATAGCGGCAGTTCGGTGCTTTCTAAGGCGTCCGCGTCTGCCGCATGATCACGGTGTTTACAAATTCAAATGCAGCTTACGGGTGTTCAGCATGCCTTCGAGACCAGTAGGGTCTTGTCCAACCCGGATGAGGCTCCTGTGATGGCTATAATTTTGTTCATTATGATTTCCTCCCATTTCATTTCGAATGTTTAGTTACTAAACAATGCAATGGGAGGCGGGCAGGAAAACAGGCACCGGAACGAGAAGTAGGGAGGAACGATAACGACAACAGGATGGTGCCAATCGATGACTTTGATCAAAAGATACCGCACAGCCGGCCTGCTAACCCTGGCCGCTGCGATGGCTTTCAGCACGGCAGCTTGCAGCAATCCAGGGAAGCAGGAAACAGTGCAGGAGCAGCCCCCTGGCAATACGGCCCCCGAGAAACCGTCGAATACCGCGGAGACCCCCGTGCCGGAAACGCCGGCTCCCCATACGTTTCCCCTTACAGGTCTAGGAACGGAACAGCCTGTAACGGAACGGCCGCTGATGTTTATGGTTGAGAACTCGCCGAAGGCACGCCCTCAGAGCGGACTGGATCAGGCGGATATCGTGTACGAGGTGTTGGCGGAAGGTGAAATCACGCGGTTTTTGGCCGTTTTTCAAAGCCAAGCGGCCGAAACGGTAGGGCCTGTACGGAGCATTCGGCCCTATTTTGTGCAGCTGGGTGAGGAACTGGATGCAGTTATGGTGCACGCCGGGTGGAGCCAGGACGCGATGAATATTTTGACCGGGCATAGGCTGGACCATTTTGACGAGGTGTATGGAGACGGGGCTTATTATTGGAGGGATAAATCCCGCAAAATGCCGCATAACCTCTACTCCAGCGTGGCCAAAATCCGCGATGCGGTCGAGGACCGCAAAAAGCGCCAGGAATGGATGCCGGTTGATTTGCAGTTTGCCGCCAAGGATGCTCCGGCGCCGGCTGGTACACCAGCGGTGAAGATAGCGATCCCCTACATTGCAGGCTATGATGTCGGATACGAATACGATGCTGCAGCCGGATTGTACAAGCGAGTAATGGAAGGCAAGCCCCATGAAGACCGGATCACAGGCAAGCAGCTGACGGCTTCGAATGTTCTGATCTGTTATACAAAGCATCAGGTACTGGATAAAGCAGGCCGCCGGAATGTGGATATTTACGGTCCGGGCAAAGGCTATCTTGTTCAAAAGGGTGTCGCGCAAGAAATAACATGGGAAAATAAAGGCGGAGCGATTCGGGCTTACAAGGACGGCCAAGAGTTGAGTTTGATTCCGGGCCAGACTTGGGTGCAGATCGTGCCGAACGGATCGAAAGTGACTTTTGAATAGAGCAGAACCAGGGTTGGCCCGCGCGGGCCGGCTCTTTTTTTTGGCATAAAACTTGCTTCATTCAGGAGTAGAAAGACTATCATTTCAATACGGGAGGCCAACGGGATGAACCCTTCAACACTAATTCAATCTCAAAATAATTACAGCGGAAAGAGCGTAATTCTGCGGCTGGAGTTTAATTCGGAATCGATCAAATTCGGCCAGGTAGCATCCCTGATCTCGGAGCGCGGCGGCGATATCGTGGCGATTGACATCATCAGCGGGTCCAAGACGGTTTCCGTCAGGGATTTAACGGTGAATGTTTCGGATTCATCGGATATATCCCGGATTACGGACGCGATTGCCAATATGAAAGACGTGAAGCTCGTTCATGTGTCGGACCGTACGTTCCTGCTGCACCTTGGGGGCAAAATTTCGATCGTACCCAAAACGCCGATTCAGAACCGTGACGACCTGTCCCGCGTATACACCCCCGATGTAGCCCGTGTCTGCCTTGCGATCAAAGACGATCCGCAAAAGTCGCACGCGCTTACCATTAAGCGGAATACGGTGGCTGTCATCTCCGACGGCAGTGCGGTACTCGGCCTTGGAAACATCGGTCCGGAACCGGCGATGCCTGTCATGGAAGGAAAAGCGATGCTGTTCAAGCAGTTTGCTGATGTGGATTCGTTCCCGATCTGTCTGGATACGCAGGATACCGAAGAAATTATCCGGACGATTAAGCACATTGCGCCAGCATTTGGCGGTATCAATTTAGAGGATATTTCGTCTCCGAGATGTTTTGAAATCGAATCGCGCCTGCGTCAGGAGCTGGATATCCCGGTATTCCATGACGACCAGCACGGGACGGCCGTTGTGTTGTATGCGGGGCTGCTCAATGCGGTCAAGCTGGTCGGAAAGCAAGTAAAAGATTTGAAAGTGGTCGTGTGCGGTATCGGTGCGGCCGGTATTGCTTGCAGTAAAATTTTGATGGCAGCGGGCGTAGGCAAGATTGTGGGTGTAGATATCGAGGGGATTCTGAACGCGGACGAAGAATATGCAAATCCGATGAAGCAGTGGTACGCAGCAAACACGAATCCGGACCGGGAAAAGGGCGGGCTTCGCGATGCGGTGCGCGGGGCGGACGTATTTATCGGCTTGTCCAAAGGCGGGCTGCTGAAACGGGAGGATATTCTGACGATGGCCAAAGATCCGATCGTGTTCGCCATGGCCAACCCGACGCCGGAAATTGAACCTGATCTGATCGAGGATATCGCGGCAGTGGTAGCTACCGGACGATCCGATTATCCGAACCAGATTAACAATGTCCTGTGCTTCCCGGGCATGTTCCGCGGCGCTCTGGACTGCAGGGCATCGGACATCAATGAGGAAATGAAGCTGGCTGCAGCCGAAGCGATCGCCTCCATTATCAAGGATGACGAGCTGAATAAACACTATATTATTCCTAGCGTATTTAACCAGGAGATTGTCCGGACCGTGCGGCAGGAAGTGATTGCAGCTGCGATCCGCACTGGTGTGGCGCGCAGGGTTCCGAGAGAATTTAAAGCATAAAAGGGAGATGAAGAAATACAAGTCTCCTTCCGATTTGGGTGCTGATGGTGCTTAAAGGCGAATGTCATAGATTGCCAGTAAGTTTGGGCGGACCTCCCTCTAGCGTTTTCATTTCCGAGAAGATATAATGTGAAATATAGGGAATGAAAGCGGTTACATAATTACAAGTAACCCTGCATAAAAATACATCATCGGCAAGAGACAAGGGGGCTTAACTATGGTAACGGGAGTAGCTCTGCACCTTGAACAAGGCATGAGGCTGGCGCTTACGCCGGAGATGCATCAGTCGATTTATATGCTGCAGCTGTCTCACCAGGAGCTGTCGAGTTATTTATATGAGCAGGCGGAATCCAATCCGCTGCTGGAGATTGGAGAGGTTCCGGCGGCCGGCAGCGGATCGCTGACGGAGAGGCACCGGAGCAGGGCGGGGCAGAACGTCCGGGAGGTGCGGCAACAGGCGGGTGAAGCGGGAGCGGGGAGTTTCCGGCCGAGCGGCGGAAAGCCGGGGCGGGAGCCCCGGGCAGCCGCCCGCGGAGGCGGCGCCTCGAGCGATCCCCTGAGCAGCGTCAGCGGCCGCGGGGAGACGCTCGAGGAAAGCTTGCTGAGCCAGCTGCGCATCGCGGGGATCCCGGATTCGCTGTATGGCGCGGCGGCGTTTCTCGCCGGCAGCCTGAACGAATCCGGCTACCTCGCGGAACCGCTGGACGCGCTCAGCGCGCAGCTTGGCTGCCCGCTGACGGTCACGGAAGCGGCGCTGCGCCGGCTCCAGGAGATGGAGCCGGCCGGGGTGGGGGCGCGCGATCTGCGGGAGTGTCTGCTCCTGCAGATCGCGCGCGATCCGGGAGCGCCGGCGGCCGCATGGACGCTGGCCGACCGGCACTTGCCCGAGCTGGCGCAAGGGCGCTATGAGCGCATTGCGGCAGCGATGGGCGTGACGCCCGAGGCCGTGAGGGCGGCGGCGGGGTACATCCGCGGGCTGGACCCGCGGCCGGGCGCGGCGCTCGGGCAAGTGCGCAGCGAGTATGTGATCCCCGATGCACGGGTGGAGCTGGACCCGGCGGGGGAAGCCGGCGGCAGCGTCTCTTCCGGAGGCACACGCCGCTTTACCGTGAGGCTGCTCCGCGGGCTTGTCCCGCAAATAAAAATCAGCGAAACCTATAACAAACTGCCCGAAAGGATGAGCTGTCAGCCGACAGCTGCATATATTAGGGATATGAGCAGGTCGGCCTCGATGCTTCTGCACAATCTGGAGCACCGGGAACAGACGCTGTACCGGGTGATCGAGGCAGTTTTCTCTCACCAGGAAGGGTTTTTAACGGATGGACCTGCGGGACTGAAGCCGCTCAATCTTAAGCAAATTGCCGAGCAGCTCGGATTCCACGAATCCACCGTCAGCCGGGCCGCTCAACATAAATATGTGGAAACCCCTTGGGGTGTGCATCCTTTGAAATTCTTTTTCTCGACAGGAATTCAGACCGCGGAAGGCAGTGCAGCGTCGAATGTGACGGTGAAAGCCCGGATCCGCAAGCTCATCGACAAGGAAAATAAGGGGAAGCCCTTATCCGACCAAATGCTGTGCGACCTTCTGGACCGGGAAGGCATCCGGCTGTCGCGCAGAACCGTTGCGAAATACCGGGAGGAGATGAAGATCCTTCCGTCCGTATTAAGGAAGTCCGTGTAACACCAAATATAGAGAGCAGGAACAGGAGAGGATGGAAATGGCAATGATGATGACAGAGACAGTTTCCTTGTTGAGTGTACCTTTTGGTTACGGGGCGGGCCGCCATGGTTCCGAGATGGGGCCGCAGGCAATCTTCAACGCAGGGTTAATGCGCCAGTTGAGCGAGCTTCAGATCCCGGTACAGGATGAGGGCCCGTTAACCGTGCCGCAGCATTATAACAGCACGCATCCGAGACTGAAATATTTTCATGAAATCATTGAACTGAATACGAATTTAGCCGCTAAAGTATCCGAAATCGTAGCCAGAAACTCCTTTCCGCTCGTCCTCGGCGGCGACCACAGCATCGCGATCGGCACGTATGCCGGGCTTGCACAGCATTACAAGAACCTTGGTGTGATCTGGTTTGATGCTCATGCGGATTTAAATACGGAAGACAGCAGCCCGTCCGGAAACATTCACGGCATGTCCCTTGGCGTAGGGTTGGGAAGAGGACCGGACCTGCTGACGCAGATCAAAGGCGCGGGACCGAACCTGAAGCCGGAGAACATCGTGCTGATCGGAACTAGACAACTGGATGCAGGGGAAAAAGAATATATCCGTTCCAGCGGCATCAAATGCTTTACGATGCATGACATCGACCGCAAGGGCATGTCAAACGTGATGGATGAAGCGATGTCCATCGTGACCCGCGGTACGGACGGTGTGCATTTAAGTTTTGACATTGACAGCCTTGACCCGTTGGAAGCGCCGGGCACAGGAACCAAAATTCCCGGCGGCGTAAGCTACCGTGAAGCACATTTTGCCTTGGAGTTAATGTACGAATCCCGCAAAATTACCTCCGCAGAATTCGTTGAAGTCAATCCGTCGCTTGATGCCGGCAACAAAACCGCCCGCTTAACCGTGGAATTGATCGCGTCCCTGCTGGGACAGCGGATTTTGTAAAAACGAAACGGCAGCCAAGACCTTTGTCTTGGACTGCCGTTTTTTTGTTGTTTCACAGGTTAGCCCGCAGCCTCGATCCACTTGCGCAGAATCTGTTGGAGCTGCTCCTTTTTGGCGTGAATGTCCTGCATGTCCGTGAATTTCATCGTTGCGCGGTCCGGGGCGGCCCAATTCAATAAACCGGCCGGGTCGCTGATGATGGGCTCTGTCGCGGGAGGGTTCTTTTTCTTGGCTCCGCAGTGTAAGACGATCTGGAAATATCCTTTTCCGTGCAGGTTAAACGTCACCCGGTCATCCTGGTTTGCGCAGTAGCTGAGCGAGTTCCATTTGATATGTTCCGATAAGGGGAGGCCGGAGGCAAGAATGATGCTGCGGACTTCTTCGATCTCATTTTTTAACGGATGCACCAGGCTTTCCAGATAGTCTGCAGCGGAGACTGTTTTTCCTTTACTCATCCTAAGTCCCTCTTGTACCTTCAGCGGCAAAAGACAGCCCTTTTTCCGCAAGCGCACGTCTTAAAGGTTCCAGTGTTTTAGGTCCGACTCCATGCAGTTTGAGCACATCCTTTTCGGTCAGCCGTGTAAACTGCTCCAATTTGATGTAGCCGGCTTGCGTTAAGGCACGGGTTGCGGGTTTACTTAGATTAGCAGGGAGTTCCGATAGGGGACCTGCGTTTGAGTTGTTCGTCGGCATGCTGAGCACTCCTTTTGTAACTAGATAAATGTTTTATTCCACAATCATTGGAGATTTCCTTTGCAGCAACCACTTTACATGGATATTTACTTGAAACTCTGGAGGAGCTTATATGAACATACAATCTGTAATCGATAAAGTCGTGGAACGGTTACGCGATGTGAATGGGGTGGAAGCTGTCGTTCTGGGCGGATCCCGGGCTAAAGGTACGCACCACGCCAAATCAGATATTGATATCGGTCTCTACTATGACGGCAGCAAAGGCCTGGATATGGCCGGGTTGAAAAAGGCGGCTTCAGCGCTGGATGACGAACATAGAGAGGAGGCAGTAACGGATATTGGCGGCTGGGGGCCTTGGATTAACGGGGGCGGCTGGCTGACGGTGGATTCCGCTCCAGTGGATATACTTTACCGGGATTTGAAGCGGGTCGAAGAGACGATGGACCAGTGTCTGTCAGGTACGGTTACGATCGATTACCAGCCGGGACATCCGCACGGTTTTCTGAATGCAGTTTATGTGGCGGAGATGGCATTGTGCAAGGTACTCTGGGACCCGGGGAAACAGGTTGAAAAGCTGAAATCACGACTGCACCCGTACCCGGCTGCTTTGAAGGAAGCGCTGATCAACAAGTTCCTCTGGGAAGCCGGGTTCGCCCTGGAGACGGGGAGAAAAGGCATCGCTAAAGGCGATTTATCCTATGTAGCCGGGTGCTGCTTCCGGTCCGTCTCGTGTTTGAATCAGGTTCTTTTTGCGCTGAATGAGTGTTATTGGATGAATGAAAAAGGGGCCTCAGCCATCGCAGCTTCCTTCCGGCTCGTCCCTCCACGTTACGAGGAACGGGTTAACGCCGTATTCCGGTTCATCTCAGATGACCCAAATACTTTGGAGCAATCGATGGATCTGTTGCAGCAGCTTGTAACCGAAGTAAATCAACTGCTTTGAATTACTTCAAGCCGGACGGGTACTTGGAGGGAACTGGCGGTAACTGAGCACAGCATATACGGTGCCCAAACCGGAGGTCCTGCTGGAGTCAGTATAACATCTGCGGATATGCCGGAATCCGTATATCCGCTGCTTGAACTTTATGGAAATATATGATACAAAAAGGGATGCAGGCATCTTTAGACATGGAAACGATCCTGCTACCCTATGTATAAATGAGGTTGAATGATGCCGAAAGACGAACCTTTAAAATCCAGCTCCACCTTAGAGAGGGCGCTTCTTCTCCTGGATTATCTGGCGAAAGCAGGCGGGAAACTGGGAGTAAGCGAAGTTGCAGATTCCTTACAGCTTCCCAAGAGTACGACGCATCGTATCTTAGAGGTTCTGCAGCAAGCCGGTTATGTGGAACAGGATTCTAATACGGAGAAGTATTCGATCGGACTCAAGGCGATTGAAATCGGCATGGCAGGTTTGATAAATGCGGACTTGGTCGAAGTAAGCATTCCGCATTTGAGGGATCTTGTCGCTTTAACGAAACAAACCTCCTTTCTGGCTGTAAGCAACGAAGGAGAGGTCGTCTACATATATAAGGCGGAAGGGACTTCTTCCGTCATAACGAACGCGAATTTAGGCACGCGGAATCCTATGCATTGTACCGGACTAGGCAAAGCCATGCTGGCCTATTATTCTTTGGAAGATGTAGAGAAGATAATCGATCTGAAAGGATTACCCTCCTACACAAAAACGACGATTACCGACAGGCAGAGACTGCTCGAAGAGTTGAGTCATATCCGCAAAACAGGCGTGGCTATAAACTACGAAGAGCACGATGAAGGGTTAAGCTCCGTCGGGGCGGCGATATTCGATTACACCGGACGGGTTGTCGCTTCCGTCAGCGTCGCTGGACCGACAAACCGGATTATGGAGGAAAAGGACTATATTTCGGAGATCGTCAAGCAAAAAAGCCTACACATTTCCAAAAGGCTGGGCTATGTGCCCTCGATGCGTTCATCGCTGTTTTAGGGATTAATTTAAGAAGATTAGTAAAGTCAACCGTGGATAAGGTTGGCTTTTTTTGTTTCTTAATTGCATCTTGACTCTCGAACGGCATTATTATACGATATTTATGGAACGACGTTCCGAATTATAATAAAAATAGAGATTTAAAGAGACATTGTTCCATAAAGTTGAAAATTGGTTAAAACTGTACAACACTTTTTTTCGAAGGAGAGACTCGCTATGTCCACCGCAATTGTCGACGTCATTACAGAATATTACCGTATTCCGCTTCCCGAGCTAATGGGGGATGCCAAACACGGAATCCACACCCATTTTGAATTGCCGGTAGTTAAAATTATTCTTGAAAACGGTTGCGAAGGTGTGGGATACACATATACCGGTGGGGTTGGCGGCAGAGCTGTCTGCAATATGATTGAACATGATTTGAAGCCGTTCCTGATCGGTAAAGATGCCAGCCGGGTGGAGCATCTATGGGAAGAGATGAACTGGAAGATTCATTACGTCGGCCGCGGCGGAATCGCATCCTTTGCCATATCGGCGATTGACATAGCCCTATGGGACCTTCGGGCGAAAAAAGCGGGTGAACCTCTATGGAAACTGCTTGGGGGCGCGAACAGCAGCACGAAAGCTTATGCGGGCGCCATCGATTTGAACTTTCCTATGGAGAAACTGCTTACAAATATTAAAGGATATATTGAAAACGGATTCAGCGCAGTCAAGATCAAGCTTGGCCAGGAACGGCTGGAAGAAGATATCGAACGGGTGGCGGCGGTCCGCGAGCTGATTGGTCCGGACGTTGTTTTTATGGTGGACGCGAACATGAAATGGTCTATAGAAACGGCCGTTAAAGCGGCTAAACAGCTGAGACAATTTGATATTCTATGGCTAGAAGAGCCGACTATTCCCGAAGATTATCACGGGTACAGCCGGATTTCCAAAGAAGGCGGGCTTGCGATTGCCGCGGGCGAAAATTTGCACACGATCTATGAGTTCCAGAACATGATTTCCCGCGGCAACATCGATTTCCCTCAGCCGGACGCATCTAACATAGGGGGCATTACAGGCTGGCTGAAGGTCGCCCAACTGGCTTATGCGCATAATTTGCCCGTATGTACGCACGGGATGCAGGAACTCCATGTCAGTCTGATGTCCGCTATGCCGCACGCGAGCTATCTTGAAGTGCACAGCTTCCCGATCGACCGCTACACCGCGCGTCCGCTGGTTATCGAGAACGGGAGAGCCGTTGCTCCGGACGAACCGGGCTCCGGCGTGCAGTTCCGTTGGGATCTGCTGGCCTCTTTTAAAGCGTCGTTCTAATCTATCCTACTGGAGGGATTTACTATGAAAGCAGCATTTTATAACGGAAATAAATCGATCACTGTACAAGAGAACGCGCCCGTTCCCCCGAAAGCGGGAGAGATTCAGATTCAGGTAGCTTACGCGGGCCTTTGCGGTACGGATCTTCATATTTATTTGGGCCATATGGATAAGCGGGTAACGTTCCCGCAGATTATGGGGCACGAAATGTCGGGTGTGGTACATGCAGTGGGTGAAGGGGTGACGGGCTTTACAGTCGGGGATCCGGTAACGGTCATGCCGTTACACCCTTGCGGCGAATGTCCGGCGTGTAACGCGGGTCACAGCCACATTTGCCAGAATCTGAAGTTCCTCGGCATTGAGACGCCGGGAGCCTTCCAAAGCTATTGGACAGTGCCCGCGTTTACAGTGCTTCATCTCCCGAAAGGGCTGTCGCTGCAGCACGGCGCTTTAGTCGAACCTTTGGCCGTGGCCTGCCACGATGTGCGGCTGGGCGAGGTGAAGCAGGGGGATTATGCCGTCGTGCTGGGAGGCGGACCCATCGGGACGCTGATTGCGTTAGTTGCGAGAGAGGCTGGAGCCAAGGTGCTCGTTTCCGAAATCAATCCATATAGATTGGAACTGCTGGCAGAGCTTGGACTGGAGACGATTAATCCGAAGGAGGACAGCATCGTCGACCGCGTACAGCAAGCGACGGATGGGGCAGGCGCCGACATTGTGTTTGAAGTGACTTCGTCCGCCGTCGGAGCGGAGTTAATGACGCAATTGCCGCGGACAAGAGGCCGGATCGTAGTCGTGGCCATTTTCAGCGAGCCTGTGAAGGTAGACCTGCACCGTTTCTTCTGGCGCGAGCTGAAGCTTTGCGGGGCGCGAGTGTATGAACGGGAGGACTTCCAGTCGGCCATTGACCTGGCGGCATCCGGTAAGCTGGCATTGGATCGGATCATAACAGGAACGTATCCGCTGGCCGAAGCCGAGAAGGGCTTTCAGCAGATGGAAAACGGAGGAAAGGCTATGAAGATATTGTTAAGCTGCTCCTGATCGTCGGATATCGGTTATATCATTAAATCAGAATAAGAATGAGGTGGAATTCATGAGTGTCCTGGATATGTTTAAACTGGAAGGCAAGACGGCGCTCGTTACCGGGGCGAAGCGGGGCATCGGCAAGGCGATGGCCATAGCATTGGCCGAGGCAGGCGCCGATATCGTCGCCGTGAGTGCGAGTTTAGAGCCGTCAGGCAGCGAAGTGGAACAGGAAGTGAAAAAGTTAGGCCGTAAATTTACGGGGTACGCCTGCGATTTTGGGGACCGGAAAGCGGTTTATGATTTGATCGGAAGTCTGAGGAGGGATTTCCCGGTCATTGATATTCTGGTGAACAACGCGGGCACGATTTTACGCAAGCCGGCCGTTGAGCATACGGATGACTATTGGGATACGGTAATGAACGTAAACCTTAACTCGCAATTCGTTCTTAGCCGTGAGATCGGCAAGGAAATGGTGGCAAGAGGAGCGGGAAAAATTATATTTACAGCTTCGCTGCTTACCTACCAAGGTGGGGTTAACGTTCCTGGATATGCGGCCAGCAAAGGAGCGATCGGCCAGTTGACCAAAGCGCTCTCGAACGAATGGGCAGCCGCCGGCGTCCAAGTAAACGCGATCGCGCCCGGATATATTGCCACAGACAATACGGAAGCGCTGAGAAGCGATCCGAACCGGGCCGATGCGATATTGTCCCGAATTCCGGCGGGACGCTGGGGAACGCCGGACGATTTCAAAGGAACGGTTGTGTTTCTGGCATCGCAGGCTTCCAACTACATGACAGGCGAGATTATTACTGTAGACGGAGGATGGATGGCAAGATAACAATGGCGGGGGAGTGTAGTCTCTCGCTTTTCAGGAAGATGTATGCGCATTCAGAATAATGAGGGGGAATTGTTGTTGAAAAAGCAGAGGTATTCTATACTCGCATTTCTCTTTATTGCCAGTATTATTAACTATTTGGACCGTTCTGCCTTATCCATTGCAGCTCCGTTTATTAAGGAAGACTTGGAAATTAACGCAGCCCAGATGGGATTGATCTTCAGCAGTTTTTCCATCGGATACACGATTTTCAATTTTATCGGCGGTTATTCGTCCGATGTATACGGACCTAAGAAAATTATGAGCACCGCGATGATGGTATGGTCTTTTTTCGTCGGGTTAACGGCCGGTACCTATAATTTCATTTCCTTGTTTATTGTCCGGATTCTGTTCGGTTTCGGCGAAGGACCGATCGCGTCGACCCAAAACAAGATGGTATACAACTGGTTTCCGACGAAAGAACGCGCCGGGGCGGTAGGCATCGCCTATGCGGGAATTCCGCTCGGAAGCGCACTGGCAGGACCTGTTGTCGGATTTATCGCCCTGCAGTGGGGCTGGAGAATCTCTTTCCTCATATTGATGCTGGTCGGGATCGTATGGACCGTGCTTTGGATAAAAAAATCGAAGGATTTCCCGAAAGATCACCCGGCCGTATCCGCAAAGGAACTCGAAGAAATTGAGCAGGGCCAGATTGCTTTGTCCGAAGGCATTTCCGAGGGAACGAAGCTTACCTTCTTCATGAAACAGCCGGCCATTCTCTTCACGGCGGTAGCGTTCTGGTCATACAGTTACATTTTATTCTTCTTCTTAACCTGGTTTCCGTCTTATTTGACGGATGCCAAAAATTTAAGCCTGAAGAGCATGAGCATCGCAACGATGATTCCCTGGATTATGGGGGCTATCGGCCAGGTTCTCGGCGGATTCCTTTCCAACTATATCTATAAAAAGACAGGCAGGCTGATGTTCTCCCGTAAAGTGGTCATCGTTTCCGGCTTGATCGGAACGGCGTTGTGCGTAATCCTGACCGCAGTCGTAAATTCGGCGGCGGGCGCGGTGATTCTGATGTCGTTTGCTATATTGCTGTTATACCTGACCAATTCCTGCTATTGGGCTATCATTCAGGATATCGTTCCGAAACATAGGGTAGGCGGAGTCAGCGGTTTTGTTCACTCCCTGGCGAACACCGCCGGTATCGTGGCTCCTGCGGTAACGGGCTTCATCATTCAACTTACGGGAAGCTTTACTAGCGCTTTTGTCTTGGCGGGCGGATTGTCATTCATCGGAGCCCTCTGCGTAGGGATTTTCGTTAAAGCGATTAAACAGCCTGCTCAGCCAAATCCAAATTTGAATATTTAATTTGAAGCGGCGGCAATATTGGAGTGAGTGAAAACAAACGTTATCATTAGCCATTGGGAAATGATTGTGAAAATAACCAGGGAGCAGATTGCCGCGGCAGCTGCTCCCTGTATTCATTGAAGTAACGGGCAGGATTATTCAATCATTTTATCGAACAACTAACGCACACAACGACAAGGAAGGAGTGAAGTTATGAAATTATTGCTCACATCTGCAGGCATTAATAACAAAAGCATACACGACGCGCTAGTTGACATGCTGGGCAAGCCGATCGCCGAGTCGAACGCCCTGTGCATCCCCACCGCGATGTACGGACACCCCTGGGTCGGCCCCGGCGTCAAAGCCTGGCAGTTCATCAGCGGGAATTCCGAGAATCCCATGGTCAAGAATCCCATGGTCGACCTGGGCTGGAAGTCCGTCGGCGTGCTGGAGCTCACAGCGCTGCCAAGCATTAACAAAGACCGCTGGGTGCCGCTGGTCCGGGAGACGGACGTCCTGCTGGTGGCGGGCGGGGACGCCCTCTACCTGTGCCACTGGATGCGGCAGTCCGGACTGGCAGACCCCTTGCCGTCGCTGCAGGCAGTTTATGTGGGAATGAGCGCCGGGAGTATGGTGATGGCACCTAACATTGGGGAATTCTTCGTTGGCTGGACTCCACCCACCGGTGGTGATGAAACGCTGAGTCTGGTTGATTTTGCAATTTTTCCGCATCTGGACCACGAGATGCTGCCTGGAAACACCATGGCTGCTGCAGAGAGGTGGGCCGCTGGGATGCAAGGGCCGACGTATGCGATTGATGATCAGACCGCCATCAAAGTAACCGACGGAGCAGTCGAAGTTGTTTCCGAAGGGAATTGGAAACATTTTTCACCCTGATATACTCCGCTGTGGAGTTAACTGGGAACGATATTTTGGGGTTGCCGCAAGGACAGCCCCTCTTGTAAGTTCATTGAACTAACTGGCAGGAGAGCGCAAAAACTTTGGTATTGCAGATGAAAGTGTTCCGCGTTCGTTATTTGTTATTGCTCGAAACCAGGACGGACATATTCTTTTATAAATACACATGAAGGAGTTTAAAATGATCACGGTTTATACTGATAGATATAAAGAAGAAG
This sequence comes from Paenibacillus gansuensis, assembly GCF_042684925.1. Classification (NCBI taxonomy): domain Bacteria; kingdom Bacillati; phylum Bacillota; class Bacilli; order Caryophanales; family Paenibacillaceae; genus Paenibacillus; species Paenibacillus gansuensis. The sequence goes on along the minus strand of NZ_JBHUME010000002.1, from coordinate 725,146 downwards.
TCATTAAACTAATATTGCATGTACAGAATGTTGAATATGGTGTAGGGATTAGTGTCAAAGAACAACCAGATATACTAGATATTCAATCAAATTATATTAAGGATGGGGGTAACTTTTGGGTAGCGTTAAACGATAACGGTGAGGTTGTAGGCTCTATCGGTTTGCAAAAGAAAACTAACGAAGTTGCCGTACTAAAGAAATTTTTTGTTTACAAAGATTACCGTGGTAAAGAGCTTGGGATAGGAAGAGGACTTTACGAAGCTTTGCTTGATTTTGCGCAAAAGCATGGGTTTTCTAAAGTGATATTAGATACTCCATCCAAGGCCACTAGATCACACAACTTTTACAAAAAGGTTGGATTTAAGGAGATTGCTAAAGAGGATTTGCCAATACAATATGATTACCCTGATAGGGATTCACTTATTTTTAAATTAGACTTATCTGACAAAAAAATTTGAATTGACGGGATACGTTTCAATACAGATGATATTGAGAAAAAGATAAATACTATTTAGTAAGGGCATTCCCAAGTGTAATGACTAATTGAAGTGCAAGCTAAACGCAGTAAAAAAAGAAATCCGCTATTTATATCTGTGCGTCCCGTACAAAAACCTAATTGTAACTTTCAGGTGACTATATCACAAAAAAGTGCGTTCTTCCTTTTGAACAGGTTTCTTACCATAATAGGGTTTGTAGCAAGAAATAGGAGGATGCAGTATGACAAACGTAACAGAGCTTGTGATAAAGCATATGAACATTTGGAGTGAGACCGATCCGTCTAAAAGAAAAAGGATGATCGATGAGGTTTATGCCAAAGATTGCGTTGTATTCGATCCCTTTTTTCCGGAACCTTTTACAGGCCATGAAGGCTTGGTCAGGTTAATTGAGGATGTACAAGGGAAATTCCCCGGCAAGATCTTTACGGCAGTTCCCGGTTCAATGAATGAGCACCATAATCAGGTGAGGATGGCTTGGAATCTTGGTCCAAGTATGCAACCTTCAGCCGTCACTGGCCAAGATTTCTTGCTTTTGGAGAATGGCTATATTAAATCGTGTACCGTTTACCTGGACTTGCCTGAAGAGTGAACTATACCTAGAATGTCAGGTTGCAGTGCACTAACTTCCAACGATGAATGATACAGGCCTCCTTAAATTTATCCCTTTACTGTTTTTAATATAGCTGATAATGCCTAATCAAATAATTGACAGATTACGTTAACGCACCTTACAAACACAACGTAAACGTAGCATGGTTCGGTCAATCCGGGGCTGAACCGTGTTTTTTTTTTACCCTCGTCTGGATTCACTTGGTAATTTTGTCAATGCGAGCGGTCTCTATTTCAACCGAATGAAGGGTGGATCCATGCCGCCGCTAACCTTACATGTCATTGTCTAAAAATACGTTAGTACAGGAGGACTTTTGATGATTAAAATATTTCCAGCATCATCTCGGTATCACGGCAACCTCGGTTGGTTGAATAGTTACATGAGCTTTTCTTTTGCCCATTACCATGATCCGGAGACACCTAGTTTCGGACCATTAAGGGTGTTGAATGACGATTTTGTGGAACCCGGTAAAGGGTTTGGCATGCATCCTCACAAAAATATGGAGATTGTCTCCATCGTTTTGGATGGGCATCTGCAGCATACCGACAGTACAGGGCATTCGGCTATTTCTACATTTGGTGGAGTACAGCGAATGACGGCGGGAACAGGAATTGTTCATTCTGAAATGAATCAAGGCGACAACGTGGTTAATTTCCTGCAATTGTGGTTTGATCCCGAACAACAAAATCTAGAGCCTTCCTACCAAGTCACTCAATATGATCCCGAACAGATGAAGAATGCTCTTCTGCCCGTCGTAGCAAAAGCCTCAACGGACTCGAAAGTTTGCTCCATCCGTCAGGATATAACTATCTACTTATCGGACCTCGAAGCGGACCGATCAATAAGCTATGACTCATTAAATAATCGCCGTACGTTCCTGTTCGTCATTGAAGGAGCATTAGTGATGAATGACCTTCATCATCTCGAGACAAGAGACAGCGCAAGAATAACCGATGTGTCGTCTCTTCAATTTAAGGCATTGAAGGACACTCGATTTATGCTTATTGATTTACCCTGAACACAGTAAAGGCTGCTGACCCCATTGATCAGCAGCCTTTATTCAACGAACGGGCAGATTGTTAAGGATCATCCAGCTTATTTAGGCACGTACTGATATCTCCGACGCTTTCTTATTTGCAGACATGGAAGCTAGTGCAGAGTCATTGAATCCTTTAGAGATGAGCCATACCGCAAGAATCATTTCATTGGCTGCTACTGGCAGCGCCAAAATAGCACCCAAAGCAGAAACTTGTTGAATTACACCGAACATGACTAACAAGGCGTATATAAAAACGAGAGCTGCCCCCGTCATACCTAAAATGGATATAAACCTGGGCACGAGTTTTGATTTAAAAAATATATAACTGTACATCATCGTGTTGATGCCAAGCATGAATAGGGGACCAAGCATAAATGTCCAGTCATGGATTGCTTTTAATACAGTGCCTGAAACTTGAAATGAGGCGGGATCCGCGGCTCCTGCTGCTACAAATTCCCGGCTTAACGTCACCAGGGACAGTACGCTGATGATGCCGACAGTAATGATAATTGCTTCAAGAAACCGGAAGCAAAGATGCCAAAGCGCTATCGTTTCATTGTACTTTCTTAGTAACGGAAACATGGTAGTTGCAGTACCCACCGCTGAAACAACAAGCAGTAACTCCATAAGCGCTCCCAGTATCACCTGGTTGGCATGTTTAGAACCTTGAATCAGGTAATCGGGATCATTCAGGATAGGTTTGTAGAAAATAAAAGCTGCTATCATCGACGTAACCGCTGCAAGTATAAACAGTACTCCCACTATGTTTGCGGATGTTTTGGATGAACTCATTTTGTTATCCCCTTACATTCATATTTAGTAAAAGTTACGATTTTCCTGGTTCTTACTCCTGTGTGTGTTCCCCGTAAAAGAATACCTCTTCCAGTGGTAGGTTGAAGGCGTGAGCAATGCGAAAAGCCAGCTCTAGAGAAGGGGAGTAATTACCCTTTTCCAGGGCCACAATCGTTTGTCTGGTTACACCCACCTTGTCAGCCAACTGCTGCTGTGTCATTTCATCATGGTTGAATCGTAATTTTCTTATGTGATTGCTGACAAGATTTTTGCCCATATTAGACTCCTTTCCGATAGTGATAAAGTTTCGTAACGGAGCCGGTCAAATCGGAGAGAAATCCGGAGGCGATCAGGATCATGAACATCGCCTGCGACGGCCGATCGATGACCAGCGATCCCATGGCAAGAAGAAAGCCGATGATAAACACGAAAAAAGAAATTCGGTTCGCTTTCAATTCAATGAGTTTATCCAGCTCATCTGCAAATTTCGGTTCCTTTTCTTTGGTCGTTATTCGAAAGATGATGTTAAAAATAATGCTGATCACGATATGCGCGACGATTGAAATCAACATCAGTACGAGGACGAAGGAACCCCAAAAGCGAAAGGTTTCCGCCGATTCCAGCCTCCCTTCGGGGAACTGCGGATACATGTACAAACAATAAAATCCGAAAATGAGTATGGTGCTGATCAACGATACGATGCTCTTCTTTTCTTGATAGGTCATGATATGCTCCCCCCTGTAATGTATTCCATACATGAAGTAAAGTATTCTATACATGATGTTACCAAATTTAAACACAATGTCAAGTTTATTTTACATATTAATGGCTGATGTGATTGAATTTCAAATGATAGGTCAGTTCATTACTAAAACAGCAGCAGTCCAGGACTTAGTTTTCACGTCCATGGCTGCTGCTGTTTCGTTTTTTGGGGTCAGTCTACTACTTATTTTTCGTTGCAAGTTTTTAGTTTAAATGCTGAGACTGATATAATCTAATAAGCCATTAAAAAAAGCGAAGGGCTGGAACGTACCGGCCTTCGCCTTTACTAATTTTGGAGGCTGCTCATGATATTACACAAAGGTGAGACCTTGTTTCGGCAGGGAGAATCAGGACCGCTGTATCATCTCAGAAGCGGTTTATTAAAAATCGTTCGGGTCCATGAAGACGGATCGCAGATCTTGGTTAACATTATAGTGCCCGATGAAATTATACCTCATCATTCTTTAATCAGTCCCAATCCGTATTACGGGACGGCCGTTGCTCTTGTTACCTGCGAGATCGATATCCTGCCGCAAGAAGTATGGTATGGCGAGCTGGAGCGATATCCGGACCGTTGCCGGTCTGTTGCTTTACAGCTGCAGGACAAATTACGGATGATGCAGCAGCGGATCGACCAGCTAACCGAGGTTTCGCCTGCCGAGAAGCTGCGAAAGCTTCAAGCCTGGTTCCATTCCTATATCGCACCCGCCACCATGACGGATGTGCTTACCCAGGATGAAATCGGCCAATTCATCGGGCTTCGCCGTGAGACGATTAATCGTCTGCTGCGCAGTCAATCGGGTACAAAGAAGCAACCCGGTTCTTAGCGCTGCGAGGCGGTTTCCTGGGGCTGAGCGCCTTCGGGGTCTTCCAAATTGCCGGATGACCCAAAAAACTCATAATGCAGGTCAGCGTCAGCAACACCCCACTCCTTCAAAAAGCTGTTCACGGTTTTCATAAACGGCACTGGTCCGCAGAAGTAGAAGCTAGCGTCTTTTGACGGAATCACGGCCTGGAGCCAAGGCAAGTCGATATGGCCCTCTTTATGATATTCGTTCCTCTTACTATCCTTTTCTGTCGGCTCCCCATAGCACCAGTAGACTGACGCTTGCGGTGAGCGGTCAGCAATCTCCGTTACTTCTTGTCTTAGGGCATGAACGTTCCCATTCCGAGCAGCATGAATGAAGGTGACAGGGCGGGCGGGATTCGTAGCGGTCAAGGTTTTGAACATGCTGACTAGCGGCGTTAACCCAACCCCTCCGCTGATGAAGACAACCGGTCGAGTGTCCTGTTGGTCCAAAGTAAAGTGGCCGGCAGGCGCAGACAGCCAGAGTACATGCCCTTGCTCAATGTTCTCATGTAAGTAAGTCGAGACTTTACCGGCAGGCTTGCCCTGAACTGCATCCTCTCTTTTGACAGAGATTCTGTAATAAGATTTACCTGCAGCATCGGATAAGCTGTATTGACGTATATGCGTATAAGCTTCTCCCGGTATTTCCATCTTCACACTGACATACTGCCCCGGTTCAAAAGAAGAAATCGCTCCACCGTCCTGGGGCGTCAGATAGAAGGACGTAATAACATCGCTCTCTTTGACTTTACTCTCCACTCGAAATGCTCTAAATCCTGCCCAACCGCCATTTTGTTGCTCGGATTGTTGATACATCTCCGCCTCGACCCCAATAAACACATTGGCTATCACGCCATAGGCCTCCGCCCAAGCTCCCAAGATTTCCTCCGTAGCCGCGTCACCGAGAACATCCTTGATCGCAGCAAGAAGATTTTGTCCGACAATGGGATAATGCTCCGGTCGAACACCCAGGCTCCGGTGTTTGTGCCCGATCTGTTTCACTACCGGTAAAATCGACTCCAACTGATCAATATACTTAGCCGCCGCATATACCGCATTGGCTAGCGCAGTCTGCTGCCTTCCTTGGCTCTGATTCGCATGATTAAAAATATTCAGCAGCTCCGGTGACCGGTAAACAGCAATTGGTAGAACCTTGTGGTTATATCCGTGCCGTACTGTTCTAACACAGGAACTGTGGATTTAATGATTCGTATCGTTTCGTTACTAAGCATGATCATTCTCCTCACTTTTATATCTTTAGGATGACCTAAGTATATTAAGTAGGAGACCTTATCTAGTGTGATTATAATCACACTAGATGGCAACGATCTGTGAACAAGACGCCGCCTTATCCGGCTGTGGCGGATCGGCCAACGAAAATAAAGGCAGGGGCAATGCCGAAGAACATGAATCGTTGTTATTAAATAGGGGTCAGGCTATGTGTCGTTTCACGACACAAAAGCCTGACCCCTTAATTACTCTGCTATTTATCTTATAAATTAGACATTGGCCTTACGGAATTTATCGACCTCTGGTGTAAGCTTGTAACCGTTGTCCTTCGCGACTTCCATGAACTGCTGAAGCAGCTTCAAGTAGCCGCTTGTTTTGCCTTTGTTCGCTTGGAGAATGAGCTCATAGCCCTTGATGGCGTTCGGTTGCATCTTCTTCGTATCGTAGTGGAACAGAGGCGTGTTGTTCAACCCATAGAACGTCATCGCTTTATAGTTTTTAAACAAGCTCTTCACTTGCGAAGCACGGTTCGATCCTGGATACGATGCGATGAAACGCTCCTGTGCCAACGCACGGTTAGCCAGCTCTTGATAGCCGATCGCAATTGCGCCGTCCTTGGCTGCGGCTTTCTCCGTCTCAACCGTCATGATGTCGATGTAAGCTTTAATGTCGGCGGCCACGTATTTACCGTACTTCTGGAACGCGGCGTAACGGATCACCGGGTAATATAACCCCTCAGATGTCTCCAAACGGTAATTCATTTCGGATAGGTTCTTCAGCGCCGAGCGCAGGTTCCAGTCTTTCACCTTGTATAATACGGACATGAACGTATCTCCGGGTTTATAGACACTGTCAATCTCGGCTTGCCATTTAGGATCGCTGAGGACGTTGATTGCGCCGGAGTGCACTTTCACAAGTTCATTTTCCAAGTGAAGCACCATTAATGTTGCCTGCTGCCTGGACACTTTGGCGATATTGGCGTTGAGATATTTGATGGCTTCCACCTGACGGCCTTTTTTCAGCAAGCTTTCGAACTGGTTGTAGACTTGATTGGATGCCGTGGAGCTGCCAACTGCTGAGGGTTGGGCGGAAGACGCTGGTACGGCCGCGTTTGCCGCCGGTCCCGCGTGCAAAGCGAGCGCCAGCGCTGCTAGAGCGGATAAAGTTACTTTTTTCATAGGGAAAGAAGAAAAAGAAGTTTCGTATTTCATAATGGTTTCCTCCGATAATTGTATTGAGTTCCTACTTGTACTTTACCCGCACATCGTTTCGCTAATATGTCGCGTTGTTTCCAAATTGTAAATTTTCGGTGTATCTGCATAAACAAGTGAGTCACAAAGCTAAGGAAATAATGGGGATAATTCAGTATCAGTTCTATCAGCGATAAGTGTATAAAACTCCGGGAAGCGCTGATCTACGGGGCTTGGTATTTCTTCAAATATCCGTATAAATAAACCTGCTGTCCCAACTGAAGTTATAATGTCGCCGACTGTCCAACTTCGCACTAACACTTTCCCCAATTCAGGGCGTTCTTCTTCAGGCAGCAGTTTAGCAAAAGCCACTTCTCCTTCCCTAACGTTATCGTCAAAATAATTCCCGATTGGTTGTTTTAGATTATAGGTGTTCATCCATGCACGTGCGAAAGGATGAAAGTCAGTCAAGATAAGCCGGCCCTGTTTCCCTAGTCTGCGACGAACCACAGAAAAGATAGAGTTGAGGTCCGTAAAATAATGCAAAATGCCAAATTCCATCAACACAATGTCAAATTCACCTAATGTATCTTCATTCGGGATATGCAAAACGTCAGAACAGATATAGTTAAGTTCAACCCCAGCGGCCGCGGCAGTCTGTATTGCATACAACCGATTTTCTTCAGATATGTCCACTACAGTAACATGAGCGCCAAGCAATGCTAGAGAAATTGCCTTTCTACCGTGCGATCCAAGAAGGTTGATCACTCGTTTGCCTTTTGGATCACCGATGTACTTTAACCAATATCGAAGATGTTGCTTATGTTCCAGCTTCAAGTGGCTTGCAAGTTCATCAGGCGTTCCATAATGATGAACCCAAGCATCATACGCTTTGGTTTCCCAAGCCGCCTTATTTGCACTTGCCAGTTCTTCTTGCATACAAATACCTCCCAGGCATAATTTCCCATCAATGGATGTAATATATTACCACCTGCTTTTAAAATGTCAATCTTTTTCAGACCTCGTGATCAGCGCATGTACTAGAACGTGATTTTTTGTAAAAAAGACCTGGCAACGCATGTGAAAATGTACTTCAATATGTAATTTTATTCAAAGGAAATTGTTGACATTTAACTAAATTTAATGTATTTATTAATTAATAAATAAAATTCAGGAGGGCATCAAAAATTGGCTAAAGAAGACCGCAAACAGCAAATCGTCGAAGCGGCCATAACCGTCTTCGCCAAGCAGGGATATTACAAGACGACTACCGCGCATATTGCACAAGCAGTGGGGGTTACGCAACCTTATGTGTTTCATTTTTTCAAAACGAAGGAAGATCTGTTCACCGAAGTGTTGCAGCAGTCCGTCCAGCGAATTGCAGCCATATTCGAGGAAGTTGAGGCGCCGGCGGAGCAGCTGATCATCGAGATGGGGACAGCATTCAATGGTCTTTTGGAAACACACAGGGACCAAACGCTTTTATGGATGCAGGCGTTCACAACAGCTGAGCCGGTCATTCGTCAAAAGGTCAAGGAAGGATTTGCGCATATTCATCAGGTTGTGAAGGGGAAATTCGAGCGAGCTCAGATTCTCCAGCCCGGCTTTCAGGCATCTAGCTTTATTGGCCTTGGGATGGTCGCTGTAATGTCTGAGGTACTGGAGTTACCCGAGCTTTCACCTTACTGTTAGAAGAAACAACAAACAATTCGCCAATTTTTTTTGGAGTTATATTTATTTATTAATAAATAATTATAAAGGGATGATGTTCAATGGCGAAAGTAATACCGGGAAGATACACAGCACGTATAGAGGGGGATTTCGTCGTCTTTTTGATCGGCATGCGCGTTAATCGGCTCTGGGCCGTACACAAGTGGATACCGGTATTTCAGGCAATGGGACCGATGCTGCGGGAACTTTACACCAATCGCAAGCTTGGCTTCCGTGGCACGGAGTTCATGCTGGGCTGGCGCAGTGTCCATCTGCTCCAATATTGGGATTCATATGAGCAGTTGGAGGCGTATGCGCGGGGTGGGCAGCATCTTACCGCCTGGCGGAAATTCAATCGCAGTGTAGGTACGGATGGAACGGTCGGAATTTATCATGAAACCTATAAGGTCCGTGCCGGCGATTATGAGTGCGTATACGGGAATATGCCGGTGTTCGGGCTTTCGAAGGTGTCGGAACATGTACCGGCTGTCGGTAAAATGGAGACGTCGCGCCGCCGCATGGGAGGAGAGAGCGAACCTGCCGTACCAACACCGGTAAATCCTCAATGATCTGCGCAGCTTATTGCGCTAACGGATAAGGATAATTGAATAAAACAGCGGAAGTCCAGGACTGTAATTTCTTGTCCGTGACTGCCGCTGTTTTTTAGTTGAGCCTGCTAAACCTTACTTTTCTAATAACACAGCAGTATTTCGTTAACCAAGGATGTGTTAGGCGTCATTTTTTGTAAAAAAAACACTTGGCAACTCAAGTGAAAATGGTTATCATGTAGTTGATAATGATTCTCAATTTCGTTGGAGGTTTCGGTGAAAGGACTAGATTCAGTTTTACATAGCCATCGGCAGGGTTCAAGGCGGACCCAAGCCATTACGGTGGGTGCAGTTGGCCTGATCGGTTTGGTGATTGCAATAGTCTTCTCCATATCCGCAGGTGCGAAAGAGATTCCGCTCCAGTTGGTATGGGATGCGATCTTCCATTACAATCCCTCGGAGACGGATCAGCAAATCATTCATCAGCTGCGGCTGCCAAGGGCGATTGCTGCCGTGCTGGTCGGGGCGGGTCTGGCCCTGTCCGGAGCGATGATGCAGGGGATGACCCGCAATCCGCTGGCGGATCCTTCGATATTAGGCGTGACTCAAGGGTCTTCCTTGGCCATAGCTGTCGCATTTGCCCTTGTACCGGGAGTCAGCGGTCTCCCGCTGCTATTATGGTCTTTTGGCGGAGCGGGACTCGGCATCGGCCTCGTTCTGTTAATTAGCTCGCTTGCGAAAGCCGGTCTGACGCCGGTAAAGCTTGCTCTTGCCGGAACGGCCATAGGCATGCTGCTTAGCTCCTTGGCAACGGTCTTGTCCATCCGGTTTCAAGTAGCCAAAGATATCGCTTTCTGGTATGCAGGCGGACTTGCAGGTACGACTTGGGAGCAGCTGACCTTCGTCATTCCTGCTGCAATAAGCGGCATTCTCATTTGCCTGTTCATCGCTCGTTCCGTAACGATTCTCAGTTTCGGCGATGAGATGGCGGTCGGGCTTGGTTCGCGCACTTTGTGGATCAAGCTGGCAGGGATGGCTGCAGTTCTGCTGATGACTGGAGGGGCGGTTTCCATTGCGGGAACCATCGGATTTTTGGGTCTGATTGTACCGCATATGACGAGGGCGCTGGTAGGATCGGATTATAAGTATATCCTTCCATGTTCGGCTATCCTGGGTGCATTGCTTCTGGTATTGGCCGATCTTGGAGCCAGAATGATCAATCCGCCGTATGAAACGCCGGTAAGCGTCGTTACAGCCTTGATCGGCATCCCGTTCTTCCTCTATTTGGCGAGGCGGGAAGGGAGGGCTTTTCAATGAATACAGCGAACGTGATGCTCAAAAAGCCCAGTGTGCTCTTTGTTTTATTACTTGCGATTATCGGCGTCATTTTCTTATCTTTAAGCATTGGCACGATCCGTGTAACACCGTTAGAAGTCCTTAAATCGCTCGCGGGCATGGGGTCGGAGCAAAGCCGGCTGATCCTGTTTGACTTCCGGCTTCCGCGCATCGTACTGGCCATGTTGATAGGGGCGGCGCTGGCATTATCCGGTGCCGTATTGCAGGCTGTCTCGGGAAACGACATTGCCGATCCAGGGATTCTGGGCATTAACGCCGGGGCCGGCTTCGGAGTTGTGTTGTTTCTATGGGCAGTACAAGGCAATTCCTATAATGAGCTGGGTTCGTTGTCTGTGCTGTCCATGCCGATCTCGGCGATAGCGGGCGCGATGGCGGCTTCCGTCCTTGTATACAGGCTCGCATGGAAAGGCGGCATTACCTCTACAAGGCTGCTGCTGGTCGGCGTTGCCGTTCACGCCGCTTTCAGTTCGGCGCTCATCATCGTCCAGCTCAAGATGGATGACGGAGATTTCATGCGGGCAACCATCTGGTTATCCGGCAGCATCTGGGGTTCAAACTGGACTTATGTGTGGGCCATCCTCCCATGGATCGTGCTGTTAATCCCTTATGTGGTATATAAAGCGAGGATGTTGGATGTCCTTTCTTTAGGGGACGGACTCGCAACCGGTTTGGGGGTACCCGTCGAACGTCAGCGCAGAAGGCTGCTGCTGGCTTCCGTTGCCCTGGCCGGGGCGGGCGTTGCCGCCGGAGGGGGTATCGCCTTCATCGGCCTCGCGGCTCCGCATCTGGCGAAGCGACTGGTCGGACCCAAGCACGCTTTACTGATCCCTGCCTCCGCGCTAATGGGGGCGCTGCTCCTGCTGCTGGCGGATACAATCGGCAAAAACATTTTGCCGCCTTCTGAAATACCCGTGGGACTCGTCATTTCCATTATTGGAGCCCCGTATTTTATTTACTTATTGCTAAGATCCAAGTCCTAATAAGGAGGCATACAGATGAGTCAGTTAACAGCCGAGAAGCTCAAGGTAGCTTATGGCAGCCGGGAAATTGTAAAAGGTCTCGACCTGTCCATTCCCAAGGGGCAGATCACGGCTATCGTGGGACCGAACGGCTGCGGGAAGTCCACTTTGCTAAAGACCATGGCCCGTATCCTTCAGCCTGCAGGCGGACAGGTTATACTGGACGGGGAACTCATCCAGAAGATGCCTACGGCGGAAGTGGCCCGGAAATTAGCTATCCTGCCGCAGACGCCTGAAGCGCCAAGCGGCCTGACAGTGGAAGAACTGGTAGCCTACGGCCGGTATCCCCATCAAAGAGGCATAAGGCGCATGACGCAGGAGGACAAGAACATTGTCGACTGGGCGCTGAATGTAACGGGAATGGCTGAATTTCGTGAACGTCCGATCGAGGCGCTCTCCGGGGGCCAGAGACAGCGGGTGTGGATTGCCTTGGCGCTGGCACAGGATACGGAACTGCTTTTGCTGGACGAACCGACCACGTATCTGGACTTGACCCATCAGCTTGAGGTGCTGCTGCTGCTCCAGAAATTGAACCGGGAGCAAGGTCGAACGATTGTTATGGTACTGCACGATCTGAACCATGCTGCACGGTTCGCTCATTATATGGTGGCACTGCGCGATGGACGTATGGTTTCCGAAGGGAGACCTGAGGAAGTCATGACAGAAAACACGCTGAAACAAGTGTTCCAAATTGATGCGCACATCCATACCGATCCGCGCACAGGTAAGCCGGTATGTGTAACTTACGATTTGCTGCCCGGCCATCCTATGGCGGAGGCGGTTCCTGAGAACGGGACATTGCAGAAACTGCTTATTGTATAAGCACTATGAAATTAAAGAGAAGAGGTCTAGTACATGTCTACTTTAAAAAAGAATTCGTTTATCGTTTTGATGCTATTACTAAGCTTGGTTGTTACCGCTTGCGGAAGCGGAAGCAAGGAAACGGCGGAGGCCGAGAATACGGCGAACGCTGCAGAGGAAACGGAAACCAAAGCTTCCGGCTATCCCAAAGAAGTAAAACACCTGAAAGGCACCACCCTCATCCCGGCCAAGCCGGAGAAAATCGTTACAAGTTTTGTTGGGGCTGACTTTTTGTTCGAACTCAACAAAGCACCTTACGGGGTATCCGGGTTAGAGGTGTTGGGAGGGTTCAAGGTTTTTGAGGACGAACTAAAAAAATATAAAATAGAAGACATGGGCAACCCGCTGAACTATGAAAAAGTGCTTGCCGCAAAGCCGGATTTGATTATCGCTTTTGACTGGGATCAGGTAGACTACGACAAACTCAGCAAAATTGCCCCTACAGTCATCGTTGACGGCTCCAGCGAGGAGTTGAATCCGGACGGGTTTATCCACACGTTTACGCAAATTGCCGATATGATTGGAGAAAATGAAGCCAAAGACGCCTTCGTGAAGCGGTATGAGGAGCGCAAGGCGGAAGCGAAGAAGAATGTCGAAGCAGCAGGCTTAACAGGCAAAACGGCATTGTTCATGATGGCCGGCGAAAAAATCAATTACGTATACAGCGGCTCTTCCACCAAAATCTATCTGGATGCAGGCCTGAAAGCAGCGCCGGGCACCGATAAAGACGGCCAAATCGACCTTGAAGGATTAAGTAAAGTGAATCCGGATGTGATCTTTTTGGCGGAGGACTACTCCAACCGTACGGGAGCTGTAGAGAAAATCCAGCAAAGCGATATCTGGAAAAACCTCAAGGCTGTGAAAGAGAACCACGTATACATTTGGGACACGGCAGCTTTGGGACCGATGGCTCAAGGGAAGTATTATGGAATTGAGTACCTTGGTAAAGAAGTGAAATAAATGAACAACCCCGTGAAGATTCGCTTCGCGGGGTTTTCCTATGTATAATCGTCTGAAGAAAGTAAGAAGGAGCGCACATATGAAAAAGTTCTCATACGACCAAACCACGGTGTTTCAAAGCGCCATGTTTCAAACGACCTCAACGGTAGTGGAGCTGGAGGATTTGATCCTGGTCGTGGATCCGAACAGTCTGCCGGAGGAAATCTCGGAAATTCGCGCCCATGTGGATGCCGTAAAAGGAGCGAAACCTGTTTATGTTTTGTTCACGCACGGAGATTATGACCATATTATCGGGTATAATGCTTTTTCTGACGCTTTGACGATCGGGAGTGCGGAGATGCGGGATCATCCGAAAAAAGACTTCAAGGTTGGGCTGATCCGTGAATTTGATGCAGCTTACTATATTACCCGCGAGTATGAGGTCGAGTTTCCGCATTTGGATTATGTGATTGAGCAGGATGGTGAACAGCTGACGATCGGTTCTACGGTGTTGACGTTCTATAAGGCTCCGGGGCATACCCGGGACAGCTTGTTCACAATCGTCGGTTCCCTGGGGCTGCTGCTAGCCGGTGATTATTTGTCGGATTTTGAGCTGCCTTTTATGAATGACAGTTCCAAAGCTTATGAGGAAACCATGCGCAAGGCGGAGCGCATCCTGGACGAGCATGGAATCCGGCTGCTGGTTCCCGGACACGGCGTACCGACGGAAGACCGGGGAGAAATGGCGAAACGGATTGCGATGGCGGACAGCTACTTACAGCGTCTGAAGGAAGCGGTTTTACGGGAAGACGACGCGTCCCTGAAGGAAATGGAAAGGGAGTTCCGGTTCTACTCGCCGATGACGGTGGAAAGCCATGAGGAGAATATCAAGATCATGCGCAGGGAGTATCAATGAACAAGAAAGCCCAGGATCCGGGGGATCCTGGGTTTTCTGCGTCGACCGCTCTCCATGTTGTATTTCATACAACAATTAAGGGGCAATTACTATGCAGAAGGACACATTGTTGCACTTTGTACAACATTATACGCTAAAAGTGGCCATGCGAGGGTGAAAATGTTGTGCTCGCTGCAGTATTTTGAGTTTTCAGGCTGTTGTGACGAGGATTATGTTGTAAAAAATGCAGGATTTCCGAATCAAAGCTGGCCTGCCTGCTTGTTGTGAGATGAGGACATATAAGTCCAAATTGTATGCCTGTTTTGTTGTGAGACGGGTCATTTTAGTTTATATAGTGTGCCTTTTTGTTGCGAGTCGGGTCTTTTTAGTCCATATCTGCGCCTGTTGTTCTGAGATGCAGGTTCGTTATGCAAGTTCAGGATTGCTGCTTTTGTCCAGCTTGTGCTCAGGCGTATTACGCTTGTCCTGTCTCGGTTTCACCGCCAAGTAGTAGTAAAGGTAACACAGGATGGCAAAAGGTACCCCGCAGTACAGCGCAATCCGCTGCTCCGAATCGAATGCCAGGCTGACGAGTACTGAAATGTTCAGGATCAGGCCAAGCAGCGGCAGGTACGGATAAAGCGGCGCACGGTAGGCTAAGTCTTCAAGTTTGCCGCCGTTTTTACTGTAATGGCGCCGGAACGCGAGCTGCGAAGCCGTGATAGCGATCCAGCCTACTTGGGCGCCCAGGCCGGCCAGCGAGATGAGCCAGACGAAGACGGTATCGGCTGCGAATACACTGCACAGAAGAGATAAAAAAGCGATTCCCATGGTCAGCAGCAGCGAGTTGATCGGTACGCCTCGGCGGTTGACTTGTCCCATTTTTGGATTCAGGCTGTTTTCCCGGGACAGGGACCACAGCATCCGTGTTGCTGCGTATAGGCCGGAATTCGCTACGGACAGAAGGGCTGTCAGGATAACGAAGTTCATGATGTCGGCCGCATATGGGATTCCGATGGCATCGAATACCATAACGAAGGGACTTTCCACCACGCCTGCCTGCTCCCATGGAATCAAAGCCGCCAGAACGAAGATGGCCAAACAGAAAAAGATGAAAGTACGCCACACGGCCATGCGGATCGTTCTAGGGATCGTTTTTTCCGGATCTTCACTTTCTCCTGCGGCAATCCCGATGAGCTCGGTTCCCTGGAAGGAGAAGTTTACCGTAATCATGGTCAGGATCAAGCCTGTCCAGCCGTTCGGCAGCCAGCTGTGTTCATTGGTGAAAGCCGAGAATAACGGTGCGGATTCGCCCGAATTCATCGGAATGAAACCGAACATGGCGCCTGCACCTAGAATAATGAACAGCAGTATTGCGCTCACCTTGATGCCGGAAAACCAGAATTCGGTTTCCCCGAAGGAGCGGGCGGACAGTGCATTGAGCAGGAAGAGCAGCACCCCGAACACAAGGCACCACACCCAGACGCCGACATCCGGAAACCACCGCTGCATCAGCTGTCCTGAAGCCAGCAGTTCCAGTGCAACGGTAACCGCCCAGCCCAGCCAGTAAATCCAGCCCACCGTAAACCCGGTACCCCGGCCGATGAAACGGCTCGTATACGTTTGGAAGGAACCTGACACTGGCATGTGGACGGATAATTCGCCTAGACAAGCCATGGTCAGGTACATAATAAATCCGCCGACTAGGTAGGAGAGGATCGCTCCGATCGGGCCAGCCTGCTGGATCGTGTACCCGGAACCGAGGAAAAATCCCGTCCCGATGACGCCTCCCAGCGAGATCATGAACATATGCCTGCTTTTCATCGTGCGCTTCAGTTCGCCGTTGGCCGGCAAGGGCTTCGCTGGTGCGGAGCCGGAATGGTTTTGCCGTAATTGTTCGTTCATAGTGTCACTCCCCTGGTGTGATTGCGCACCCATGTGTTGGATGCGTTTTCATGAATTTTGCTGTAAAAGGAGTATTAAGCAATTTTTATGCCAATGTAACGTGTGAGGAGAGATTTATGGTTTTGCAGGAAGGAGAAAGTTGTTTACAGGATGTGGAAAGAGGGATAGAGTATTTTTAACCACACAGGAAAATATAAGTTTTCGGAACCGAAAACAGGCTTTCTTATTGGCAAATAAACCTACATTTGAACGTGGTCGCTCCTCTTCAAAAGACTTCGATCGAGGTTTATCTCACATAGGGACAGGGGGAGTAAGGTATGGCGGAGTTGGCGGATTGGAAGGAACGGGACTTGGGACTGCCGCGGGAGCGGGAAGGGCTTTTGCAAAAGGTGATGGAGGACTTGCTTCAGGACCCGAATGTGCTTGGAGTGTTTCTGGGAGGCTCGCTGGCTAAAGATAATCCGGACTTGTACTCGGATATTGACTTGCGTGTTGTCGTTGCACCTGAACAGCTGGATCGTTATATTCGTGCCAAGAAACAGCGTCCGTCCGCTTGGGGGAACGTGCTATTTTATGAGGATATCTCTCCGGGAGCGCCGTTTACCATTGCCCATTTTGACTGTTTCCTCAAGGTCGATGTGTTCTACTATAAACCTGATGATATCCAACCTTCGCTTTGGCTGCAGCATATGAAGATCATGAAGGACTGGGACGGTGTGCTTGAGCGGGTGTATGAGGCTTCGGGGCGGCTCCAATATGCTCCCTCCTTGGAAGAGGTTGAAGTTTGGCGGGGGAAGGTATTGGCTTATATCGGGGAAGTATACCGCAGAGTGAGGAGAAAAGAGTGGTTTTACGCGCTGACTCAAATCAATTCCTTGTGCTGGTTCATCGTGAACGGTTGGAATATGGAGGCGGACCGGATGTCAGGCGGCGGTTGGGACTGGTCCAAACTTCAGGGCAGCCGTTCACCTTTGGAAAGTTGGCAGCTGGAGCTGCTGGAACAGTGGTTCGCGCCCTCCACGGCGGAGGAGATGATCGGTGTGCTGAACGGAATTACACCGGAGTTTCTGCGTTTGAATCAAGTCTTGAGCGCAAGGGTTGGTCTGGCGGAGGAGCGGGAGATGTGTGAGCAAGTGATTGGGAGTGTATTGGGAGGGAAGTAGATTGAGGATAGTTACATACTTTGTGAAGCTCTGTGTGATGATCGTTGTCTTTGCTGTTCTGTTTGTGTTGGGGAGAGATCTGATATTCGGCTCATGGATACAGTTAACTGATCAATTGCATCAAAATTTGCTGGAAATGGCCTATACTTTCGTGATCCTAATCGTGTCACTTATTACGGGCCATATTACGGTGGATCGGGTGGGAACGATTTCGTCTTAGCACCAAGCAGCAGACGAGCGTAACTACTAGAGTAACGAAAGTTGTATTTCGTGCAACATTTTGATGAGTTTTTAGGGTGTAAAGAGGCGAATGTTGTATAATGTGCAACATTTCTGCTTTGTAAATCGGTTTGGGAGGTCAAAATGTTGCAGCCAATACAACAATTTAGGGAAAAGTGTATGAAATCGGGCAAAAATGTTGTAGAAAGTACAACATCTTTGCCCTTTTGTTGTTTTGTGGCTGTAAGGGGGACGGTTGAGGCTACGAGTTCAGCTTTTTAAGGCGATATTGCAGGCTTTGTCTGCTGATACCGAGGTCTTTGGCTGCCCGGGAGATATTGCCCCCATGGCGGGCGACGGCCTGACGGACGTAAGCTTGTTCGAACTCTTCGAGCTTATCCTTCAAAGGTGCAAAGGTGTCGGTTAGTTCATGCCTATCGCTTACTGCATCCTGGGTATGGAGTTCTGTTGAAACGGTTGCGGACAACTGCCCGCTATTTTCGTTGATTGGCTGCATATGTTCTGGGTGCGTCGCATCCGCGGCTGCTTCAACAGGATTCGCCGCGGCCCGCACCACGCGGCTCGCGTGATACACCGGCATGTGCTCCATGCCGATGAGGGTCTCGTCGTCCATGAGGTTCATAGCCCCCTCGATGACGTGCTGCAGTTCCCGCACGTTGCCGGGCCAGTCATGCCCGGCGAGGAACTGCTCAGCCTCGGCGGTGACGCCGCTCACGTGCATGCCGAATAGAGCGTTATACCGCTCTATGAAATGTCGCACCAGCGGCATCACATCCTCCCGCCGCTCCCGCAGGGGAGGGAGGATCAGGACAACTACGCCGAGGCGGTAGTACAAATCCTTGCGGAGCCGGTTCTCCGTGACCGCATGGATCGGGTCTTCGTTGAGCGCGGCGATGACGCGCACGTCGACCGGGCGGTCCTTGGTGTCGCCGACGCGGCGGACGCTGCGCTCCTGCAGGACGCGCAGCAGCTTCGCCTGCAGCGGCAGCCCGAGCGAGTTGATCTCGTCGAGGAAGAGCGTACCGCCTTCCGCCTGTTCGAACAACCCGGGCCGCTCCACCGCACCGGTGAACGCGCCCTTCGCCGTGCCGAACAGCAGGCTCTCGATTAGCGTGTCCGGCAGCGCCGCACAGTTCTGCGAGATGAACGGCCGCTCCGCCCGGGAGCTCGCATTATGGATGCTCTGCACGAACAGCTCTTTGCCGGTGCCGGTTTCCCCGGCGACCAGCACGGAGGACGGCGTCCGCGCCGCACGTTCCCCGTGTCGGATCACCTCGCGAATCGCATTGCTGCGGCCGATGATGCTGCTGAACGTGTACCGCAGCCCGCCTTCCTGCTGATGCTCCATCAGATTCCCGCGTACCAGGCGCTCCAGCTTCGTTACGTCGTTCGCAATTTCCACCGCGCCGATCAGCTTCCCGTCATCGTAGATGGGGTGGGTGTGGTTGAGGGTGGTGATTTTTTTCCCTTTATCGTTGTAATAAGTCTGCCTTACGTTGTGCACCGGCTTGCCCGTCTTCAGCGCCCGCAGCAGCGTGCTTTCCTGTCCTCCTGAGAACTGAAACACTTCCTCCAGCGGTTTCCACAACACACGCTCCCGGCTCATCGACTCGAGTTCCGTCATTTTCAAATTATATATGAGCGTACGCCCGTGTTCGTCTACGACATGCACGCCCTCGTTAATGTTATCCGTGACCTGCCTGTACAGCGCCAGCATTTTCTCCAGATGCGAAGTGTCCTCCATGCTCATTGAACAAAACCTGCCTTTCCAACCTGTCACTAAACTCGAAAAACTACCCACTATCGCGCTTGGGTGACCATGGAGAGTAAAAACTACCCACCACCGGGCCGGAGTGACCATGGAGAGTAAAAACTACCCACCACGCCGCAGACCGGCACTCCTGACAAACGTGCCTTCCTACTCCCATTGTACCATCGCCGCCGCCTTCCGCCAAAATATTTTGCATACTGCCAAATTACATGGCATCCATGCCAAAATATTTTGCACATAATCCGCTTTCCTCTTATGAACTGTCGCGCGCACATGTTGGCATCCTTTTTGCTTATACATAATACAGTATCGTTTTGCGCTTCAACCCGATTTTTACGAGGAGGTTTCCCATGACACAAACTAACCATATTATCGAACAAACCGAGAAATTCGGCGCACATAATTACCATCCATTGCCAATCGTGATCTCACAGGCCGAGGGCGTGTGGGTGCAGGACCCGGAAGGGAACCGTTACATGGATATGCTCAGCGCCTATTCCGCGTTGAACCAGGGGCATCGGCATCCGCGCATCATTCAGGCTCTGAAAGACCAGGCGGATAAAGTCACCTTGACGTCCCGCGCGTTTCATAACGATCAGTTGGGTGCTTTTTACGAGAAATTGGCGGCCCTTACCGGCAAAAGCATGATCCTTCCGATGAACACTGGTGCCGAAGCGGTCGAAACAGCAGTGAAGGCGGTCAGAAGATGGGCCTATCAAGTCAAAAAAGTACCGGCAAACCAAGCCGAAATCATCGTTTGCGAAGGCAACTTCCACGGACGGACGATCACCGTCACCTCCTTCTCCTCCTCCGAGGAGTACAAAGAAGGGTTCGGTCCGTTCACGCCGGGCTTCCGCATCATTCCTTACGGCGACATCGACGCGCTGAAGGCGGCCATCACGCCTAATACAGCCGGCTTCCTGGTAGAGCCGATTCAAGGGGAAGCGGGCATCATCATTCCGCGCGACGGCTTCCTGAAAGAAGCAAAGGCGCTGTGCGAAGAGAACCATATCCTGTTCGTAGCGGACGAGATCCAAACCGGCTTCGGACGTACAGGCCGCATGTTTGCTACCGATTGGGAAGAGATCGAAGCGGACGTTTACATTATGGGGAAAGCGCTGGGTGGCGGTGTATTCCCGATCTCCGCGGTAGCTGCTAATGAAGAAGTCCTCGGTGTGTTCAACCCGGGCTCGCACGGCTCCACGTTCGGCGGAAACCCGCTCGGCTGCGCCGTGGCAATCGCTGCTCTGGATGTGCTGAATGACGAGCAGCTGGTGCAGCGTTCCCTGGAACTGGGCGAATACTTCATCACCAAGCTGCGCGAGATCGACAATCCGGCTATCACGGACATCCGCGGACGCGGCTTGTTCATCGGCGTAGAGCTGTCTTCGGCGGCTCGCCCGTATTGCGAAAAGCTGAAAGAGCTGGGCTTGCTGTGTAAAGAGACGCATGAAACTACGATTCGTTTTGCGCCGCCGCTGGTCATTAGCCGCGAAGAGCTGGACTGGGCTATTGAGCGCATCAAGCAAGTGCTGAGCGTGTCCGGGCAGCAATCCGCAGCATCCGTTTAACCCTTTTATTCCATCATCCGACCGGAGGAATCCCATATGTCTACACCAATTGTGGCAACCGAATCCGCCGCACAACCTGCATCGGCATCTGCAGCTCCATCCGCGGACCTGCCTCTAGCGCAAGGCGTTGTGCCTGCGGCCGAAAACCTGAGCGTGTTCGAACGTACGCAGGAAGTCATCCGCATAGCGCTGGACGTGATGCATTATGACGAATCCTTTTACGAGCTGCTGAAAGAGCCGATTCGCCTGCTGACTGTCCGCATTCCGGTGCGGATGGACAACGGCAAAGTGAAAGTGTTCGTAGGCTACCGCGCCCAGCACAACGACGCCGTCGGCCCGACCAAAGGCGGCATCCGGTTCCACCCGGACGTCACCGAGGAAGAGGTCAAGGCGCTGTCGATGTGGATGAGCATCAAATGCGGCATCACGAACCTGCCGTACGGCGGCGGCAAAGGCGGGATCCAATGCGATCCGCGCACGATGTCCCTGGGCGAGCTGGAGCGCCTCAGCCGCGGCTACGTCCGCGCGGTGAGCCAAATCGTCGGGCCGACCAAAGACATTCCGGCCCCGGACGTGTTCACCAACGCGCAGATTATGGCTTGGATGATGGACGAATACAGCCGGATCCGCGAGTTCGACGCCCCGGGCTTCATTACCGGGAAGCCGATTGTACTGGGTGGTTCCGTAGGCAGAGAGACGTCGACGGCCAAAGGTGTTACGATAGTGATGAGGGAAGCGGCTGCGGCCATGGGCATGCAAATTCCCGGTTCCCGCGTCATCATCCAAGGCTTCGGCAATGCGGGCAGCTTCCTGGCGAAGTTCCTGTACGATGCAGGCGCCAAAGTAGTAGGCATCTCGGATGCTGTTGGCGCGCTCTACAATCCGGACGGGCTGAACATCGATGAGCTGATGGATAAGCGGGACTCTTTTGGTACCGTGACGAATATTTTTCCGAACCGGATTTCGAATCAGGAGCTTCTCATTAAAGACTGCGATATCCTCGTGCCGGCCGCGATTGAGAACCAGATTACCGAGAAAAATGCCCACGACATCAAAGCGCGCATCCTCGTGGAGGCGGCAAACGGGCCGACGACGACCAAAGCGACCGAGATTCTTTCGGACCGCGGCGTGCTGATCGTACCGGATGTGCTGGCTAGTGCGGGCGGCGTGGTGGTTTCCTATTTTGAATGGGTACAGAATAATCAGGGCTACTATTGGAGCGAGCAGGAAGTGAATGAGCGTCTGGACCGCATTTTGACGGACTCTTTCCACAACGTCTACGACACGGCTCAGTCCAAAAAAGTCCACATGCGCCTGGCCGCCTACATCGTCGGTTTACGCAAAATGGCCGAAGCCTCGCGCTTCCGCGGCTGGGTGTAAGTACAGGCGAAGCCTATCCCACATACAATGGATCAACAGATCATAAAGGAGAGAAGAACATGACTACTCAAACGAAAAACATTGCCCCATACGCGATTGAACCTTTTACAGATTTCAGCCTGCCGGAGAACAAGAAAGCGATGGAGGACGCTCTGGCCAAAGTAAAAACATTGCTGGGACGCGACATTCCCCTTCACATTGGTTCCGATAAAATCACAACCGAAGACCGCATCGTGTCCATCAACCCTGGCAACGTGGACGAAGTCATCGGCAGCGTGAGCAAAGCGAGCCAGGAGCTGGCGGAAAAAGCAATGCAAACCGCATTGACGGCTTTTGAATCGTGGAAAAAGGTATCCCCGGCGGAACGCGCAGAGTATCTGTTCAAAGCTGCGGACCTGATGCGTCAGCGCAAGCATGAATTCTCCGCTATGATGATCTACGAGGCCGGCAAAAACTGGCCGGAAGCCGACGCTGACACCGCGGAAGCGATCGACTTCATGGAATATTATGCGCGCGAAATGATCCGTCTTAGCGAAACGAACGAGCACCGTCCGTTGACCAAAGTGCCGGGCGAAGACAATAAATTAAGCTACATCCCGCTGGGTGTAGGCGTGGTAATACCTCCGTGGAACTTCCCGCTGGCGATCTGTGTGGGGATGACCACCGCTGCGGTAGTATCCGGTAATACCGTACTGCTGAAGCCGGCATCCGTTACGCCGGTCATCGCGCACATGTTCGTGGAATTGATGGAAGAAGTGGGCTTGCCTGCCGGCGTGATCAACTTCATCCCGGGCAGCGGGGCGGAAGTGGGCGACTACCTGACTACACATCCGAAGACTCGTTTCATCTCCTTCACAGGCTCCAAGGAAGTAGGCTTGCGCATCAACCGTTTAGCCGCCGAAACAGCTCCGGGCCAAATTTGGATCAAGCGTCTGGTAGCGGAAATGGGCGGTAAAGACGGTATCGTTGTAGACGAAACCGCTGATCTTGAAGCTGCAGCAACGGCCATCGTAGCTTCCGCGTTCGGGTTCCAAGGGCAGAAGTGTTCCGCCGGTTCCCGCGCGTTCGTGGTAGAGTCGGTGTATGATCAAGTGGTGACGCTTGTGGAAGAGAAGACGAAGAAACTCGTTGTTGGTCCGCAAGAGCAGAACTTCGCGATCGGACCGGTTTCCGACAAAAACGCCTACGCCAAAATTCTTGAATACATCGAGATCGGTAAAGGCGAAGGCCGCCTGATCGCAGGCGGAGGCAAAGCAGAGGGCAACGGCTACTACATCCAACCTACAGTCTTTGCTGACGTAGACGGCAGAGCCCGCATCATGCAGGAAGAAATTTTCGGGCCGGTTCTGGCGATCGGTAAAGCGAAGGATTACAAGCATGCAATCGAGCTGTTCAACGACACCGAGTACGGCCTGACAGGAGCTTTCTTCTCCCGCGACGAAGACCGCATCTCTTACGCGTTGGAAGAAATCCACGTCGGCAACCTGTACATCAACCGTAAATGCACCGGCGCCCTTGTCGGCGCGCACCCATTCGGCGGCTTCAACATGTCCGGCACCGACTCCAAAGCCGGCGGCCACGACTACCTGCTGCTGTTCACGCAAGCGAAAATGACATCTCGTAAGCTGTAAGTAAATCGGAAGTATACAAAACTAACCTCCGCTATCCTTTGGGATAGCGGAGGTTTTTTTCCGCACAATATGATTCGTCACGCCCAACGCTCCGCCCATTGCTCCATTTGTTTCAACGCCTGAAAGAATTCCTCGCCTTTGGGGGTCAAAGAGTATTCCACTGTGATGGGAACTGAAGGGGTGACCTCGCGCAGGACCATGCCGTGCTGCTCCAAATGACGAAGGGCATTCGTCAGCGATTGGGTGCTGATCATAGGCAAATCCTTGTTAAGTTGGTTGAAACGTCTAGGACTGCTTGCTAATTCGGCGATGAGGCGATAGCCCCATTTGGAGTTGAGAATCTGCAATACGGTACAGATCGCTTCCGGTTTATCTTCGTATTCCATGATCGTTCACCTGCTTTACATGAAGGTAGTCAAAACGGTTTGAGCTGCTCCATTCCTTTTGCGTACTTACATAATGTTTGTTGCTTACTTATAATAACCTTAAAGCGGAAACAAGAAAGGGAGGATGACAAGGATGGATAGAAACGGGATGACAGTGTATGTACTGGCTTTAGGTGTATTTTTCACAGCGACCTCTGAGTTAATTATAGGGGGAATTCTTCCGCAAGTCGCGCGCGATTTGAACATTTCCGTCGGCTTGGCAGGGCAGCTGATTACGTTTTACTCTCTGGCTTTTGCTATTGGAACACCGGCCTTGGTGCTTATGACTTCCAGGATGGACCGCAAGCGGGTACTACTCGGATCACTGGGGCTTTATCTAGCTGGCAGTTTCATCGCGTTCAGCAGCAGCGGCTTCGCTATGGCTGTGGTTTCCCGGATTGTACTGGGCGCCAGCTCGGGCCTGTTCCTCGTTACTTCTTTTTCCGTTGCACCGAAGCTGGTTGCTCCCGAAAAATTAGGCGGCGCTATAGCTACGATTATACTAGGTTTTAGCGGGGCGTTGGTGCTAGGTGTTCCTATAGGTGTTGCCATTACAGAGTTGCGGGATTGGCGGAGCAGTTTTCTATTGTTATTTGTGCTAAGCCTCGTACTGCTCTATGTGATCTATAAACTGGTGCCGAAGATGGAAGGGCAGGCGCCTGTGCCTTTGAAAAAACAAGTAAGTGTACTTGGCAGCACGGTTGTCGTCAGCGGGCTGGCGCTCAGCTTTTTTCGGGAAACAGGTACTTCCGCGTTCTATTCGTATTTGTCACCTTATTTAAAAGAGATATTACACATGGACCCGGCGCGGATCGGAGCAGTTATACTTGTGCTTGGCGTGATCGGGGCGCTCGGTTCGCGTGCTGGAGGCTTCATCATAGACCGATGGGGGGCAAAGCGTGCCATCGCGGCAAGTTTGATGCTGCAACTGGCTGCATTGGCGCTGCTGCCGCCAGCTTCGTCTGTACCGCAGCTTGCCTTGGTCCTGTTAGCTCTTATTATACTGGCCATGTTCATTGGGGGGCCGGCGCTTCAGACCTATTTTTTGCAGCAGGAACCGGATTCCGCGAATATGGTCATGAGCTTGAACATGTCTGTCGTACACTTAGGCTTAGCCGCCGGTGCCGGAATCGGCGGTACTGCTCTCGACTCTCTGGACACCGTCTCATATCACCCTTGGGTCGCAGGCATCGGATTATTGCTCGCTTTAGCAGCCGGAGCGGCGGGTCTGGCAGCTGCCAAAATCCGAAGGTCTGTGCAGGAAGTCAGGTAAAAGTGCAACAAATCAGGGTTTCGGACTCCCCAACATCCGCATCAACACATCCACATCAGGCATACCATAAGGCTGATGCTCCTGCTCCTGTACAATCAAGCTGTTTACAACAGAAAAATACCAGGAAAGCAGCTTGCGCGGATCTCCCTCTGTGAATTGGCCGTCACGCTGCCCCTGCTCAACAACGGGGACCATCGGATCGGTAAAAGCAAGGTCGCGGTGGTTTTGAAAAATTGCTTTCACCGCTTCAGGCACCGCCTCGTTCTTGCGGGTTCTTTCCATCAGCATAAATGCGTATTTATGATTCACATCCAGCATGTTCTCGGTTAACGCTTTGATCTGCTCGTAAGGCGTGCCGGGGAGGTGAGGGAGATGTTCCAACTCGCGTCGTGCTTCGTCCATCAGTTCCTGCACAATTTCCGTAAACAGTTCGTCTTTGGAGCTGTAGTGCCGGTAGATCAATCCTTCGCTGATCCCGGCCTCGGCAGCAATCATGCTGGTTTTGGTGCCGGCAAATCCTTTGCGCGCAAACAGCTTCATCGCCGTCTGCTTGATCTGTTCCCTGCGTTCGTCGCGGATGCGTTCCAGTTGTTGTTTGTTTAAAGGGGACAAGGGGTGTCTCTCCGTTCTTATCGTGATGCATCTATTGTATCAAAAGTTTCCTCCAGCGCCCATGGCCGCACCCTCCGCATCAGTTCTTCGTAAAACTGCCCCGGTCTGGCAAAACAGGCAAGGTGGCCCGCCTCCCGAATCAGCACAAATTCCTTATGGGGCGCCTCGACCCGATCAAAAAAATCCTTAGCCGTAACCGTCGGCGTAATTACATCGGAATCTCCTTGGAACAGAAAAAACGGCACTTCAAACTGAGTCCCAATTCGTCCGGCATAGTCGAAATTCATAAACTCATCAAACAGATAGTCTAGTGTAAAATGCATACCTTTCATGATAACGGACAGGTCGCGCAGCGTGTGGTGGGGGGAAGAGAGCATAGAAGGCAGCATAAGGTCCATGATCATATGAGGAACCTGAGGCGAGGCGTTGACAAGGATCCGATTTCTGCGGTCAAAATCTTTTCGGGTCCACTTTCTGGCAGCAGGCCCCATCTTCTTTACGAGCTCGACTCCCTTAGGAAGTCCGGCAGTCTGCAATGCTTTCAGAGCCGATTCGTACCCCAGGTGCATGGGATCAGGCGTATTCTGGTCCGTACCGATATAAGCGTAAAATAAATCCGGACGCTGCCGTGCCATCATCGCCCCGGTTAAACTGCCTGCGGAGCTTCCAATCAGAATCAGTTTCCGCTGGCCCAGTCTCTTCAACACATATTCGGTCACTTCCATGCCATCCTGAACGAGACGGTCAAATGTAATCCGGCCGCTTCCGTCAACGCCATTCTTACGAAACGTATGGCCAGCCCCGCGCTGATCCCATTGCACTACGGTAAAATCTTGTTCCCATTCCCTAAGCAGAGGGGTGAAAACAGTGTAGGGGGAACCCGGGCCTCCATGGAGAAACAGGAGCACCGGGTTGCTGCGGTCTTCCCCCCGGATCGTAATCCACTGCTCGATGCCTCCGATCGTTACATAGGAAGATTCCACGATGCAGCCTTGCTTGGTCATTTCCAGCTTCCGAGCATGGTTACGCCGATTCCAAGTTCTCAGGAAAAGATCGGGTAGGAGCGTTTTTTTACTCACATAAAGCATCTCCTTTAATAATGAGTGAATTACTTACTCATCATTAAACTCCCTTTTCCCCCTCCTGTCAATGGTCAAAAGCACCTCTCCGAAATCAAGTAACAGCCGGCAAAAAAATGAACCAAGCTGAATGTCACATTCTGAACGCCTTCCCCGTTACATGTGTAAACCAAGTGGGAGGCTGATGAAAGATGGATACAACATACGATGTTGCGGTAGTGGGCGGAGGCATAGCAGGGTTAACGGCGGCAATTTATGCGGCGAAAGCGGGGCAGCGCACCATTGTTTTGGAGCAGCAGCAGCGGTTAGGCGGCCGGGCGGTCACGAATGAGAAGGAAGGCGTGTACTTCAACTTAGGTGCGCATGCTTTGTTCAAAGGGGAAGCCTATGAAACGTTTAAAGAACTGGGCGTTCGCCTGGAAGGGAGCCAGCCTGACGTCAACGCATACGGCATATGGAAGAAGGAATTGTGCCTCATGCCCATGAGTTTATCCAGCTTGGTGCAGTCGCCTCTACTGTCATGGAAAGGAAAAATGGAGTTCGGCAAGTGGTTTGCGAAACTAGGGACAGCGGATACGAGCAAGTGGAACCGGATCAGCGTCCGGGATTGGGTGGAACATGAGCTTTCGGATCCGATGCTCCGGAATTTGTTTTACTCCTTGTTGCGCACCGCGAGCTATGCGATGGCACCAGAGCTGCAGACAGCGGGACCTGTTCTGAAGCAGCTGCAGCGTTCGTTGAAAGGCGTGTTCTATGTTGACAGGGGCTGGGGGAGTATAGTGGAACAGCTTCGCGGGATTGCCTTAAGTCACGGCGTCGAATGTGCCGTCGGTTGGAAGGCGTCGTCCGTGGAACAGGAGAACGGGCGGGTCCGTTCGGTGACGAACGCGGAAGGAACAAGGATTCCGGCAGCGAATATCATTATAACCGCACCGCCGGCCGCAGCATGTAAGCTCATCGCCGATTCTGAACAAACGGCACTCCACAGATGGGCAAAGCAAGCGGTCCCTGTGACGGCAGCATGTCTGGATGTCGGGCTGCGCAGCCTGCCTAAACCGGATCATAACTTTATCTACGGGTTGGATCAGCCGGTATTTTTGACGGACCAGTCCCGCAGCGGCAAACCGCGGTCTGCTGTGATGAGCGAGGACGGCACCCATTCCGTAAGCCTGCTGAAATACCAGGGTCCGCAGCCGGATGCGAAACGGGATGAGCTGGATTTAGAGGCCGTGCTGGATCTGGCCCAGCCCGGGTGGCGTGAGCTGACAGCTGCACGGCAGTATCTGCCCAAAATGACAGTCGTACACGACTTCCCCCATATGAACCGGACTGAGCTCCCGGGACCTGCCGTTCCTGAAATTCAGGGGCTGTATGTGGCAGGGGACTGGGTGTCCCATGGCGAACTCCTTGTTGATGCTTCGGCAGCCAGCGCCAAACGTGCCGTTCAGCATCTTGTGCAAGGGAAGCAAGCCGTAATTGCCTAGAGAGGATAAATTTATGAGCACTACTTCACTCTATGAAATGTATCAGCCTTTGCTTTTTTCGTTAGCTTACCGCATGTTAGGCAGTGTGATGGACGCGGAAGATATCGTGCAGGAAACGTTTATCGCTTTTGACCGCCTCCCCGGCCAGGAAGACATTGAACACAAGAAGGCCTATTTGAGCAAAATGGTGACGAACCGCTGCCTGGACCTCATCCGCTCGTCAGCCAGGCAGCGTGAGGTGTACGTTGGGCCTTGGCTTCCGGAGCCTTTGCTGGACGTGAAAGGGGACCCCTCCGATCCGTCCCGGCTGTATTTGCAGGAAGAGACCATATCTACTGCGTATTTGTTATTGCTGCAGCAGTTGAACGCCGTGGAACGCGCAGTGTTCCTGCTTCATGAAGTATTCAGCTACTCTTACGATGAAATTGCAGGCATGGTAGGCAAAAGCACGGCGAACTGCAGGCAAATCTGCCGCCGGGCCAAAAACAGCATCCACTATGACCCGGCCGAACAACCCTCTTACTCGGTTGTTGAAGCCAAAGTAAAAGAGTTCGTCCAATCGATGATGAACGGAAATGTAGACCGGATTTTGGAGCTGGTCAGCGAGGATGTGGCTTTCTACTCCGACGGCGGCGGCAAGGTAATGGCAGCCCGAGTCCCTGTTCACGGCGCGGCCAATGTGATCCAACTGATGCAGAACCTGCTGAAAATGTATGCAGGAAAGTATACCGGTTCCTTTATTACAGTGAACCGGATGCCCGGATTGCTGTTATCCGTCGGCGAGCAGCATTATGTATACTCTTTTGCTGTGAAAGACGATCGGATCCAGGCCATCTATAATGTGGCTAATCCGGATAAACTCAGACATCTCCAAAGAAGCATAGGAAGGCCCCGGCCGTAAGAAGCCGGAGCCTTCTTTTTTGTCCTAGGGAAGCACAGGCTGGGTGATGTGCTCAACTGTCATGTTTAGGAGGCGGCCTTACCTCCGGCTTTTGCCCTTAGTGCGGCGGCCTTTGCCTTTGTAGCTGCTCCGCTTCCGCTTGCGGCGTCTGCGTACGGGGATGTCATCGTCGTCATCGTCGGCTTTTTTCTTCCCGAACGAGGTGGCAAGCAGCTTGAACATCGGCGCAAACTGCTGCACGCTGTTCATAAACTTCTGGGCTTTCGTCATCGTGTTGACGATGCCTTCAATGCCGCCCATCCGCTCTACGAAAGCGGAAATGTCCTTCAGATTCGGCAGCTTGCTGCCGCCTGAGGCTGCGCCGCCACCGCCGCCGAGCAGGCCGCCTAGGCCGCCACCGCCACCTCCGCCACCGCCAGCGGCACCGCCGCCGCCGAACAAACCGCCGCCTCCACTGCCTCCTGGGGCGCCGCCGCCAAACAGCCCGCCGCCACCGCCGCCGTAACCTTGCCCGGGAGCTCCGGCAGGAAACTGGCCGGCTCCCGGCGAATATCCTTGCGTGTAGAAATCGGCGCCGCCGAGACCGCTCTGTCCGCCGCCGGACAGAAGCTGGCTGTCGTATCCTGCCGCCGGATAGGCCGACACTGTAGGCCGGTGCACGACTACGCCTCCGTTGTTGCGGTATGCCGCGTACTTATCTCTTTGAACCATTTTGGTCACACCCTTATTTTGCAGTTATAGTGCCCTGACATCCTGAACGTGTTCTCCGCTCAAGCACAGGGATGTTAGTGTAGTTTATGTTGTGGGCGGGTGCGCGGATTGGACGAATGTCCCGGGTGCGGGATTTTTATCGGGAGAGGGGCCTAGTGTGCGGTTGGTAGCGCGTCAATGCTTGAATCCTTTAAGCAAATAAAGTAAACTAAAACCATGACATAGTAGGGGTTGATAGAGTTGCAGCTGAAGAAGTTGAACGACAAGACGATAGACCAGTTATTCGAATCCATTTTGACGCTGAAGAGTGTTGAGGAATGTTATATATTTTTTGATGATTTGTGCACGGTGAACGAGATCCAATCCCTGTCCCAACGGTTGGAAGTGGCGCGGATGCTGGGCAAAGGCTGCACGTACAACCAGATCGAAGCGGAGACCGGCGCGAGCACGGCGACCATTTCCCGGGTTAAGCGCTGCTTGAACTACGGCAACGACGGGTACAAAATGGCCCTCGACCGCATCGACCGAACCTAGTAAACCCAAGAAACCGATTCCAGATAGGGATCGGTTTTTTTGTGCGCGCGTTAGGTGGTAAGCGGCGAACCAAGCTGATCCTGTAGTCCGCTCGCAGATTATGCGGTTTGTTTCGCGTCCTGTTGGCATGCTGCCGCTGGTCCGTCGTCGTTTAACGAACTCCACACACGCTATTTCGATGAAAATCGGGCATTTTGGAACGTAACGAACCCCACAATCGTTATTCAGCCGATTTCTCGCCTCAAAGTGAGTTTTTGCGCTAAATAGCGTGTCTACAGTTCGTTAGACTCAAAACTGGCTCATTTGTAGGCAAATAGCGTTTGTAGGATTCGTTAGGATGCTGGTCTGCTGTCTGTGGATTAAATTTGCGCTCGCCCGGACCTTTGATGTTGTGTATTCCTCTACTCCACACAGCCATCCCTGTTGTCTTCCCCAGAGCAGCATGAACCCTCGGTCCAGGCCGGATTCAACAGGGATAAAAGCTCCCGCAGCTTCATACGATGTTCTGAAGAAAGGTTTCCAAGTAAGCCCTCGGCAACTTCCGCCTGCAGGGAATTGACTTTGTTGATTTGAGCTGCATGAACATCGGGCGCAGACGGGGACCGGGCAGCTCAAAAGCCATATCGAGCGATCGAATCCGCGCTTCAAACTCGCGCTGCAAAGTATGATAGGTGCGAATCAGTGCGTATATGACATCTACGGCCAGCAAGGGGGACTTATTCATGCACATTGTTTCGATTGTTTTGCAAGTGTTGTTAGGGGCTGCGTTTTTACTGTTTGCATCCGGCAAGCTGACAGGCCAGCAAATGCAGGTAGATAACTTCAACCATCTGAGGCTGCCTCCATGGTTCCGTATCGTAACTGGTCTTGTTCACGTTGTCGGTGCGGCCGGCATGATCGCAGGGATTTGGGTAGAGGGCCTGGCGAGCTGGGCTGGACTGTGGATTGGCGTAACCATGCTGTTCGCCGTCATCTTCCATCTTCGTGTCGGGGATTCGTTCGGCAAAGCGCTGCCGGCGTTGGTGCTGGCGGTACTGGCTTTTGCGGTGACGGTCATTAACGGGTTTTAAGGTTAACTGTATGAATTAAATTTCGGGACAAAAATAGACCGCTAGGAACAGCGGTCTATTTTTTTTGCTACCAGAGCTATATATTGTTAAAAAGGACTTACCAAACTTCCCGCGCCGGATTACAATAAGTAGATAGATTCCATGATATTAATGGCAAGGGGAAATGCAGTATGGCGATATCTTTGAGCGAGCTGGGGATGTACCGGAACTTCGATGAGATGGCCGATGATGTTTTGCAGATGGCAAATGAAGTGATGCAGGACAAGCTGGTTTATATCAGCGCACTGACAGCGGCCCAACAGATTATCCTGAAAGTGTTGGAGAACCACAACGGGAGCATCATTCCGGAAGGACTCGCGATCAACCGGGAACAAACCGTCTGTAACAGGATTGATTTTGAACATAATGCACCATTGATTTTCGAAGATATCAGTAAGGAAAGCTGTCTGGAACCGATGCGGGAGCTGCTGAAAGGGGCCAACATCAATTCGTATATCGGCGTACCGATTATACTTACCAATGGGGATGTGTTCGGTACCTTGTGTGCAGTCCATCCGGCGGCAGCTAAATTCGACAGCAGTGAAATCGCCATGTTCCGCAGAATCGCCAAAATGTTCGCCTACTATTTGGAACTGGAACGGCTGGCTTATAGAGATGCATTAACAGGCTTATATAACAGGCAGTACCTTGTCCAAACCTTCCCGGAAACGTCGGATCGGGGCGGAAGCTTGTTTTTTCTGGATATGGACGGGTTCAAAAATGTAAACGATCAGCTGGGCCACGACGCCGGGGATGAAGTTCTTAAAGATGTCGCAGGCAGGCTTACAAAATACATGGAAACACACAAAGGGTATGCCGTTCGGCTCGGAGGGGACGAGTTTATCGTGAATTTCCCGGAGCTGTTGGACCCTCAGGAGATTGAGCAGCATGCCAAAGCCATTCTTGAGCGTCTATCGGCTTGGGATGAGAAATTCCTTTTGACCGTCAGCATGGGCATCGTCACCTACACTTCGCTGGATGCGAACAAGCTCAACGAGCTGCTCAAACAGGCGGACACCGCGCTGTACCAGGCTAAGGCGAAGGGGAAGAACACGTTTCAATGGTATGTATCTGAGAGGGTGCAGTGAAGTTAGGTAACAGCAGGTAGAGGGAAGAACCCATGCAGAGATGCATGGGTTTTGTTGTTAAGCGCGCCCAGCTAAGTTAGGCATAACTGGCCGGTGTAAGTCCGGCGAGGTAAGAATCGTATCGCCTCGGTGCTTTTTCGTAAAATATTGAAAGAATTTGTACATCTCTCACCTACAGCAATCGGGAAACGGCCCGTATACTTAAGTTTAAGTAAAGGAAAAATCCGTTCATAGGTGGGTGATCTCGATAGATACGCAATCTACAATACCTGTCGCTGTGGCGAAAGCGCAGCCGAGGTCAGGAATTCGGCAATATTTGAAGCGGTGGAATGCGCCGTTCGCAGGTTATTTGTTTATCGCTCCCTGGCTTATCGGCTTTCTGGTTCTTCAGCTGTGGCCAATCATTCAATCGTTCTATTTATCCTTCACAGAATACTCTTTGCTGGAGGCCCCGCAATGGATCGGAACCAAAAATTTCGAAGCCATCGCAAACGACAGACTATTCTACAACTCGCTGAAGGTTACCTTCACATACGTGCTGGCCTCCGTCCCGTTGAAGCTGGCTGCGGCGCTAGGCGTTGCGATGCTTCTGAGCCGGGCGATCCGCGGCATATCGTTGTACCGGACCGTCATTTATTTGCCTTCCCTGATTGGCGGCAGCCTGGCGGTTGCGGTGTTGTGGAAAAATATCTTCGGCATAGACGGCTTTATCAACAAGCTGGGCGTGGTTATCGGAATCACGCCGAAAAACTGGATCGGCAGCCCGGAAACGGCGATTTGGACACTGATTCTCCTCACCTGCTGGCAGTTCGGTTCGGCGATGATCATTTTCCTAGCAGGGCTTAAACAAATTCCTTCCGAGCTTTACGAGGCTTCCTCGGTAGACGGAGCGTCAAAGTTCAGGCAGTTTTTCATGATTACACTGCCTATGTTATCCCCTGTCATCTTGTTCAACTTGATCATGGGGATAATCAATTCTTTTCAGGCGTTCACCTCGGCCTATATCGTAACGAACGGCGGACCGATCAACTCGACGGAAGTGTACGCGCTGTTTCTTTATAACAAGGCGTTCGGCAGCCTGGAGATGGGCTACGCTTCCGCACTCGCCTGGATTCTGCTTGTGATTGTAAGTATCTTCACCCTTGCGAATTTCCTTGCCTCCAAATATTGGGTGTTCTACGAATCGGAAACGGGGTCGGGCAAATGAAGAAGCAGCTGACATGGAAAGGCAAGCTGGTGACGCACGCTATCCTCATCGCGTTCAGCCTTATGATGATATATCCGGTGCTTTGGTGGGTGTTCGCCTCGTTTAAAACGACGGAGGATCTTACCCGGGCCTCCCTGCTGCCGGCCGTATGGGTATGGGAAAATTACCCGAACGGATGGAACGCGCTGCCCACGTATACGTTCACCTATTTTTATCTGAACAGCTTGAAGGTCAATATTGCCGGTACCGTGCTGCACGTGGCTGCGGCGAGCCTGGTTGCCTTTGGCTTTGCCCGGCTGACGTTTCCGTTGAAGAACTTCTGGTTCTCAATCCTACTGCTGACGATCATGCTTCCGCATCAGGTCACACTGATCCCGCAGTACGCCATGTTTCACTCCTTCGGCTGGATCAACACGTATTTGCCTTTGGTCGTACCGGCGGCGATGGGAGGCGCGTTCTTCATTTTCCTGATCGTGCAGTTCATTCGGAGTATACCGAAGGAGCTTGACGAATCGGCCAAAATCGACGGCTGCAGCTGGTTCGGGATCTACTGGCGAATCATTATGCCCCTGACCAAGCCTGCGCTTGTGTCCGCGACCATCTTCTCCTTTATCTGGGGCTGGGAGGACTATTTCGGTCCGCTGATTTACTTGAATTCGGTCGATAAATACACGATACCGCTTGCACTGCGGATGTTTATCGATACCCAATCTGCCGTAGCATGGGGGCAGCTTCTTGCTATGTCCCTGCTGTCTATCGTTCCGCCGGTGCTCATCTTTTTCTTAGCCCAAAAGCATTTTGTAGAGGGCATTGCGACCACTGGGCTCAAAGGGTAATATGGTAAGAAAAATGGCTGCGAATTTCGCAGCTTTTTGGTTTATCCGGGAGGGCTGTCATGCTGAGAGTGAATCCGTTTCGCCGCTATCGGATCGATTATGTGCTGTTCTTAAGCTTTGCTGTGTTCATCGCACTATTAATCGCTGTCATTTCAGGTGTCAGTTACTATTTGTCCGCACGTGATCAGGCCGCCAGTACATCGTTTTATCAGCAGGGAATGCTGAAGGAACTGAATAAACAGCTTGCCATTCAGCTGAGAACTGTGGAGCAAACCTCGCTCGCGCTGTCCCAGAATTCGGCGTTTCTGAACTACATGAATTTAAAAGGCGACTATTACCCGAGGAATAAAGCGAGGATGGATGTAAGCCAGGATTATCTGAATCCGATTGTCAACAGCTCGCCGTTTCTTCACTCCATCGAGGTCTACATGGATGAACCTACCGTAATTGACACCATGAGCGACGTGCAGTTTTTGCCCCGGGAGTATATGAAGGAACAGGCTTGGTATCCATTGGTTGAGAAGGCGGATTTTGTGTGGATCGGAGGAAGGGAGGCCGGTGCTTCCCAAGGCAACCTGCCGGTGCTCAGCTTCGTTCGGCATATTTCATCGAACTCGAATCCGAATTTGGGTTATTTGGTGATGAATGTGAAGTTGAAAGCGCTGCAGCAACTCCTCAGCGGGGATAAGTCGGCGGCACACCGGATGGTGATCGATGGCGGGGATCGGCTGTTGATGAGTACGCGCCCGGTCCCCTACCACAAGGAGCTGGAACAGCTAATGGAGCACATAGAGGGAGAATCGGGGTACAAGCATAATCATTTGGCGAAGGAGAGCCTGCATCCCGAGAAAGATCTCCTTATGGTCTGGACTAAATCGTTCCAGGAAGGCTGGCAGCTTGTGGAGCTGACGCCTTGGCGGGATATTACGCGCGGAAGTATAAAGCTGGCGAAGACGCTCGTCCTGGTGGGGGGCGCGTCGGTCATAGCAGCGCTCTTCTTTACACTATTCCTGGCAAGAAATTTCACGGCACCGATCCGTCAGCTGCTTACTCTAATGAGCGCCTATTCCGTTGGACGTCAGATCAAGGAATTCCCGGAGACGTACCGGAATGAGTTCGGAAGCTTATTCGGCGGCTACCGCAAGCTGATTGAACGTATCGAAGAGCTGTACGCTTCACTTGAACGGCAATATAAAGCGCAGCGCGAAGCGGAAATCAAGGCGCTTCAGGCCATGATCAACCCGCATTTTCTCTACAATACGCTGGATCAGCTGAACTGGATGGCGATTGAGGCCGGTCAGAACCGGATCAGTCACGTGCTGGAATTAATGGGCCGTATGTTCCGCATCGGCCTGTCGAACGGTGAGAGCTTCATCCCGCTGGACGATGAGCTTGCGCATGTGGAGTGCTACCTGCAGATTCAGCAGCTGAAGTGGGAAGAAGGTTTGAGCTATTCCGTTGAAATAGACGATGGTTTGCGGGAGCTGCTCATTCCCAAGCTTACGCTGCAACCGTTCGTGGAGAACGCGATTCTTCACGGCTTCCATGGCCGGCTTACGGGTGCGGTCCATATACGGATAACCGGTCAGGGGGAAGGCGTCCTATGCCGTATCACCGATAACGGCACCGGTATCCCTCCGGATTGGAACAAGATGCGGCGCAGAAAAACTGGCGGCTATGGGATACGCAACGTGATGGAACGGGTCCAGGCGTATTTCGGGCCATCGTACGGTATAACCATTGACAGACGTGCTGAAGGGGGCACCGAGGTCCTCATTTTCATACCGCGAATAGTTCAGCAGCTGGAGCTGGGAGGCGACGAACATGTGGAAAATCGTAATTGTGGATGATGACCGGCAAACGCTTCATGGGATGAAACGACTGATTCCGTGGGAGCAGCTGGATCTCGAGCTTGTCGGTGAGGCCATGGACGGGGAAGCGGGGGCCCGCATCATCACGGAGCAGGAACCGGATATAGTGATATCGGATATATACATGCCTGTGAAAAACGGACTCGACATGATAGATCAGCTCAGGCGGGAGCAGTTTCCGGGAAAAATTGTGATCCTCAGCGGCTACTCGGACTTCGAATACGCGCGCCAGGCGCTTCGTCTCGGGGTGGATGATTATTTATCGAAGCCGATCACAGTGAATACGCTGAAGGATGTTCTTGGAAAGCTCATCGCCGAGCTCGAAGAGAGGAATATGCACAGGGTCGAAGAGAATGAATTGAGACGTAAGCTTGAGCTCTATGAGCCGTTTGTCGAGCAAGAACGGATTCGGGGATGGGTCACCGGTATGATGCCAGTAAACGACATAGTTACAGTAGAGGACGATGGCGCATATCTTGCGATGGTTCTCGAGATTGTTCGAAACGACCGTATGGAGGGGATGAATACCCGCAATTGGAATTTATTCAGGTTTGCCGTTGGCAACATCGTCAAGGAGCTGAAGCAGCTTCATGGTATGGAGGGATATTTTGTAGAGCTGCATGGGCATTATATGGCGCTGCTCTTAAAGCAGCCTCAGGCATTTGCGGAAGAAAGGTTTAGTACCCAAGCGGAGCAGTTGGCGAGAAGCGTCATTGAAGCAGCTGCCCATTATTTGCGTATCCGAATGCAGGTCGGGATAGGCAGGATCAAGCCTATGCTAAGCTGTGCGGCGGAATCTACGGAAGAGGCGTTCCAAGCGCTTCATGACCGACGTACTACCCCGGATACGACGGTGCCGGTATTCCGTTACAATCCCAAGGGTGCCGACAAAGATCCGTCGGTTGAGCTTCAGAGCGTCCGCTTTTATCAAGAAATGGCGGAGGCACTGCGAGGCTTGGAGGCATCCCGGGCGGAAGCTGCGCTTGTGACTTACTGCGGGAAGATTGCGAAATATCCGGCGTTGTCCTCAGCGATGCTTCAGCAGACGGCTTCGGAGTTGTGGGCGATTTTCTCCTACACGATGTATTCTTCCGGTATTCTCCTTGAAGATAGCTTTCCCCAAGAGGAAGTGCACCGCAGGATCCGGTCGATTTCGGTTCTGGAGCAGTTCAAGGAGTGGGCCGGGTCGCAGGTTTCCGAGATTTGCAGAAGATTCAGCCGCAGCGAGAATTTGAAGCACAAGCAGGCTGTTGATTTCATGACCGATTACATCCACGAGCATTACGCGGAGGATATCCGTCTTGCTGAACTGGCGGAGAAGGTGTTCATTTCCCGTAATTATTTAAGTAATATTTTTCGGAGCTCAACGGGAGAGACGTTTAACGATTACGTAACCAGGGTGCGTATGGAGAAGGCGAAGTGCATGATCATGGAAGGGAAGCTGATGATCTACGAAATCGCCGAACGTGTTGGGTACAAGAACGTGCCGTATTTCACCACGTTGTTCAAGAAGCACACGGGGCGGAATCCGAGCGATTATGTAAAAATCCCCTAGCTGAAACATTCGTAAAATAATGAAAGAGATTGTGCATCTCTCACATAGTCAGGTGTTCCCGAAGC
Source organism: Paenibacillus gansuensis (assembly GCF_042684925.1). Taxonomy (NCBI): domain Bacteria; kingdom Bacillati; phylum Bacillota; class Bacilli; order Caryophanales; family Paenibacillaceae; genus Paenibacillus; species Paenibacillus gansuensis. The sequence goes on along the minus strand of NZ_JBHUME010000002.1, from coordinate 686,437 downwards.
AGGTACGATAAGCCTGTGGAATAAAATAAAGAAAGGGGATACGATCAATGAAACGAATAAAAGGAATGAAACTTACGGCCGTTTTACTCTCATCTCTGCTTTTGGGCTTATCTGTAAGCGCTTGCGGTGTGAAGGAGGAAGCCGCCCCCGCCAACGCGCCAGGCGCATCGGAAGTGTCCCCCGGCAAAACTCCGGTAAACCTGCGCATTTTATGGTGGGGTTCGCAGCCTCGCCATGACGCTACTTTGAAGGCGCTGGAGGCATACACCAAGAAGAATCCTCATGTCACGTTCGAACCCGAATATCAGGCGTTCGACGGATATGTAGACAAGCTGACGACGCAAGCGGCGGCACGAAATACGCCGGATGTGTTCCAAATGGATGCGGCATGGTTTAACGATTGGGCGAGCTCAGGCCGGCTGGCCGATCTTTCGACGGTCAATACGAACGAAGTGGACAAGGCGCTGCTCGATACCGGGACATATGAAGGCAAGGTGTTTGCGGTACCCCTGGGCAATAACGCGCTCGGAATGATTTATAACAAGGTCGTATTCGACAAACTCGGAGTGCAGCCGCCGAAAACGTATGACGAACTGTTTCAATTAGCGAAGGATATCAAACCGAAGCTGGCTAAGGACCAATATTTAATAAAGGACTTAACTGTTGACAACACGGCGTTTACCTCTTTCCAGCTTAGCCGGGGAAAAGGCTATCCGCGGACAGCCGAAGGCAAATTTAATTATGACAAAGACAGCTGGATTACCTATATGGCCAAAATGCAGGAGCTTCGCAAAGGCGGATTTATGACACCGCCGGACGTAACAGTATCGGATAAAAATTTTGATGCGAAGATGGACCTGCTCGGACAAGAGAAGATCATGATGAAGCTTTCGCATGCGGCCGAATTGGGCGGCTTCGATTCCTTGAAACCGGGAAGTTTCGCCTTAATACCGCTGCCGAGAGGCACGGAAGCAGGCAGTTGGGTGAAGGCGTCCATGTACTGGAGCGTCAGCCCCGACAGCAAGAAGCAGGAAGAAGCAAAGAAGTTCATCGATTGGTTCATTAACGATAAAGAGGCGGCTGATATTCTTGGCACGAGCCGCGGGATGCCGGTATCCAAGCCAATTGTCGAGTACTTGATGCCGAAGTTCAATGCCAATGACAAGGCGGGCAATGCGCTCATCGCGGAGGTCGTGAAAGACGGCGGCAAGTCATTCGATCCGGGTCCCGGAACGAAGGGCGGTTGGGCAAAGTTTGCTTCAAACAAGGAGTATGACAATATCGTGCAGCAAATCATGTTTGACAAAATGACACCCCAGCAAGGCTGGGAGGAAGTCATGAAGCTGGCAAAGGAAGTGGAACAGAAGTAACATCATCCCCAAAGGGGATAAGCACGGAGGAGCCGTATGCGATGACCCGCACGTACGGATCTGTGAAGGCCCATGCAATTGCGCATGGGCCTACTCTATTTTGTCGCTCCCCGGCAAGCTATTTTTCGGGTGTCATATACTGAACGCTATATTTTATTGCAATCTAGGCCAGGAGAAGCGGGGTTTTGTTGACTTTCTCCCCCCGTTTCGATAGCATGAAATTAGCTGGAAAAGACTCGGAAAATTGAAAGGAGAGGTCTCGCATGGCCTTTCAGGATGAGATGGAGCAAGCCCTTGAGGCGGCTGGGTTTGCGGAGGACGGGCAATCGGAGGCAGGACCTGCGGAGGTTGGGTCAAAAGCTGCAGAAGGTAAGTCTAAGGCGGATTCCCGCCGTTACGGGGTGCTGATTATCAGTCACGGTTCGCGCAGTCCGGAATGGGTGCGGCTGGTGGATGAAGCGGTGAGCCAGGTGAAGGTGCCGGAGGGCGTGCCGGTCGAGTGCTCGTTCCTCGAAATTGTCGAGGGGCGGCTGATCCAGGACGGAATAGACCGGCTGGAAGCGGCAGGCGTGACGGACATCATCGCCGTGCCGCTGTTCGTGTCCTCGGGCAGTACGCACGTGGACGAGATCAGCTGGTCGCTCGGCGTAGTACCGGAGCCGAAGCTGGAAACCGACCTGCCGTATATGAGGCGGTCGGCCCGGGTTCATTGGACGGGTCCGATTGATGCGGACCCGGACATCGCAGCACTGATGTGGGAGAAAGTACGGGAGCTGTCGACCGTACCGTCCCGCGAAGTGCTGCTGGTGGTGGGCCATGGCAGCAAGGAAGCTGGCTTCCACGAAGCGTGGCAGGAAGTGCTGCGCTCGCTGGCGGAGCAGATCGGGCGGCTGGGCGGTTTTGCCGCCGTGGATACGGCTATGCTGCTGCCGGAACAAGCGGGAGAGAAGGTTCGCCGGTGGACCGCGGAACGCCCGGATTGGGGCGTGGTGGTGGCGCCATTTTTCTTGAGTGAGGGGTATTTTACGGAAACGGTGATTCCCGGCAGGCTGGAAGGGTTAGATTACCGATATAACGGGCGGGCGCTGCTCCCCGATCCGCTGCTGGCGCGGTGGATGGAGAAACGGATTGATGCGGTGTTGAACGGCGGGGCCGATATTTTGGCGGGCTCCTGAATATAGATAGTAGAAAAGGCGTTGGGTGATGATCGCATGGTGAGAAGAGCAAGGTTGATCTATAATCCGTCCTCTGGACGGGAGGAAATCAAGCGGCGGCTGCCGGAAATTCTGCAGCGGCTGGAGCAGGGCGGCATCGAAACTTCCTGCCATGCGACCATCGGCGAAGGGGATGCTACGCTGGCGGCAGCCGAGGCGATTGAGCGGGGCTTCGACATCATCATTGCGGCGGGCGGCGACGGAACGCTGTACGAGGTCATCAACGGCATGGCGGACAAGGAGTACCGGCCTCAACTGGGGATTTTGCCGCTCGGGACTACGAATGATTTTGCGCGTGCGCTGGGGATTCCGAAGGCTTTGGAGTATGCCTGCGACCTGATCATCCAGGGCTACACCCAGCCGATCGATGTGGGCAAGGCGAACAACAAGTACTTCATTAATATTGCCGGCGGCGGGTCCCTGACGGAGCTCACGTATGAGGTGCCCAGCAAGCTGAAGACCATGATCGGACAACTGGCATATTATATGAAGGGCCTGGAAAAGCTGCCGCGGTTGCGCCCGATTGAGATTTACCTGACGGCGGAGGAAGTACAGCTGCACGAGGAAGTCATGCTGTTCCTAATCGCCAACAGCAACTCGGTAGGCGGCTTCGAGAAGCTGGCGCCGGATGCGAGCTTGAACGACGGCATGTTCGACGTGCTCATTTTGAAAAAATGTAACTTAGCAGAGTTCATCCGAATCGCCGGCATGGCGCTGCGCGGGGAGCATATGAATGATCCTCATGTTATTTATTTTCAGACGAAGCATGTGCAGATCACGACAACCGACTATGTGCAGCTCAACCTCGACGGAGAGTTCGGCGGCGTGCTGCCTTGCACGTTTGAGATGCTGCCTTCGCATTTGCAGATTTTTGTGGATGAGAACGGGAAGAGTACTTATACGACGCATTGATGTGAAATGGGAAAAGCGTTTGTGGGCTTGAATATCTTATCAACCCCCAAAACCTTTGCAAGTGTGGATGTTGGACTTCGGCGGAATCGGTTATAATGGAAATCATAGAGCGGAACCAGGCGGGGAGCAGAGATGCTCCTTGTTATTGTTTTGGCGGGAAAACAATTCAGATAGCGATGGAGTGGACTTATAGATATGGCTAGCAAGCGAAAATGGCGCGGAGGCGGCGCAGGACGCCAGCAGGGTGCGGCGGGGAACCGGGCACAAACCACGGAGCCCAAAGAACGGGACGATCTGCCTGTCTCCAAAAATGAAGAGGTCATCGCCGACATTATCGGCCTGAGCCACGACGGCGAGGGTGTGGGGCGTGCGAACGGGTTCACGCTGTTTGTGCAGGGTGCGCTGCCTGGGGAGAAGGTCCGGGCTAAGGTGATGAAGGTCAAGAAAAGCTACGGTTACGCCAAATTGCTGGAGATATTGGAGGCGAGCCCGAACCGGGTAGAGGCACCTTGCCCGATCTACAAGCAGTGCGGCGGCTGTCAGCTGCAGCATCTCAGCTACGAGGCCCAGCTGGAGCAAAAGCGCCAGCAAGTGGTGGACAACCTGGAGCGGATCGGGAAACTGACGGTTGCTCCGGCGGGTGCTTCAAGTATAACTTCAAGTGGCCAAACATCGGCTGCCTCCGCTCTTGGCGGCTCTGCATCTAATGAAACAGACGGGATCATCGTTCATCCGACCCTTGGTATGGAGGATCCTTGGCGGTACCGGAACAAGGCGCAGGTTCCTTTTGGTGAGGAAGAGGGCGGCTTGGTGGGCGGCTTTTATGCGCAGGGCAGCCATCGGATCATTGATATGGAAGCTTGTCTGATCCAGCATGAAAAGAACGACGACGTCGTGCGCCGGATCAAAGAGATCGGGAGCCGTTTGGGCGTGCGCGCTTATAACGAAGAGAGCGGGACAGGCCTGCTGCGCCATGTGGTCGTGAAATACGGCTTCAAAACTGGCGAAATCATGGTCGTCCTCGTGACGAACGGGGACAAAATCCCACATGTGGATGAGTGGATTGCAGGTATTCGTGCAGTCATACCAGGTGTGGAGAGCATTTGTCAGAACGTGAATACGGCTCGGACGAATGTGATTTTTGGGGATGTGACTCGTGTCTTATGGGGCCGCGAGGTTATCTATGATGCGATAGGTGATGTAAAGTTCGCAATTTCGGCGCGAAGCTTTTATCAGGTGAACCCGGTACAAACCGAGGTCCTGTACGGGAAAGCTTTGGAGTACGCGGCATTGACAGGTCAGGAGACCGTCATTGACGCGTACTGCGGGATTGGGACGATCACCCTGTTCCTGGCACAGCATGCGAAGCATGTGTACGGCGTTGAGATCGTCCCTGAAGCGATCTCCGACGCGCGCGGCAATGCCCTGCTGAACGGAATCACGAACGCCGACTTTGCCGTGGGCAAAGCGGAGGAAGTGATTCCCGCGTGGAAGCAGCAGGGCATCTCCGCCGACGTCGTCGTCGTGGACCCGCCGCGCAAGGGCTGCGACGCCGTGCTGCTCGACACGTTGGTCACGATGCGCCCCGAGCGCATCGTGTACGTGTCGTGCAACCCGGCTACGCTCGCGCGCGACCTGCGTCACCTCGTAGACGGCGGCTACCGCGTCGCCGAGGTGACGCCAGTGGATATGTTTCCGCATACGGTGCATGTGGAGTGCTGTTTACTGTTAGTGTGGAATGGAAAATAATAAACGAAAAGTAACGGTGGTTAATCCCCTCCTGTAAACGCGGAGGGGATTTTTAATTGGGAGGGGAGAGGAACAACTTACACCTAATTACTAAAAAGGACCATCGCTTGATGATGCTTGCCGCGGGGATCATACGTTAATCCCAAATAAGGTGCTGCTTCAACTGCAAAATATTAGAGCATACCTATTCGATGTTTAGTCTTGCTTTTATTTGTTCCCACTTTTGTGTTGCGGAAGGGTTGATCTCTTTGAAAATATCGGTATCCAAACTTACAGTCATTGAGGACTTTATCGCTTCGTATCTTGTTGCTAAATTTAAGATAACGCCTGTGATGGATTGGTCAATAGAAGGAATCCCATTAAGGAATACGTTCCAACTCTCATTAAAAACTCTTTGGAACTGGAATCGGGAAATTTCTAATCGCAAATAATCACTTAATAACGACGTTGTAAATACTGTTTGTGCCACTACTGAGATTAGGTCTGATGAAGTCTTCCTCGATAGGATGACTATAAACATTACCACAATCCAAATACAAATTTTCACTCGCTCAGAAACAAGCATTCTTGAAGATATTTTTAACGAGAACAGTGAGTTCTCAAATATGTTTAGACCTAATCTAATAAGTGAGGGCTGCTGTTTGTTATTATAATATTTATTGGTTGTCTCATTATCTAATGCTACTCCAAGGGAATCAGCAATCAAATTGGTTGATCGATGGCCTTGTGCAGCTGGAAGGATCCATAATCCTAAAGAAAGCGATACAACGCTGTACGCTATTGTGACAACGATAAATACATAGTTCACCCACTCTTTAACTATAGGGAAGTCCTCTAAAAACAGTAAGCTAAATGATAAAGTTACGAAAACCCAAAAAAGTATTTCACTGACTTTTTCAAGTCTCTTTACTGGGACAAAGTGCCGATCAATAGTGTCTATCCTCTGATTACTCATTAGTTTTCCTTTCAGCCGTATGATGGGAAACGACTACCGAATATTTTACGCCATTCATTTACCGCGTCTTCGATCCTTCCCTCCGCGGCATTAGTTTCCGCTTTAACTGCTCGATTGTATGCTGTTGTCAAATTACTTACAGCCTTGAGAATTTTAGCTTCTGAATTTAAATATGCACCTACATCGGCTGAAAATCCTGATGGGTCAGGATTTTGTTTTCTTACCTCACTTCGTGCTTTATCAAAAAAGTATCGGACACCTGAAGAATAATCATCGATACGAACGTTGTTGAAGATGTGGTAAGCCAAGACTTCAATATGGAAATTGCTAAACTCGAAGCTTATATTTTTATTCCAACATTTCAACATTTTGATAACCGGCTTTAACATAGAGTTGTGTGATTGATTAGCTTGTGAAAAAAGAGTGACGTGTTTTTTAGGGTCAGTTTCTACCCATTGTTTGGTAATCGTGTTTGGGATTAAATAACCTCCCCCTTGTCTATAGAAACTTGGTACTACATCGACCATAAAATCGCTAAACCAAATAGTTACTGCTTGGCCGTTTCGGCTTATATCAGGTGTTTTATATTCCTGCCGAAGAACACCTTTGACTTTGTCTAAGAGGTAAGCAGGACCATCCTTTTTATAGTAGCTGGGATCCAATACAACAAAGATATCAACGTCTGCCTCCTTTAGAGGAGCAATCATTGTGCTTCGTGAATATGACCCTGTTAGAAATGAATCGAGGACAGTCAAACCATTATCAAGGACTCCGCGAACATTCTTCTGTCGGGTGGAGACAGTACCTCCTTGCAAGTCAGTAATCTCCAAATTTTGCTTAAAAGACGAAAATGATTGAGTTATCGATTTTGGCACGATTTTTACCACCTAAATAATATTTATTGACATTATAAACGATTGGAAAAAATAAGAAAATGGATGTTCATAAGTTTCTGTTTGTTTGTATTTACCCCAGTATTTCGTTTGCACCAGTTATTTGATAAAACTATGATTCCATCAAAAAGAAGCACTAACCAACACAGCGGCGGTGGTAAAGTTACACGATGGTCCTGGAGTGGAAGTGCAATTGAGCTTTTCTGAGAATCACCGCAAGATAATACTGTAAACCAAACCCCCAAGCTTATAACATCAGCAGATAGCTGTGATTCGATACCGGCCCGCTTCAACTCTCGATATGATTACATTTAAATGAAAATAACCGCCATTTTGGCGGTTATTTCTCAGCTATTGTTCTACTTTAGCTTTAAGACGCTGAAGAGCATGTATTACAGCGTCCAAGTCTTCCGGCGAAATGTGGGCATTAAATTTCCAGCCCTCCTGGTTGTTATTTCTACGTGGAACGATGTAGTAACATTTACTGTAATCGCCGGTGTCATCCCAATCCACTTCTCCAAAGCAAATATAATAAAGTCTGTCTGTCTCTCCGTTTGCTTTTGACCGTACAACTTCATGAGGTACATGCAATGGTTTGTTTAATCTATACAGTGGATATTTTCTTTTACTTGACGCCACAATTACCACCTCATTCTCATTCGATGAATCAATTATAAAATGGAATGGTATTTGACGCGATACGCAAGTGATACTGAATTTCGAAGAAAAAGCTATGGTCACATATATAACGATATAGCAATAAAAGACGACAATGACTAATTATGAGCTTTTTTCATCAAACGCAATTCCATTTATTAGTTCATGGATGGCTTGGTTTTTGCTTTTCAGTCGCATTACAAACCATAGTCAAAAATTATACAAAACCAAAGCGCAAAAAAAGCCGTCAAAACCATCGTGTCAAAACGTATAATTTATATATTAAAACATGTCAAAACTAATAATATACTTATTGGCATATATAGCACGGAGGAATTGACAAATATGAACGTAGCAACAGAAACGGATTATAGGGAAGTAAGTGAGAGTAGGGATCTTTCAAACATGCAGGAAAAGCTACAAAGCTTGACTGCTTAAAAAAAAGAAATTGAGCAGTTCATGGAACTTAACGAACTAACGACTGATATGCTACACCGGCTAGTGAATAAGATTGTGGTTCAAACGGATGGTAAGGTAAACATTCACTACAAGTTTACCGCCACCGCTCATATTTCAGCTTATTTCCAGTGACCGATACTCAATACATGTGGAGTGTGTGGCGTTCGTGGTAAAGGGTAATACAAATAACTGAGATGCGTTGTTAGACTTAATCTTTTTGATTAGGACAGGGGGATTATTTATTATAGTACAGCACCTCCAAAATGCTGTTGATATAAAAACTGATGTATAAATGCAGGCTGGCATTTCTTTAGAATATGAGGGGTGCAGTGCAGATCACGTTATCATAACTTGAATAAACAACTAGATCTCTACCCTATTTAAGGTTTGTTAAAACAATTAGTTTATTCCTTCCCTTTAAGTACAGTTTGGTTGGTCCTTGATATGGAAGGAAATGGACAGAATTAGTCGAACCATTAAAGTAATCGGTATTGTTTCTAAGACTTTAGTCGGTAAACTAATAAAGTATAAGAATACAAAGAGTTGGAGATTCACATTAACTTTTTCATGTAGTGTAATCTAAATTGCAAAAGCATATCATAGTTAAGAAAGGTCGTATTAAATGTCGATATCAAATCCTCGTCAAGAAGAATATGAATTTCGCCAAAAACTAATAGGGGAGCTTAACGAACGAATTAATTCGTTCGTTAGTTCCTATTTCCAGAAATACAATAATAATCTTGGATACATACTTGTTTATCCTCTACTTAGGCTAGAGGAACGTTGCATTGAGCTTCAAAATGAGGGTAACATCAGCTGGATAGAAGAAGAAAGATATGCGATGAGCTGGTTTGTAAGAGAGATGAATAAGCAGGGAAGTTGCAACGCAACATATATATTTGATAAGGACGAGTATACTAATTTTAAGAATTTGTATCCCCAAATTAAAGCAGTTTGGGACGATTATGAGTATAAATTAAAACTTAATGATATGAATTCTTACGGCCAATACAAGGTTGAAATAATTGATAGCAAAGTAAGAGTAATAAAACCATCAATTATGAATTCGATGCTCGAAGCTTCCATTTACTATAGAGGGATATATGACGAAGAGAGGATGAGAAGAGAGTATGAGGCATCTCAACGTGTTATCAAATATTTAGCTACACGGAACCACAAGCAGTTGCAGAGAATAGAAAGATGTGGAGATAGGGATTATCTTGAGCTATGCATCTCAAGAGTAGATAGAGACTTCGAAAAATTAGGTGGGAACATAATTAGTGAGTCAATAGAACAAATGACTAATTTACGTAAATTTGTAGGGTTCTTTTATGGATTAAGTCAATACAAAATCTTTTGCAAATTAGCAGGCATACCGGGATATACAAATATACAAGATTCACTAGTCTTTTCATATAACAAAGACCTACTATTTGAAATGGTGTATAGAGCATTAAGGATTCCGAGAGAGCAGCTAAGAAATTACTTTCAGTATTTTTCTTTTCCTACCGAGGGTGAGGGTACATTTCAAGAATTCCCTTTAATTTTCCATAGAGAAGAGATATATTTCGTCCCTAGTTCTTTTATACTAAATGATTGGCATTTTAATATCCCAAATGGACATTATTACAAAGACATTGAAATAAAGAATAGGACAAATACAATTGCACATTCAATCGTTAGTTGGGTAGCAGATAAAGCAAGAAAACATTCTAATATTGTAGTTGAAATGGAAAAAGATTATCAAAAACTAGCACATCAGCAAGGAATTAAAGGTAGCGAGATTGATTTGGCGCTTTATGATATAGATAAAAATATACTTTTGATAATAGAGTGTAAATGGCAAGAAAATGTATATAATCCTACGGAAGACCATCTGAATACACAACGTATTTTCAATAAAGTGTACAGAAATCAACTGCCAGTGCATGAACAGTTTTTATCAAATAAAAACAATATCGAATACATTTTTGATAATGATGAACGGATAAAGGAATTGTCCGATAGTGTAAGTATTTATTATCTGATGATGGATAAAAGAGTTCAATTACATTTAGGGGATAAGCACTTAGTAACAGTGTATATGATGCTTCAATTAATTAATTTATTTTCCCACGGCGGAAAGTTACATCTGGACGAACTAATAAGCAAGATTCAATCTTTTAAGACTGAAATAGATTACGAGTTAATGGGTACATGTGCTGAATTTGAATTGGAAGGATATAAAGTACAGGCCGAGTATTTAAATTATTTATACTTAGAACCATAATTGATTTAGGTCGGTTTTAGATTTCTATATTTTTTGGAGGTTATTTATGTTGTGCCAAAAATGCGAAGAGTATGGGTTTTTCTTAGACATTGAAAAAAACATTGTTAATTCAAAGCTTATTGTGCCACTAGACCTTTTTGAAAATTACGCCATAGTAAATAGAAAAGAAGATATGACTTGTGACTCATGTACTTCTTATATTTATAGGGATGATTTATATCTGGAGGATGTAGATACCTTAGAGGAAGTTAAGGACGAGATATATTCAAAAATATCGGAAATCGTGATGGGAAATATTCAGTCATGCCAAGAATGCGGGCACGGCAGTTTTATGCAAGGTTTAAAGTATAGTATTGACTCAATATTTGATGATGATGATGACGACCCTGATGCAATTTTTTCAGAATACAACTCTTCAACTGAATTAAAAGACCTGATTTATGAAGTTTCTAACTTCGATGAGAAGCACTACGAAGATATAGTTGAGCATATTGAGTGTCCAAATTGTGATAACGGCAGTGGGATAGATTATCATGAAAAAGTTGACCATGGAGATTTTGACTTAAATACCGAAGTGTACACAAAATCAGATATTATGTATTTTGAAAATTATTTTTATGGAGACCCGTACGGAGAAATTAAACAAGACATTGAGGAACTGGCAAATATTTGCACATTCGAAGAACTTGAAGCACTTAGAAATGATTATATTAAAAATCAATTTTTTGTTACAAAAAATGAAGTTTTCAATAAGATACTTACTCTAATTAATGGACTTTATAACAAGGGGTTTTATTATACGCCACATAGATCTAAGAGAATTTACAGAGCAAGGGTAAATGAGTCTGAACAACTTTACCCAGTAACGAGAATGTGGGAACCTCCCCTAGAAGATACTCGTCAAAATAGATACAACGTAAGTGGAATGCCAGTGCTATACTGCGCAAATTCCAAGGAGGTACTTCATAAAGAAGTTCAAAATAGTGGGCAATACGGGTACACTTTCGCTACAATGAGAATTTTAAAGCCTTTAAAATTTTTTAAAATTAATCCCATCTTCGGATTCTCATATCAAGGGTTCATAGATGAACCCGTCCCCTCTGATATTGAAAAAAAGGATTTTAAAATGCAATACATAATAACCAATATTATTGCTTTAATTGCAAAAGATGTTGGGTACAATGGTATAGTTTATTATTCTGTAAAAGATAGTGATTATGTAAATTACGCTATATTTTCATACGAGAAAAATATCGACATTGATATTGTTGAGTTGTCCTCAGATTAATTACAAAAAAGTTAATGTGCAATATTTTTATAAACTGCGGTACAGTACGTTATGAAAATGCAATAACTCATTCGCCTCTCAAGCGGGAGGTGATTTTCATGCTAACATATATTTGCTGACATATTGTTGTCGTTAATATTATGTATTCTTATGGAATAAAATCTGATGGATAAAGGAACTACCAGTTTGATTGTTGAATAAGTCTAATGGACTATTAAATACGATGTTAAGATCGAATTATAAGATTTAGATAGGAGCAAGACAGATGCTAACTGGAGAAATTCGCAACAAGGTTGATAAAATATGGTCAGATATATGGGCAGGCGGGATCACCAACCCATTAACCGTTATAGAACAGCTTACATACTTGATGTTTATCCGATCCCTCGATGAAAAGGAACTGGAAAACGAGAGCTTTGAGGCATTAAGCGGGGAAGTGACGACGAAGATTTTTCCGCAGGATGAAGATGGACAGGCCATGCGCTGGAGTAAATTTAAAACAAAAGATTCCCGAATTATCTATGATATTGTCGGTACGAAGGTATTTCCTTTTATAAAAGCCTTGAATGGAGCCAATACGACTGCCTTTTCGCGTTATATGCAGGATGCCATGTTCTTGGTCCCAACACCGCAAGTTTTGCAGAAAATGATTACAGGCCTGGATGAACTGTATGAACACGATATTAAAGACTTGGACATGCAGGGCGACCTGTACGAGTATATGTTGGGTAAGCTGGCTTCCGCCGGTCAAAACGGCCAGTTTAGAACGCCTAAGCATATTCGCGATATGATGGTTCGTCTGCTTGCCCCAACACCAAATGATAAGATTTGTGACCCGGCTTGCGGTACAGCGGGTTTCCTCGTATCTTCTGCTGAATACATCAGAGAAAACTATGAGTCTGAGATGACGAGCGAGCAGTGGGAGCATTTTGCAGGCGATATGTTCTCGGGGTTCGATACGGATCGCACGATGCTGCGCCTTTCCGCCATGAACCTGATGCTTCATTCGATCAACCAGCCTCATATCGACTACGTGGACAGTGTATCAAAGCAGAACAATACTTCTTCGGCATATGATATCGTCCTTGCCAATCCTCCATTTACAGGTACAGTTGATTCCGAGAGTATTCACGATAACCTCAAGACAGTTTGCGATACCAAAAAGACTGAGCTTTTGTTTGTGGCTCTTTTCTTGCGGATTCTCCGTAAGGGTGGACGCTGCGCTTGTATAGTGCCGGACGGTGTCTTGTTTGGCTCAACCAAAGCACATAAATCATTGCGTAAGGAGCTGGTAGAGAATCATCAGCTTCAGGCGGTTATCTCCATGCCAAGCGGGGTTTTTAAGCCGTATGCAGGTGTTAGCACGGCTATACTTTTGTTTACTAAAACGGGTGCAGGTAGTACGGATAAGGTTTGGTTTTACGATATGAAGGCCGATGGGTATTCTTTGGACGATAAACGTTCTGCTGTTGCGGCGAATGACATTCCCGACATCCTTGCTCGGTTCCATAACCTTGAGGGTGAACGGGATCGCAACCCAACTGAGGCTAGCTTCTTTGTGGAGAAGTCTGCGATTGAGGCTAATGAGTATGATTTGTCGATTAACAAGTATAAGGAAGTTGTTTATGAAAAAGTGGAGTATGATAAACATGAAGTGATCATGGCTCGGCTTGATGATTTGAACCTTAATATTGCTGCCAAGATGGAGGAATTGAGGGGGCTTTTGGGTGAGTAAGTGGGAGAAGGTTAAGTTGGGTGAAATATGTGACTTAGACAACGGATATGCGTTTAAATCTTCTGACTATATCAGTAATTCAAATACAATAAATTGTAGAATGAGTAATATCAGACCAAATGCTACCTTTGATGCTTTATACAATGCAAAATATCTTCCTGATAATTATAGCGTGAAATATTCCAACTATCTGCTCCGTGATGGGGATGTAATAATTGCTATGACAGATATGGCAAACGATCCAAAAATATTAGGTGTACCTACTGTTGTCGAAACTCAAGGGTACAATATGCTTTTGAATCAACGAGTCGGCAGATTACGGTTTTTAAAAGAGGTAGACGGAGCATATTTAAAATATGCACTTTGTCAACCACAAGCAAGAAGTCACTTTAAAAGGTTTGCTGGTGGCGGTTTACAAATTAATGTTGGAAAAAAAGAGATTTTGAGTGTAGAAATCCCACTCCCACCTGTCGAAACACAAAAGCAAATCGCCAAAACATTAGACACCGCCGCAGAACTGCTTGCCTTGCGCAAACAGCAGCTTGCGGAGCTGGACAACCTTATTAAGTCGCAGTTTATCGAGATGTTTGGAGATCCAGTGACTAATTCATTAGGTTGGGATACTGATCTATTGGAAAAATACGCAAATGTATTAACGGGCCATCCTTTCGATAGTAGTAAGTATTCTGAAAATGGCATTAAGATTTGTGGGGGCTTAATAATTATGCCGGACAGGATAGCCTGGGAAGATGCAAAATATTGGAGCAGCTCACTGGGGCTTGAAAAATATTTACTTGAGGAAAATGATATTGTTCTTGCAATGGACCGACCGTGGATTTCAAGCGGATTTAAGATAGGTCAAATCTCGCGATATGACTTACCTACATTACTCATCCAGCGAACTGCGAGAATTAGAGCGAAAAATATGAACCAGTCTTTTATGAATTGGATGATTAGCAGCCAAAGATTTCTGATGCATTGTAATATTACTGAAACGACGGTTCCGCATATATCAATTAAAGATATAAAAAGTTTTGAGATATTAGTTCCCCCGCTCGAACTTCAAAACCAATTCGCCGAGATCGTCACCAAGATCAATGAGCAAAAGGCTCTGGTGAAGAAGGCGATTTACGAAACGCAATATTTGTTTGACAGCTTGATGAGCGAGTATTGTGAATAACGAACTATCTTCTAAACTGAGAGGTGAGCCCAATGTCTGCAAACTTTGAATTCTTACAGGGGCAAACTGAATATGCGTTATTTGCTACCGCCAGCATCGAAGCGGAGCGGGTGCTTGCTACCTCTCCTGCCATGGCGGCGGTTGGAAGCCGGAAGGCTTTTGAGCTTGCCGTGAAATGGGTGTACGCTGCGGATAACACCATCACCATGCCCTATAAGGACAATTTGCAGGCGCTAATTCATGAGCCCTCTTTCAAATTCGCCATGGAGAACCAGACATGGGGCAAGCTGCCCTATATCATTAAGCTGGGAAACCTGGCGGTACATACCGATAAAGCCATCAGCCGGAGTGACGCTGTTCTTTCTCTTTCCGCTCTGTTTGAATTTATACAGTGGTTGGATTATTGCTACGGAGTAAACTATGAAGAACGCCATTTCTCAGAAGAACATATCCCTGCTGAAAAGGTAGTCCTTGACGAAGCGAAAATCAAAGAGAAAGACAGCTTAATCGAACAAAAGGACTCCGAAATCGAAGCGCTCCGTGCCAAAATCGCAGCTATGAGTGACCGGCTTACGGCTGATAAAGATCATCATAAGGAAGAGCGTCATTTTAAACCTGAAGATATCTCCGAGTTTCGTACCCGCAAAAAATATATCGATGTGGACTTGAAGCTGCTTGGCTGGGCTTTCGGGGATGATGTACGGGAAGAAGTGGAGCTTTACGGTATGCCTAATCATGAGGAGAAGGGCTATGCCGACTACGTGATGTACGGCAAGGACGGACTGCCTCTTGCCATCATAGAAGCGAAGCGCACCTCCAAAGATGCGAAGATCGGAACCCATCAGGCCAAGCTGTATGCAGATTGTTTAGAGAAAATGACGGGCAGACGTCCCATGATGTTTACTACCAACGGATTTGAAACCTATCTATGGGATGACACAACTTCTCCCCAGCGTAAGGTAAGCGGCATATTTTCCAAGGCCGATCTGGAAAAACTGATGAACCGCCGCAGCGAACGTAAAGTGTTGGACGAAGTGCTCATTGACGATAAAATCACAGACCGTTATTACCAGAAGGAAGCCATCCGTGCGGTTTGCGAAAATATTACGACTGGTCATAGACGGTCATTGCTCGTCATGGCGACAGGTACAGGGAAGACGAGAACAGCATCTAGTTTGACGGATGTCTTATCGCGGGGCGGATATGTAACGAACATTTTATTTTTGGCGGACAGAACGGCATTGGTTAAACAGGCAAAGGATGATTTCAAGAATTACCTGCCGGATATGTCCCTCTGTAATCTGCTGAGCAACAAGGATGATAAGACGGCTCGTATTGTATTTTCCACTTATCCGACTATGCTTAACGCGATTGACAATGCCAAGGGAGATGACGGCAAACGTCTGTTTACTCCCGCCCATTTCGATCTGATTGTGGTGGATGAAGCGCACAGAAGTATTTTCAAAAAGTATCGTGCGATATTTGAATACTTTGACGGTATTATTGTTGGTTTGACAGCAACTCCGAAGACGGAAGTGGACCGCAATACGTACGATTTTTTCGAGATGGAGAGCGGTGTGCCCACCTACGCTTATGCCTATGAGACCGCAGTTGAGGTTGACCACGTGCTGGTGCCTTACCATAACATAGAAACTACGACGAGGTTTCTGGAGCAGGGGATTGCCTATGATAATCTATCTGCGGAAGATAAGGCGCGGTATGAAGAAGATTTTACGGACGAGGATGGCGAAATGCCTGATTTTATCCCCTCGCCTGCGGTGAATGAATTTATTTTTAACCAATCTACCGTGGATCGAGTGCTGGAAGATTTAATGACCAAGGGCATTAAGGTGGCCGGCGGTGACAGGCTGGGGAAGACGATCATCTTCGCGCAAAATAAAAAACACGCCCAATATATTATCGAGCGTTTTAATAAGCTGTATCCGCAGTATCATGGTTCTTTTGCCAAGCGGATTGTCTCGGACGACAGTTATGCCCAGAGCCTTATCGATGATTTTAAGGTTGCGAATAAAGAGCCTCATATCGCCGTCTCCGTGGATATGCTGGATACGGGTATTGATGTGCCGGAGATTGTAAATTTGGTGTTTTTCAAGCGGATTCGCTCTAAAACGAAGTTCTGGCAAATGATCGGGCGCGGGACAAGGCTGGGCAAGAATTTGTTCGGCGAAGGAGAAGACAAGATCCGCTTTGTTATCTTCGATTATCTCGGGAATTTTGAGTTCTTCCGCCAACACAAAGAGGGCCTGCAGGGCAATGAAACCCAGAGCCTGTCCGAAGCCATATTCGCAAAACGGATTCGTTTGATCCACCACATGCAGCAGGCCGCCTTCATCGATGAGTCTTACCAAACGATTCGTACAGACCTGATTGAAACGGTCACCAAGCAAATAAAAGCGCTGAACACGGAACTGGTATCGGTGAAGCTGCAGCTGCAGTATGTTGAGAAGTATAAGGCTGCGGATGCTTTTGTTTGTCTGACGGATTTGGATAAACACGACCTGATTACGTATCTTGCCCCTATTGTTTATATGGAGGATACGGACGAGCACGCCAAGCGCTTTGACAATTTCATGTATGGGTTAATGATCGCCCAAATTGAAAGATTGCCCCAATTCAAAAAGGGCAGGAAGCAATTGATCGATGTATCAGCAAGCCTATTGAAGCGTGCTACCATTCCGCAAGTCAAAGAAAAGCTAGCACTTATCCAAACGATCGGAACAGACGAGTTCTGGGAAAGCTCGGATTTATTGAATTTTGAGAAGGTGCGTGTGGAGCTGCGCAGCTTGGTCAAGTTTATAGTAGACGGGGTGGAAAGGCCCCCCATTTACACGAACCTCGCCGATGAAGTACTCACGGTCAGTGAAGGGAAAGCCATGTACCAGGCCTATGATTTTGAGGATTATAAGCGGAAGGTGAACCGTTATATTGAGCAGAACCGTGACACTCTGGCGATATATAAGCTTCGGAATAACATTCCTCTTACTGCGCTCGATTATGAGAGCCTGGAGAAGATCTTTACCGGAGAGCTTGGCACTGCAGAGGATTATCAACGCGAATTTCAGGATACTCCGTTCGGCTTGCTGGTGCGCAAAATTGCCAAGCTTGAATATGAAGCCGCGATTGTCGCGTTCTCTGAATTTATTAACGATGAGTCGCTCAGCCAGGCACAAATTGTTTTTGTGAAAAAGGTAGTCGATTATATTGTGCAGAACGGCTACATCGACAGTGTGGCTGAACTCATAAAGCCGCCTTTTGATAAACCCCAAAGTTTTATTAAGCTGTTTGATGGCACGAAGCAAAAAAGGCTTGTCGAGATGGTTACGAAGATAAAAGAGAATGCGGTCAAGATCATGGGATGAGGTAACCAATTCAGCTCAAAAAAGAGCCAAACTGGTGTAAAAGTTTGGCGGTTTGCTCTTATTATTAGGGGCACATCGTATTAGGGTTTGTACATACTGAACACTCAACACAAGTAGAATCGGTAGCTTTGCTAGTGAAGAATGGTACAGAGGGCTGAGATTATAGTGGTGGAGCGGGTTTGGGGAGCAATACAGATGAGATGGAAGTGTGAAACAGAGGTTAGAAAATAGTAGGGTTGACTGATTGTTGACGAAAAATAGATTCGATAGACAAGGACACCTGAAGCATGCAGGTGTTTTTGTAATGTAGAAATAAAAGGGTGTATCCAAAGTTACTTTCGTTTTATTCTCAATTACTTGAAGGTTTCCGATTTTTTATAAAGAAATATATTAACAACATGGTTGATTCTGGTATTTGGGGAAAACTCTTGATCTCTGATGATAAAGTTGAAAGGTGTTACGAATGAAAATCTACTCAATTTTTAAAATAGCCGCGACTTTGTTTTTTATTATTTTGGTAGGATATTTACTAACTCTATATTTTGAATCAGATGTTAAGAACTGGTTGAGGGGAATTTTAACAGTCAGTCAGAAGGACAGTAGCGCATTAATAAATACTATTTGGCAAGTTCACGCAGGGGTTACTACATTGAGTATCGCTATTTTAGCATTAATAATTGGATTTAATCAGCAGAAAAAGTATGGTGTTAAGGTCTTGGATTATCTACTAATACATAATAGAAAGTTTTATAAGTTTCACGACGAATTAATATTAGTTATTCTACTTATAATATTGCAGTATTTCTTTGTAGCTTATTTAGCGCTGGCTGCCGTAGTACTAATCTTTACTATTAGTGTGATAATAATTATTCACATGCTGCATTGTAGTCTTAAAATAATATTGTTTGAGGAAATGGTTTCATTCGAGATCAAGAAGTTCTTGTTAGAGAAATGCAAGGATAGCATAAAAATCGAAAATAAATCATTTGAGGATAATGCAAATGGAAAAAATACTAAATAATCTTTATACCCATACTTTATCTTGTATTGAAAAGAAAGATATGAACGAAGTAAAAGGAAATAATGAATTTTTCTTAGAGATTTTTGCTGAAATCTTAGGTGAAAGTAAGAAACCTACTGAATCAATCTTATTGAAGGCCTTAGTTAGTTATATTGATAGTATTGCAGAGAAATTAGTTGAAGCTGGCTATCAGGAGTATGCAGTTGAATTGGTAAGAAAGTTTTATAAAACCGAGGGGCAGTACTCTGTAACAAGTCTATATTTCGAAAAGTTATTGGATAGTCTTTTTTCTGTTCATTCCGAATTAAAAAGTTTCAATTCGGTTAAAGATATATCTTTTATTGGCTTGTTATTGGACTTATTTCTGAACACAGGTGAATATCAAGGACGTTACTATGATAATAACATTGTTTATTTATTTAGTAGGTACTATGTAGTGATATCAAAGAATAGACATCTGAGTGATGATGAGAAAGTTAATATTATCTCATATTTCATTAGTAGTTGCTTTCATTTAAGTCTTGTCGATGGTTTTGATCAAGATAAGGAAAAAATAAAGCTGCTTGAGAACATCTTAGCAAACATATTAAAAGCGACGGTCGATAGATTAGACATACTAATTTTTAGGGAAGTTATTAAACAGCTACCAGAGAGTAATTACTTACTTTCCGATAAAGTAGATCATAAAATAATTATTTTAAAGATAACTATTTATTTATATTACTTAATATATAAGGAATCTATACCAGCTGAAGAAAAATCCCACCTAAAAGAGTTCGGCGTACTAGTGAAAGATTATTGGCAATATACATATCTTTCACTTGCTCCTATGTGGACGCGCTATGTTGAAATCAAAAGTGAACTCTCAAGATGGGAAAGAATGAACAATGGGCAGGCCAAATGGTTGATGATGGATAGTGTCGTTAGGGAATTTTTCTTGTTCTTTAACTGCTGCAAGGGAATTTTTGATATAGACGATATTCCAGAAGATATTCTTAATGAAAGTGAGCTATTTTCATTTCTTAATAGTAATCTTAAAGGGTCCACTTTCACCGAACAACTAATTAGCGATTATATGAACTTTAAAGAATTTATTAGTTACAACCACGGTGATAATGTTACACCAATACTTGAGTTGAACCAACTAAGAGAACAGCTCTTACTTAGATATAAACAAATAAAATTTAAGGAGCTAAGCAATTACATTAATTCTACTGAAATTATTGATATTAATAAGATGATTATTTATAACAAAATAGAACAAATGATTAATGAGGATCCGTACCTTCAATTGACAGGTGGTAATTTGAATAATATAAATTACCAATATGAAACCAAAAATTACACTTTTAGGATTAACGTGCCAATACAATTTGTTGCCAAAAAGGAAGGGTCTGACTTCAAAAGTATTGCGAATAATTTTAAAAGGGCATTTGAGTCTTATCTTTTAAATTTCTTATTTCATAAGGGGATTTTAGTTGAAAATATTACATTTAAAGAAAATAATAAAATCATTAGAATGCTCGATATAATAAAGAATTTGACAAATGAAGGTGTAACCATAAATAGTTTAGTCTATGGGATTAAGCCTGATTCAGTATTTTTGTATCAAGAGGATGAAGTTAGTAAGGAAAAATTAGCAGCTTTAATAGAAACATTAAATTCAGCTGAGACAGAAAGGCATTTGTGGGTTGGTTTTGATAATAACCTTTTGCAAATTGAATCGGGCAAGTTATCTGTTGATATTGTGAATCTATCTGATGAAGTAATAGAGGATATACTTACTAAGTCCAAAAGAGAAGATGGCATGTACTATTTAAAAATAACCAATGAAATACATGCTCCTTTTTATAAAGAGGAAGCAAGGGGTTACTTATTGACTGAGAGGAAAACTATCGTTATTACCAAGAGCATAAACGTGTCGATACAGGGCTCTCCAGGATTCATCTTGGAAATTGGAAACAGTTAAATATCAAAAAAGGTTACAAGAGGGGATAGTGTTAAAAGTGGGACTTTATACCAACAGGAAGGTACTTGACGGAGCAGCGAATATCACACTCTGTATATCGGAATTTTTTATCAATTAAAAATTTCAGGAACGGTTTAATTCACAGTGATTTTAATGCTGAAAGGTTAAACATCCTAGAAAGTGGTGGAATTACTAGTGACCTAACATATTTAGGTGAGGATATGTGGGAGAAATTTATATACGTTCAAAAGAACATGTTAGCATATGTTAATGAATATGCTCTAAGAAAACTTGGAGTAAAAGAAGAGTTTATAAAACCTTTAATTTCAATGAGAACACCTCAGATGAAATTAGGAATTACGTTACTGTCCTTAATCACATTAGAAAAAAGAAGGAAGCGAATGATAAAGACTTATTAAAACAAGCTATTATACTAGGTACTAAAGTAGAACTTTCATTGTGAGTCTATTAGCTGAGGATGAAACAGCGGAAGGTAAAATAAGGGCACGTCAAAATGTAATTCATGAAGCAGGATTATTCCAAGGGAAACTGGGGTTCAAAAAAGCGATACTACTTAGACAAGAAGGTTTGGACGATTTCTCCAATGTTGATGGATTGCAGTATATTGGTTTTTCTGGTGACAACATTGAACAGACTTTTTATGAGCTTGGACGAGTTCTTAAAAGGGAAGGTATTATTAAATAATCATATAGTTGGTATATGGGGAAGTTGATTTCTATTCGACTTCTCCCTTTTTTATATAGCGATATTACGAGTTATTGTTATGTACCTTTCATCACGTCAGGAAACGTCACAGCTTCGTCGCTGTGACGTTTTTCTTGCCAGTCGGTAATATTTGGAGCCACTGCGACATCGCGAAACCCCCATTTTATCTCAGTGCAAAAAGTTCGCCATACTTCCACCCTGTTCCTTCCCCTCCAAATAAGCGATCATAATACTCGTAAGACATCTTACACCGGTTCTTTTCCACCAATCGTAACGAGGCGAGGATGTTCATTTATCCCGCAGTGCCGGGCTGGTAGGTCGCGGTATCCTGTACGGTTGGGTCGGGAAGAAGCCGCTTATTGGGGTTCGATTCCCCGATCGCCTGAAGAGCGATTCTGGTAGAACACTCGACTGCCAATCGAGCAATAAACATGTACAAAGACCATAGGGTAGGGTCCCGGGCGGCTGGTTTGAGCGCACTGCGGGGGGGGGGGCTTTGCGATCCGTGGATACCGATGGGGCGATAAGCGGGAGATTTTCCGGGATGGAAGCGGAAGAGGGATGGCTGTTAGTTGGGTCATTTTTCACTGATGGGGATGTCCTTGAAACTGCCTGGCGGCTCGCTCATCTGAAACGGATTCCGTCTGTCCGGCAGCGGGATTCTACAGCCGATGGTTGAACCATGAGTGGGAACAAGGATGTTGAAAAAAGTTACGATTCAAGCGGACCAGCGCGTTTTGCTTTTTGACAAGGGAAGTTATGTGAAGGTGTTGGGTCCGGGGACGTATCGCTATTTTTGGTGGTCGGAAGCTACGGTTGTGGTGATGAATATCGGGAAGCCGTTCGTTGTGGAGGGCAGGGATTTGCAGTTGTTTTTGCATGATCAGGAGCTTGTACAGGAGCTTGATGTGGTGCGGGTGGAGGATCATGAATATGTGTTGCACTATGAGGATGGGCAATTTGCGCAGCTGCTGAAGCCGGGTGTGTATGCGTTTTGGAATGTGCTGAGGAAGCATGCTTTTGTACATATGGATGTTCGAAAGCCGGAGGTGCCTGCGGAGGTGGATCGTTCGATACTCTCTAAGCTGGGGGCCGTTGTGCAGACGTATGATATCGCGAGTTATGAGACTGGGTTTTTGTATTATGATCATCTTTTGCAGAGGGAGCTTTCGCCTGGGAAGTACTACTTTTGGAAGGGGCCGGTCTCGGTGATGGTTAGAACGCTGGATGTCCGGCAGCAACAGATGGAGCTCCTCGGCCAGGAAATCATGACGGAAGATAAGGTTACGCTGCGGTTGAACTTTTTTGCCCAGTATCGGATTGCGGGTCCCGTGCGTGTGTTGGAGATGAGGGCTTTCGAGGAGCAACTGTATGTCCAGCTTCAGCTCACGGTGCGGGAGTATGTGGGGACGTTGAAGTTGGATGAGTTGTTGCGGCGGAAGGAGGAGGTGGCGTCGTTCATTCTGTCCAGGCTGCGTGAAAAAGGCGAAGAGTTCGGCGTGCAGTTCGTCGGTGCGGGGGTGAAGGATGTCATTTTGCCGGGGGAGATGAAGGAGATCTTGAACACGGTCCTGCTCGCGGAGAAAAAGGCCCAGGCGAACCTGATCACCCGTCGGGAAGAAACGGCGTCGACCCGGAGTTTGCTGAACACGGCGAAGCTGATGGATGAGAACCAGACGTTGTTCCGGTTAAAAGAGCTGGAGTTTCTGGAGAAGATCTGCGAGAAGATTGGGTCGATCTCGGTGACCGGGGGCGGGGATTTGTTGGAGCGGTTGGGTTCGTTAATTGGAGACAGGGGGAGTCAGAGGGAGCGGGAGAGTTAGGCGTTTTAACTGACCAAGAATGCTTTCACATTTTCTTAGTATAACCCGTGTGTTGTGTGTTTTTAGGGAATAGTTCTTAGGGACTGGTATTAGTAGTTTAAGTGAACTATTATTGATATAAAGACGGGCCCCCATGGTATGTGCCGAATTTAGGAGGAGACCGATGAAATTGTATGTAAGATTGGTAGTACTTTCTTTACTAAGCATTCTTATATATATTCCGGTGGTGACGTCCGATCATGGTATGCTTTCTGCGCTAATGGACGGATTTCAATTCTATTTTAGTATAGGGGCGTGTTTACTTCTCATCGTATTGACGATTCGTGACACGCGTAAGATTGGAAGAAGTATTCTCATTATTAGTTTGGGGGTATTCTTTATTCTGTCCCCGCGACTAATTGATGAGGCGAATCAATGGCGGATAGAATACAAGCGGATTCATCAGGACTTTACCTCCGAAACATTGAGGCAAAATAGTTACGACAATCCGGGAAGTTTTACGCCTCCTATGAAAAATGTAAAGATTGAGTTAAAAGAGGGGCATATCTATTTAGAAATGGAATTTGATTCGGAGCAGCCCGGAAGGAAAGTGAAGACGGAGTATGGCTCCGATGAACAATTTTCAAAAGATATGATAGATTTATTGGATTATTTAGTTCGTAGAAAAACTGAATATACACACTTAAAGCAAATGACCATGAAGGTCAAATATAAAAACAATATATATATTTTTGAGAATATTCCCTTAAAGGACGCGAAAGGCAGGCCCTTTGATCAGTCGTTTATCCCGCTATTAAAGGAAAAAATGAAAGTAATTCCTTCTGCTGAATAAGCTAAACAGACACCTTCTGAAATTGACTTCAGAGGTGTCTGTTTTGCATTTGCCCGAAATATATGATGGCTTGGTGAGTGTCCCGATAAAATAAAGTCGTATTAAAACTGCCTGGCGGCTAACTCAGCTGAAAAGGGATTCCGTCTGTCGGGCAGCGGGATTCTACAGCCGATGGTTGAACCATGAGGGGGAACAAGAATGTTGAAAAAAGTTACGATTCAAGCGGACCAGCGCGGTTTGCTTTTTACAAGGGAAGTTATGTAAAGGTGTTGGCTCCGGGGACGTATCGGTACTTTTGGTGGTCGGTAGCTACGGTTGTGGTGCTGCCTATCGGGAACCCGTTCGTTGTGGAGGGCAAGGATTTGCAGTTGTTTTTGCATGATCAGGAGCTTGTACGCGAGCTTGATGTTGTGCGGGTGGAGGATCATGAGTATGTTTTGCACTATGAGGATGGGCAATTTGCGGAGCTGCTGAAGCCGGGCGTGTATGCGTTTTGGAATGTGCTGAGGAAGCATGCTTTTGTACATATGGATGTGAGAAAGCCGGAGGTGCCTGCGGAGGTGGATCGTTCGATACTCTCTAAGCTGGGGGCCGTTGTGCAGACGTATGATATCGCGAGTTTTGAGACTGGGTTTTTGTATTATGATCACCTTGCAGCGGGAGCTTTCGCCTGGGAAGTACTATTTTTGGAAGGGGCCGGTTTCGGTGATGGTTAGAACGCTGGATGTCCGGCAACAACAGATGGAGCTCCTCGGCCAGGAGATCATGACGGAAGATAAGGTTACGCTGCGGTTGAACTTTTTTGCCCAGTATCGGATTGCGGGTCCCGTGCGTGTGTTGGAGATGAGGGCTTTCGAGGAGCAACTGTATGTCCAGCTTCAGCTCACGGTGCGGGAGTATGTGGGGACGTTGAAGTTGGATGAGTTGTTGCGGCGGAAGGAGGAGGTGGCGTCGTTCATTCTGTCCAGGCTGCGTGAAAAAGGCGAAGAGTTCGGCGTGCAGTTCGTCGGTGCGGGGGTGAAGGATGTCATTTTGCCGGGGGAGATGAAGGAGATCTTGAACACGGTCCTGCTCGCGGAGAAAAAGGCCCAGGCGAACCTCTTGCGCTCTAAGATCATTGTAGAGTGCATCGGACTGGGACATATAACCGATCCGGTTCTTCTTGGATAACAACGGCATATGTTGTCCAAGAACGGATACCGTGCCTTCGATAGTCGTATCAATCCCTGCAATCACTTTAATTAGCGTCGTCTTTCCTGAACCTGAGGGCCCTAATAATCCGAATATCTCAGATTTCCTAACTCATTTTTTAAATATTGTTGTTGAAAAAGAAGGCGTTTTCAAGTAAATTAAGGTTAAGCGCTTACCTTAAAAAAGCCTGCATATTTTGCTGTTTATTTTTATTATTGTTCATATTTACTCTTATTTTTTGAATATATTGAATTAAGCGCTTAACTTATTGGGGAAGGTGATGTCAGTGAACACGGTAAAGTTAACCATGGCACAAGCTTTGCTCCGTTTCTTGGATGCCCAGTATGTTTCGATGGACGGGGAAGAAACGAAGTTTGTAAAAGGGGTCATGGGCATTTTCGGGCATGGGAACGTGACGGGACTTGGTGAAGCATTAGAACGCAGCAGCAGTGACCTTGTATATATTCAAGGCAAGAATGAGCAGGGAATGGTACATGCCGCCACGGCATACGCCAAACAGAAGAATCGGCTGCAAATTTATGCATGCACATCCTCGATCGGACCTGGCGCGTTAAATATGATCACTGCAGCGGCGACCGCTACTGTGAATCGGATTCCTGTATTGCTCCTTCCCGGTGATAATTTTGCCTGCAGACAGCCGGATCCGGTGCTTCAACAGATAGAAATTCAAGCGGATTATACTATCTCTGCAACCGATCCCTTCAAGCAGGTGAGCAAATATTGGGACCGAATCGTGCGTCCGGAGCAATTGATGACAGCGGCCGTACAAGCGATCCGTGTGCTGACGGACCCGGCGGAGACCGGGGCGGTAACGTTAGCCTTACCGCAGGATGTTCAAGCGGAAACTTACGATTATCCGGTATCCTTCTTTCATAAGAAGGTCCACTATATTGAGCGGCGCCCTCCGGTTCAAGACGCGATTGAACGTGCTGCGGCGCTGATTGCGTCGAAGAAGAAGCCTCTGCTGATCGCGGGCGGCGGCGTGATTTATTCGAATGCCATGAAAGAGTTGATCGAATTTGCTTCCGCATTCCAAATTCCGGTCGCCGAAACGCAGGCCGGTAAAGGATCAATGCATTGGAACCATCCGCTGAGCAGCGGGGCGATCGGCGTAACAGGTTCACTGTCCGCGAATGTGCTGGCACGTGATGCGGATGTGGTGATTGGAATTGGGACGCGTTATTCGGACTTTACGACCTCATCCAAATCTGCATTCCAAAGTGAAGACGTACAGTTTGTAAATATCAACATTAACTCCTTTGACTCGGGCAAGATGAACGCCGTTGCCGTGACCGCCGATGCCAAAGAGGCGTTAAAGGCGCTGCAGCGCAGCCTGGAGCATCTGGATTATCGCAGCGGTTACAAGGAAGAAGTAATCGCGAATTTGAAACAAACATGGGATGCCGAAGTGGATCGGTTATACGCTGTTGAATTGAACGAAGGGTTATCACAAACGCGAGCACTCGGCGTCATCAATGAAACATTAAAGCCCTCCGATGTAGTCGTTTGCGCCGCCGGAAGCCTGCCGGGCGACCTGCATCGTCTATGGCGTACTGCGGAACCGAAAACATACCACATGGAATACGGTTTCTCCTGCATGGGTTATGAAATCAGTGGAGCGTTCGGTGCCGCGCTTGCAGAGCCTTCTCGTGACGTTTATGCGTTAGTCGGCGACGGCAGTTATCTTATGCTTCATTCTGAACTGGTCACGAGCTTGCAAGAAGGAACGAAAATCACGGTGCTGCTTTTTAATAATCATGGTTTTCAATGCATACATAACCTGCAAAGGGGCCACGGCAGCGACGGCTTCGGCAATGAATTCCGTTACCGTTCCGGGGATACCGGGCGGCTTACCGGAAGCTACATGCCGATTGACTTTGCGGCCAATGCGAGAAGTTTAGGCGCGAAGGCTTATACTGCGCAAACGGCTGAAGAACTTCGAGTATGCCTTGAACTGGCGAGGAAAGAAACCGTCACAACGCTGGTGGAAATTGTTGTTGAGCCGGGTACGAACACATCGGGTTATGAATCTTGGTGGCGGGTCGGTGTTCCGGCGGTATCCGTAAGTGATAAAGTCAATCAAGCTTATCAAGAAATGCAGACGCAAATTACGAAAGTAAAACCTATATAAGGGGATGTTTCGATGAGTCTGGAACAGTTCAAATTTCGTTTAGGCGTACATCCGATCAATTGGGTCGGGGAGGATGTCAAAGAGCATGGGGAGCATACGGCTTTCGAAACGATTGTGGATGAGATACAAGCTTTAGGATTGACAGGAACCGAGATGGGAAGAAAGTACCCGAACGATAGGGATGTGCTCAAAAAAGAGCTTGCTGCACGGAACATTCAACTTGTGTCTCAGTGGAAATCGGTATTGTTCTCGGATCGAAGCTGGCATGGGCAGGAATTGGAGGCTTATCGGAAGCATGTTCAATTTTTGAATGATATGGGCAGC
The DNA here is from genome assembly GCF_042684925.1 of Paenibacillus gansuensis. Lineage (NCBI taxonomy): Bacteria > Bacillati > Bacillota > Bacilli > Caryophanales > Paenibacillaceae > Paenibacillus > Paenibacillus gansuensis. The sequence goes on along the minus strand of NZ_JBHUME010000002.1, from coordinate 658,338 downwards.
AAAGTGATCAGTACAGCTGAAGTGGGCGGTTCCTTGCACTTCGATCCTCGCCGCACGCCCAATGAGAAAGAAGTTCTGCGTTTGGACGAAGATGGCTGGAGCGCGTTGGCCGACGGCTTAAATGCTGCAGGTCGAATTGCTCAGGAATACGACATGAAGCTGACCTACCATCATCATGGAGGAACCGTTGTAGAGCAGCCGGAAGAAATAGACCGCTTGATGGAGTTGACAGATCCGTCCTTGGTTTACTTGCTGTTCGATACAGGGCACGCGTATTACGGCGGGACCGATCCGCTTGCACTGCTCAGGAAGCATTATGATCGCATCGCATATATTCATCTCAAGGACGTCCGGCAGGATGTGTTGAATCTGGCACGGGCAGAAGCGTGGGATTTCGTAACCTGTATCAGAGGCGGAGTATTTACGCTGCCGGGTGACGGCTGCATCGATTTCGGGCCGATCATTTCCGAACTTGTCCAAAGAGGGTATGACGGTTGGGCATTACTTGAAGGCGAACAGGATCCAGGGAAGCATAATCCATTCTTGTATGCACAGAATGCCTTGAAATACATTGGTTCCTTACAATTTTCCGATCTGAGAAAGGGGCAGTAGCCATGTCGCTCGTGACTTTTCGTCAGGACAAAACGATGGATTTCGTCGCCGTTGGACGTCTGTGCATTGATCTGAACGCTAACGAAATTCATCGTCCAATGGAAGAAACGATGACTTTCACTAAATATGTGGGGGGTTCTCCCGCCAACATTTGTATCGGCATGTCCCGTTTGGGTCTCCAATGCGGATTTATCGGGAAAGTGTCCGATGACCAAATGGGACGATTCATCGTCCAGTATCTGGACAAAGAAGGCATCGACACGGGCAATGTGGTCATCGACTCTACAGGCGCTGTGACCGGATTAGCCTTTACGGAGATTAAGAGCCCTTCGGACTGCAGTATTTTGATGTACCGGGACAATGTCGCCGACTTGAAATTGACTGCACACGAAGTACAAGAGGAGCTAATCGCTAAGACGAAAATTGTCCTGATCTCCGGCACGGCTTTAGCGCAAAGCCCATCCAGAGAGGCTGTTATTCAAGCGGTTCACTATGCTAAAAAGCATGGAGCGGTTGTAGCATTTGATTTGGATTATAGGCCTTATTCGTGGGCGTCTGCAGAAGAAACAGCTATTTATTACAATTTGGCGGCTGAGAAGAGCGATATTATCATCGGAACCCGAGAAGAGTTTAATGCAATGGAAATGTTCGAAAATAACCCCGATCACAGCGACAAGGTGACTGCGTCAAAGTGGTTCGATTATTCTGCGCGAATCGTCATCATCAAGCATGGAAAAGAAGGGTCGATTGCCTATGGCAAAGACGGATCGAGCAACCGTGCCAAAAGCTTTCCTTCGAAAGTGTTGAAAACGTTCGGCGCAGGCGATTCTTACGCTTCAGCCTTTCTGTATGGGCTGCTTCAAGGCTGGACGGTGGAAAAAAGCATGGAGTTTGGCAGCGCTTCGGCAAGCATCGTGATTTCCAGACATAGCTGTTCGGATGCGATGCCTACGGCTGCGGAAGTTGCGGAATATATTGAACAATGCAACCAAAATGAGATCAAAGCCAACTAAGGTTTAGATACAAAGGGAGGAACTAGCATGACTAACCGTACCGAGTATAAATTAAGCAATTTTATTGGTGGACAATGGGTCGCTTCCGCTACAGACCGTTTCGAACCGGTGTACAATCCGGCGACGGAAGAGGTGCTTAGTTATGTGCCTTTGTCCACTAAAGAAGATGTAGATCGTGCAGTGCAAAGTGCCAAGGATGCATTCAAAACTTGGAGCACTACACCTGTTCCAAGGCGGGCCCGCGTATTGTTCAAATACCAGCAGCTGTTAGTGGATCACTGGGAAGAGCTTGCTAGGCTAATTACCGCAGAGAACGGAAAAAGCTATTCCGAAGCTTACGGGGAAGTGCAGCGGGGGATCGAATGCGTGGAATTTGCAGCCGGTGCGCCGACGCTAATGATGGGTAAACAACTGCCGGACATTGCCACCAATGTGGAATCCGGTATGTACCGGTATCCTGTAGGCGTAGTCGGCGGCATTACTCCGTTTAACTTTCCGATGATGGTGCCTTGTTGGATGTTCCCTCTAGCGATTGCGTGCGGGAATACATTTATTCTGAAACCATCGGAAAGAACGCCGCTGCTGGCCAACCGCCTTACCGGGTTGTTCAAGGAAGCCGGATTACCCGATGGTGTATTAAATCTCGTTCATGGCGCACATGACGTAGTAAACGGGTTGCTTACGCATCCAGGCATCCAGGCGATTTCCTTCGTTGGTTCCCAGCCGGTAGCGGAATATATTTATACGACGGCTTCCGCGAACGGAAAGAGAGTTCAAGCTTTGGCAGGCGCCAAAAACCATTCCATTGTTATGCCGGATGCAGATTTGGACGGGGCGGTTCAGCAAATTATTAATGCGGCTTTCGGCTCTGCCGGTGAGCGTTGTATGGCTTGTTCGGTAGTCGTGGCTGTCGGAGAGATCGGCGATAGTTTGGTTCAGAAGCTAGTAGATGCGGCAAATCAAATCACGATCGGTAACGGAATGGAACAGAATGTGTTCCTGGGGCCGGTGATCCGCGGTCCGCACAAGGAGAGAACGCTCGGTTACATTGAAAGCGGCGAGAAAGAAGGCGCGGTGCTGGTTCGCGACGGCCGTAAAGATGCAGCGGCTGGGCAACAAGGATACTTTGTAGGACCTACGATTTTTGATGAAGTCCAATCCGAGATGAAAATCTGGAAAGATGAGATTTTTGCGCCCGTATTATCCATTGTACGCGTCTCCTCCTTGGAGGAAGCGATCGAGCTGTCAAACCGTTCGGAGTTTGCTAACGGGGCCTGCCTATTCACGAAGGACGGCAGTAATGTGCGCCAATTCCGAGAGACGATAGATGCTGGGATGCTCGGCGTTAATTTAGGGGTTCCGGCACCTATGGCGTTCTTCCCGTTTTCCGGATGGAAAAAGTCCTTCTATGGCGATTTGCATGCGAACGGTAACGATGGCGTGGAATTTTATACCCGCAAGAAAATGGTTACAGCGCGCTGGTAACAAATAGATTTGCAAATACCGCAGGAATAAGGGGGAAATCGCGTGAAGGCAGGCGTGATCGGGGCCGGTAGAATCGGAAAAATTCATATCGATAATTTATTGAGGATGCCTCAGGTAGAGGTACATGCGGTAAGCGACTTATATGCAGACGAGGCATTGGAGCAGTGGGCGAATGAACGGGGGATTCCCGTCGTTACGCGCAACAGTTCGGATGTCATGAATGACACTGAGATAGATGTTGTTTTCATCTGCTCTTCCACAGATACGCATGTTCCGCTGATTCTGGAAGCGGCGAAAGCGGGAAAACATATTTTTTGCGAGAAACCGGTCAGCATGGATATAACCCAAACGATAAAAGCCATTGAGGCGGTGAAGGAAGCCGGCATTAAGCTGCAAATTGGTTTTAACCGCAGGTTCGACCATAATTTTAAATATGTCCGTGACACCGTTCAGGCGGGCAAGATCGGCGATCCGCATATCATTAAGATCACGTCCAGGGATCCGAATCCACCGCATGAGGATTACATCCAAGTTTCCGGCGGTATTTTTATGGATATGATGATTCACGACTTTGATATGGCGCGTTTCTTGGCCGGATGCAATATTGAGGAAGTATATGCCCAAGGTAATGTACTGATTGACCCGGTTTTTGCAGCCTATGGCGATATCGATACGGCTATTTCTACACTGCGCTTCGAGAACGGCGCTATCGGTGTGATCGACAACAGCCGTAAAGCCGTGTACGGCTACGATCAACGGGTCGAAGTTTTTGGTTCAGGCGGCAGTGTTACCGTAGCGAACGATTTCCCGAATACGGCGGAAATCAGCAATGCTGAAGGGATATACCGCGAAAAACCGCTTAATTTCTTCCTCGAACGTTATCAAGAAGCATATCTGGTAGAGACGAAGCAGTTTATCGAATGCATTGATAAAGGCCTTGACATCCCTGTAAGCGGAAGCGACGCACTCCAGGCAGAACTGGCCGCATTAGCCGCCAAATGGTCCTACACTCAGAAAAGGCCGGTCAAAATCAGCGAAGTGCTTGAACAATTATCCATTACAAAGTAAGAGAGGATGAATCGCCATGAGCGAACTGATCGTTCCTGCCAAACAACAGCCGGATGCGGACGGCAATGTGATCGAGGTTACTCCGGAGTCAGCGGGATGGCAGTATGTCGGCTTTCAAGTCTATCGTCTTGGGCCTGGTCAGACACTCTTTAGACAGACGGAGCAGCTTGAGGTGTGTCTTGTGCTGCTCAGCGGAAGAGGGAATGTATCTACTTCTAAATCACAATGGCTAAATATCGGTGAGCGAATGAATGTATTTGAGCAAAAACCGCCCTTTTCGATCTATGTGCCTAACAGCGATTTCTTTGAGTTTCAAGCGATCACCGAAGTGGAATTGGCCTTATGTTCTGCCCCGGGTCACGGGACGTACGAGGCGAGGCTCATTGCGCCGGAGCATGTCGGCATAGAAACACGCGGGTCAGGCAATACGGAGCGCCGAATTCATAATATTTTGCCGGAACAGGAGCAAGCGGACAGCCTTCTCGTAGTGGAAGTTTTTACACCGAATGGGCACTGGTCGAGCTATCCTCCTCATAAGCATGATCGGGACAGTCTGCCCGACGAGTCGCTGCTTGAGGAGACTTACTATTATCATGTTCAACCCGAACAAGGATTTGCCATCCAAAGAGTATACACGGATGACGAGTCTCTTGATGAGATTTTGGCGGTCAAAGACGGACAAACTGTGTTGGTGCCTAAAGGGTATCATCCGGTGTCCGCTCCGCCCGGTTATGACGTGTATTACCTTAACGTAATGGCAGGACCGACCCGGACTTGGAGGTTCTATAACGATCCGAACCATGAATGGCTTATGCCTAAGACAACGAACTGACTTCTCTTATTGCAACGGTCTCCAAGAACAAGCATAATAGAACAAATGCAAATTTCGAAGAGTTGAGGAATCAGGGATGAAAGCAACCATTTATGATGTGGCGAAGGAAGCGGGAGTTTCCATTGCGACGGTGTCGAAAGTGATTAACGGCAAGGGGAAAATCAGCGAGAAGAGGCGGAAGGAAGTACTTAAGATTATGGAACGGCTGCAGTATCAGCCAAGCATGATCGCCTCCGCATTAACCGGCAAGAAGACGTATTCTATCGGACTCCTGGTGCCGGACATTTCGAATCCCTTCTTCTCTGAGATTGCCCGTTCGGTGGAAGACCAAGGACATCAATTAGGGTATAGCTTAATTATTTGCAGTACAGACAATAAAGACGAACGAATCGAGAAGTATATTGCGCTTTTGAAACAAAAGAAAGTCGACGGCATTATCATCGGTACAGGTTCTGATCAGTTGGATGTGCTCAACTCGTTGTCCGGAACAATGCCGATCGCGGCGATCGGCAGGGAAGTGCCTGACGTGGATATGCACACCGTTGTTGTGGATGATTATGAAGGGGGTCGGATGGCCGCACGGCATCTGCTTGAATTAGGACACACACAATTTGCGGTATTGTCCGAAAGTCTGAAGCTGATCAGCTCACGTGAAAGGCTTCGCGGTTTTTCCCAAATGTTGATGGAAGCAGGCATCGAATGGTCCGAATCTATGTTGAAAATTTGCGATTATAGGGTCGAGGACGGCAAGCGGCAAGCGTTGGAATTGTTCAGGCAGGATTCGGTACCGACGGCATTGTTCTGCTGTAACGATATGTTAGCTGTCGGTGCCTATCAGGCGGCCAAACAAGAAGGGATTCGAATCCCTTCCGACCTGTCCGTCGTTAGCTTCGATAATACGATTCTGGCCACGGTAACCGATCCTCCGCTTACTTCGATTGCGCAGCCGATGGAACATATGGGCAAACTTTGCGTTGATTTGTTGGTCGACCAATTAAAAATCGGGAATGTAGCCGTGATGAAACAGAGAGTCGTACTCCGTCCTGAGCTTGTCGAGCGGCATTCGACGGCTCCTTTATAGTACACGCAGGCTTTGTTGCTGCTATTGGCCTATGTGTAGGCGCCGGATTTATGACGGGTGCGGTCTTGTGTACTTTCTTCGTGCTGATTAGCTTGTTCCTGCTAAATAAGTGGGAGAAACACCTGCTTAGACATCGAAGAGTTAACGAAGTGATGATTGAACCAGTTTCAAAGCGTACATACACGGAATAAATCGAACTATGTCATAAGGGCCGGAATGCACCTAATAATTGGTGCCTCAGGCCCTTTTACATTTTCTGTATCATCATATGGAAAGTGATATATCTTAGCCTTTTACCGCTCCATCCGTTATTCCCTGAATAATCCAACGCTGGAAAATAGCGAAGATCACGACGATCGGTATGGATGACAAGATCAGGGATGCCAGTATCAACGACCAATCCCGGCTGTACTTACCGAAGAACATATTAATTGTCAAGACGAGAGTATACGATCGAAAATCGTTGAGCAGCAGCACAGGCAGCAAAAAGTCATTCCAAAGCCACAGCATATTGAGCACGATAATCGTAAAGGTGATGGGGAGAAGCAGCGGAAATATGATCGCAAAAAAAACTTTCCACTCGCCGCTGCCATCAATTAGGGCGGATTCGTCCAGTTCACGAGGAATGCCTTTTACGAATCCGTGGTATAGGAATATAGCCATATTGACGCCAAGACCAATACAGACGATGCCTAGTCCGAACGGAGATCCCTGTAATCCCAAATCTCTAGCCATCTTAGTTAAGGAAACCATGATCGTCTGAAAAGGAATGAGCATCGATGCGACAAAAAGAATGAAGAGAACGTTGCTCAGCCTGCCCCGCGTGCGGGAGAGCTTATATCCCGCCAAGGAGCTGAAAAATACGATGCCAACAATGCCTGTTACCGTAACGATGATCGTATTAAAACCGCTTCTCAGCATGTTCGCCTTTTTGAAAGCCTGGACGTAGTTGTCGAAATGCAAGGATAAAGGGAACTGCAGCACGGAACGGTACATCTCGCTTTGAGATTTGAAAGAATTGATAATAGCCATATAGATCGGAAACAAGAAATAGACTGCCAGCACCGCAAGCACTAGCCACGACAACACCGAATACAGCCGTCTGCTCACGCTTCCACCTCGCGCTTCTTCATAATCGATAACTGGATAATCGTAATGACAAATATAATGATAAAGAGGATGTTAGCCTTCGCGCTTGCGTAACCGTAACGATTGTTACCCAGGTAGGCTTCCTCCAAAATATTCATCGTGATCACTTGCGTCCCCCGCCCGGGCCCTCCGCCGGTCAAAGCGTACACGAGATCGTACACTTTGAACGAGCTGTTCAATGTTAGAAATATGCAAATGGTAAGCGCGTGAGCGATTAAAGGAAGAGTAATATACCGTAACATATGCATAGGCTGTGCGCCGTCGATAATAGCCGCTTCCTTCAAGTGCTGAGGGATTCCTTGAATGGCCGCCATGTAAATAAGCATGAGAGTCCCTACGCTTCCCCATAAAGATACAATCATGATCGACCAGAACGATACGGCAGGGCTGCCGAGCCAGGAGAGATTCAGGAACTTCAGCGCGCTGTATTCGGATAATGCAGGAATGACTTTGGAAAATACGAAGACCCACATGAATGTACTGATGATGACGCTAAGCATATTGGGCATGAAGAAGATCGTCCGGAACAATCCTTTCGCTCTCTTCTGAGATTCGATGAGCATCGCAAGCAACAAGGCAAGTACATTTTGAAAAACGACGGCAAAAAAGACGTATTTGGTCGTAAACCAAACGGATGACCGGAAATGGTCATCGTCGCGAATCGCTTCGATAAAATTGCTGAGCCCTACGAAGCTGTAAGACTTACTTAAGCCATCCCAGTCCGTGAAGCTGAAGTAAGTGCCTTGGAGCATCGGAATGACAAGGAACAGCAGGTAAAGAATAAAGGCCGGCAGAACGAATAAGATCAGGGAGATTGTAGATCTGACACGTCGATTCAGCATGATTTCACTCCTCGGGAAGAAGAGCCCTGCTATAGTCATCTTACGGGCGACGACGCTAACAGGGCTCGGTTTAGTCTAAAGTCCGGTTGTTACTTATTTCCTGCCGCGTTGGCATCCTTCCATGTTTTATCCAGATCATTGATAACCTCTTCTTGGGACATCTTCTTATCGAAATAAGATTGAAGAGCCTTACCCGATTCGTCTTTCACAGCGGATGGAATCGATGGGTCTAGGTAGAATTGGCTGTTATTCACGAAGACGGACGCGTCATCAACCCAAGGATACGACTTGAAAGTATGGGTTTTGGATACTGGATTAAACTTTAAGCTTTGGTACAGATCGTTAGAGGCTTGATCATCCAGGATAAAATTAAGCAGATCAAGTGCCACTTCCTTGTTCTTGCTTTCGGCAGACATGGCTAGGGCAGTGGATACTGAGACGTTAATCAGCGTAGACTTCGGATCGTCATTGATCGGCAGAGGAGCAACCCCGAACTCAGCTTTGTCGTTCGCTTTCAGAATGGCGTCTGCATCCCAGGGACCTTGTACCCACATAGCGGCCTTACCCATTGCAAATTCTGCAGCTCCGTCATCGTTGCCGCTCTCGAAGGCGCGATCCGTGCCATTAGCGTTAACCAAATCGATGATACCGAACATCTCCTTGATTTCAGCGAAGCTTCCTTGATCCTTGTTCATCTTGTCCAGGAAATCCGGATGGCTGCTGTTTACAAGCCCGCCGACCGTTAGAGGGAGGAACAACTGCGGAATCCAGCTTTCCTTGTAGCTCAGCTGGAAAGGCGTGACCTTGTTCTCGTTCAATTTCTGTACGACGGCTTTCATTTCCGTCAAAGTCATCGGCGGGGTCAGCCCTAAGTCTTTAAAAATTTGCTTGTTATACAAATAACCCCACGCCAGGCTCTCCATCGGCACGGCAAGAACTTTGTCGTCCATCGATACTATGGGCTTAATGCCGTCGATGATCTTACCGGCTAGCGGTTGATCGGATAAATCTGTCAAATATCCGGCTTTATAGTAAGACGGCAAATCGTTTATGGCATGAAGGCTGAAAATGTCCGGTACGTCACCGGTAGCTAAGCGGGTCTTCAGAATCTGCGGCGCATTTTCTGCTCCCGGATACTCGGAGTTAAACGTGACCTCGATATTTTTCTCTTTTTTCTCCTTCTCTGCGAACTGTTCGAAGTAACTATCGAATTGCTCGCGGAAACGGTCCAATCCACCCAAAAATATTTTTAATTCTACTTTCTGCGGAGCGGCTGTCGTTTCCGTCGTTTCCTTGCTCGTATTGTCAGCGTTAGATGCGTTTCCGTTGTTGCCTCCCCCTGCACCGCAGGCGGCAGTTGTCCCCAGCATCACAAGCATAGCCAAGGTAAGCAGTGCTTTCTTCATGAATGGACCTCCCTTTATAATGATAACGCTTACCAAACGAGTATAACGTGAAGATTTCTTTTGCGCATTGGACTGCATTTGCGCTTTTATATGGACGATATTGATATGTTATTAAGGCTAAGTCTAAGGCTCTTGTCTCACTTGGGCGGGGGTCATTCCCGTGATTTTCTTGAAAATGCGGTGGAAATAAGTAAGGTCGGAATATCCTACCGCCTCTGCTGCGCTCTTGATCGATACGGAAGAATGTTGAAGAAGTTGTCTGGCTGCGTCGACCCGCTTGGTGATGATATATTCCATAACCGTCGAACCCGTTGCTTGCTTGAAGGTGCGCGATAAGTGCTCTTTACTGACAAAGAAGCGGCCCGCAATCAACTCTAAAGTAATAGGCTCGGCGTAGTAGTGGTCGATGAACTGCCTGATGCCATCCATATCGATCCTGTTCCTGTTCCTTTTCTGACGAATCGCTTCCTCGATTACGGCTGTGTACGAAGTGGAAAGCACCTCGATCCACTCTTTGAACGGCGTATGGTCTGTGACGTAGAAGGTCGCGGCATGGGCCGAAATAACGGGCGATAAGTCAATTCCCGCTTTCGACGCCTGTTCATCGAGCAGCATCATAAATTGTGTGTAAAGTAAGTGATTTAACCCCGGCTTTAACGAAGAATGGGTCTCTAAGGCTTGTTCTAACGCTTTGAACTGATCCTGGACGACCTCTGCCTGCAGCTCCTGAAAGTGACGGGAAAAATAATTTTTGTGCATCGTAATGATTTTCATGATTTCTTTGTCCAGCGGCTGTGCGGCATGAAGACCTCGCGAGATGCGCAATTCCCGGACCGCTCTCTCTATCGCCCGGTTCAACTCATCGGGAAGGATTGGCTTCAAGAGATATTCGTCTACCTTGGATAAAATCGCTTGTTTGGTATAAGCAAAATCGTCAAAACCGCTGATGACGATCTTGCGGATGAACGGGTAGTCATCAGTCAGCTTCTGCAGCAGCTCCACGCCGTCCATGCCGCGCATCTTCATGTCCGTTATGACGATTTCCGGATGAATCTCATTGATGATTCTAAGTCCGCTTAGCCCATCTTCCGCTTCTTCGATCCTTACGATTCCGAACTGTTCCCAATTCGCAAGCCGCATTATGCTATCCCGGGTCCAGAATTCATCGTCGATAATGACTGCCTTCATTCCAAATCCCCCTCTCTTGGATTCAATAACGCGGGAATCAGCAATTTAACTGTCGTCCCCTGGCTCTTCTTGCTAGTAACGAATAATCCGTATTCTTCTCCGAGGAGGAGCTTGATTCTAGCATTCACGTTGCTCATTCCCATGCTGTCTCCCTGCCCCCTCTCTTCCGTCTCTAGCTCTTTGCGTATTTGGTTCAGTCGCTCTTCTTCGATACCGACACCGTTATCCTCGATGCTGATCTCGATATCATCCAACAGCTTCTCAATCCGAATGATGATCGTCCACGTCTCCATCTTCCCCTCGAGCCCGTGTATAAAGCAATTCTCCACAATCGGCTGCAAAGAGAATTTAGGAATTAGGACATTACGGCATTCATCGTCAATGTTCATTTGAATGTGAATCATGTCCTGGAAGCGCAATTTCTGAATATGCAGATAGTTGCCTACATGCTCCATTTCATCGGACACCGTGACTAAGTCCGACTTCATTCGGATGGAATATCGAAACAAATCGCTAATCGCTCTAACATGCTCATTGATCTCGGGTACATTCCGGGATAGCGCGATGCCTCCAATGGATTGCAGTGCGTTATGGAGGAAATGAGGATTGATTTGGGCTTGCAAGGCTTTCACCTGCGCCGTTCTCTTCTCAATCTTAGTCTTGTATTCGATTTGGATCAGTTCCTTGATCCTGCTTAGCATCGAGTTGAACCGTCTCTCCAAGGTGCCGATCTCATCACTTCGGAGCTCAAAAGGGCCGACATCGAAATTCTGGGTCTCCACCGCTTTCATCGATCTTGTCAGTCTTATAATTGGCTTCGTCATAAAATAGGCTGTCAGGATGGAGACAACAATCGCCACGATAATGAACGCAACCGCCGTGAAGAAACTGAAATTCAGTGTGGAAGAAGACCCTTGCGTAACGTATTCGATCGGAATAAATTTAATGATCCACAGTTGTCCGGATACGGCAGGTTGATAGAAAAGGAAACCCTGCTTCAATTGGATGTTCCCGGGTTCGGCAGGCTTAGAAACTAATTTCTTCAATATGGATTGGTCGAAAGTCACTTGATGCGAATAAGGTTCATACATCACGGTTCCTTGGGCATCCACTATGAACACTTGACTGTTCGTTTCCGAATGGACCATGTCGAGCACACTGTTCATCATTTTCCAACGAACGTCAATCGCTACGCCACCGAGTACCTCCCGGTCCTCGAACCGGTTCATACTTCGCACCAAAGTAAATGTTTTTTGCTTGTTGTTCAGAATCTGGCTTACACTTCGATTCGATTGAGCTAACTTGCTCCAATCGGCTTCGGGCGAACGCAACTGTTCTGTCGAACGGCTCGCATCCTTATCGACGATAAACAATCGCTGTTTCGACTTTAAGTAAAGCGTGATCTGCGAGATGTTCTTGTTGTTCGCATTATACAGCGATCTCAATTTCTCGATTGTGTAATTTTCAAGTTCAGCAGATATGCTCTCGTTTTTGTTCATGCTCCCGTTTACGTTGGGAAACAGGTTCTTATCCAATAGAAGAGAATAAGACACGGCTTGCATTTGATCAAACTTTTCGTCGAAATATTCGGCAGCCCATTCCATCCTGGATTCGTTAGAGCGTATCACTTCCAAACTCAGCGAATGCTTCGTTGTTTTCGTGGCGAACAAGGTCACCATGGATAACGGCAATACCGCGATCACTACCATCAGCAGCATGAGCTTATATCTCAGGCTCGTCTGAAAGGGGTATAGCAATCGTCGTGTTAATTTTCTCAAGACCCTTAGTCCCATTGGGTGATCTCCGCTTCGCATAGATTTACTCTCTCTTAGATAGTTTGGTATAAATAAATACTAAATGTCAACGCTTTCACGTTCATCCGATTTCTTGGAAAGGGAGTTTGCAGCAATACACAGGGAGGTTACACCTATCACATGCAAAGGAGGTCGGGAAATAGCCTTGATGTAAAATTGATGTAAAAATTAATCTGATCTTAGCCTAAAACATAAGACGCCAGTAAAATCGGAACTATTGTGCATTTTCTCTAGTTTTTGTGCAGCTTTAGAGGCAAAGAGTGATTCGAACCTATCAGCAGTGCGGGGAGTGTGTTCATAAATTTTAATTGTTGTAGTCACGGCGAATACGCACCACGATATAGCCGATAAGTTTCTTAGGATAATCAACCCACATGATTCTTAATATTTCTTCAATATATTATCTCGAACATTGCGCCGGCTTGATCGCGAATAGCATACCCGACAAAATGGAGATTATTTCCGGCGTGAAAAGTAAATGTCTCGAGACTTCCTCTGATGACTACGAATGGCAGCTTCCACATAGAAATGAAGTTTTTGATGTAATTATTTTTAATTGGTTCCTAAATCGCGATGACGTAAACTTATAAAGGAATTGCTAGTTGTAATGAGCTAGGTAATTCTACTGTTGATGTAAAACTGATGTAAACCATCAACATTAATCATCGGATAGTAGCCAAACAAATCGGAAGCCGATGGGTGAAAATCGCGTCAAATCAAGGTTCCCACTGATTGTAACAGATCACATCCCACGGTTGTATGTTCCCGCATACGGTGCACGTGGCTTTAATGGTGAGGCATGGTACAGAGGGCTGAGATTGCTGTGGTGGAGCGGGTTTGAGGAGTAGTACAGATGAGCTGAAAGTGTGAAACAGAGGCTTGAAAATATTAGAGTTGACTCATTGTAGACGAGATAAGTCGGTCAATAGGGAAATATCTGATTCCTGAATCAAGAGTTTTAATTATTAGGACAGGGGTTCGATCCCCTTCGCCTCCAAATGATAAATCCTCAACCTTTTGTAAAGTGCACCCCACTTGTTAGACAACATATAACAAGTGGGGTGTACTTATATGCCTCCCAAGCTTCATCAGCAATACACGCCAATGAATGTGGATTTAAAAAGCGATAGCTTGAAAAAATGAACCTTTATCCAAATTAAACCATCTTCGGGTAAGTATAAAGAACATGGGCTCTATCAATGCACATTATTTTCTAACCATTAATTATTTGCGTAGAACAAGCAGAATTTCTTTAGCTTTAGAGTCAGTGCTCGTCAAAGGTTCATTCCACCGTCCCGCTTGTACAAATGATTTCTTTAAAATATTGAATCCACAACTTTCACACAGGGACGATATTTCAGCCATTGTATACCGTTTATCGCGAATAATATATTCTGCCGACAAACGTCCATCATTATTAAACTGTTCCTTTCTAAAGACTAGGCCAGTTGTTTTTTCAATTAGATAATAATCTGGATTAAAGACATTCCCTGTTGATTGCATAATCTGACTTGGTGGTAGATTAAACAGTCTGCGTTGCTCTTTACGAATATCCTCGACTTGATGTTTGGCTATAGATTGTGTTATCAATTCATTTCAAAATTGGAAGGTGAGGGGATGCGTCTTACACTTTTAGATATGGCTGAACCGGTATATGAGGAGCATTTTAAAATTTGATTGATGCTTAGAGAGGCAGAGTGCCTCTCTTGTTGCAGTCTTGTTGTCTAGACTTTGTGCGCGATCTACTCATAATAATTCTTTCTAATAACTAGATGGCCTGCAAGTTTAGATCTTTCGATGAGTAAATTAAGGATGCCTTCCGGATATAATGGTTTTTGTTTCAGCATCAAAACGCACCTATTTACAACAGGCCATGGACAAATGTTCATTATAATACGACTTTTAGTTCTTTTGAACCCTTCAACTGACAGAAACTTGGTAAAATTGCGCTACCCCGCAAAAGATTTTCGTGTGAAAGGTAGAGCTAAAGACTTAGTCTTAGGGATAGTAATTAAAATATCCCCTCGGGTGATGAAATGAGAACCAAAGAAGAACAAGCGTGGTTTACCCATGCATGTACGTATGCGGCAGTCGGAATGGCGATTATAGCACCGGACGACCGTTGGCTTCAAGTGAATCCTTATATATGCGGAATGCTAGGATATAGGGAAGAGGAACTGTTGGGTACGATGTTCAAAGCGCTGATTCATAGGGAGGACATCGAGCATGAGAGGGTTCTCTATGCTCAGCTTGAATCAGGCGGAAGAACTTCCTATCAATTGGAGATACGATACATGCATAAGTCCGGTATCCCGCTGTGGACGCTCTTGAGCGTCTCGTTGATTTGTGATGGGGAAGGCCATCTTCTGCATGTAATTTCACCCTTGTCGCATACCCCGGCATTGAGTGGGAATTATCCGGTCCTACGGAAGCTGGCCCTCGAACTAAGAACGGCTATTGCGGAACATCAATTGGAGCTCTATTATCAGCCGAAAATCAGCTTGCAGAGCCGCCAAATTACCGGCTTCGAAGCGTTAATTCGCTGGAATCATCCGATCCGCGGGCTGGTGGGACCGATGGACTTCATTCCGGCTGCGGAGGCGAGCGGAGTGATCATCCAACTGGGCGAATGGGTGATCCGCGAAGCCTGCAGGCAAGCGGCCCGATGGCAGCAGGCGGAGTTTCCTTTCAAGCGGCTGGCCATCAATATTTCTTTAATTCAGTTCGAACAATCTAACTTGATGGATATTCTGGAGTCATCGATTTCGGAAACCGGGGTGCACCCTGAACGGATCGAGCTCGAAATAACGGAAAGTGTGATGCAAAGCAGCGAGCGCACTATTGAAGTTCTTCACCGCCTGCGCGCAATGGGCTTTTATGTAACCATCGACGATTTTGGGACCGGTTATTCCTCCTTAAGTTACCTGAAACGCATGCCGATCGATGCCATCAAAATGGACAAAATCTTCATCAGTGACCTTGGCTCCCAAAAGGATGCGGATATAGCGGTAAGTATTATCTCCCTGGCTAAATCACTCCAAATCCGGCTTATTGCCGAGGGGGTGGAAACGCCGGAGCAGATTACATTTCTGCACAAATATTTGTGCGAAGAGGTCCAGGGCTACCTGATCAGCAGACCGCTCAGAGCAGATGAGATGGAGCGGGCGTATGACTCTATATGCCAATGGGCGTACAGCCTTATCGGTTCGTCCAGTCTAACGGTGATCGTATAAATCTGTGCAAGACGATGCCCCAAAAAGGGGTGCGAATTTGTCGAACAATAACCGATATAAACTATACGACGGTCGTGTATAAGGAGAATCATAAAGGTGGATAACCTCATAGCAATGATGCCGCAGCTGCTCTTAACTTTAAGTGTAGTCTTCCTTACCTGTTACGCCACAATGGAGATTGCAGACCGAATCTTACCGGACAGCCCGAGAAGAATGAAGATCGTTTACATGACGTGTACCTCCATAGTTTTCGGTTTTGGCATGTGGTGCATGCATTTCATAAGTTTAGTGCATCTGCCTATCGCCCTTACATATAACTTGAAAGCTGCGGTAATCGCATTGGCGGTAGCAGCACTAAGCTCCACGATCCCGGTGTACTTAATATATCAAGCCAGTCGTATACCTTATTCCTCATTTTTGGCAGCAGCTTCCTTGTGCATGACGACGGTGCTTATACACATAAGCGGGATGTCTGCAGTAAGCGATCACATGCGTTATGATTTGCCCCGAATGTTGATGTATTGTTCGGGTGGTATGATATTAATTTATGCGGCTTTGCGTTTTATACAGCAAAGAGGCTTTAACAGCAACAGGCTGCGCATAGCTCTATCCTCCTTCGTTACGGCCGTTGCTTTGACGGGAATTCATTATGCAGGGCTCCCACCGCATAGGGAATTTTTTCATCTCTATCACAAGACTCCTGTTCCCTTAATGGGGCAGGATGAGTTTTCCATCCTACTCTCCGCGGTTTACTTTCTGCTTATTGGAATCGTGATAGCTGCGCTGTCCGGCAAACAAAGTTTAATGCCGGATAAGGCTCCATTAGCTTCAGCGGGAAACTGTTACAAGGCTCTGTATTACAATAATCCCGATTTGGTGCTGGAAATCGATTTGCACGGCCGGCTTGTAGATTCGAATAACAGGCTGACGGAAGTCACCGATTATACGAAAGAAGAAGTTATGGGTCGTTCTATTTCGGATTTTCTGCTCCCCGGAGCTGGAGGATGGCTGGAGCAGCTGCTGTTGAGAAGGCTTGATACAACGCAACATAAGGAAGTAACCATCTTGCTCAATAATGGCAGCAAAGTCCATTGGGATGTTAGCGCGATACCTATGAAGTCTGAGGAAGGGATGGTTTGCGGATTCCTCCTCACCTGCCGGACTAACCGGGAGATCGGGCGCGGGAAGCAACGTTATCTCGAGCTGCAATCCAGCCTGGACACTTTTTCAGGGGACCTATTCGGCGTTACCCACATAGCGGACATCCAATCCAGATTAATTCGGGAAGTGCGCCAGGTACTGGGTGCGGATAAAGTATACGTGCTGATACGAAAAGAATACGGGTATGAGGTTCTTGCGGCATGCGGGAAGAAGTCACTCGTGAATCAAGAGGAGCTGAAACAGCTCGGGGAACAGCCCGTTATGGAGCAACTGGTGGATATGAATCACGGGCATCTTCTGCAATTAGGCAAGATCAAGGGAGACGATGCCTATTTATGGATTCATGAGCGGTTGGAACTGCTTGCGCTGGAACCCTACCGGGTCTGGCTGCGGACGCTTGCCCGGTATGTCATGGTCTTGTTCGATAATTTCCGGGTCATCGAAGATTTGAGCTCTGAGCTTTCGATGAACGCAGCAAATACTGCCGTGTCGCCGTGGTTTCTGCGCCTGCTGTTCAATTTGTCAGAGAATGAACGGGTGCGACTTGCGGCTGATCTTCACGATACTGCGCTTCAAGAGCAGATTGTCTGGTACCGAAAGCTGGAAGCCATCGCTTCGAGAAATGAAATTCAGCATTTAGAGCCGGAGTTGAATGAAGTTACGGAGGGGCTGCTTGATGTCATTTACCAAATCCGTTTGGTATGCTACGAACTTCGTCCGCCCTTCCTTAAAGAAATGGGTATCGTAGCTGCACTCTCCAAGCTTTATGAAGATTTCCAGCTTCGAACTGATTTATATATTCAATTCACCGCCGATTCGTTCGAGAGCGTACTGCTTACGGATGACCTGGTTACAGGGCTCTATCGGATTAATCAGGAGCTGCTGAACAATGCCGCGAAGCATTCGAAAGCGAGCTTGATCAAAATTCGGCTGTTCCGAGATGAGGACAGAGTATCTCTGAAGTACGAGGACAACGGCATCGGGTTTGATATGGCGGCCGTGATGCATCTGAATGCAAAGGGAATGGGCATATACGGCATTAAAGAGAGGGTTAGGAGTCTGGAAGGGGAGCTTCAAATGGAATCCCTGCCTGGGAACGGAATGAATGTGGACATTCGTTTTCCGATGACCGCCGCACACACTTATATTACAACTGGGGGCTGACTGCGATGACCCGAATTTTGCTGGTAGACGATCATCCTTCCGTTATGGAAGGGACAAAAGTCATGTTGGAGAAGGACAGCTCCAACATTGTAACGTTATGCTATTCGGGCAGAGAGGCTGTGGAGAAAGTATCGGAGGCTCTGTTTGATATCATGCTTATCGATTTGAATATGCCGGAGATGAGCGGAGTGGAGCTGACACAGAAGGTGCTCTCGATCCTCCCGGAGGCAACAGTTCTCATCTATACGGGCTATGATATAGCACCGCATTTTAATATGCTGATAGAAGCCGGGGTTACGGGCTTCATCCCCAAGACTTTAACAGAGGAGCGGCTTCTGACGGCCATTCGATGCGCAGTGCGCAAGGAAGCGATCATTCCGCTGCATCTGCTTAAAGAACTGCGGCGCGCAGGACCGGGCAGCGGGTTGGAAATGTCCTCGTCTTCGGCTCAGAAGGAGACGCCGGCGTATACAGACAAGGAAGAAATGATCTTATCCGCATTGGCAGAGGGCAAGAGCAACCGCCAGATTGCCGATCAGCTGTTTGTAAGCCAGCGTTCTTTGGAATACAGCCTTACGCAGATTTTTCAGAAACTGGGCGTCAAATCTAGAATCGAAGCTGTCATGAAGTCTAGACAGCTTGGGATATTAAAGGACAGTGCAAGCTCCTGAAAGCGGAAGCAAAGGAGCCTAATCTAACATGATATTCGTTGAAAGAAAGCCGGGTCCGGAAGGATCCGGCTTCTTTACGTTTCTGTGATCCGTCTACCTGCCGCCCTGAGAGCTTTATAATGTTATTTTGTTTTGCTTTATATAATTCTTAAGTACTAGTCCCTAGGTCATACATTAACAGATTAGGCTTGCTGATGCAGAAGCGCGCAAATAATTTTGCGTGCTTCTGCACTGCTTTTGCGTTCAAACTACAACTAAAGACCTATATAATAAAGTCGAAGATTCGACATGGTTCTATATTTCTCGCAAAAGATGGTGAATGACATGGGTACAAGAGAACGGGAACCGATGCTGGATATGTTCTTGCATGAGGCTTTCCAGTTAGTGACGCAGCTTGAGCTGACGCTGCTTGAAACGGAGCAGTCAGGAACGCTTTCAAATGAGCAGGTGAATTTGATTTTCCGGATTATGCATACGATGAAGGGATCCTCCTCTATGATGCAATATACGGGAATTATGGAGCTTACACATCATGCAGAGGACTTATTTCATCATTTGCGTCAAACGCAGCCTCCTGAAGATATGGCAAAGCTGACAGATCTGGTGCTCCATGTTGCCGATGCCATCAGGGGGGAACTTGAGATCATTGACCGGGGAGAAGCTCCATACGGTGCGTTTCCGGAATTAATACATGAAGTAGAGAACTATCTTAAGCTGCTGAAAGGCGGACCTCAGGCCGATAGCCCCGATGCAGTTCCAGAGTCTTGCACCTACGAAGTCAAGCTGAAATTCTCAGAGGACTGCGGGATGGAGAATGTCCGCTGTTTCACGATTTTACAACAGTTGAAAGAGTTTTCGGAGGTCCATTATCACGAACCTTCCCGACTGACAGAAGATCATGAGCGATGCTCGGAACTGATTCGAAACGGATCGTTTATCGTCCGTTTCACAACAGCCCAACCCTATGAGCATCTAATGGAATTCTTCTCGGGTTCAAGTTATATCCGGCTGGTTGATTTGTATGAGTGTAAACCTGAAGACGGCAAAGAACGGCAGGATGGCTCTGAGATGCAACTGCCGGAGGAACAGCCTGCCGCTCCTATAGTGGAGATGGCAGCTAAACAGAGAAAAGCTGAAGCCCAGACCAAACAGAATTTTATCAGTGTGAATGTAGAGAAGATGGACAAGCTTATGGACATGGTTGGCGAACTGGTAATCTCTGAAGCCATGGTAACTGAACATCCCGAACTCAGCGGCCTTCATCTGGAACAATTCCATAAAGCAGCCAGACAGCTTCGTAAAATCACCGGGGAGTTGCAGGATATTGTAATGTCGATCCGGATGGTTCCGCTGTCGGCTACATTTCAGAAGATGAACCGGATAGTAAGGGATATGTCACGAAAGCTTGACAAGGAAATCCATTTGTCAATTACCGGTGAAGAAACGGAAGTAGACAAGGGAATCATTGAGCAGCTTTCGGACCCGTTAATGCATATGATCCGAAACTCTATAGATCATGGCATTGAAAGCAGGGAGGAGAGGCTTGGCTCCGGGAAGCCTGCGGAAGGGAATGTGTCGCTGGAAGCGAAGAATGCCGGGAATGAGGTTTGGATTACGATCCGTGATGACGGCCGGGGATTGAACCGGCAGAGGATCCTGGAGAAGGCCCGGGCGGCAGGGCTGCTTCATAAAGAGGAAAGCGAGTACACGGACAGGGAAGTCTACTCTATGATTTTCCTTCCCGGCCTTTCGACTAAAGAAGCCGTGACGGAATTCTCAGGCAGAGGGGTGGGGATGGATGCAGCTATCCAGAACATTCAGACTCTGGGCGGTTCGATACATGTAGAAAGCTTCCCCGGCAAAGAATCCGCCTTTATTATTAAGATCCCTTTGACACTGGCAATCATTGACGGCATGACAATCAAAGTGGGAGAGTCCCGCTTTACCATCCCCACCGGAGCTATCCGCGAATCGTTCCGTGTATCTGATCCGGAGGTCATCCGCGATCCGGAGGGTCATGAAATGATACTAATCCGGGGAGAGTGCTACAGAATCGTAAAGCTGCACGAATGTTACCGCCTTTCAACACGGGTAACGGAGTTTCATCAAGGTATTATGCTGATGATAGAGCATGATGCCGAGGCATTGTGCCTTTTTGCGGACGAACTGGTGGGGAAACAGCAGGTGGTTGTTAAATCACTGCCTGCCATTTTGAAAAAAATCAGAGGGGTATCGGGATGTACCTTGCTGGGTGATGGAAGCATCAGTCTGATTATGGACATTCCGGGTGTCATGGAGCACATCGCCGGATGAGGAGGCATTAGGAAAATGACAGAAAGTTCATCGGAAATCATGGACTGGGAAGAAGACACGCAGAAAGGCAAGTTTCTTACCTTCACGTTAGATCAAGAGGATTACGGAATTGAAATCAAATATGTGACTGAGATTATCAATATGCAGCCCATTACGGTCGTGCCCGAAGTGCCTGCATATATGAAAGGAATCATCAACCTGCGGGGGGCGATCATTCCGGTCATGGACGTCAGGCTCCGGTTTATGAAAACGCCTCGGGAGTATAATGACCGCACCTGCATTATTGTTGTCCAGTTTGAAGGGACATCGATCGGACTTATTGTAGACAGCGTGGCAGAAGTATTGAATATTCCTGAAGAACAGATCGTGGAGCCGCCGCAGTTGGGACAGATAAATCGGCGATATATTCGGGGAATCGGCAAAGTGAATCATGCGGTTAAGCTGCTGTTGGATTGTACAAGGTTGCTTCATGACGACGATTTGCTGTCGTTTGAAGCTATATAACATAAGGGCGTAATTAAACAAAAAGGTGGCTAAACATATGAGAGGCTTCTCTAACTGGAAAATCGGAACCAAATTATTATCCGCGTTCGTTTTGATCGCTCTGATAGCAGGATTAATCGGGGGGGTAGGGCTAGTGAATTTAACCAAAATCAATCATCGTGCGAACGAGTTATATAACTTTAATACGCTGCAAATTGCGGAGCTGGGTTCCTGGCTTGAGAGGTACAACAGCAGCAGGGTGGCTATAAGGGACATTCTTCTTTCCACCGACCCGGCCTATCAGGAAAAAAGGCGCGCCCGCTTGCAAGAGCTGAATGAAGAAATGAGCAGTTTGGCTGAAAAGTTCAGTTTGCATATCACCGGCAATGAGGTCCGGGAGGAATTTAACCAAATGATGGCCGCCGAAGCGGCTTATGCTAAGGAAGCGGGCATCATTACGGAGCTCGTGTTCTCCGGCAAGAAGAAAGAAGCTCAAGAACATGTATACGGCATAGGATTAGAACTGGCTACGGTAGTTAACGATTCTTCCGGGAAGCTTATGGATTTGATCATAAAACAGGCTCAAGAGAAAAATGATGCTAATAACGTGCTGGCGAAACAGTCGATTATGATCGTGCTATGCATGATGTTAGCAGGGGTTGGTGCTGCAGTCGGACTCGGCTTTTATTTAACGCGTATCATCAGCAGTCCAATAAGTACATTGGTGGAAGCTACGAAGCGCATGTCCGAAGGGGACATGGACGTACAGATTGAAGTTCGTTCCCGGGATGAAGTCGGCGTTCTGGCACAATCGTTCACTGTCATGGCATCCAGTATGAATGATGTATTGCAAAGTATCCATAATGCCGCCGAAGAGGTTGCTTCAGGGTCGCGCCAAGTATCCGAAGCAAGCCAGTCGTTGTCCCAGGGTTCAACGGAACAGGCTTCTTCTATTCAACAGCTGACGGCTTCAATGGAGGAGATTGCTGCACAAACGAAGCAGAATGCGTTGAGCGCTGAGGAAGCGAATCAACTGGCTCAAACGGCGAGCCTGGATGCCCAGCAGGGGAACGGCCGGATGAAAGAGATGTTAAGCGCAATGGAGCAGATTAATGAGGCTTCCGGCAATATTTCCAAGATCATTAAAGTTATTGACGAAATTGCATTCCAGACCAATATTCTTGCGCTTAACGCAGCGGTAGAGGCCGCGCGCGCGGGCCAGCACGGCAAAGGCTTCGCGGTGGTAGCAGAGGAAGTCCGCAATTTGGCAGCACGCAGTGCCAATGCGGCGAAAGAAACAACGATGCTGATCGAAGGGTCAATCAAACGCGTCGAAGCGGGTACCAAAATCGCCAATGAGACGGCTGTAGCCTTGGACAATATTGTTAATGGTGTCGGGCGGGCTGCAGGACTGGTCGGAACGATCGCTGGTGCCTCCAACGAACAGGCGCTCGGGATCACACAGGTGAATCTCGGCATTTCCCAGGTATCGGATGTGATTCAGGCCAATTCAGCGACGTCCGAGCAGTGCGCTGCAGCCAGCGAGGAGCTATCCGGACAATCCGAGCAGCTGAAAATAATGCTGACACGATTCAAGTTAAAGCATAGACAAGGCGGGGCTGCTGCATTTCGCAGCCCGGAAGCTTTCATCGGCGGGAATCGGCCTCTGCCGGGAAGTTATTCCTATGCGATGGAAGGACACCGCGAGGCGGCAGCAGGCTCGGCTGTGAAGGCTGGCGGTAGAAGGCTGAGTATTGATTTAGGTGAGAATGATTTCGGCAAATATGAATAATTCGGTATGAGGAGCGTGCGGAGATGCTTTCGATAACGGAACGGGAGTATGTAGTGTTAGCCGATTATATCCGTAAGCATCTCGGTATCGACCTGGGCGCTAGCAAGAAGCTTCTTGTGCAGAGCCGGCTCCAGCAGACGCTGGAGAAATTAAGGATAAGTACTTTTGAGCAGTATTATCGCTTTCTTCTTCAAGATTCCACAGGCGCTGCACGGAAGGAATTGGCCGCAAGATTAACTACGAATCATACGTATTTCATGAGGGAGACCGATCATTTCGAATTTCTGCAGAGGCAGGTGCTGCCCGAGATGGAAGAGAGGGTAACGGACCGCGACCTGCGAATTTGGAGTGCCGGATGTTCTTCCGGACAAGAGCCGTATACGCTTGCCATGCTGCTTTCAGATTATTTCGGGCAGGGATATGACCTGTGGGACACGAAAATCCTTGCTACCGATTTGTCCCCGAAAGTGCTGGAACAGGCTAAGCAAGGAATCTACAAAAGTGAGGATGTGAGCCAGCTTCCGGGGAACTGGATCCGCAAATATATGCAGCCAGAGGCTGGAGGCGGATACCGTATAAAGCAGAAGCTGAGGCAGGAGGTCTTGTTCAGACCTTTGAATCTGATACATCCGTTTCCGTTCCGCCGGCATTTTCACGTGATCTTTTGCCGGAATGTGATGATTTACTTCAATGCGCAGCTGCGGGAAGATCTGCTAAGACGATTTTATGACCGGCTAGCACCCGGAGGCTATCTGTTTATCGGACATTCAGAATCACTTCAGGGTATGGATACCCCATTCAAATATGTAAGACCGGCTGTTTACCGCAAGTAACCGATAAAACAAGTCGTCTATCGAACAACTTCGGATGTTGGACCTAAGGGTTCCTAATAAAAATATTCCATGTTGGAGCATAGGAGGAAAAGTCGGTGAAGTCCTGCAGGGTATTGGTTGTAGATGACTCTCTAGTATACCGTACTGCGGTCGCAAGGGCGCTGGAGGGAATGCCTTCCGTGGAAAAGGTGTACTTGGCCTCCGATCCTTTTGAAGCAAGGGATCAGATCGAACAATGGGAGCCGGATGTAATGGTATTGGATGTCGAGATGCCTAAGATGAACGGTATCGTATTTCTACAAAAACTGCTGCCCCAATATCCCATTCCTGTCATTGTGATGAGTACTGCACCTGACTATGTGTTTGAGGCGCTCGAGTGCGGAGCGGTGGACTTTATTGCGAAACCGTCCATCGGTAACGGGCAAAATATGTCGTCATTTTTACGGGAGCTTTCGTTGAAGATCCCGTCTGCTTTCTCCGCAGGAGTAGGACGCACCAGTGTTGCCTCCCGGAACAATGGGGGAAACGACGGGGGCGACAGCAGGAAATCCGGCTTGGGGGAGAAGGGGATTTACGCTGATGGTGCGCCTGTGCTGAGAGCTTCCGCGGCGGCAGGGAAAGCGGAATCGGCAGGATCCGCTTCATCCTCAAATTATAAAGTTATCGCCATAGGCGCTTCTACGGGAGGGACCGAGGCTGTCTTGGCCTTGTTAAAGGATATCCCGGCACAGGGCAGTCCTGGCATCGTCATTGTGATTCATATGCCTCCGGGTTTTACGAAATCCTACGCAGAGAGATTGAACAACAAGACCGGCCTTACGGTCAAAGAGGCGGTCAGCGGGGATGTTGTCAAGCCTGGTCAAGTTCTGGTTAGTCCAGGCGGCAAGCATATGATGCTGTCGAGGCAGGGGAACGATCTTGTTGTCGATTGCAGGGTGGGACGTAAAGTCAGCGGTCATTGCCCTTCCGTTGATGTGCTGTTCGATAGCGTGGCGCGAAGCGCAGGGAACTCAGGAATCGGGGTGTTACTCACGGGAATGGGAAATGACGGAGCACTGGGGCTGCTTCACATGCGTAATGCCGGAGCCCGCACCTTAGGTCAGGACGAGGCGTCCAGTGTCGTCTATGGGATGCCTCGCGTTGCTTTGGAAATCGGTGCGGTAGAGAGGCAGGCAGGTATTATGCGTATGGGCGCTGTCATTCGAACCCTTGTGCGGGGGGATATCAAAAGCTAAGGGCCAATGGAACCTGCGCGTCATAGTTATCAATTTCTGTGAGGGAAATTGAGTCGATGTCCGTATCGGGCGGCGGCAAGGAAAGAGTAGTTGAGCTGAAGGAAGGCAGGTTGTGCTTACCTGACGATTTTAATAGAACGGCCATGGACTAAATCCATGGTCATTTTTTTATGCTGTAATCATACCTAGATCGAAAATGAAGAATTTGAAAAGAGCTTATTGAATAAGTAGCATGATGGTTATCTTATTTCAATTTTTACCAGTATAGCGACGGAGAGCAGAAGAAGTCTTCTCATTATATTGCCTCAGCAAGGTTTGCAAATGACAGAGAATGTATTTTTTCCAATCCCAGACCAAATACGTAGATCATATGTAGATATGGTTACAAAAGTGCCTAATTTTACAAAAGTATTTTATGATAAAGATAAACCTATTATAGAACCTCAAATTTATAAACGAGAAAGAAAATAAGGACAATAATATGGCAAATTCATTCACTAACAAAAAGAAAATCCGTGGTTGGAAGCGTAGAATTAAGCAGATTGAACAGTGGAAACAACGTCATTATCTTTTGAACATTGAACAATTATTTCGCAATAATAGAGACTATGTAAAGTTATGGATTGACCCATTTTACAGGTTAACTAGACGTAATCCTCCGATATGGTATTCTCGATTAATACTTGAGGCTATGATAGAAGTTTATCAATCTTGGTCTCAACAGTTGGTAAGTCTAAATGAACCCTTCTATCTTAAAATTTGGCTCTATAATCCGAACTTTATTAATTCACAAATTGTTGTCGCTTTTCGTGATTGCTTACATTATTACGATAATACATTCGATAAAAGTAACGATAATAAGGCATTCCAGGTGAGCAAGGTACCGATATTGTTTTTTGTGTGAGGCATTCCTTCCTCAGAGAACATTTGAATTTGACTAATAAAAATTATTTGATAGATGCAACGGATTATCCATTCAGGTTCCCAATATCATCATTCAGACAAGAGGACCTCTTTACGGTAACGTATACCTCAATAAATTACCTTAAACCACATAATAATATCCCGTACGAATCCATTATTATGGGGACACAGAAGTTGAGGATTCAATAGAACTTGCTGAACATCTCAACAACATTGCAGACAATGTTATTAAGTTCGGCCCACTTATCATGAATATTTTAACCCCGAAGAAATCATTTGATTGTATATCACGAATAATAAAAATGCATGGATAGAGAAAATTTGGTTAGAAGATTACAGTAAAAGATTAGACTAACGGAGAACGTTTGCACAATAACACACTTGAAGTTAATTCCAGATTAAGAGTATAAGTAAATCATTCTTAGGAGGAGATCTTATTAAGTCCTATGATAAAGCGGTTTCCGTGCTTGTTATGGTGTTATCTTTGATTCCTATTGGTATTGGATTATTATTTGCTAAATTTATGGGGTGGGGTGGAATTGATTTTTCCTATGCCGTGTTCCATGAATCAGAAAGTTATATCCCCATATTAATTGGTCTCACTATCTTCATAATTGGCTTGGTAGGGTTATGTACACCAAAGATTCATAACTTAATTAAAATAAATTTTGACAAGTATAAAGAAAAAAAGGAAAGAATTAATTATATAATTAACTCAATGCCTGATCATGTGTACAACCTTGACTCTTGGGGTGAAAACAGTGCAATAGTCAATCCAAATACCCCCACAAAATGCGGGTTTAGTGGAACGATTTTGTCAGAGATCATTCAGCTTGACCGTATAAAGGATCGGCTATGTTAAATCATATTGTTGTTTCACGATCAAAATAATACCGCCCCAGTAAGAGGAGGCAATTTATTGGATGAGTTCCAACTTCTCAAATCAGCTTTAAAGCCATATCATTTAAACCCAAGCACTCTCATGATCGAAAAAAAGCTTCAATCTAATTCATGGCATGGAGATTTACATTTTAAAGTTTGTGTAGATAACAAATCTTATTCAGCGAGATTTATTGGAAATAAGCGTTACGAGACAGATGTCTTTATATCAGTATCTGATGCAGTTTTGGCCGAACAGATAAGATTTTGCAATTTCCTTTTTGATGCGGGTATTCCCTTTATGAAGCATGTGCCTACTGTTAACGGCGAATTGTTTACAACGATTATGTTCGGTAATGAAGAGTGGAGATTCGTGCTTTTTGAGTGGATTCAAGGTAATCACCTGACTTATGGTACAGAATCTATTGCTCGAAATTTTGGTGCTTTTGCTAGAAGATTGCACGATGTATCGTCCAGATTCCAATCAAATGTATTTCCGCAAGTGCCACATAGTAAAGGTCATCAGACATTTTATACAATGCTGTGTGCTCATGCTGCCTCATCTACATTTTCGCCCTCCACAACACACTTCCTACAAAGTTACCTCAGCGAAATAGAGCTTCATATAGACCGTGTAAAGACGGGATCACATGAATTTATCGTTCAATCTGACTTAAACCCACTCAATATCCTTTGGAATCAAAAAGAGGAGATCACCGGTGTTGTAGATTTCGAATCCATCACGTATACGGATAGAGTGGAGGGACTGGCATGGCTGGTAAAATGGTACTCCAGAACTCAAGGGGTTGCCTCTCATGAGATGTCGCCGGTTCTAGCTAAAACTGTATGGGATGGATATCGTGCAGATGAATTGCTTAGTCCAAGAGAGTATGAAAGACTTCGTTCCCTGTTATGGTTAACGGGTTGTTTGAATTGGAATTTTACTTCCAAGACGATTGAACTTATTAAGAATAATGAAGATGCGCTTTTAAATGAACATATAACGAAGTATGTCCGGCGAGGAAAAATATTGTCTTCACTGCTATGTTTGTAGAAAATGATGTTGTAGGGATCACATACGGGGAAAAAAGTTGTAGACTGCGGTGGGCGTTAAGCTAACCGGTAGATTTGTTTAATTGAACTTTGTGTTACTGTCAATTATTCAAGCCCGTATTTAAAAATGCTGTATGGCTGACCGATACAATAAGGAAAGAAGTTACTACAATGGATGCGGGGGAATAGTTTTGGAGCAAAACCTTGATATTTCGTTCAGAGTAAAACTTTATGAAAAAGATTTGATTATATTTAGTTTTTCTAATTTTAATAGTCGTTTGATTTTCTCTACCCTTACAGTCTGGATGGTTTTATTAGGCTGTTTTGTAGTTGTCAGAGGTGTTGACGGGCAGCATTACAATATGTGGTATCAATTATATCTAGAGATAAAGTATGGAGGGTTAAATGGGGACGGATATTCATTGTTTTGTAGAACGAAAAATGTATCGGAGCAGCATTTATGAAACAGACCGTTCAGGCAAATGGATATCGATTGATAAGTGGACAAAGAGTGAATGGGCAATTCTTTATCCAGAACGTGACGAAGCTCCAGCGTGGGTTGTTGAGTCAAACGATATGGTCTTCAAGGATCGAAATTACGACCTATTTGCAATCTTAGCCAATATACGAAATTCTGAGAACATGCCGTATATTAGTGAACCACGTGGGTTACCTGAAGATGTAAGTGAAGAAATTCGGCTTCAGATCAAGTATGGTGAATACCATAGTACAACGTGGTTTACCGCTAATGAGCTGCTTGAGTTTAACTGGAATCAAACATTTGAGTACGAAGACGAGACCATGGACGGCGAAAAACTTATAGATTCAGTAAACTATATGGAATGTGGCAGTGCATTTTTGGATGTTGTTGGGCGCTTGGTGGGAAGAGAAGAACCGTCCGATCTAAGAATTATCATCACGTTCGATTGCTAAGAAATCATTCCGCTAACGAGGAAACGATGAAGTAACTGGCAGGATTGCGTGGTAAAAGTCATGAATATAATGGGTATCAATTAAGGGTGGGCGATACCAAGATGTTTAAATTTTTAACTTATTCAAAATTATAACAAAAGGGTTGTGAAACAACCGAGCGTGTTAGAAGGTATTTTGGGGATAAATTGGTGATAAATTGTGTCCCCAAATACCGCAAAGAACGGCCATGGACTGCTGCCCATGGTCTTCTATAATTTTATGGTTTTGAGTTTTCAATAGCTCTTGTTTATATTTAGTAAACAATGGTAAAATTAGAATAGGAACATGCGTTCTAGTTACTCATTCTGCTCAGAAGCTAAATCGGGCTGGAGGCGATGCATACATGATCCAACTGACGAACCGCCAGGCACGGCAATTTTTGTTATTGAAGCACGGGCTGTTAGGCGATTATCGATTTACCGGAAAGCAGGGCGTATTGGATTTTGTGCGGCAAGCAGGCTGTATTCAATTCGATCCCATTGATGTTTGCGGAAAAAACGCCGAACTGGTGCTGCAGTCGCGTGTCAAAGGATTTACAAAGAGCATGCTTAATGAGTTGTTGTATAAAGATAGGCTACTGATGGATTATCCCGACAAGAACCTGGCTATTATTCCTGTGGAAGACTGGCCTTATTTTGAGCGATATAGACAAGCTGCCCGACTCCATGCCAAACGCTATCCCGAGATGGAGGCGTTGACAGAGCAAGTGCGTACACTCATCCAAAGTCAGGGAACACTTAGTTCGGATGATTTTACATTGGATGGAAATTTCGATTGGCACTCAGCCATTCACTGGAGCGGTGGGAACAACACAGCTCGTTCGGTTCTGGAGCAGATGTACTCTACAGGTGAGTTAATCATTCATCACAAAAAAGGAACACGTAAATATTATGATTTCTCCGAGAAGTACATACATCCAGATTTGATAAATGCTCCTGAGCCGCTCGAGAGCGATTTGGAGCATCACAAATGGCGGGTATTGCGCAGGATAGGCGCTATTGGGCTTTTATGGAATCGTGGATCTGATGCCTTGCTAAACATATGGGGATTGAAAGCGGAGCAGCGAAACGAGGTTTTTCGACAGTTGTTGCATCAGGCTAGCATTGTTGCTGTTGCCGTGGAGCAAATGAAGGATGTCCTATACTGCCGGGTGGAAGATTTGCCGCTTATTGAAACCGTCCTGCAAAATCCGGAGCCGGCATTGCGCTGTGAGCTGATAGCCCCACTGGATAACTTGATATGGGACAGAAAGCTGATTAACCAATTGTTTGGTTTTGATTACACTTGGGAGATTTACACGCCTGCAGCGAAACGGAAATTCGGCTATTATGTGTTGCCTATTTTATACGGAGAGAGCCTCGTCGGTCGAGCTGAGGTAATCGTGGAGCGAAAAACCAGCACGCTCAGTGTTAAAAACATCTGGTACGAGAGCGACATAAAGCCAACAAAGCAATTGCGGTTAGCCTTGAACAAATCTCTTAAGAAGTTTGCATTATTCAACGGGTGCGAGACGATATTGGCTGAGTCAGCAGTAAGTGCTGGGCTTACCGTCTAAAAAAGGCCATGGTTGATATCCATGGCCGTTTTATTCTGTGTAAGTAACGATCGCTCTGATTTCAGCGTTTCGGCATTTTACTCTCATCCATATACAGCAGGTTTCAGCGGTGGCCGTCCAGATCGGCGAATCCTGCGCCGTACATCCAGCCGTCCGTTTCGCGCGGCCTGGCAACGAGACAAAGCGCGGCGCGGACACTTCTACCAAAAACATCCGCAATTAGCGAATATGACTGTGAGCGGCTCCATTATTATTTATGCATTTCTTTTTAGTCACCGTTTCTTCATAATAGAAGGACTGCCTCTACAGCTTATTATAGAACACAGGAGGATCACATGGCTTGGAGCAAAATAAAGCAACAACTGGAAAGTTTTCTATGTCCGGCGTTAATTGGAAGGGTTGAATACAGCGCGACCGGATATCGTTATTTACCCGATAAGCCAGGGATTTGCTATATTATGGTTGATAAAAAGAAGGTACTCAATATTAATGATATAACGACCCCAATTAAATGGTATCAGTCGGACTTGGAAATTAAGAACGACCCGGCTATCCAACTTCCTATAAACAATGAGGAAATTGAATTGATTAGGGAAGATACCAAAGGGCTCGTGCCGGAGGATCGTCTAAAAGTCATTGCACGAAGCCGAAAAATATCAGAGCATGCCAAGGAGCTTTTGTCAGCACAATCATCTTTATGTAAATCCAATTTTATCGTTGCAGCTAATACGTTTTTATCCAGTCCTATAGATGAAAGCATAGAAAGTAATGACATCGTACTCAATATTCTAGCTTTGGTGGACAGACGAGTGGGCAAAAAGCGAATCTTAAACATGTCCGAGAAAATGAAGCTAAAGCATCCCATTGTGCAGTATTTTTATGAACTGAGGCTTTGAACAGTGTGAGTTCTTACCCTGGGCATGTCATAGAGTAGAGGGGCTGGCGGGCAAGGAAGCCCGAATGTCCTTGGAGGCCGATGCCGTGAATGGGCACGCCTTTTTGTTGAAGCGATAGGATGAGGTCATGGATGCTTTGTCGTTTTTGTTTATTTTCTGTGTCATAGCCATTATAGAACAGCAAGGCATCAGGATCCGCTTCATGGGCCCATTGAAACGCTTTAGCAATATACTCCTCACCGAGAATATCCAGCCAAGGCGTCTCCCGCAAGCCGGATCCGTTCTCCGAGACAGCCTCATTGACCACATCCCATGCATAAATTTTCCCCTTGTAGCGGCCTACCAATGTTTTGATATGCGTCTCCAGCCGTTCAAGCAGAACTTTCTTGCTTATCGCATGGACACGGCTCCCTTATGGTTCGTTACCAACATTATAAAGAAGCCGTCTTCTTTTATCGCCGTTTTAAATTACAAGGTTCCAGAACCGATCGGAAAATGAGACACGTTATAGGAGTTGAAAATTTTTTTGAACCCACGCACCCTGACATAATGTTGTCAGGGTGCGTGGCTTACTATGGACATATAAGCAAAAACTAAAACAAACCCATTTCAAGGAGGATGTTCACATGACCAATGCAAGAGCTGTTATTTCCCAGGAAAGCACAGACATTCAGCCGTTCCGTATCTCCGTACCGCAAGAAGATCTTGAGGAACTTCGGTATCGTTTATCCCGGACCCGTTGGCCGGAAACGTTAGGTGGAGCTGGCTGGAAATATGGAGTTTCGCTGGATTATGTGAAAGAATTAGCAGTCTATTGGGAGAAGGAATACGATTGGCGTCCATTCGAAGATCGCCTGAATGAGTACCCTCAATTCACTACGAATATCGATGGAGCCAACATTCATTTTTTACATGTTCGTTCGCCTGAACCGAATGCATTTCCACTGCTGCTTACCCATGCATGGCCTAGCTCGATTGTCGAGTTTATGGAACTCATCGGTCCGCTCACCGATCCGCGCAAACACGGAGGCGATCCGGCTCAGGCGTTTCACCTTGTCATTCCTTCCGTACCTGGATTCGGGTTCTCGGGACCAGTTCTTGACGCGGGATGGGATATTGCCCGAATTGCAAAAGCGTGGGATGTCTTAATGAAGCGCCTCGGCTACACGGAATACGGATCGCACGGTAGTGATTGCGGCGCACTGGTGTCCAGAGAACTCGGCATTCAAAAGCCGGAGGGCCTTCGCGGCATTCATGTGCTGCAGCTGTTTTCGTTCCCTTCCGGAGATCCGGCGGAGATGGCTGACTTAAAGGAAGAAGATCAGCAAAAGCTTCAGTTCCTTGCCAATTTCCAGGAACGGGCGGGCTTTCATGCCATTCAATCCACACGCCCACAAACCCTCTCCTATGGGCTGGCAGACTCGCCGTCAGGTCAGCTTGCTTGGATTGCCGAGATGTTCTGCGGTTTTGGCGACCATGTGGATTTTATCGACCGGGATGCTTTCCTGACTAACGTTACCTTGTACTGGTTGACCAATACGGCGGAATCCTCGTCTCGTTTGTATTATGAGAATGCGCACAATCACGGGCAGGAGACGCAGGGACCCAATACGACTCCAACGGGAGTGGCTGTTTTCGGAGATGATTTTAAATTGATAAAACGCTTTGCTGAACGTGACAACAGGAACATTGTGCAATGGTCGGAATTCGAGCGTGGAACTCACTTTGCTGCGATGGATGCCCCGGATCTTCTAATCCCTGACATCCATTCTTTCTTCCTGAGATTCCGGTAACACTATAATAAAAATCCTTGCAAGAAGGGAGCCATCACATGAGTGAAGTGAAAAAAACGCAAGCTCAAGCGGCAGCAAAAGGCAAAGCACCTGGCGAATTACCTGGTAAAGTAGCATCTGGCAAAGCAACCGATAAACTACTCACTAACCGCGAGCTGAATCGCGCGCTGCTGGCAAGGCAAATGTTGCTTACCCGTGTGAAGCTCCCTGTCTTGGAGGCCATCGAGAAGTTATTTGGGATGCAGGCGCAGTCCCAGAATGCCCCATATTATGGTTTGTGGTCACGAGTAGAAGGTTTCCGGCATGAAGAACTATCCGGACTTTTGAAGGACAAACAAGTTGTCCGCATGGCACTTATGCGTTCGACCCTACACCTGGTCTCTTCCCCAGATGCCTTGCAGCTGCGTCCTCTACTGCAGCCAGTGATGGACCGCGGCCTGAAGGGGGCCTTCGGCAAGCAGCTTATAGGAATAGACCAAGAAGCACTTGCTGCAGCTGGAAGGGAGTTCGTCGAAAAGAAGCCCATGACGTTCCAAGAAATGGGGATGCGTTTATGCGAACATTCACCGGGGCTCACCCCGGAGGCTGCAGCAGCAGTGGTTCGGAACAGGGTACCGTTAGTGCAGATCCCGCCGCGGGGCATATGGGGAGAAAGCGGCCAGGCTGTGCATACTTCAATTGAAGCATGGCTTGGCCAGTCTTTATCCTTATCGCCCGAGCCGGAATGGCTCATTCGGCGTTATTTGGAAGCATTCGGACCCGCTACAGTCAAAGATATTCAGGTTTGGTCAGGACTTACACGGATGAGTGAAGTAATAAAATCTCTTCGTCCGGAACTGGTCACGTTCCAAAACGAACAAGGCGAGGAGCTATTCGATCTGCCGGATGCTCCCCGGCCTGATGCGGATACACCATCTGAACCGAGATTTCTTGGCGAGTTCGACAATATGCTGTTATCTTATGCGGACCGCAGCCGAGTTATGGATGAGGCGTGCCGTAAACGTGTTTTTACAGTGAATGGAATCATCCGTGCAACCTTTTTAGTCGACGGTTATGTCAGCGGAACCTGGAAGTTGACGAGTGGGCGTCATGGCACTGAACTGCATATAGAACCTTTTTGCAAACTTACTGAGCAAGAACGGGATGCCCTGTCTGAGGAGGGGACTCGTATGCTGCAATTCGCCGTTTCGAAAGAGGCTGCTTCTATTATTATTTTTCACTAGCTCGTTAGGTTATAGAAGGCATGGGTATTCAAATGTAGAATAAGGGTGTGGATGAATTTTCCTATTGAAAAGTTCTCGGTTTCTCTATCGTGACATGGGAGCCATTAGAAGAAATAGGTGTTATTAAGCACCATGATTAGGGGGACCACATGCTAACTCCTTTAAACGGGAAATTTCCAACTGATAAAAGAATAGCTGGTATACACAGCATACCGATTACAGAAGATGGCTCCATAGTAATGGTATGGGATAAGAATGAAAAGGCGCTCACAACAGTCGGTGGGAGAATTGAAGTTAATGAGGATATTGATACTGCGTTAAATCGTGAAACAATGGAAGAAGCGGGCCTTATACTGGAGTCCAAAAGAGTACCGATTGCTGCTTGGTATTGGGAGAGTACGGATACATACACTGTTTTTGTTATGGCCAGAGTAAAGAGTTATGGAATCATGCCAGAAGGGTTTGAAACAACTGGAAGAGTGACAATGAATTTTGAAACTGCGCGGCAAATCATTTCTAAACTGGAAGGTGAGGGGCTGCGACTTAACCTCTTAAACATTGCTGAACCGGTATATGAGCAGCAATTCAACAGTTAATTCGTTATGCTGAGAGAGGCTAGTTGGCCCTCTTGTTGAGATAACCATGATTTCACATCGTTGTTTTTCAAAAAATTTAAGTGCAGCCAGCATTACCTTCTCGGTCAATGGATTTATTCCAGTGTTACCTCCGTAATGAAGGGGAACATTCTTATTGAAAATGACGCGATGAATAACAAGTTCTGCGTGAAAAAAGCATAGAATTTAATGCGCATCGAAGTATCCCGAATAGGGGGAATCCTTATGAAAAAGGTATTTTTGGCACGACCGAGTATAGACTATCAAGATGAGTATCTTGATTTTTACGAGGAATGGAAGTCTAGTGGAGAATCTTTTGTACCATGGGTAGTAAGCAAGGACCCATCTGATTTTGAAGGTATGATTCGATTCCTGTACGAGAATGAAATTGGGGAGCATATTCCTGGAAGTTGGGTTCCAAGTTCTACATATTGGTTAGTTTCTGATGATATGAGAGTGATAGGAGCAGTAAATATTAGACATGGCTTAACTGAACAGTTATTTAATAGTGGCGGTCATATTGGCTATGGGATTCGATCTTCCGAGAGACAAAAAGGTTATGCTACAAAATTACTTGCTATGGCACTGGAAAAAACAAAAGAACTTGGCATCAAGAAAGTACTTATTGTATGTGATGAAAGCAATATAGCTTCTGAGAAAACGATACTAAATAACGGCGGCATCCCGGACACAAGCTTTACAGAGGAAGATGGTAATGTTGTGAAGAGATATTGGATTGAAACCTAATTGCCGATCGAATAAGGGGTCTTCCTATTAAAACAATATTCGAAGCCTATACAGCTGGATTTAATCGTACAACCGATAAGCCTATGAATGTCGAAACTTAACTTGTAGGCATTACTCTCTAATCCTCATCAATTTACCCAATTGGAGGTCAGCCCCATGAAACCTATCAAACGGTCTAAAGCCCGACTGTTCTTGGGCACTGCCTATTACAGGATGAAGCGTTATGCTGAGTGGTATTTTGGCGGGGTGAAATTTGCGAAGCAGAAGCAGCCGGCGCAGATGCAAAATAGGGTGTTTCGTCATCAGACCCCGTTGCTGAGGCAGTTGAAGGATGTAGAGATGTGGCTGCAGCACAATAAGGTGAAGAATCTGAGGATCGCGGCGGAAAAGCTGAACGGCATTGTTATCCAACCGGGGGAGACGTTGTCGTACTGGAAGTTAATCGGAAACCCTACCAGAAGAAAAGGTTACGTGGATGGCATGGTCCTATTCTATGGCAGCTTTAAGCCAGGTGTAGGCGGAGGGTTGTGTCAGTTGTCCAATTTGATCTACTGGATTACATTGCATACCCCGCTGGAGGTGACGGAGCGGCACCGGCATAGCTATGATGTGTTTCCTGACGCGAAGCGGACGCAGCCGTTTGGCAGCGGGGCCACATGCGCATACAACTACCTTGATTTGAGGATTTACAATCCGACGGATCATCCTTACCAGCTTTGGATCGAGATGGACTTCGAACACTTGATAGGCGAATGGCGCAGTACAGCGCGGCCTGTTCACACTTACGAAATTTATGAAAAGGACCATCGAATGAGCCAGGAATCCTGGGGCGGCTATACGCGGCACAATACGATCTATCGGAGAACAATGAATCTGGACGGAGACCTGGTAGCGGATGAGTTCATAACTGAAAATCATGCCTTAATGATGTATCAGCCGTTCTTGGAATCGGGGGAGCGGCAGGTGAAATAACAGACACATGGTGCTTACTGCAGTAACCATTACAACTTCTTCGTTTCCCCATCTTATCCTCTGTTTTTACGTAATCTCTCTAACAGCAAAGTTATGGTCTAACTAACAGTAGAGGACAGGGAAACCCTGCTTTACGAACCCAAATACGCTATAGTAAAGCTAATTATTGTCTTAGAAGCGGGGGCGGAACTTATGAAACGGCAGCGCTTTCTGAATCGTTTCTCAAAAGAAGAATTCATGAAGGAATCCGATACGTTCGCGGTTTCGGAATATGTAGTGGATAGAGACTGGCCGCTGCATTGGCACGACTTCTTTGAGATGGAATTTATTGTGTCCGGTGAAGGGCGCCAACTGTTGAACGGTGAGGAACTCGCGCTTACCCCTGGTACACTTTATCTGCTTACTCCCGCAGACATTCATGAAGTATATGGCAATTCAGAACATCCTCTCAGTCTGGTTAACATCAAATTCTCACGCGAATGGCTTGGAACTGAATTGCTGGAATGGGTGTATGAAAGCAAGGGGAATCTTTACTCCACTAGACAGGATAGCGATGCCGAGGCGCTCTACCGCGAATGCCAACTAATTCTGCGGGAGACCGCTTGCCCTGATCCTGATCGGGGAAGCATTCCAATCGTTCAAGGTGCCCTGCACCGGATTATAGTGAGCTTGTTGCGCGCCATCAGGAAGAAGGGGCAGGACGTCCGTTCCGGCTCGGATGTACTTCGCAGCCAAGCGGATATGAAACGTGCTCTTCTGTATATCGATCATCATTATCGCGATCCGATCACCCTCAAAGGGGCTGCCGACGCTGCCGGACTCTCTGCAAATTATTTCAGCGAGAAGTTTCGCCAGACGTTTGGCCAATCCTTTCAAGCCTACTTGCTGCAGCTGCGTCTTGAGTTCGCCCACCGTCTTGTAAAAGACTCGTCGCTGCCCATTACTGAAATTGCGCTGGCTTCCGGATTTAACACGTTATCTTATTTTATACGTATGTTTAAAAACATGTACGGAGCCGCTCCTGCTCAATACCGGCAGCAGTCAATCAGCTTTAAATACAGAGCATGATCTGAAGATAATGCTACTTTTCCGAATACAGAAGAAGACCGGAATACGACCAGCCTCTTACAATTATGTTGATCCCCGTATCGAACATACCTGTAGGAGGCTGGAATTTTGATTACGTACACAATGAATTCAACATGGCAACTCTATTATCTCCCCCAGACGGAGAGCACCCTTACTCATCCGGTACAATTGGGCTCATCGGGGCTAACCGGCATTCCAGCTGTTGTACCGGGCAATGTTGAGTTGGACATGATGAGAGAAGGGATACTGCCCGACTTGTTCATTGGCTCCAACATAAAGTTGCTGCGAGAATACGAGTCATATGAATGGTGGTATGAGACCCATTTTGAGGCACCGGAGGATCGCAGCGGGCAAGTCGAGTTGGTGTTCCACGGAGTAGACTGCTTAGCAACATATTGGCTGAACGGTGAAAACATCGGCACATCGGATAATATGCTGATTGCCCATCAATTCGATGTTACCGATACGATTCGCCGCGAGAATCATCTTGTCATTCGTCTGCAATCGCCATTGCTTGAGGCCATGAAGAAACGGTATGAGCCTTCTATGCACGCCCAGCATACCAATTGGGAGCATCTGTGGGTGCGAAAAGCGGGGCACAGTTACGGGTGGGATATCATGCCTCGCGCCTTGTCGGCCGGCATTTGGCGTCCGGTGGAGCTCGTGCTTCATGAACCGAACGAGTTTACTGCGATCGCAATCTCCACGATTGATGTCAGCCCGGACTTGGACAGAGCCCAGCTGAATCTATTTTACCAGTTCCGAACAGATCCTGTACGGTTCTTTGACGGTCTTGAAATCAGGGTAACAGGGCGCTGTCAAGAATTCTCCTTCCATGCAAGTAAACCGGCGGTGTTTGGCGCAGGAAGCATGATGATCGAAGTGGAGGACCCTAAGCTCTGGTGGCCGAGAGGCTATGGAGAGGCGGATTTGTATGAAGTAACCGTCGAACTCGTACACCAAGGCAAGATCGTGACCGTGTCAAAAGAGTATATTGGAATTAGGCTTGCGGAGCTGATTCGGACGGAAACCACGACCCTGCTTGAGGGCGGGGAATTTCTTTTCAAAATGAATCATACGCCCATACTATGCAAAGGATCGAACTGGGTACCGCTTGACGTGTTTCACGGCAGGGACAGTGAACGGCTCGATCAAGCGTTAACCTTATTCGTGGAGGCGGACTGTAACATCGTCCGGTGCTGGGGAGGCAATGTATACGAAGATCACGCCTTCTATGAGAAATGCGACCGGCTCGGTTTGATGGTATGGCAGGACTTTGCACTGGCATGCGCCCATCACCCGCAATCGACAGAATTTACGGAACAGATTCGTGCCGAAGCCAGATCTATTGTCCGGGCGCTGCGCAATCACCCTTCTCTGGTGCTCTGGTGCGGGGACAATGAGTGCGATGAGTTTTATATGTATCGGAAGCTGGATCCGTCCTATAACAAGCTGACCCGAGAGGTCTTGCCGGAAGTCGTAAGAGATTGTGATCCATACCGGGCCTATCTGCCGAGCTCGCCGTTCATGGCGCCGACGGTGGCAGGCAAGTATGACTGGCAGCTCGCGCCTGAACGGCATCTTTGGGGACCGCGCGATTACTTCAAGAGCCAATATTACAAGGCGAGTACGTATCATTTTGTCAGTGAAATCGGCTACCACGGATGCCCGAATCTATCGTCGCTGCAGCGGTTCCTGGACACTGACCGCCTTTGGCCGTGGCAGGATAACGAGCAATGGATCGCGCATGCGACAGAGACCATCGGCAAGAATGGCCCGTACGCTTCGCGCATACAGTTGATGGCCGATCAGATTCGGGAAATGTTCGGCGAAGTGCCGGATAACCTCGAGTCGTTCATCGTAGCTTCTCAAATATCGCAAGCCGAAGCCAAAAAGTTTTTTATTGAAATGACCCGCATCAAGAAATGGCGCCGAACCGGCATTATCTGGTGGAATATGCTGGACGGATGGCCGCAGTTCTCAGATGCGGTTGTGGATTATTACTTTGGTAAAAAACTGGCCTACCACTACATCCGCCGTGTGCAGCAGCCGGTCTGCATCATGATTGACGAGCCTGACAACTGGCACGTTTCCGTCGTGGTTGGGAATGATTCACGACAAGCGGCGAAAGGCACCTATAGGGTCTGGGATGCAGACAGCGGCGACACGCTTCTGGAAGGGGCGTTCACCGTTTCTTTGAATGAGAACCGGACGCTTGGCAGCATCCGCATATCACACGCCGACCATCGGCTGTTCCTGATAGAATGGACGCTCGATGGGACCGGCCGAACGTTGGGCAATCACTATTTGCTGGGCTTCCCAGGGTTCTCGCTGGAGCGTTATTGCAAATGGCTGCCGAATATCGCGGGTTTAATTCATGATTTTGACGCGGCAGAGGTTGGACAGTAGTGAAGGGGGCGCCAGTCCATATGCGATTGAGATGGAGCTGTTTTCGTTATGACGATTGAGGGCAATATTGACATAGACGGGTCGCAATGTGCGGTAAGTAAAGGTCGGTAGTCCGAGGATGGGTACAAAATCGATATTATGGATCAAATTTCGTGTGCCAGCTTGGCTGGGTGAACAGGTGGGGGATCTGTGAAGAAGATGAAGAGAGAAGGACCACTCCCTCACTCTTCTTGGCAACAAAAAACTTTACATTTCATTCCTATCATAATAAAATCTAATTTAACAAATAATAAATTAGATATATATTAAATTAGATGAGGGGGTGAATGCACCCAATGCAATTAGATAAGGTGGTCAGCTATCATAAGGCGCTTGCGGACCCTACGAGAATAAGGATTTTAATTTTGCTTGCTGACGGAGAACGGAATGGCCAAGTACTGGCGGAAAAGCTAGGTGTTACACCCGCAACCATAACGCACCATGCTGCGAAACTGCGGGAAGCTAGTTTGATTAACGAGCGAAGAGATAAAAATACGATTTATTTTTCATTAAATCATTACTTCATCAAGAATAGCGCAGCAGCCACAGAACATCTGATTTACCAAAATGCTAATTCTAAAGGAGGTACGGACATTTTGCATGATGATCATAAGCGAATCAGGGACTCCGTTATTAAGAACTTCTTCACATCGGAAGGGAAACTGAAAACGATACCGGCTCAAACCAAGAAGAAACTGATTGTGTTGGAACATCTGGTGTCCCGGTTGGAGAAGGGGCGGAAGTATAGCGAGAAGGAAATGAATGATTTTATAAAGAATGTTCATGAAGATTTTGCAACGATCCGAAGGGAATTTATTATGCACCAGTTCATGTTCAGGGAAAGCGAAGTTTATGAATTAAATCCGCAGGAAATGTGGGCCAGGTGGGAGGATTTGTCTTAACTTCTTGTCGAAGTAAGTGGCGTTAGAGTTTGTATGCCAGCCGGAATGTACACATATATTGGGAGGAACTTTCATGACAAATGAAACCAGCATTAACAAGGAACTCGCAGCGGAACAACGTGAAGAATTACTTAAGACATTGAAAACCCGTTTTGAGAAAAACAGGGACCGCCACCAAGGGATCGAATGGGCTGAAGTACAAGCAAGACTAGATGCTGATGCAGAAAAGTTATGGTCGCTCCATGAAATGGAGAGAACCGGCGGCGAACCGGACGTAGTTGGTCATGACAGGGAGTCGGGCGAATATATGTTCATGGACTGTTCGGCGGAAAGTCCGAAA
Source organism: Paenibacillus gansuensis (assembly GCF_042684925.1). NCBI lineage: Bacteria > Bacillati > Bacillota > Bacilli > Caryophanales > Paenibacillaceae > Paenibacillus > Paenibacillus gansuensis. Next base: position 616,556 of record NZ_JBHUME010000002.1, on the reverse strand, counting down.
GGCCGCAGAAGCCTTTGCTACGACCGTGAAGCGTTGGAGTCGAGGAAGGAACATAAACCCCAAAGCAGTGCAGTGGATACGGCTGCTGCCATGGGGATTGAGCTGTTAACGGAAGAACAATACCGGGAACTGCAGCAACTTGGTAAATTCGATCTGAAAACATCAAGCTGGGTTCAAACACCCGCCAATATTAGAAAACTCGGAGGGGCTATCTTTTGTGATCGCCGCTACGAAACGGTCTTTATGTACCATAATGGGGCAGAATCCTACTATGCTGCAAGAGGGTTCCGCGGCTCGTTACGGGTTTAGAAATATCGCAATGAGTTTGCAGACCCATGAAATGGCCGTTGTATCATAAATCGGTACACACCGGCCTTCATCCAAAACAAAACCCTATGGAAAACATGAACTCAGTTCATAGTCAGCCATAGGGTTTTTTAGGTTCTATTCTAATATTAATGCAGCTCTACATCAGAAGCCTTAACAAAGGCGAAACGATGGTTAAAGTAAATGCGGAAAAACTCTTATGATGTTCCGCTATTGTACCGTCTTGTTATAAGTCTGAATTTTTTCCGTAATTGCTTTTGCCGCGTCGTCCAAAGCTTTCTGCGTATCCTTGGTGCCGGTAAATGCTTGTTCCATGGCATCCTCGACCGTTTGGCGGGCTTCCGGGAAGACGCCCATGACAGCGCCTTGGGTAGCAGGCGTCAGCTTTGTAGAGTGCAGCTGGTCGATAGCGGTTTGGAATTGCGGGTATTTGGCCAAATTGTCTTTTACATTCTGCTCGTCATAAGCTTTCTTATTGATCGGGAAATAACCGGAGTTGATGTGCCATACTGCTTGTGTTTTCGGCTCGGCCAGGTATTTGATGAATTCCCACGCGGCTTTTTGCTCTTCTTCTGGCTTATTGTTCAGGATCCATAAGCTGGCGCCGCCTACTACTACGCCGCCGTCCGTTAAACCGACAGGCTTAGGCAGGAAAGCTGTGCCTACTTCGAACTTGCCTTTGGCCCCGTCGACAATGCCGCGAAGGCTTCCTGTGGAATCCAGGGTCATGCCGATTTGTCCGGCGAGGAACGCTTTTTTGGTATCGTCGGTTTTGCGGCCCAGGTTTAGAGCGGTCTTGCTGTCCAGCATTTCTTTCAGCCAGTTTACTGTGTTTATGCCTGCGTCGGTGTTCAGCAGGGACTCGGTGGCAGGAGCCGTGCGGCCGTTTCCGTTGTTCACATATTCCTTGCCTTGATTCGCGAACAGCTGCTCCATGAACCAGCCGTAGATTGCGAAGGAGGCGCCGGTTTTGCCGTCTTTGGTCAGTGCTTTTGCCGCTTTGGCTACATCCTCGAATGTTTTCGGAGGCTGGTCCGGGTTCAGGCCCGCAGCTTTAAACATATCTTTGTTGAAGTAAAGAACAGGGTTGGAAGTGTTGAACGGCATGGAGTACAGCTGGTTATCGAATTTATAATAGCCCAAAATATTTTCTTCCAAACTGGAAATATCGTAGTTGTCCGCATCAATGAAGTTTTGGACCGGAGTTACCGCTTTGGAATCGATCATGAAACGGGAGCCGATTTCGTACACCTGAATCAGGGAGGGGCCGGAGTCGGCATCCATAGATGCTTTCATTTTGTTCAAGCTTTCATCGTAGGTTCCTTGGAACACTTCTTCCACTTGGATATCCGGATGCGATGCGTTGAATTCGTCTACCAACTGCTTGACAGCCGTGCCGAGTTCGCCGCCCATGGAGTGCCACCAGACGACTTTCACCGGCTTTTTGTCACCTGCTTCTGCAGAAGCGGTTGCTTCGGTGCTGTTTCCGGCTGTGCTGCTGTTATCCCCGTTCTTGCTGTTGTTTTCGCTGTTGGACGCACTGTTTCCGCAGGCTGCCAGGACGAATGTCAGCAGCATGGTTACTGCGAGCATGAGCATGTTAAATCGATTTGCTTTCATTGGTTTCTCTCCCTCACATCTCTTTTATATAGGAATGTCCTTTGGGGACAGGTTCCACGTTCCTTATCCTTTTACGGCCCCGGCTGTAAGGCCCCCCACAAGCTGTTTTAAGCCAAATACCAACAGGAGCAGGGATGGCAGCAGCACAAGAGCAACCCCCGCCAGCACCAGATTCCAGGATGTCACCTCTTCGAACTGCAGCATGCTGATGCCGATTTGGACGGTCCGCATTTTGTCACTGCTGGTGACCAAGAGCGGCCACAGGTACATATTCCATGCCTCCAGAAAAGCATAGACTGCCAAGGAAGCAAGCACCGGCCGGGAAAGCGGAAGTACGATAGCCGTAAAATGCCGGATATGCCCGCACCCGTCGATCTTGGTAGCCTCGAACAGCTCCCTCGGAAGCTGAAGGAAAAACTGCCTGAGCATGAAGATACCGAAGGCGGAAGCGAGAAACGGCACGGTCAGTCCCTGATAGGTGTCCAGCCAGCCCCACGCCTTAATCGTAAGGTAGTTGGGAATCATAGTGACCTCCCAAGGGATCATCATCGTAGACAAAAACAAAGCGAACCAGAACGACTTGCCTTGAAATCCGACGTACACGAACGCGTAAGCCGCCATACTGGCCGTAATGACTTGTCCGATCGTAACGATGGCCGATACGAGGAAGCTGTTCCCGATGAAATACGGGAGCGGGACGAGATCCAACACCGACTTGAACGTACCGAGATACAAATGGGATGGGAACAGGCGCGGGGGATACACCGACGATTCCTCCGGCGTCATAAATGACGACAGGAAAGTGTAGGCAAGCGGATAGATCACCAGCAGGGCAGCCGCAGTCAAAAGCAGATAATGCGCCGCCGGACGGATCATGCGGATCTTGCGGGTCATTGATAATGCACCTTCTTTTCGACAAAACGGAATTGAACCCAGGTTAACAGCAGAATCAGAACGAACAGCACTAAAGCGAGCGCGCTTCCGGTTCCGAACTGGAAGTTGACGAAAGCTTCTTTGTAGATGGAGTACACGAACACTTCGGTGGAGCCCGCCGGACCGCCTTTGGTCAAAATATGGATTTGCCCGAAGGACTGGAACGCATTCATGACGGAAACTACCGTAAGGAAAAACAGCGTCGGCGACAGAAGCGGCATCAGAATTTGAAAAAAGGTGCGGAGCGGGCTGGAGCCGTCGATGCGGGCGCTGTCGCGAATTTCCTCTCTGATGCCCTGAAGGCTGCTGAGCAGCAGGATGTAGTTGAAGCCGGAATTCATCCATGCCGTCATAAGGGAAATGGAAATCAACGCCCAGGCCGGATCGGTCAGCCATTGTACGGGAGCCAGCCCAAGCCGGGACAAGCCGTAGTTGAGCATCCCGGTTGTCGGATGATACAGCATCATCCAGATGACGGAAGACGTGCTGACGGACATCGCGACAGGGACAGAGAAAATAAACCGGAACACCCGCATCCCCTTCAGCTTCGTATGCGTCAGTGCCGCAAGCAGCAACCCGGCCGCAATGCCGGCGGGAACGGTCAGCAGCGTGAATTTCACGGTGACCAAGAGGCTGTTCCAGAAACCTTCCGACCGCAGCAAGGAACTATAATTTTCAAGGCCGGCAAAGGCAGCTACATGTCCCCTTAAGTCTGTTAAATGGAAGCTGAGGTAGACGGATTTCAACAGCGGATAGAAGAGAAACATACAGAACAGCAGCAGCGACGGCGCCAAAAAGAGATAGCCAATCGTATTTTCCTTCCAAGCCAGCCTCTGTTTCCTGCTGTCCAGGCGTACGCCGGCTTTGGCCGGCAGGCCAAGAGGAAGATCTTGCTCGGTTGTGCTCAAGGGTTCACCATTCCTTTATGAAAAACTTCTCTTTAAAAATAAAGGCAAAGTGTTAGCTCAATGTCAGAAAGGCAATAAGTAATAGTAAAGGTGGACCATCGCTTTACGAAACGCACATAAAAAGCTTTGTACATTTGACAACAATCTATCTAAGGTATATGATCTAATTACACTATAACTAGGATATATATTATTAGAGTATATTTTTAACAAATTATTATAGAAAGAAGGCGATTCCTATGACGATCAAAGTTTACTCCCCAAACCAGCAAGTTCTGGAAGCCTATGACCGAGGGAAAATTGATGTGCAGAAGCCGATTGGCTTCCCTCACCAGGATTCTGTTGTCCGGCGCGTTGGGCCCCTGTTTTACTGGTCCTGGGCCTATACGAAAACAGAGGGAGGGATCGGTCTGCACCCTCATCAGGGCTTTGAGATTATGACTTATGTCATTAACGGGCAGCTTACGCATGGAGATACGCTTGGCACGAAAAGCACGGTCGGTACCGGCGGTGTTCAAGTGATGCAGACCGGTTCCGGCGTCTCCCATGAAGAGAGTGTGAAAGGTCCCGATGCCGAAATGTTTCAAATCTGGCTTGAGCCGCATCTAAGCCAAGCGTTGAAGCGAGTGCCCACCTATGCGGAATATCAGAATGAGCATTTCCCGGTATCGTCTCCGGCACAAGGTGTTCATGTGAAAACGCTTATCGGGGAAGGGGCTCCAATCCATTTGGTGACCGATGCGAAAATGTGGGATATGACTGTGGAACCGGGCCGGGCACACGAACAAGTCGTTCCCGCAGGTTTTTCCTGGGCTGCGCTGGCGATCAGAGGCAATGGTTCCTGGATGGATGTAAGCGCCGGTTCCGAAAGCAGTTCGGTCCCGTTTGTTCACAGGGACTTTAACGTCATCGATGCTGGAGGAACGGATAAGCGGATCAAGCTTCGCAACGACGCGGACGCCCCACTGAGAGTGTTTATGATCGAAGTGCCTACGACTGTGGATTATCCGCTATATAATAAGGGGCGATAACAATGGCTGAACGCGGCACGGAAGGCAAGGATCTTGATTTACGGCTGATACGCGTAATACACAGGGCAATGAAAGTGCTGTATACAAGCTTGGAAAAAGATATTGTCAGCTATGGGCTAAGTATGGAAACTTTCCAGATTCTCGAGTTTTTGTACAATAAAGGCCCTCATTCCATCCAGATCATCAGCGAAACGTTCTCCATTCCAAGCGGGAGTATTACGTACGTGGTTGATAAGCTGGAGACGAAGGGGTATGTGGAACGGCTCCCCATCCCGGGTGACCGCCGCAGAACGAATGTGGCATTGACCGAGGAAGGCCGGCGTTATTTCGATACTATTTTTCCAAAGCATGTGCAAGCGATCTCCGATCATTTGTCCTTTGCGACGGATGAGGAGAAGCTAGAACTGATCCGCGTGCTGAAGAACATCGGGTATGGCATCAAGAATCGGGAAGACAATGGCTCAACAACAAATTAAAGGGGATATAAAAATGGAAATAGGTATAGATTCATTTGTTGAAACAATGCCTGATGTGGAAACGGGTGAGACGATCAGCCATGCGGAGCGTTTGCGGCAGGTGGTTGAGGAAATCGTCCTTGCCGATAAAGTCGGGCTGGATATATTCGGGGTCGGTGAGCATCACCGGAAGGAATTTGGAGATTCCGCTACTGCCGTAATTCTTGCGGCAGCGGCGCCTATGACAAAAAAGATCCGTTTAACGAGTTCGGTGACCGTGCTCTCTGCCGCTGACCCGGTTAGGTTGTTTCAGCAGTTTGCCACACTCGACGGTATTTCCAACGGACGTGCCGAGATCATCGCGGGCCGCGGCTCTATGGTCGATGCGTTCCCGTTGTTTGGTTACGATCTAAAAGACTATGATGAGCTATACGAGGAAAAATTGGAGTTATTATTGAAATTGAGGGACTCGGAGAAGGTAACCTGGAGAGGCGGTCACCGGCCAGCCTTTACGAATCTCGGCGTGTATCCGCGCCCGGTGCAGAATCGTATGCCTATATGGCTTGGCAGCGGAGGAAATACGGGTTCGGTGATTCGCGCAGGGGAACTGGGGCTGCCTCTGGTGTTGGCGATTATTGGCGGGAATCCGCTGCAATTTGCTCCGCTCATTCCGCTTTATAAGAGCGCTGCCGCACGTGCGGGACACGATCCGTCGAAGTTGCAGGTCGCCGTACATTCCCTTGGGTTCGTTGGGGAAACCAACTCGATTGCGGCTGAGAAATATTTCCCGCCTACTCAGGCCTCGTTTAATCTTTTCGCTAAAGAGCGGGGTTGGGGACATTACAGCCGTGCAGCTTTCGATGCGGCATGCAGCCCGGAAGGCGCATTCTATGTAGGGGATCCCGAAACGGTAGCCAACAAGATCCTTTATATGCGCCAATATTTAGGCTTCTCCCGCTTTTTCCTGCATTTGCCCACCGGCACTATGCGGCATGAGGATGTAATGAAATCCATTGAGCTTCTGGGAACGGAAGTCGCGCCGCGGGTCCGGGAAGAGGTTGCAAAATCGGAAGCGAAGGAAAGAGTTTTTTAAAGGAATCACCACAGGGTATTGTGAAGAACCAATTTCGGCTGGTCCGGAATTGGTTTTTTTCTTTTTCGGTTACCGCCTTCCAAAAATCATCACTTTCGCACATAAATCTTTAGTAATTGGCATAGTTACAGGACCCCGGTTCTTTTACACTTATTTAGAAAGCGCTTTATTTACTCTAAAAGGAGGTTGTTTATGTATCAGAAACGTTCATTTTCAAGGGCTTGTACACTTGCACTCAGCTTGATTCTGCTCATCCAGCTTTTCAGCATTCCAGCGACAGCGCAAGACCAGACGGCTGCGGGAGGAGCGGCGGAAACAGCTGCCGGCGTGCTGAGTTACGAAGCGGAGTCCCCGCTCAACACGCTTTCCGGAAAAGCCGGGGTAAGCGCATGCGGGGCGTGCTCCGGCGGCCAGTTTGTAAATAACTTCTGGGGCGGATCATCCGTGCAATTCAATGAAGTTACGGCAGAAGCTGCCGGCGTTTATGTGATGGCGATTCATTACATTTCAGGGGATTCCCGTACGTTCAAAATCAGTGTGAACGGCTCGCCTGGCGACAGGTACGATCTGCCAAAAACGGCGGATTGGTCCACGCTGGGTGTCTATGAAATTGAAATTGAGCTGCAGCAGGGCAAAAATACGATTTTGTTTAGCGATGATAACTGGTATTCACCGGATTTGGACAAAATCGAGATTAAGCCGAGCGCACCTCCGGGCGGGGACGGGGCTTCCTATGAAGCGGAAGCATTGGGCAACCGCTTGACGGGCAATGCCTCGATTAATGCCTGCAGCGCTTGTTCCGGCGGCAAAAAGGTCGGAAATCTATGGGGAGGATCTTCGTTAACCTTCCCGAATGTTACCGTTCCTAAGGCAGGCGTTTATACGCTGAAAATGAGTTATGTATCCGGCGATCCGCGGCCGATCTCCATTACTGTAAATTCCGGAGAGAAGGAGACGCTTACCCCTCCGAAAACGGCGGACTGGGACACGGTGGGCTCATATTCCTTGGAAGTGATGCTCCAGGAAGGCCTGAATACGATCCTCTTCACAGATGATGGGGGATGGTCTCCGGATATCGACAAGATCGTATTGACCGCGTCCGATAACGGGAACGGAGAGACTGGGGACGGGTCCATCGGTGACTTGGGGGCCCAACTGGAATCCAGCGAAATCAATTCCGTGACCGCTGTAAAGTATGAGCATGGGATGACGTTCTCCAACGGCATTTACACGGTTTCTTACAACACGGACAGCGGACTTGCCGCATACGATTGGAACGGCAAACGGATTGCAACTGGCATCTACAGCAGCGCAGACCTCGGCGGAACCTTGCTGCACAGCAAAGATTACACGGAACACCGGATACGGCCTGAGAACATTACGCCTATCCAAGATCAGCAAGGCAAAGGGCTGCAGGTTGTTGTAGAACATACGAAAGCCGATGCGCCTGCCATGAAACAGATTTATAAGCTGTATGCGGATCAAACCTACTTTTTGACGAGTCAGGAATTACAAAGCAGCACAAGCATCAGCGCCAAGTCCATGGCGCCTGTCGTCATCTCCGCCAAAGGCGCGGTGGATGTAGGCAGCCAAACCGACAACAGGGTGCTGGTTGTACCTTTTGACAATGATGCATGGTCCAGATACCAATCCCGCACGATCAATACGAGCTTGAATACGGACAATTACATCAGCTCCGAAGTAACGGCCGTCTATGACAATGGAAGCAGAAACGGGCTGGTGATCGGATCGGTTACTCATGATACCTGGAAAACGGGTATCGCCTGGAGCGGTTCCGACGGCAAGCTCAACAAACTGAAAGTGTACGGCGGTTTCACATCCCAAGTATCGACTCACGATACGCTGCCTCATGCAGCACTTACCGGAACGGTTCTTACTTCACCTGAAATCTATGTCGGGTATCATACGGACTATAGAGACGGAATGGAGAGCTACGGAAACGCCAATGCCAAGGAAGCTCCGCCATTAGCGTTCAAGCGCGGTGTACCGAAAGGCGTACCGGTTGGCTGGAACAGCTGGGGCGCTTACGACAGCAGGCTAAGCTATGACAAAGTGGTAAGCGTATCGAACTTCTTCAAAGATTTCCTTCAAGACGAGTCTTTCAGCAATAAAGGGAACGTATACATCAACCTAGATTCCTACTGGGACAATATGACCGAAGACCAGCTGCAGCAGCTTGTCGGCATCATTCATAACAACAAGCAGAAAGCCGGCATTTACTACGGCCCATTTGTATTCTGGGGGAACAACATGAGCCAGGTTGTGGAAGGAACTGACGGAAAATATACTTACGGCGATTTGGTCCTGAGGGACGGCGAAGGGCGAATCCTGCCTACATTGGATGGCGCCTTTGCGCTTGACCCGACTCATCCGGGAACGAAACAGCGGATCGACTACTATTTTAATAAATTCATCAAATTAGGCTTCGAGTATATCAAGTTAGACTTCCTGACCCATGGTTCACTGGAAGGCGAGCATTACGATCCTGCGGTACAGACAGGAATTCAAGCTTACAATCAAGGTATGGCTTATATCAACCAGGTGCTGGACGGAAGAATGTTCATCAGTGCTTCCATCGCTCCCTTATTCCCGAGCCAGTATGCCCATGCCAGAAGAATTTCCTGTGATGTGAACGGAACTCTAGAAATGACGGAATACCAGTTGAACAACTTGACTTACGGCTGGTGGCAAAATGGTACCATCTATCATTTTACGGACCCTGATTATATGCACCTGACCAAAGGCGGTTCCATCGCGGCCGCTCAATCTAGAGTGTCTGCAGCAGCTATTTCCGGAACGGTCTATCTGAATTCCGACGATCCGGAGCAGCCGGAGGCACAGCAGTATATGAAAACGCTCCTGACCAACCCGAGAATCAACGAACTGGCGCTTACAGGGAAAGCATTCAGACCTGTGGAAGGAAATACGGGAACTACTTCGGCAGACACCTTCGTTCTAAACAACGGCAAGGAACAGTATGTGGCGGTATTTAACTTAACCCGCTCGGCTGCAGTTAAGACGATTGACCTGGCAAGAGCAGGGATTGCTTTAGATGACAAGGATGAAATCACGGAGTTGTGGTCGAACAGCCCGGCAGCCGTTACTGACGGCAAGCTGACAGTGAATTTGGAACCTGCTCAATCTGTAATCTACAAAATTGCTAAGAAGTAAAGGATAGGTTCACAATTAAAGAAGAATGCCCCAGCGGTCCGGAGACCGTCTGGGGCATTTCCTTTGAATCTTCTTGTCCGTGCTTACCGTCTATTCAGCTTCCGTACCTTAACTTTTAATTGCGCCCATCATCATGCCTTTGACGAAGTAACGTTGAATGAAAGGATAAACCAGGACGATCGGTATCGTAGCCACCATTGTGACCGCCATCCGGATGCTTTCCCCGGAAACCGGTATCCGTTTCGTACTGTTTGCGAGCTGCTCCGCCTCCGACACCATAGCCCCGGTCTGAAACTGGTTTAGAATTTTGACCAATATCGCCTGGAGTGTCTTCAATTCGGGTTTGTACGTGTAGATGTACGAATCATACCAGGCATTCCAGTGTCCGATTCCGATAAACAAACCGATCGTCGCAAGTACGGGAACACAGAGCGGGAGGATGATTTTTGCGTAAATCTGCAGGTCATTCGCTCCGTCCATTTTGGCTGATTCTTCTAGCTCGGGGGGAAGCTGCTCAATGTAGGTCCTGACCAGAATCATCAGAAACACTCCTATTAATCCGGGGAAAATGAATACCCAGAAAGAGTCGATCAGCCCCAGAGATTTAATGACCATGTAAGTCGGAATCAATCCACCGCCAAAGTACATCGTAAAAATAAAAAACAACGTGAACCCCCGCCATGCAATCAACTCGCGTTTGCTTAGGGAATACGCCATCATGCTGATCGCCAGAACCGACAATGGAGTTCCAATGAGGGTACGGAGTACGGTAACCTTTACAGAACCAAGCAGCTCGTCGTTACGGAAAATCGAATAGTAGCTCTCGAAGGACAGGACTCTGGGCCATAGGTATAATCCGCCCCGGACGGAGTCGGTTGCATCGTTCAGGGATACGACAAGGATGTTCCAGAAAGGATAAAAGGTCAGGAGGAAGACAGCGATTAGAAAGCTATAAATCAGCATGTTGAAGGCGGCATCCGCCCATGAATATTTGCGCAGCATATGCGATTCTCCCCCTTAGAATAAAGACTGGTTGTTCAGCTTTTTGGAAGCGCTGTTCACTAGAACGACTAACAGGAAGGCGACAACCGAATTGAAAAGCCCTACAGCGGAAGCGTAAGAAAACATGGAGTTCTGCAGGCCGTACCGGAACGAATAAGTCGACAATACGTCGGAGTACTCTTGGTTTAACCCGTTGCCTAACAGGAAGTGCTGATCGAAGCCTGCATTCAATACGCCGCCGAGCTGTAAGATTAGAAGAATGACAATCGTCGGCTTCAGATGCGGCAGCGTGATATAGATCATTTGCTTAAAGCGTCCGGCCCCGTCCACTTTCGCCGCTTCATACAAATCCAGGTTGATGGAGGAGATGGCTGCAAGATAGATAATCGAGTTATAGCCCATCTCTTTCCACGTATTCCCGAAGGCTACAATCCACCAGAAATAGCGGCCTTCCTGAAGAAACAAAATGCTCTTGTCCGTAACATTGAAAAACTTCAGCAGGTTGTTTACAATTCCGTCGGAAGATAACAGAGTTACGATAATGTTCGCCGCAATAACCCAGGAGATAAAGTGAGGCAGATAGGATACGGTTTGAACCGTCTTTTTGAAGGCAGCCGCCCGAACCTCGTTTAATGCGATAGCGATAATAATCGGAACCGGAAACGAAATGATCAGGGTAAGCATCGTTGAAGCAACGGTATTGCGCATGATTCTGTAGAAATCGCCGTTTTGGAAGAAATAGTTGAACCAGTCAAATCCGACAAAATCGCTTTGAAACAGATGTTTCCAAAAGCCGCCTAACGCCGGCTGATAGTTCACGAAGGCCATGTACAGCCCGGCCATAGGAAGGTAGCAGAAGAGAACGGCCCAAACTATGGCAGGAAGGAGCATGAGAAGCAGGTATCGCTGCTCCCTTATTTTCTGTGTCCAGTTTTTCTTTGTCTGCTTCGGGACATTTTGTGATAGAGTTACGATGTTTTCCATGGGTACACCCCGTTCTTCAGTAATGAAAAAAGTATAAGGTTCCGCCGAACGTTCACTCAATAAGACAATGTAATGATCCATGCCGGAAAACGACTTTCCTGCAAAAGCAGGATGTACGGCAGGATGCCTCTTGCCGCTTCTGGATGTATAATAATGAAAAGCCAAGTAAGGAGGCAGGACATGAACACCATCTTTCTGGTGGAAGACGAAATGTTGGAGCTTACCTTGTTGAAGGAACACATGGATTGGACGGGAATGGATGTATGTGTCATCGGTACGGCGCGTAACGGGAGGCGGGCTTGGGAACAGATCCAGACGCTGCAGCCGGACATTATTCTGACTGACGTCAGGATGCCGATCATGGACGGCATTCAGTTAGGGGCATTGGTTCAGGAACGGTACCCCTGGATACAGGTGGTGTATTTGAGCGGACATGATGAGTTCAGCTATGTAAAATCGGCTTTGGAATCCGGTGCGGTAGGGTATCTCCTGAAGCCCGTTGATCCCAACGAGCTGGCAGCCGTTATGAATAGGGCGAAGACGGAAGCTGCTAAAGTGAACCTTGTCCGAAAATCCAAACAACTTTGGATCGATAGGCACATGGAGCTGTTGTTAAAAACTACGGAAGATAGCGATGTAGAGCAAAGCTGGCAGGAATTAACGGCATCGGATTCTTCGGTTAGCAGGCAGCTTTATGTAACCGCTTTAATCTGCCCGGATCCCGATAGGGTAAGGGGCCAAGATCCGGATTCTTTAGAAATGGTAAGGATCCTGCACAAAGAGCTGGAAGCCGGCGGATTGGAAGGGGCTGTTGCGTCGCCCGGTCCCGGCGAATGGGCCTTCGCTGTCGCTTCGGGCTCCCCTGCTGAAACGATGCAATTCTGGGAACGGGTTGCCGGAGCCATACACGATGGATTGGGAGTAACGGTTACGATTGGCATTTGCGAAAGGGAAGGAATTCTGCGCGAACTGCCAAGGATGGCCGCGGAAGCCAGGAAAGCAGCGGGGGAACGTTTCTATTTGGGTGCGTCCCGGATCATTCAGGCATCCGGCGTTGTGGATCCCAGTCCAGATCCCGGTCCCGATTCTGAAATACTGGAGATGCATAGGGAAGTGCTGCGGCTGATGACTTTACAGCAGCTGCCGGAAGCTGGAATTCCGTTGGATGAGTATTATCGCCGGATGGCGGATACGCGTGTGCCTAGAGAAATCGTATTGAGCCATTCCAGGGAATTGCTGCAGGAACTATCCGGTGAGCTGACGAAATACGCGGAATGGAAAGAACGGGGACACGGGCACCTTCCCGAGTGGACAGCAGTATTGGAAGAGTGCGGCACCATGGAGGAAATCCGCTTATTTCTAACCGGACTTGTCGAACGTATTACGGCATTCATGGCAGAAAAACAGCAGGACCGGCAGTCCCAACTGGTGCGTCAGGTTACGGCTATTCTGGAATCCGAGTACGGGGAAGTGCTGACGATTGACGAGCTGGCGGGACGGGTGTATCTGTCGCCTAACTACCTTCGGGCGCTGTTTAAGGAGAAGATGGGCTGCACCATTCATGATTATTTAACTAAGGTGCGTCTCGAGAGGGCATTAGAGATGCTCCGCGACCGGGGCCTGAAAATACAGGATGTTTCGAAGCGCGTCGGATATGACAATACGTCCTATTTCTGTTCGATTTTTTATAAAACACAAGGGGTCACTCCGAATGAATATCGCAAGAAATACTTATAGTTTTGCGGCAGCCCTTGTTGAGAAATTCCGGAACCAGCGGTTGAGGAGCAAGCTGTTTATCGTCTATCTGCTGGTAACGATTCTGCCGGTGACCTATTTGGTGTCCTATTCCTACCATACTGTCCGCGAACAGCTCATTCACCAGGCGGTAGAGAATGTCAACAGTACGATCGATCAGATTAACACCAACATCTCAAGCAAGCTGAACATGTATACCCAAATCACCACACTGCTCTATCTGGACAATCAATTGCGAAATTATTTGCTGAACCAATACAGCAAAAGAGATCTATCCTTTCTGGACGCGTACGATTATATCAACAAAACGCTGTACAAAATTTTGGCCATGAACCCTAACTTGAAGTCCATCTCCATTTATACGGATAACCACACCTTATTTACGGACGGATTGTTCATCAAATATCTGGACAAGATGCCTGCCGACATGCGCGAGAAGACATACAAGGCCCAAGGGAATCTGATTCACTTTTATTCCGAACCCGCGGAAGGCGCGGAGAGGACGATTACCCTTGCCCGTTCGCTGAACTATTTGAGCCTGAATTATCCTTACGGAATTATTTCCATGGAAATTACGGAGAGGGAAATTTATTCGTTTTTTGAGAAAGAGAACAAGAACAAGATGATTTTCATTGCAGATGAGCAGGGGAATATCATTACGGCGGGATCCAAAGCTGCCGGTATCCGCAATATCAGCGAACTGGACAGTACCGGGTATATGGTGATCCGCAAAACGATAACGAACGGCTGGCAGACGGTTGTGCTCCTGCCTTACAGCGAAGTGTTGGGGCAAGCCCGGAAGGCATCGGCAAACATGCTGGTCATCTCTATTGCATGCATGGCCGCTGCCGCTCTGTTCATCTACTTGACAAGCACCTTTATGACCAAGAGGTTTGAGACGCTGCTGCAGCAGATCCGAAAAGTAGAGCGAGGCTCGTTTCAGCTTCCTGCGGCGCCGCTCGGCAATGACGAGGTGGGGCAGCTGTCCCTGGCCCTTCATAGGATGGCGGCTACGATAGAGGAACTGTTTCATGATGTCTACAAAAAAGAATTGGCTGCGAATGAAGCGGAAATGACCAGCCTGCAGGCGCAGATCAATCCCCATTTTCTCTATAACACACTGGCCTCTATTTCTGCATTGGCGACTATCCATAATAACCCTCAAGTGCACCGCATGGCTGATGATTTGGCAAGGTTCTACCGGATTTCGTTAAACAAAGGCAAGAAGTCCATTACGATTGAGAAGGAATTAAAACTTACGGAGCATTATGTGTCGATCCAAAAGAACCGTTTCGAAGGATTATTCGAAGTTCATTACGATTTGGATGAATCTCTGTTTCCTTATACAACCCTAAAGCTGATTATCCAGCCTTTTATCGAGAACTGCATTAATCATGCCATATGGGACGACGAGTCCCGCATGAATATTATCGTAAGGCTGAAAGCGGATGGCGATGATGTGATCATCCAAGTGATCGATGACGGGATGGGGATGGCGGCGGAGACGGCGGAATCTTTACTCTCTAAAGAAGAGGGAAAGGGAGGGTACGGGATCTTTAATGTGGATAAGCGGATCAAGCTTGCTTATGGCGAGGGATACGGAGTAAAGCTGTTCAGCAGATTGGGCATCGGGACGTCGGTTGTGATTCGCATCCCCAAATCGGCCATTTATCTATAATCGTTGTTTTCCGGTACAGATCATTAGAAAGTTTTATAGATTAGCCCTCGTCCTGATCGTTACAATGGGTTCCATAGCGGGAGTGTAATCGCTAACATCTACACGAGGAGGATTGAATTGCAATATGATCAAAAAGGGGCAGCTTCGTTTTACAGTAATTGCAACCCTGCTGGTAACATTATTGGCAGGCTGCGCAGGCAACGGCGGGTCTAATTCCAACCAGGCTGCGGGTAACAGCACGGTGAACAGCGGAACCAATGCAGCAAACAGCTCCGGCGGAGAAACAGACACGGCAACAGGGAAGGAACCGGTTACGCTTACCTTCTTTGACAAAAATATCGGCGATCCGTTTACAAACACCGTTGCGAAGAAAATTACCGAAATGACGGGAGTTTCTCTGGAAATGCAGCAGCCGACAGGGAACCCCTCCGAGAAGCTCAATTTGATGCTGGCAAGCAACGATCTTCCTGACCTGCTTTCTATTGGGCGCGGCGATATTCTCGATAAGTATATCGCGGCAGGTGCCTTGCTGCCGTTGAACGATCTGATCGATCAATACGGCCCCAATATCAAAAAAATGTATGGCGATATGCTCAACAAAACAAGATCTGAGGACGGCAAAAACTACTACCTGGCTAACTGGTACGGACTGGAGCAATATCCTGTGTTTGGCTTCCTGATGAGGATGAATGTCCTGAAAGAGCTGGGAGCGGGCGAGAAAGCAACCAACGGCCAACCTTTTACAGCGGAAGAGTTTGTCGGGCTGCTGAAAGCTTATAAAGAGAAGTACCCGACCGTTGACGGTAAACCGGCGATTCCGATGACTTTTAACGGAGAAAACACGGGAGCGATAACCTGGACCTTCAAGGGAATGTACGGCATGATGCCTTACTACGAGGTGGACGGCCAGCTGAAGAGCGACGTTCGCGATCCCCGCTACATTGAAATGATTAAGTTTATGAATTCACTCTATACACAAGGGTTTATCGATCCGGAGTGGGCTACCAACAAGACACAGCAGTATGAGCAAAAGTTGGCAAGCGGAACGATCTTTGCTACGGCCGATGCTTTTTGGAATCCGGGGAAACCGAATCAAATCCTGAAGGACACGGCGAAAGATCCTGCGAAGAAGGATGAGGCTCAATTCTACCCTTATAAAGTAATCGCGCCGGGTGTAGACCCATCAAAAACTACTTTCGGCCCAAAAAGCTCTCTGGGTTGGGACGGGATCGCAATCTCCAAAAACAGCAAAAACGCGGTTCGTGCGATTCAACTCCTGGACTACCTTGCATCCGAAGAAGGCCAATATTTGATGATGTGGGGAGTCGAGGGTGTCCATTGGGATATGAAAGACGGTAAACACGTGCCTAGACAGGAAGTGTTGGATGGATTTAAGAAAGACTGGGCTAAATACTCGAAAGAATCGGGCATCCGCCAATGGGTATGGGCTGTGAAGAACGGGCCTGGTTCCGATGGAACCCCTTATGACCTGATCGGCCGTTATCAATCGGATCCTGTGTCCGATCTGGCGATCAAAAATTTGGCGGATTCCGCATTCGATACGGCCATCTACGATAATTTAGGTCCTGCGGGCGGCACGCCTGAGGCGATCATGCAGCAAAAAGTCAACGAAACTACAGCGAAATATTTCCCGAGAATGGTGATGGCTCCTTCTGAACAAGAAGCTGTGAGTCTTTATGAGAAGATGATCAAGGAACTGGATGAAGCGGGACTGCCTAAGCTGGAAAAGATTTATACCGACAATTACACAAAACGTAAGGAACTATGGAAATAAACCGGAAAGAGCCGATCCTCAGGATCGGCTTTTTTACTTGGAACCCGGTGCGGGGCAGGTGAAGGCATTGTCTGCTATAATACAGTAAAAAAACGATACCAGGAGGTACATCATGCAAATCACCAAAACAGAGTTAAACGGACATGACATTGCCATTATCAGCGGCAGCGAAATCATAATCCATGACGTTCAATCGGCATTAGACTTCATGGCGACGGTCCGTTATGAAGCGGGCTGCGACCGGATTGTGATCGGTGCTGATCTCATCAGCCCGGACTTTTTCGATCTGAAAACACGTCTTGCGGGTGAGATTCTGCAGAAGTTTATAAATTATCAAGTGAAGCTGGCCATCATCGGAGATTTTTCCGGATATGACAGCCAAAGCTTGAGGGATTTCATCTATGAAAGCAACAACGGGCAGAATTTCTTCTTCGTGCCGGATGAGCAGCAGGCGTTGGAAAAGCTAGGCGCGGCGGGGCGAATTTAAGGGATTGATAGACGATTTGGGCTTTCGGCTTGCACGGTCATACTAAAGCACGGCACCCATGAATAATGAGTTGAGAAAAGCACTCTTTCGTAACGGAAAGGAGTGCTTTTTTTGTATGCATCTACTCTTATGCACAGGATTTTTTTAACAAAACATATTGACGATGTTTTCATTTACGGATATCATGTACCTAGTCTTAATCGTAAGTATTACGATTAATTCAATGAAGTGAATTCGATATCAATATAGGAGCCAGAGGTAGCCGCGATGAAACAGGAAGTCGATTTTGTTAAGCTGAACCCCACGCAAAACATGACTATTCTTGTGAAAACGAAACATCCCGCCGAAGAGTATCAACGAATCGCATCTAGGATGATGTCTTATGACAGTGTGTATGCAGAGCAAGTAGGATTTATTGAAACACCGTCCCGTCAGGAAGCCGAAGCACATTTGCAAATGGCAGGCGGCGAGTTTTGCGGGAATGCGTGCATGGCGCTGGCCGTGTACGTTGCATCCGGGAAAGGTCTCTGTCCTGAGGATTCAATGAACATCGTTTTGCAGACGTCAGGTACAGATCAGCTCATCTCATGCCGGGTAAGGGTCGTCGCAGATCAGTATCTCTGCAAGATTGCCATGCCGGTCCCGAGGAAACTGGAACAAAGGCAAATAACGTATGAGGGCGCCGAATTGGATGTAGCCATTGTAAGGTATCCGGATTTTTATCATCTGGTGATAGAAGTGGAGAGCTTTAGTGAAGAAGTCAGGGAAAAGGCGCAGGCATTGGCGAAGCTGCTGGGAGTGACGCAAGGATCCAGTTTAGTGGGAGTTTTATTGTATAAGACTGAATCCGGGGAAATGGCGCCGCTCATATATGTTCCCCCGGTAGACAGCATGATCTGGGAACGAGGCTGCGGATCGGGCACAGCATCGCTGGGAGCCTACCTTTCCTGGAAACGAAAGGGTGGCGTCGAAGAACCGGTCCGGCAGCCTGGCGGCACGATCCATGTCACGGCGGACTGGTCCGGCGGGGAAGTGACAAGCGTCTGGATCGAAGGGACCGTCGGCATTGCAGCACAAGGCCAAGCTTATATCGAACTATAAAAATACATAGCGGGATGGAGCGGATCGGAATGATGGGAGTAAACACGGTCAGACTGCAGCATAAATTAACGGAATATTCTAATAAATTTACTGCATTAGCGCAGAGCTATGACGGTACCAAGGAACACGGTTTGGAGCTGGAAAACGTTCTGGACCACTATGCTGCCTTTGTCACCGATTCAGAGAACCTGCAAGCCTGGGCCGAAATTGAGGAGAAACATGCTGCCGGGCTGGACGGGTTAGCGGATGCAGTCAGAGCTGCCTCGGCACAATGTGTCGCCAACATGGAGAAATACCGAGCATGGAGACTGCTCAGTGGAACCGACGACCGGACCGGATATTTCTCCAATATTGAGTCCTGCATTGAGACGGAGTTTGGAAGCTTTCAAATCACTCCGAATTCCAAGGTGCTGATGATCGGCTCGGGTTCTTTTCCGATGACACCCTTACTGATTGCAAAACGGACAGGAGCGGAAGTGGTCGGCATTGATATCGATGAGGAAGCCATTGAGCTGGGGCGGAAGGTTGTCGCGGTCCTTGGGAGCGGCTTGAACATCCGGCTGGAGGGCGCTTCTGTAGAGCAGCTTGAGATTACGCGGGAGGCGACGCATATCGTGTTCAGTTCTACCGTTGCGGGCAAGTACGACTTGCTGGACCGGCTGCACGCTGTCACGAACAGCGGAGTCGTTGTGGCGATGCGGTACGGTAACCGGCTGAAGTCGCTGTTCAACTACCCTATGCAAGAGGTGAACAGGGGCAAATGGAGACTGGCTGATCATATTCAGCATGCCGGGCATGTGTTCGATATTGCTTTGTATGTCAAAGCCTAGCCGCAGTTGATGGGAAAGGAGAAGGGTACATTGACCATGCATGATTTCACTAGAGTGCTTATTATGGGAACAGGTCCTGCTTCCATTCAGCTCTCCGTCCTGCTGAAACGGCATATGGAAGGCACCACCGTAGGCATCGCCGGCAGGGAATCGGTCCGGTCCGGGCCCTGTTTCAGGGCGCTGGAGCAGCACGATCGCCTTGCCGTGGCGGGAGTCCAGAACAGGAAGCATGCGCAGATGGAAGGCCGGTGCCGGATCGACCATGTATTTCAAGGATACGGAAGCATTACAGGAGAATGGGATACGCTGATTCTGGCGGTCACCACCAATGCTTATCTCGAAGTGCTGCAGCAGGCGGGCAGTGAGCTTTTGCAGCTGGTAAAATGCGTGGTGCTGGTTTCTCCGACGCTGGGGTCCAACAGCCTGGTACGCCATTATATGGACTCGATCCCGGGCGGCGGCGGTACGGAAGTCATCAGCTTTTCCACGTATCTCGGTGATACCCGTTGGGCGGACGGCGAGCCGTCGAACCATGTCATCACGGCGGCAGTGAAGAGAAAAGTGTTCCTGGGCTCTACCCGCGGCAGTTCCAGCAATGTAGACATCCTTAACAAACTCTATGAGAAACTGGGGATCGCGCTCGAGGTCATGAACAGCCCGCTGGAAGCCGAGACGCGAAATATATCTTTGTATGTTCACCCGGCGCTGTTCATGAACGAGTTTTCACTCGATGTCATTTTCCGGAAGTCCGCCAACAAAGCCTACGTATACAAAATGTTTCCCGAAGGGCCGATCACGCAGCGCCTGATCCGCGACATGCTTGCCGGATGGAAAGAGATGACGTCTGTCATGGAAAAACTGCGCATTCCAGGCTTGAACCTGCTGAAGTTTATGACAGACGACAATTATCCGGTCAGGCCGGAAAGTTTGTCCCGCGAGGACATTGACGGCTTCGTGCAGCGCGAGCCGATTCATCAGGAATACCTGCTGTATGTGAGATATACGTCCCTGTTGATCGATCCTTTCTCGGAGCCGGACAAAGACGGAAGGTACTTTGATTTCTCTGCGGTGCCCCTTCGGCACATCTTTGTGAACAAGCAAGGGGACTGGGATGTTCCGCGGATGCCGAAAGAAGACTACTATCGAATCAAAATCATTCAGGGGATAGCAACCCATGTGCAGTCCTCCTGCCCGACCGTCGACAAGTGGATTGCGGCATACGAGCGGTACATACTTGAGGCAGCACGGGCCCTTGAGGGGGAGCGGTTGTCGGAGGCTTTTGCCATCCAAAGCTGGAAAGAAGATTTGCAAAGAATTTGCAGTCAAATCAATATGCAGGGGGATACATAAGATGAAGTTGAGACAAAAAGGGTTTACAGCGTTACTATTGGCCGCCATGATCGGACTGGCCGGCTGCAGCAGCAATGACGACGGAGAAACGGAGACGAAGAAGCAAGATCAGGAGCTGGTGTACGCCGCGGCGAAAGATATCAACGATATGAATCCTCACCTGTATCAGGGGTCGATGCCGGCGCAAGGAATGGTGTACGAATCGCTGGTGGAGAACACGGAGGAAGGCATTAAGCCGCTGTTGGCGGAGTCATGGGAAATTTCCGAAGACGGGAAAGTATACAAGTTTCATCTGAGAAAACATGTTATGTTCCATGACGGGAAGCCCTTTAACGCGGAAGCAGTGAAAAAGAACATCGAAGCTGTGCTGCAAGAAGGTAAGAAGCATTCCTGGATCAAGCTGTCGACCAAGATCAAAAGCGTTAACGTCATCGATGAGCACACGGTCGAGCTTGTTTTGTCCGAGGCATACTATCCAGCCTTGCTGGAGCTGTCGATGACCCGGCCGTTCGTGTTTCTTTCTCCAGACAATTTCAAGAACGGATCGACCAAAGACGGCGTAAACGGATACAACGGAACAGGCCCTTATAAGCTTGTGGAACATAAAACAGACCAATATGCTGTTTTCGAAGCGAACGAGACGTACTGGGGCGGTGCTCCCAAAGTGAAGAAAATTACGTCCAAAGTGCTCCCTGCAGGGGAAACTACGCTGTTAGCGCTGCAAAAAGGGGAAGTAAACTTCCTGTTCACGGACGACCGCGGCACGGACAGCATCGACGTGGAGGCTATGAACCAGCTGGCGGAATCGGGTGACTTCCAGATCATCCGAAGCAAGGCGATGAATACGAAAATGATCGTTGCCAACAGCAGTAAGAAGGACCATCCTGTGCACGAAACCGCGGTCCGTGAAGCGATCTGGTACTCGATTGACCGTGAGACGATCAGTAAGCAAATCTTTAATGGAACGGAAACCGCAGCCAACACCCTGTTTTCCTCTAACGTCAATTATGCCGATGTGGAGCTGAAGGAACGCGCCTTCGACCTGGAGAAAGCGAAGAAGATTTTGGAGGAAGCAGGCTGGAAACTGGAACAGGGCGGCAAGGTGCGGTCCAAAGCGGGCGCTTCATTAGCAATGAAAATGTACTATGACGTCAATTCTACTTCCCAGAAAACGCAGGCGGAATTTATCCAAAGTACGTTGGCAAGCATCGGGGTTGAGGTACAGCTGATCGGAGAAGAATGGTCCTCTCTTGTAAACCGGAGAACAACAGGAGATTATGACTTGATGTTTAATCAGACATGGGGGCTTGCGTACGATCCGCAAAGCACGATCGCTGCGTTTACGCCGGATTCGCCTTATCACCATACCACCCGGGGTATGGCCAAGTCTGCGGATCTGTACCGGAACATTGATGAGGTAATGGTATCTAAAGATGAAGAGACCCGGAAGTCGTTGTATAAGGATATTTTAACGATGGTTCATGACCAGGCAGTCTTTATTCCGATTACGAACGGCAGCGTGACTGTAGTTGCGCCGAAAAGCCTGAAGGGCATCTCGTTCAAGCAAACGCAATTCGAGCTGCCGTTTGAGCAGATGCATTTTGAATAAAGATGGGTAGTTATATTGTCCGAAGATTGCTGCTGTCTATTCCTCTTCTGGCGGTCATTTCTTTTTTAACGTTTGGCCTGAACCATCTGTCTCCTATGGAGCCGGCAGAAGTGATCCTGCATGCGCAAGGCGTGCCGCAAATCACGGATGAATTGGTGGCTGAAACGAAAGCGGTGCTGGGGATGGACCGGCCGTTTCTGGTCCGATATGTAGATTGGCTGATGGCAAGTGTACAGCTTGATTTCGGGAACTCCTATATAACGGGAAAACCGGTATGGTCCCTGCTGGCCCCGGCGCTGCTGAGTACGCTGTACCTGACGATGATCTCGGCCTTTGCCATTATTATGCTCTCTGTGATCCTAGGTGTCCTTTGTGCTCTGTGGGAAGGGAGGCTGCTGGATCAGTCCGTAAGAGGCATCTTCTTTGTCCTTACGTCCATGCCGCCTTATTGGCTTGCTTCGCTAATGGTATGGTACATCTCTGTGCATTTGGACCTGCTGCCTACGAGCGGGATGGACTCTGTTCAAAGTTTTATCTTGCCTGTTACCGTAATTACAATCACCTATGCCGGCAATTACTTCCGGATCGTCAGAAGCTCGATGATCAGCAATTTGAATGAAGACTATGTGCTGTATGGAAGAGCTTGCGGCTTGCCCGAGCGGATTGTCACCCTCCATATGCTGAGAAACTCGCTGCAGACTGCGGTGTCTGTTTTTTGCATGGCCATTCCTATCCTGTTGGGAAGTACGGTCGTTGTAGAGAACCTGTTTGCCTGGCCGGGGGTAGGGGCGCTGAGCGTGACCTCTATATTGGGCAGGGATGTTCCGGTGATTCAGGCGTATGTGCTGATTTTGGCTGCGGCTTTTGTCCTGTTCAACACATTGTCGGACATGGTTACCGCGGTCATCAATCCGAAGATAAGAAAGGATCTATGATGAAACGACTTCCATACTTAGGGAAAAACAAGGTGACCGCTATTTCCTTAGCTATTGTTGCGGGGACCCTTGCAGCTGGAATATTCGCACCTTGGGTAGCGCCGCACGATCCGTTGGAGGTACATATGCTGCTACGGTTTGCGGGCCCTTCATCGGAATACTGGCTGGGCAACGATCACTTGGGGCGGTGTATGCTGTCCCGTCTGATCTATGGCATCCGGCCAAGTATTCTATGGGTGCTGGCTGCTTTAGCGATGTCGGTGGGGATTGGGGCTATGTTGGGTTTGGCAGCGGGTTATTTTAAAGGGATTGCGGATGCAGTCATTATGAGAGCGTGCGATGTCATGCTCTCTTTTCCGGGATATGTCATGACGCTGGCGGTAATCGGGATATTGGGGGTCGGCCTCGAAAATATTCTGATCGCCTTTGTCATCACCAAATGGGCTTGGTTCGCCCGTGTCATCCGAACTTCAGTGATACATTATGCAGAGTCCGAATATGTGAAGTTTGCAAAAATGCTGGGCGTAGGCAGCTTCCTTATCATAAAGAGACATATCGTGCCTGTGTCGCTGAAGGACATTGCCGTCCTCTCGAGCAGCTCGTTCAGCTCTATGATTTTACAGTTATCGGGGTTTTCCTTCCTTGGTTTAGGGATTCAAGCGCCGCAGGCGGAATGGGGAATGATGCTGAATGAAGCGAGAGAAGTCATGTTTTCCCGGCCGGAAATGATGCTTGCCCCGGGACTGGCGATGATTGCGGTCGTATCGGCGCTCAACTTTCTGTCGGATTCCCTCCAGATCCTGCTTGACCCGAAACTGCGAAAGGAGGCGGCTTAATCGCTTATGGCTATGCTGGAAGTATCCAATCTCCGAATATGGGACAGCCGCACCGGAAGTGTGATGGTTCCCGGGAGTTCCTTTCAGGTCGGGAAAGGAAGCTGTCTGGGGATTGTCGGCGAAAGCGGTAGCGGGAAATCGCTCACTTGCCGGGCAATCATGAGGTTGAACAAGCCCGGAATCCGCCAATCCGGTGACATTCTGTTCAATGGAGTCAACCTGGCTCAGCTTTCCGAAAAGAACATGAGACCAAGGAGAGGAAAGCAGCTGTACATGATTATGCAGAACGGCATGCGCGCCTTCGATCCGTCCTGCCTGATTGGCGTTCATTTAAGAGAAGTGCTGAGCGGGCATTTCGGGTGGGGCCGTGAGGAAATCACAATCCGAATGAAATGTGCCATGTCCAGCGTGCTGCTGAAAGATCCGATCGCGGTGATGAATTCCTATCCGCACCAGCTGTCGGGCGGCATGCTGCAGCGGGTGATGATCGCATTGGCGCTCGTATTGGAGCCGGACCTGATCATTGCGGATGAATTTACCTCCGCGTTGGATACCCTATCCCGTTTCGAGGTGATGGAACAGTTTATGCAGCTCCGGCAAAGAATGGGCTGTTCGGTGATGTTCGTTTCCCATGATTTGGGCGTTGTCCAAAAGCTGGCGGATGAGATTTTGGTCATGAAAGACGGGATGATTGTGGAGCGGGGAACGACAGAGGCTATCTTTTCCGGGGCCATGCACGAGTACACCCGGCAATTGGTGTCCTCCAGCCTTGCACTGCATCATCGTTTTCAGGCCGTGACGGGAGGAATGCAGCATGTTGAGCGTGAACGGCGTCGTGAAGTCTTATAGAACTGGTGGGGTGTTTTCGCGGGAAAGACATACGGTGCTGCACTCTATCAGCTTTGAATGGAAGCCGGGGGAGCGCCTAGGGATCATCGGTGAAAGCGGAAGCGGTAAATCTACGTTAGGACGCTTGCTGATTGGCATCGAGAAGCCGGATCGGGGATCAGTGTTGTTTCATGGGCAGAACATTGGGGACCCCCAAGTAAGAAGAGGCAGGATCAGCGCTGTTTTTCAGGACTATACTTCCTCTATCAATCCTTTTTACACCGTGGAACAAGCTTTGTTGGAGCCTTTGAAACAGCAGAACACCGGACGGCGAGAGTCATTGGAGAAGATCGATTTGCTGTTGCAGCAGGTGGGGTTGGAACCCTCGTATCGGTCTAAATATCCGCATGAACTGTCAGGCGGGCAGGCGCAAAGAGTTTGCATTGCCAGGGCCGTCGTTACAGAGCCGGAATGCATAGTGTTGGATGAAGCGGTCAGCTCTTTGGACGGGTCCGTTCAGTTTCAGGTGCTGGAGCTGCTGCAGAAGATCGGGGACCTGTACGGCGTGGGTTATATTTTTATCACACATGATATCCAGGCTGCAGCTTATGTTTGCGACAGAGTCATGTTTATCCGGAACGGGCACATCGTGGAGACGGCCGAAACCGATCAACTGAAGAACGTGCAGTCTCCGTATGCCAGAGCATTACTGCAGGCGGTCACCCCGTAAGGAAGGAGCGGCAGAAGGTGAAGGGAGCTTTGTCTTGGCCTTTTTTAAGATTATATCTATTGACTCTGCTATATTTCAGCGCTAACTCTATACTCAATGTCATCATTCCCCTAAAGGGCGATTCCCTGGGGGCGACCAATACGACGATCGGCCTTGTGATGGGGGCGTATTTGTTCACTACGATGATACTCAGGCCTTGGGCCGGCATGTTGATACAAACTTACGGGCCGATTCGAATGCTGCGTATCCTTCTTGTGGTGAACGGTGCGGCGTTGTTGTTATATACTACTACCGGCATGGAAGGTTATTTTGCCGCGCGTATGCTGCAGGGGGCTTGTACCGCTTTTTTCTCGATGTCCCTGCAGCTTGGCATTATCGATGCGCTGCCTGACAAGCATCGCTCCCAGGGCATTTCCATGTATTCCTTATGCGCGACTATGCCCGGCATCATCGGTCCCTTTTTGGCGGTAGGCATATGGCAAGCGGGGGATGCAGGCTATCTGGCCTTCACTATGATCTCGATTGCAGTCCTTACAGGGATCGTGGGGTTCAGCACCGACATAGACGGGAAAAAGGAACAGCCCGCTCCGGGCCAAGCGCAGCAGGGAGTGACCATGGTTGAGTCTATGGGCCAATTAGTGCGGAATCCGCATTTGTTCAAAAGCAGCGTTCTGATGCTGACCGCTTCGCTTGTCTTTGGTGCGGTGACCACCTTTATACCGCTGTATGCGCTGGAAACAGGGAGCGGACATGCCGCACTGTTTCTCATGCTGCAAGCGGGAACGGTAGTGGCGGCCCGGTTTGTGCTGCGGAAGAAGATCCCGTCCGACGGACGGTGGCATTCCTGGTTCATGGTAACGATTATGGGGTTCATCGCGGCAGCTTCACTGCTGGTGAGCTTCTTGGCCATGGGGGGGACCATTTGGTTTTATGCCGGCGCGGTTCTGATGGGGCTCGCGCAAGCGCTGCTGTATCCTGCATTAACGACCTATTTGTCGTTTGTGCTTCCTTCATCGCAGCGCAATGTTCTGATGGGCCTGTTTATCGCCATGGCGGATTTGGGCGTTTCGCTTGGCAGTATCGTCATGGGACCGATTGCGGATGTATCCTCCTACTCCCTGATGTACACCCTTTGTGCTGTACTGGGAGCGGTGATGATTCTGTTCGCTTACGAGCGGAGGCCGGGGTTGGAGCGGCTAAAACGGTAAACAATTATTTCCATTCCGCCAAATCCAAAGTATGGAACGAATAATTTGATTAAATACTAGTGAAGTGATTGAAATCACCAAGGAGGAATCAGCATGACTATACTTCACAAATATATCTTTGTTCTCTTATTGAGCATAGCAGCCTTGACCGGTTGCGGCACGAACTCGGATAACCGGGCGAACGAAACGCCGCCTCAGACACCGGCGGCTCCTTCGGCCCCCGCTGCCCCTCAGCCAGCGGATGGCGGGAATGAGGGGAATGGCGGTCAGGCTGGGAATGGAGCTGATAGCGGGAATGGCGGTCAGGCCGGAAATGATCCGGCTAACGGGACTGATCAATCCCCGCCGCCGCAGACGCCGGCACCAACTTCGCCGCCCTCAAAGCCGCCGGCTGCAGATCCGGTCAGCAAGCTCATGTCCCAAATGACCCTCAGAGACAAAATCGGCCAAATGGTAATGGTAGGCATCGAGGGCACAGAAGTGGGGAAGATCACGCAGCAGATGCTTCAACAGTATAAAGTCGGCGGGATTATTGTATACGCGAACAATCTCACTTCGGTTTCGCAGACGAGGGCCCTGCTGAATTCGTTGAAGCAATCGAGCAAGGAAGCGGGGATTCTGCCGCCGCTTCTGCTTGGAACCGACCAGGAAGGCGGAAGGGTTTCCCGGTTCCCGGCCGGTATCGATAAATTCCCTGCCAGCCGGGTAATCGGGAATACGAATAATGCCGACTATGCCAACAAGGTTGGACAGGTTATGGGATCCACGATGAAGGCGTTCGGTCTGAACATGGACTTCGCTCCGGATCTCGACGTCAACACGAACCCGAATAACCCGGTGATCGGAGACCGTGCGTTCGGTACAACCCCGCAGCGTGTCATCAAGATGGGGATCAGTGAAATGAAGGGAATCGGCAAAGCGGGCGTTATCCCCGTGGTTAAGCATTTTCCGGGACACGGCGACACATCGGTAGACTCGCATAAGGGACTTCCTGTTGTCACACACGGTTTGGACCGGTTGAGAAAAGTAGAGTTCGCCCCATTCCAGGAAGCGGTTCAGCAGGGTGCCGATGCAGTGATGGTCGCACACCTGCTGATGAGTCAACTAGATCCGAACGTACCGTCTTCCATGTCCAAAGTTATTATTCAAAAGTACCTGCGCAAAGAACTCGGTTTCGAGGGCGTAGTTATCACGGATGATATGACGATGGGAGCGATCGGCAAAAACTATACGTTAGACGGGGCGGTGATCCGATCCGTTCTGGCAGGTTCGGACATCATTCTGGTCGGCCATGAGCCTGAGAAGCAGCGGCTTGTGCTGCAATCGCTCTATAAAGCAGCCCAAAACGGCAAGATTCCGGCCGATCATATCAATGCAAGTGTCCGGAGAATTCTGGAATTGAAGCAGAAATACAAACTAACTAACAACCCGGTACCGAAGGTAAATTCGGCAAAGCTCAACACATCAATCCGGCAGACATTACAATAAGGCGTTAGACTAAGGAAAAGGACACCGGCGGTGTCCTTTTTTTTTAACTTTTCATAGGAGCCTCCCTTGAATTCAAGTTATAATGAGAATTACTACTACAACAACTAAGAAGGTATCGAATGGAACAACTCAAAGATTATTTGTTTCAGCTGATGATGGTGGCCGTCCCTATTTTTGTGTATGAGATGGTATTTTATCAAAAGGTTTCCGGAAGAAAGCCTTCCAAATGGATCGCTTCTCTGTTGTGGAGTAGCTCTATCCTGCTGTGCATGTCGTTTCCGGCGGATTTTGGTTCAGGGTACCGCTTGGATATCCGGGTCATTCCGTTATTATTAGGCACACTATACTTCGGTCTTCCGGCCGGTATAGTGCTAACGGTTACGGTTGCGGCATATCGGCTGTATATGGGAACCGGCGAGGGTCTATATACGACAATTCTTACTCTGTTGTGCACCGTTCCGTTGTTTGTGCTGCTGGGCCAGAGGTTTGCCGCGTCAGGGAGGATAAAGAAAATCAGCATCGGCGTAGTATTATGTGTCTACTATTCCGTCACCGGGATGGCGTGGTCCACGTGGATACTCGGTTTCTCGCTGGAAAGGCTCCAGGCGCAAGTGACTCATCTGTTGTTTAGTTCCCTCGTAGTCTGGGGGGTTATCGTGCTGAAAGAGAAGTTTAGCGAATTTCACCGGCTCCGGCAGGATCTGCAGGATAAGGAAAAACTGAGGGTGTTGGGGGAACTGACCAGTGTATTCGCCCATGAGATCCGAAATCCGATGCAGGTGGTCCGCGGCTTTTTGCAGCTGCTCGATGATTCGGAACTTCCCGGCAAAAAGAAGCAGTACATCCAGCTTTCCATCGAAGAACTGGACCGTGCCAACGGGATCATTAACGACCTCTTAGCCTTTAGCAAGCCGACGGATGAAAGCAGGCAGCGTACGGATGCAGGGGCCCGGATACTTCGTGTGATCGAGATGATGCACTCCTATTCAGACAGATATCAAATTGCAGTGAAGAGGGATGTCCGCAGCGAGATGTGGATTCATGCGAATCCGCAGAAATTCGACCAATGTGTGATGAATATACTCAAGAATGCGATAGAGTCTATGCCGGATGGAGGGCAAGTGACGGTCTGCTGCGGGCCATCTAAGAGCGGTATGGTTGAAATCCTGATCAAGGACGAAGGCGTCGGCATGACCAAAGAGCAGGTGGACCGGCTGGGCTCGCCTTATTATTCTTTGAAAGAGAGCGGCACCGGGCTTGGCCTGATGGTCAGTTACCAAATCATCAGGGACATGAAAGGCAAAGTCCAGGTGAAAAGCGAGATCGGCAAGGGGACGACGGTTTCTATTCAATTGCCGGGAGTTATCTAAAATAGTATGTTTCCGAAAAGGCGGCCAATGATGGATGGGCAGTCTTTTTCGTTATTATACAAACATAGTACAAACGCTTTACAAAATTAGGCGGCATGTTATACAATCATTATACGAACCATATACAAAATACATTTTTCTGGAGGTTATGTGAAGATGGCGAAGGTAAAGTGGTTTGCAATGGTGTTGGCTTTGGTGATGCTGGTCGTACCAATGTCGAGTGTAATGGCTGCTGAAGGCGACAAGGATATTGTCGATACGGCTGTGGGCGCGGGTACGTTCAATACCCTCGTGGCAGCAGTGACGAAAGCAGGATTGGCGGAGACGCTGAAAGGCGAAGGTCCGTATACTGTATTTGCACCGACGGATGAAGCTTTTGCCGCATTATTGAAACAGCTGAACGTAACTGCTGATGAACTGCTGGCCAGAAAAGACCTGAAGGATATCCTTCTGTATCATGTTGTCCAAGGTAAAGTGCTGTCCACCGACCTGAAAGACGGCATGGAAGCAACAACCGTGAACGGCAAAAAGGTGAAGATCTCCCTTGATCCGGTTATGGCAAATGATTCCAAAGTGGTTACAGCGGACATCCAGGCGTCGAATGGCGTAATCCACGTAATCGATGCTGTGCTGCTGCCTCCAGCTGACGAAGCTGCACCTGTCAACCCGGAAACCGGTGACAGCTCCACAATCCTATACGCTTACCTTGCAGGTTTCTCTGCTCTAGTGTTGGGTATTTACGCCGTCGCCCGCAGAAAACGCGGATTTCAGCAATAAGACCGGAAATGCCGATATACCGGAAACATAGAGGGGGCTCAGCTCCCTCTTTTGCCTATTTATCACGGTCATCTGGAGGTGGTCCTCATGCATTGGTGGAAAAGGCTGATTGTGCCGGTGTGTACTGCGGTGTTTTTGTTTTCGTCCTATAAAGTGGCCGCTACCTATGAGGGGAAAGTTCAAAATGATAAACTTTACGAACAAGTTCGGCAGGAATTTGCGTCTCCGGCGCCGCAAACGAATCAATCGGAGCGCGGTGAACCGCGTCAACAGCCGCCGCTGCCGAAGGCACCTTTACCGGCAGGCACTGAGGACGCTCCTGAGACTGCAGTAAAACCTGCTGCAGAACCTGCTGCTAAACCGGAGGTGCTTCCGGTTTATAAGAAGCTTTTGGCTCAAAACAAAGATACCGTCGGCTGGATCCGGGTCCCGGGCACGCCCATCGATTATCCGGTTGTTCAGACCAAGGACAATTCGTACTATATTCATCATAATTTCAAGCGCAAGCGGTCGGCATGGGGCGCGATCTTTATGGACTACCGCAATGCGCCGGACGGGGATAACCGCAATACGATTTTGTACGGGCACCATATGAAGGACGGGTCCATGTTCAAGGGGCTGACGCAGTATAGAAAGGAATCTTTTTTCAACAAAAACATGATGATCTCCTTCAGCACAAAATATGAGGAAATCGAATATGAAGTCTTTTCCGTTTACGTGGCTGAAGCGGACGAACCCTACCTTCAAACCAGCTTCCGCTCCGGGCGGGACTACACGGATTTTCTCGTGCAGCTGCAGCAAAAGTCGCTGTTCTCGAGGGGACTCGCTTTTTCCAAAAACGATAAGATCTTAACGCTGTCTACGTGCAGTTATGAGTATGAAAATGCCCGTTTGGTCGTTCATGCCAGACGAATCCCATAAATAAAGTTAGGGGTATGCTTAGTAGGCTGCTCCTTTTTTCTAGGTCCGCAGCGTCTGCCCCGAACATTTGCAGGATTAGCTAGCTTGGTTTATTGTTTTCCAGTACCGGAAAATCCGTCCCTGTATTCCTGGGGGGTGACGCCGTAATATTTTTTAAACAGTTTGATCAAATAAGGCGGGTTCTGGTAGCCCAACTTGGTGCAGATCTGGTAGATCCTGTCGTCAGTCTGCTTCAGGAGCATCGCGGCTTTTTCCATTTTCAACCGGATAATATAATCACTTAAATTTTCGCCCGTACGGGTTTTGAACAGTTTGGATAAGTAGGCGGGGTGCATTTTAACGTGGTCCGCGATTGCTTGTAACGTTACATCCTCAGAGAGTCTGTCGTTAATAAAGTGCTGAATCTGAACAATCGTATTGCTCTTGGAATCCACCTGTTCCTTGTTCAGGTCCTCGAAAAGCTTGTCGGCCACACGGACAGCCCAGTCCTTCAGCTGGCGAACGCTCAGGAACGGCTTTCGGGTATAAAATAGCTCATAATCCGTCCCGATGATGCCTTCCAGCTGTTTCCCGTTTTGATGCGCCGCGTAAGTAAAAGCCGCCCCCAAATGAAGAAACACTTCCTGCATATGTTCATGGGAGCCGCTCCATTGTTCTTCCAGTTCCGCCACGACCGCCCCGATTTTGCGTACCGTCTGCTCCCGTTGGCCCATATCCAGCAATTGATTTAGCGTCGGCGTCTCGTACAGGTTGCGCAGCGATTTCATAGGCTTTGGAGCGTCATCATCCGATATTTTAAGAAATATATCCCTGTCATTCCCTATGTTGCGCCTGATCGTGGATATGGATTCCTCATATAACCCCGGCAGTCGTCCGGGAAAGCTGCCCCAGGTGCTCATTACAATGGAAATATGCCGTTTCAAGTAGGTTGTGACATTCTCTTGAAGGGTAAGCGCCGTCTTTTCCAGCAGGGTGGTGCTGGCTGACGAACTCATGCCCAGCTCGGCAAATTCGGCTAACTTCGAGTCGGACAGCTTGACCACCAGAACCAGATAATCGTACTGATCCCTTCCCGCAAGCAGTTCAAAGTGCTCCCCGAACGTCTCTTCCGCAATGTTAATGACAGCATACTCGAATAAGTACATACTTTTGAGATCGCTGCTGGAGAAGCTTTCCTCCAACCGGATAACCAGAACGGCTGCGGGATCCGCCGGCCGGAAGGAAAGCTGTGTAAGCTCTAACCGGCTGGCCAGTTCCTCGTTTGACCATGACTTTCCCATGAGTACATCTTGCAGCAGCTGAGCCCGCATGACAGGGATCTGTTCCCGTATCGCAGCGGTCAAGCTCGTTACGGAATAAAGGGCGGCAGCTTCCTGGCAAAGGAGCTCGATCATCCGGCCGACGGCCTCCATAATCTCTTCATCGGACGCAGGCTTCAGAAGGTATTCCGTTACCTGATAGGCCATCGCCTGCTTGGCGTATTCGAAATCGGAGTAACCGGAGTGGAGAATGCATTTAGTCTTCTTGTTGATCTCCCTGATTTTCTCAATCAGCTCCAATCCGCTGATGCCCGGCATGCGGATGTCCGTTAGCACAATCTCAATGGAGTGGGCCGCGATCAGCTGAAATGCTTCCTGACCGGAATAGGCGCGGTATACCTGCGAGATATTCAATTCTTCCCAAGGAAGCAGCTCCGCTAAGGAGTCCGCTACTTTTCTTTCATCATCGACGATTAACAGCTGGTACATTGCCTCATTCCTCCTTATGTACTGCATCAGGCCAGTAAAGACAAACCTTCAATCCCCCATACACAGAACTTTCGATTCCAATCCCGGCGGTATCTCCGTACTGCAGCACCAGCCGCTGGGCTACGTTCCATAGCCCGCACAGGTCGTGTTCGTTCTGGGCATGCGTGACTTTGTACATGAGTTCCTCCTGCTCGCTTCTGCTCAGCCCCGGACCGCTGTCCTCTACCGTAATTGTAAAGAAACCGCCGTCCGATTCAGCCGAGATGCGGATAAATCCGTCCTGTTCCAAATGGGAGATCCCATGAACGATCGCATTCTCCACAACAGGCTGTACAATGAGACGGGGTACTTCGGTCAGTCTGAGCTCTTCCGGCAGATGGATTTCATAGTTCATTTCATGCATGCGGAGCTTGTGGATTTCCAGATAGTTACGGATTAGCTTCAGTTCTTCTTCTAACGTAGTCCGGGCATCACCCGAACGGGTCGCGGTGCGGTAATAGGCGCCAAGGTTGACAGCCATCGAGACGACCGCCTCTTCATCCCCCGACTTTGCGCAATACTTGATGAAGTTCAGGCTGTTATATAGAAAGTGCGGGTCGATCTGTGCCTGGAGCTGCTTTAGCGTGGCCTGCTGAAGGCGGATTTTGGATTCGTAGATGGTTTCGATGAGCTCCTTGATTTTCCCGGCCATGCTGTTGAACTGATACACGAGCACTTGAAATTCATTCTTCGGATGATAGTCGATTTTGGCGGAAAAATCGCCGCGGGCGATGGCCCTCGCACTGTTTGTCAGCTTGATGATTGGGATTTGAACGTTCCGGTAAATAAAATACGATAAAATCAGGCTAAGCGTAATCAGAACGGCGGCGGATATGTAGTACATTTGGTTCGTCCGGTACATCGGAGCCAGCGCATGTTCCAGCGGCACATAATCGACCAGGTACCACTGCAGCGTATTCGTTATTTGATAAGTGACCAGATAGGGCTTGCCGTGGAGTTCAACTGTCTCATGGCCGGTATCGGCCAGCTTTTGGCCGGATAAATGCGACTGCAGCTTGTGGATGTAATCGGGCTTGGAAGTTCTGCTCACAATCGGCTCATGGCCCGGGCTGTATAGGAAAGGGTCGTGCACGTTCTCTTTATTCTTGAATTGATCGAGCATTTTGACCAGGTTGAAGACACTGAAGCTGGCCTCCGTGATGACACGGTAATCGCCCGGAGGCTTGTCCGGAGAGTACTGCGGTTCTACCGTATGCCGGACAAAATAAGGCTGCGCATACCGGTTGTCAGCAGGCAGATAGGTCCATTGCGGAGATAAGTGCTCACTGAGAAATTGCTCATCGTAAGCAATTACACCGCCGTTGGACAAGGCTTCCTGCGCAACAGGGGAGTAGATTGTGAACTGATTCGTCCAGGGCAGGGAAAGACTGTTCAGATTCAGTTTTTCGTTAATATTTTTGAGGATTCCATGTTTATCGTAAGGGTGACTGCTTTCCTCGTAATTCGTATAGGCGGCAACGTAGCTGTCCCGGTTCATCGTCAAGGAGAACACCGACAGCTGATCGGCCGTCGTATCGATTTGGCTCGTCAGCAAAGACATATAGGTTTCGCTGGCGCGGTGAATTCCGTCCCTGACCACGCCTGTGCCGATATGATTTGAGTAATAATTCATGCCCAGCAAAGGAACGAGCATGATCAGCAATATAAGATTGATTTTAGCGAACGTACTTAGGGTGTGAAATTTATTCAGCACGTGAATTCCTCCCTGCTACAAACCTTGTTTCTCTATGCTAAACCATATGGGCGGCAAAAGGAATATGTAACGTCCAAAGCTTAAAATAACATAGCGGACCTCAAAAACGTGTTCTGTATTTACTTAAAAGGCTTGTGTTAGTGTCAAAGTAAGGATTAGCAACCAATACAGCCAGTTTAGGGGATGAGACAAAAACGATGAGTATGCTGAGAAGAAACGGGATCCTGTACGTCATGCTGCTTCCGGGCATTTTTCTGACACTGTTATTTCATTATCTGCCGATGGGAGGACTTGTGATCGCTTTCCAGGATTTCAAGCCGTGGCTTGGCTTTACCAAGTCGCCTTGGGTAGGGTTAGATCATTTCCGCACAGCCTTTGAAAGGCCTGACAGTGTGCAGGTCATCTGGAATACGTTCCTCATTGCGTCACTGAAAATTACAGCCAATCTGATCGTGCCGATTATATTCGCCCTGCTCCTGAATGAAGTAAGGCATATGGCTTTCAAGAAGATTGTTCAAACACTGGTCTATTTACCGCATTTCCTGTCCTGGGTTATTCTCGGGGGGATTCTGGGCGATATGCTCTCGTCTACAGGGATTATCAACACGATGATTCTTCCGTACTTTGGCATCGACCCTATCATTTTTCTGGCGGACGGAATGTGGTTCCGAATTGTCGCTGTCGTCTCTGAAGTGTGGAAGGAATGCGGATTTGCCACGATCGTGTTTCTGGCCGCATTGTCCAACGTAGATCCTTCCCTGTATGAAGCGGCGGAAGTGGATGGAGCGAACCGCTGGCAACAGACCTGGACCGTAACGTTTCCGGCCATCATTCCCATTATCGTCGTTGTAGGTACACTGGCGCTCGGGAACGTGCTGAACGCGGGCTTCGACCAGATTTTTAACTTGTACAATCCACTGGTTTATGAATACGCGGATATTATCGACACGTTCGTTTACCGCATTGGTTTACAGGGAGCGCAGTTCGGCCTGGCCACAGCGATCGGGATGTTCAAATCGATTGTAGGCTTCGTCATGATCGTTTCGGCCTATTATCTTGCCCACCGCTTCGCCAACTATCGCATTTTCTAGGAGGAACGCCCATGTATTACAAAACGAGATCCTATCAGGTCTTTTATTGGACCAACATCGTACTGCTTAGCATCATGGCATTATGCTGTATCCTTCCGCTGATTCATATTTTTGCCGTTTCCTTCAGCGGGGGCATGGCCTTGGCAGCCAATGCGGTCAGCTTTTGGCCTGTTGATTTCCATCTGGATTCCTACAAGACTACGCTGTCTGATCAGGGCTTCCTTCGTTCCTTCAGCAACTCTCTAGTCCGGGTTCTGCTCGGGGTTTCCGTAGGCATGGTGGTCACCATTCTGACCGCTTACCCTCTGTCCAAGATGGATGCCCTGAAAGGCGGAAGATGGATTGCCTGGTTCTTCGTGTTTACGATGCTGTTTCACGGAGGGCTGATCCCCACCTATATTGTCATTCAGAAACTGGGACTGATGAATTCGGTCTGGTCGCTGATTCTTCCCGGCGCGTTAAACATTTATAATATGATTTTGATGCTGAACTTTTTCCGTGCCATCCCGAAAGAGCTGGAGGAGGCGAGCCTGATTGACGGCGCCGGTCATTTTACTACGCTGGTCCGGATTTATCTGCCCGTGTCCCTGCCGTCGATCGCCACGATTATTCTGTTTGTTGCGGTAGGACATTGGAACGCCTGGTTTGACGCCTTGATTTACCTCAGACAGGAGAGCTGGCCAATGAGTACGCTGCTGCAGACGTTAGTGAAGGCGCCGGATCCGTCTACCATGTCCATCACGAGCGAGGAAGCGCTCAATCTGTCGGATCGTACACTGAAAGCGGCCAAAATCTTTGTCGGTACGCTGCCGATCCTGCTGATTTATCCTTTCCTGCAGCGGTTTTTTGTAAAAGGAATGGTTATGGGCGCAGTGAAAGGATAAGTTAAAATAACATAATCAAGTTTAAGAATATGCTCTGTGAAACCGCTCACACGGACTTTATAGTTAGGGATGTAACAACCTATATTTCGAAAAGGGGTCAGAACATGAGGAAATGGATGAAACTCAACACCTTGGTGCTTGCCTGTACATTGGCGCTCACGGCATGCTCGTCCGGGGGAAACAGCAACACGCCGGCGGATACGGGGAATGCACAAGATCCGGCGTCGGACAACGGCTTCTCGAAGGGCAAATTTGAAACGCCGGTAACCATGACGACGGTTAGTTCTGTCAATTCTACTTTTAAATTCAAGAATGGCGAGACGATCGAGAACAACATCCATTCCCGGTGGGTGAAGGAAAGATTAGGGATCGATCTGAAGTACAATTGGGTCACTTCGGATGATCAATTCAAGACCAAGGTTCGTTTGGATATGTCCTCCGGGCAAAAGATGCCGGATATTATCTTCGTTACGGATCCGCAGCTTCTGACCGACCTTGTTGATTCGGGGATGTATAAAGAGGTATCGGAAGATTTCGAGAAGTATGCCTCTCCGGAAGTAAAGAAAATTTACGAGGATCCGCAATTGTGGGCTCAAGTTACTAAGGACGGCAGACGATACGGGATCCCTCAACTGACGGTTGCTTATAACAACGACCCTGTATTGTGGGTACGTGAAGATTTCCTGAAAGAGAAGAATTTGCCGGAACCTAAGACGCTGGACGAATTGGAAAAGGTGATGGAGGCGATGAAGGGGACCCAAGTCGGCAATCCTCCGCTAGCCTTGAGCTTTAAAGATGCCGGCATGCCGTTTGTTCAATGGCGCGGAGATACAAGCTGGGTATTCGGAGCTTATGGCGTCATCCCGCATTACTGGAACAAGTGGAACGGGGAGCAGCTGGAGTATGGCTCCATTCAGCCGCAAGTTAAGGATGGACTGGCAAGGCTGGCAGATTGGTATAAGAAAGGGTATATTTCGGCCGATGTAGGCATGGTCGAAGTGAGCAAGAGCGATGATACCTACAAAACGAATAAGTCAGGCTTGATGGCAGGTCCTTATTTCCAGGCGAACAGCGCGAGGAACTTCCTGCAAAGAAATTTCCCTGAAACGAAAACCAAACCGCTGCCGGTACCTGCAGGTCCGGACGGTAAAATAGGCAGACGTTACAGCCCTGTTCAAACCGGCGCCTTCCTGATCAGCAAAGATTTCAAGAACCCGGAAGCATTCTTCCTGTACCTGAATACGATGTACGTTGTCGGCAATCCGCCTAAAGGCCATGAGTTCGAAAAAGGCTGGAAAGAAGGCTACGACTATGTAACTAAAGCAGATGGAACCGTATCTTATGTTGAAGCGGATTTCCCTGATAAGCTGAAAGTGAATGCGACCAAGTATTTTATCGGCCATCAGCCTTTTGTTGATCCGCAGATGCTGTTCAATACGTTATTAAAGTTCTATAACGGCGAAAAGCCGTCTACTCCTTATGAAGACATGATGTATAACAATATTCCGGTGGAAGAGCGCGCGAACCCGAAATCGGTCATGGAGTGGCAAGCTGCGAAGATTGTGATGGATCAGAAGGATAAAGCCATCCAGAACCTGTTCCTCGGCGGCCAGACCGAAACCATGAAATCGAAGTGGGAAGCACTGTTGAAACTGGAGACGGAAACCTTCCTGAAAATTGTATACGGCAAGGCTCCGATCGACGAGTTCGACAACTTTGTAAAGAGCTGGAAGTCCTTGGGCGGAGATAAAATCACGGAAGAAGTCAATGAGTGGTACAAAGCATCCGGCGGTAAGTAAATAAAATATGGATGGAGCTTAGGCTGTCCCTGAAAGTAGACTCATTCTACTAACGGCGACAGCCTTTTTCCATACAACGTGCTGGACGGCCGCGGGGAAATTAGATTCCTAAGTAAAGGGTTGACAGACGAGAGTTTCCGATATAGAATCAATTTAATTCATACTAAGTCTATAGGAAATAAATGAATTACGACCGGACCACCGGAGGCCAGCATCGTGGATGCATGGGCCTTTTTTTTATCCCAAAAAGCGCTGATTAGGGGATCACCACTTAAATTCGGGAGGGGTTTCGTTGAAATTATCTGAATTTTCAATTAAGTTTTTTAACTTTTCGATGGCAACGTTGTTATCGTCTGCGGTGCTCCTCAGCGGCTGCGGCGATGCAAGTTCAGTCGACACAGCCAAGGCCGACGGCGTCAAGGCCGAAGTGCAGGAGCTTCGTTATCAGGGAGGGATAGGAGCGGTTACCTACCCGGAGCTGGCGGAAAACCTGGGGTACCTGGCCCCGGTCAAGCTTAAGTATATCGGCAATACGATCAGCGGGCCTCAGGATATTCAGGCGACAGTGACAGGGGATACGGATTTCGGGGGTGCGTTTAACGGGGCGATCGTCAAACTGATTGCGGCCGGTGCACCGATAACGCCGGTCATCTCCTACTACGGAGTGGATGAGAATACCTGGTCGGGGTATTACGTTCTGGAGGACAGCCCCATTCGAACTGCAAAGGATCTCGTCGGCAAAAAAATTGCAGTCAACACGCTCGGAGCGCACCATGAGTTTATTATCAAGGAGTTTTTGCGCAGGGAGGGGTTGACGGAGGAAGAGATTAAGCAAGTGACGCTGGTCGTGGTGCCCCCGGTTACCGGTGAACAGACGCTGCGGGCAGGGCAGGTCGATGCGGCTACGTTAGGCGGCCTGCTTCGGGACAAGGCGCTGGAACGCGGCGAAATCAGGCCGTTATTTAAGGACCGTGATCTATTCGGCGATTTCAGCGCGGGGACGTATGTACTGCGCAAGGAGTTCATCAAGGACAATCCGAACACGTCCCGCAAGTTTGTAGAAGCCGTCGCCAAAGCGATCGAGTGGGCAAGAACAACGCCTCCGGAGGAAGTGCAGGCGAAGTTTAAAGAGATTATCGCCCAGCGGGGACGAAAGGAAGACGACAGCACGGTCAAGTATTGGAAAAGCACAGGCGTGGCGGGAAAGGGAGGGCTCATTCATGAAAGTGAGTTCGGTACCTGGGTGGAATGGCTGGAGAAGGACGGCCTGCTGAAGAAAGGCGAGTTGGACGGTAAAACGCTGTATACGAACGAGTTTAACCCTTATCGAGACGAGAGCAACTAAGGAAGGAGCTGAGAAGCAATGTCTGCCAAAATCAGTATTCAGCACGTTCACAAATCGTTTCAGGCGAAGCGGAAAATCGTTGATATGCAAAAGGGGCAGCAGCGGGTTTCGGCGCTGGAAGACATTCACTTGGAGGTGAAGGACGGCGAATTTATGGTCATTGTCGGGCCGAGCGGCTGCGGGAAGTCCACTTTGCTGGACCTGCTCGCGGGGTTGACGAAGCCGTCCGGGGGACAGATCGTCCTGGACGGCAAGCCGATTGACGGGCCTAATTTGGAGAGGGGCATTGTGTTCCAGCAGTATGCGTTATTTCCGTGGAGAACCGCACTCGCCAATGTAGAATTCGGGCTCGAGGCGAAAGGTGTCGGCCGCAAGGAGCGGCGGACGGTTGCCCGGGAGTATATCGACCTTGTCGGCTTAACCGGTTTCGAGCATCGCTATCCTCATGAGCTTTCCGGCGGGATGAAGCAGCGAATTGCCATTGCTAGAAGCCTGGCTTACAACCCGGAGGTGCTGCTCATGGATGAGCCGTTCGCTGCGCTCGACGCGCAGACAAGAGAGACGCTGCAATCGGAATTGCTGCGCATCTGGGAGGCTACGAAGAAGACGATCATCTTCATAACGCACGGCATTGAAGAGGCGGTGTATTTAGGGCAGCGGGTTGCAGTGATGACCTCCCGGCCGGGGCGTATCAAGCAAGTGGTGGAAATTCCGTTCAGAGCGCGCACGTCCGAGGAGGATTTACGGGCAAATCCCGAGTTTGTCCGGCTGCGGCATGAAATATGGGAACTGTTGAAGGATGAAGTGCACCGCGCGCAGGAGCAGGAGAAGGAGAAAAGCCTCCAGTCCCGGAACGGATGAACTTACTATTGAAAGGAGAGATGCGTTATGGCTGAATCTGCAGTTCATGAAGCGTTACTCGAATATCGTAAGGAAGAAAGGAGCGATGGATGGAAACTCAGCGGCTTGATACGGGCGGCCGGGGCGTTCTTTATCTTCCGAAACGGAATTGCCATTGCGGCTTTCCTGCTGTTGTGGGAGCTGGCGCCAAAGGCAGGTTGGACGGAG
Organism: Paenibacillus gansuensis; assembly: GCF_042684925.1. NCBI lineage: Bacteria > Bacillati > Bacillota > Bacilli > Caryophanales > Paenibacillaceae > Paenibacillus > Paenibacillus gansuensis. The sequence continues at coordinate 575,625 of NZ_JBHUME010000002.1, read as the reverse complement.
AGTACCTTTTTGCCGCCGTTTAGCGCCATTGTGGAAACCTGGTGGAGGATGCTGCTCTCCGGTGATTTGCAGGATCATGCGGCGGCAAGCTTGACCCGCTCCTTTGGCGGGTTCGCCTTGGCTATCGCGGTGAGCATCCCGATCGGGCTCGCGATCGGGTGGTGGAAAGGCGTCTCCGATCTGCTGAATCCGCTTTTGGAGCTTTTCCGCAATACCGCTGCGCTGGCGATTCTGCCTGTGTTTATTCTGCTGCTGGGCTTGGGAGAGACGTCGAAAATTGCCATCGTGTTCTATGCGTGCGCGTTTCCTCTGCTGCTGAATACGATCAGCGGCGTGCGGAACGTAGATCCCCTTCTTATCAAGTCCGCGCGGTCTATGGGGTTGTCCCCGGTTGCCTTGTTCCGCAAAGTGATTTTGCCGGCTTCGATTCCTACGATTTTTGTAGGAGTGCGCCAGTCTGCAGCTGCATCCATCCTCGTCCTTGTTGCGGCAGAGATGGTCGGGGCGAAGGAAGGTCTGGGCTATTTGATTCAATACGCTCAATTCAGCTTTCAAATTAAGGAAATGTATGCAGGGATTCTAACGATCTCACTCATCGGTCTTGCGTTGAACTATACGCTGGTATTTGCAGAACGGAAGCTGACGGCTTGGAAACAGGGGTTTGGAGAGTCCTGAAGCAGAGCAGGAAGTGATCATCATTATATCGGAGAAGGGCGTGTTGTAATTATGGGAGAGAACAAGCGGCAAATGCATCTTAACGTTTTCATTATGAATGTGGGACATCATGAGGCGGCATGGCGCCGGACCGATACCGAACCGCGCCGTATTACGGATCTGTCGTACTATGCGGAGCTGGCCCGCGAGGCTGAAGAGGCGAAATTCGACTCGCTCTTTCTGGCGGACGGCCTTGCGGTGAGCCGAAACGTAAAGCACGGATTCCAGTCGGGGCTGGAGCCGTTCACACTGCTGTCCGCGCTGGCCGCAGTTACGAAGAAAATCGGGTTGATCGGTACCGTCTCGACTACGTTTAACGAGCCGTTTCATGTGGCCCGTAAGTTCGCCTCTCTCGATCATATCAGCAACGGGCGTGCGGGCTGGAACATCGTGACATCGGGCAGCGATTTGGAAGCGGCGAACTTCCATAAGGAAGCGCATCTGCAGCATGCAAAGCGGTATGAGCGCGCAAAGGAGTTTCTCGATGTGGCAGTAAAGCTGTGGGACAGCTGGGAGGACGATGCGCTGGTCGTGGATCGGGAGTCGGGGGTTTTTGCCGACGACCGCAAAGTACGGGCGATCGATCACGGAGGCAGCTGGTTCCACGTCCGAGGACCGCTCAACGTCCCTCGTACCCCCCAGGGGTATCCGGTTCTTGTGCAGGCCGGCTCATCGGAGGATGGCAAGGAGTTCGCGGCCGAGTTTGCGGAAGCGATCTTCACAGCGCAGCAGACGCTGGAGGACGGGCAGCGGTTCTACAGCGATGTGAAAGGACGCCTCCTGAAATACGGGCGCCATCACGACTCGCTGAAGATCCTGCCCGGCATTTGCCCGATCATCGCCCCGACGGAGGAAGAGGCGAAAGAGAAGGAGCGGCTGCTGAACGAGCTGACTGTGCCGGCTTACGGTTTGCACCAGCTTTCGCAGATGGTAGGCATAGACCTGTCCCAGTATCCGCTGGATGGCCCGCTGCCCGAGCTGCCGCCGGTGGATGTCATCAACGGCAATAAGAGCCGTTTCCAGCTGGTCGCCGACTTGGCGAAGCGGGAACAGCTCACCCTTCGCCAGCTGACGCACCGGCTTGCAGGGGGCCGCGGCCACCGCGTCTTTGCGGGCACGGCCGTGCAGGTGGCGGATCAGCTGGAAGAATGGTTCCAGCTGGGGGCGGCAGACGGCTTCAACGTCATGCCTCCGTTTCTCCCCGGCGGATTGACCGAATTTGCCCGGGAGGTCGTGCCGGAGCTGCAGCGCAGGGGGCTGTTCCGTACGGAGTACGACAGCGGAACGCTGCGCGGGCATTATGGCTTGCCCCGCCCGGAGAATCGCTGGGCAGCTTCGGAAGTTGACCGTTATAAGGAAGTATCGTTGTAAATCAACGTTCATTCGCTTCAGCCTGTCCGGCCTATTTTTAACTTCAGGAAAACGGGGTAAGTACTTGTGTAGACATTCACGAGAGGAGAGATGAACATGAACGCTCAAACAGGAAAGACCATCGCCGCCGGTGCAGTCATTGGTGCCGCGGTCGGTGCGGGTGCGGCGGTTCTCATGGCTCCCGGGCAAGGTCAGCAGGTACGTGCAAAGATTTCGGAGGCCGTTGATCTGCTGAAGGAGAAAGGCGCCAAACTGAAGGAAACCGGTCTTGAGTTCGCAGGCAAAAGCCAGGAAATCGCAGGCGTGATTAAGGACTCCCTTGCGGTGATCAAAGAAATACAGGCTGACGTACAGGCGGCGAAGGAAGAGATCAAGACGGGGGTTCAGCAGTTTAAGGCAAAGGCGGATACCGACTTGGAAAACATCAGAGAGGCGGCATCCTCGACTTCCGCTTCAACTTCAACTTCAACTCCGGTCATGTAACTGAATAGGAAGCGGCGCAAACCCTCTCCGTAACGAGAGGGTTTTTTGCCACGTTTGCTTCCTGATTCAAAGCCGCGGGCTCCTCTCTCAGGGGAAACGTAGTATACTAAGTTAATAGAATCTCCGAATTGTTTACTTATTCCTCTTACTCGTAATGGGTGATTTTTCTACAATGAGGATAGAACCTATTACTTGAAGGGGGAAGCAAACCATGGCATGGAGAAAGTCACTAACGGCAATGCTGGCGCTTTTGCTTTTTGTAAGCGTATTAGCAGCTTGCTCAGGCAGCAATTCTAACAGCGGCAGCGGGGGTAACAAAGAGGCACAGGCGGAGGAAGGCGCGAATAACAAACCAGAGGAAGCGCCGGAACTCCCGAAGGGATTTACTGATGGTAAATATGATCCTCCAGTTACGATTACGACCATCAGCAGCCGGCCGTCGTTAACGTTCAGAGACGGGGAGAGCATTGAGGACAATGTTCATACACGCTGGGCAAAAGAGACATTGGGCATCAATCTGAAGTATTTGTGGTCGGTTCCGAACGGCGATGATGCCAAGACCAAGTTAAGCTTATCGTTATCGGCCAACGAACCGCTTCCCGATGTTCTGATGATGGATGATAAAGCGTTTGAGAGCCAGCTCATCGAGTCCGGCAGATTTATGGATCTGACGGAAGCGTTCGAGAAATACGCTTCCGAGGACGTCAAGAAGCTGTACGAATCTACACCGGGCGTATGGAACCGGTATACCAGGGACGGTAAGATTTACGGGATCCCTCATCTGAGCGTCGCTATGCAGAATGATCCGATTCTATGGATCCGTCAGGACTGGATGGATAAGCTCGGACTGCAAGCACCCAAAACGCTGGACGACGTCGAGAACATCATGGATGCTTTCGTGACCAAGGACCCGGACGGCAACGGCAAGAAGGATACGTTTGGCTTGGCTATGAGCCAGTATTTCAAAGATTGGATCAGCGATACCAGCTGGGTGTTCGGCGCATACGGCACCGTTCCGAAGATCTGGACGAAAGGCAGCGACGGAAAGCTTGAATACGGTTCCATTCAACCTGGAGCCAAAGAGGCGCTGGCCCGCATGAACCAATGGTTTAAGAAAGGATACATCAGCAAAGAATTTGGAGCTATGGACGGCGGGAAAGCGTCGGAACTCATTCTGAACGGCAAAGCGGGCATCATCGGAGGCGCCTACTGGCTTGCCAACTGGCCTTTGCCGGATGCGATCAAGAACAATCCGGGCGCGGTATTTAAGCCTTATCCGATCCCTGTAGGTCCTGACGGTAAAGCAGGCCGTCAAGGACAGACCATTGCCGGCGGCGGATTAATGGTGAATAAGGATTTTAAACATGTCGATGCGCTGTTTCTATATCTGAACAAGCTCTTCGAAGGAGCAGATCCTAAGCCTGGAAGCGCATTTGAACACGGCTTCGCGGAAGGGTACGACTATGTGATGAAGGACGGCAAAGCATCCGGATTAACAGAGGATATTCCCGGAGGCAAGCTGGAAGTGTTTCAATATTTCCTGACGACGCAGCGGCCGAACGTACCGATGCTCGAAATGGAAACGTTCGATAAATTAGCGAAAGGCGGCAAACCGGAAACGCCGTTTGAGCTGATCGCATCTCAGCAGCTGCCGGGACGGATTGAGGGCGGCGCTGTAGTTTACTCCCAGAAGGAAGCCTCCAAACAAGATCTGTTCGAAGGGCCTGCTACCCCGGCTATGCAGTTGAAGGGGGAAATCCTCAATACGATGGAAGCGGACACGTACATCAAGATGATTTATGGAGAGACACCGCTGGATGCGTTCGATAAATTCGTCAGCGATTGGAAGTCCAAAGGCGGCGATGAAATTACCAAAGAAGTGAATGAGTGGTACCAGTCCGTCAGCCAATAACGCTGCGGGTAGAGCGAAAGCTGTGATATACGCAGCTTTCGCTTTCCCGCGTTTAGAAGTAACGATGCAGTTTGGGCTCCGCAAATCCTAAGCAAAGAAAGGGTTGACTTGTTTTGAGCAAATGGGGAGTTTTCACAAAAATGATTGTGCTGCTCTTCGTCATTATGATTCCTGTCATCTATCTGTACAATTACTCCAACAAAGTGAGTGTAGGGGTAGTCCGGGAGGAAATTCAGAATGCGAACTATGCTCAACTGACCTTTCTTTCGAAGCAGCTTGATAACCAGATCGACCAGTTGTCAATGCTGGCGATCACCTTAAGCAATGACCCGAACGTGAAAGAGTTTCAAGGAATTCAGACCGTGGACACGATGTACAGCAATTACAGCTCCGTGAAAACCCATCAGCTGCTGGAACAGAAGCTGAAGCTGCAAAGCGCATCGAACCATTGGACGAATACGCTGTCCGTTTATTCGCCCAATGCCAAAAAAGCGGTATCGTCCAGAGGGGGAGCGGTTTACGACGAGTCCGCCCTTCAAGACCGCCTTACGGCGGATTGGGTCCTGCAGAAGCCGGCCGGGCAGCCTGCCTATTTCATGAAGCATATTACTTCTCCCATTGTTGCCAAAGGCGACATAAGCAGGATGCAGCTTGTAACGGAAATCACGTTTCCGATAAAGAACATCCAGGACATCCTGGAACAGTACAAGGCCGGAAAGAAAAATAACCCGTTTCTGTACTCCCCGTCACAGCAGCCCATTCAAAGCTTTTCAGGCGATCAGGAACTTACGAGGTCCCTTGTTCAGCAGGTGGAAGGCAGCAGCAGTATCCAACGCGGGCGTCTTGCCAATCAAATCATGGAAATGAACGGCCAGAACTATCTGGTGAACATTGTGGAAATTCACAGCTTGCACTGGTATCTGGTGGATTATGTTCCGCTGCAGCACATGCTCGCGCCGATTACCAAAAGCCGCAACTTATTTTATATGTCCGTCTCTGTACTCTTGTTCATGAGCGTGATTGTAGTCGTCTTTTTGTATAAACATGTTCAGGTCCCGATCCGTGAGCTCGTCCACAGCGTACAAAGATTGAAGAAAGGGGATTACTCCGTACGGATTGTCGGCAAAAACAATGATTTTCAGTTTCTGTTCCTGCGGTTTAACGAAATGGCGGAGGAAATCGGCAGCCTGATCCAGCATGTCTATGCCGAACGAATCCGGTCCAAGGAAGCGACGCTGAAGCATCTTCAGTCCCAGATCAACCCCCATTTCCTATACAATTGCCTCGCGTTCATCCGCAGTATGACCAGGCTTGGGGAGAAGGAAGCTGTGATGGATATGGCCCTTCATCTAGGCAACTATTACAGGTATACGACCAGGAATGAAAGGCAGATTACGTCTTTGGGCGAAGAGCTTGAACTAGTCCGCAATTACTTGACCATCCAGAATCTGCAAACCCAGCGTCTGGACTATGACATGGCCGTGCCTGATTCCATGCTGGCTTTGGAACTTCCCAGGCTGACGCTGCAGCCGATTGTTGAGAACTGTATCAAGTACGGGGTAGAACGGAAAAGGGGAACCGGCATCATCCGCATTCTCGGGGAAGAAGACGACCGTTTTTATACCCTTGTTGTAGAAGATAACGGACCGGGTATGGAAGCCTCTTCTCTAGAGCTTTTGCGCAGAACTTTGATCATGCCGCTGGAAGACGAGATGGGATGCGGCCTTTGGAATGTGCATCAGCGGCTTTTGTATCATTTTGGTGAAGAATCAGGCTTGTTATTTGAGAATATTCCCGATGGAGGGCTCAGGGTAAGTCTCAAGCTGCAAAAGAAAGCAAACGCGGAGGGGTAAAGCATGCTGAAGCTTCTAATAGTGGACGATCATATGCATCTGGTGGACGATATGGCGGAGTCTCTGGATTGGAACGGACTTGGTATTACTTCGGTCTATAAAGCCTACTCGTCCGACGATGCGCTCGAAATCCTGAACGAACAGGCCGTCCACATTGTGATAACGGATATTCAGATGCCGGGGATGTCCGGGCTGGAGCTCGTACAGGAAATCCGAAAGAAGTGGCCTGGGGTGAAGTGTATTCTGATCTCCGGATATGACGATTTTCAATATGCCCAACAGGCCATTCAGAACCGGGTGGAGGATTATTTGCTGAAACCGGTGTCCGATGAGCAGATTCTCGGCAAGGTCCGTGAAGTGATCCTGCAGATTAGGGAGGAGTGGGAGCATGTCGCATCCTTTCAAAGAGCGGTCCACACCTTTCGGGAGAACTTGCCCCGCCTGCGGGAGACATTGCTGCTTGAGCTTTTGCGGGGGTTCAGGCACGGCAATCTGGAGGAGAAGCTGCAGCGCTTGGAACTGCCGTTTCAACCGGGAGATTCCGTCTCCCTATTGTTTATCCGGTTCGACGACGATTATGGAGCGTACCATCCGCATGATATCGCATTGCTGGAATATGCGGTTTCCAATATTGCCGCCGAGCTGCTGGCGGATTCCTTTGAGACATGGCACTGCAAGGATGAGCACGGCTATATGGTTGTGGCAGTGAAAGCCAAGGGACACGGGGAATCCGGGCTGCGGAAGGATCAGCTGGATAAAGCCGGGATGCTGTTGATGGACAATACGCGAATGTATTTGAACAAGGCCATTTCGGTAACGATCAGCACATGGGGGACGTTCCCCCATGAAATCCCCGGCATGTACCGGCATTCCATCTTAAATATCGTCAAGCGCATCGGGAACGAAAGCGAGTGCTTCTACTCGGAAACCTCGGCCCTAAGTGCCGGTGAAGAGCAGCTGCAGTCGCTGGTTTCCTTATACCAGCCTCCGGCACTCCCGCAGCTTTTGGAGGCCGGGCGTTGGTCCGAGGCTGAAGCGAAACTGCATGAGCTGGATAAGGAGCTGAGCCGGAAATGGACTTCTTCCCGGGAGCACCTGCTGGAAGCATTTCTGGCCGTCAGCTCGGCCTTTACGTTCATTGCCCACAAGAACGGCCGAAGCATTGTGGAAATTGCCGGAGACGATTGGAACCGGGTCATTGGAGGGGCCATGCCTCACAGCGTCCAGCAGTTGAGCGAATGGAGCCAAAGGGTGCTGCGGAAGCTGAAGGAGGACATGGAAAGCGAAATCCAACTATCCCGAAGCTCGATTGTCAGGGAAGTTCATCAGTTCGTCGAGGACCACTTGTCAGAAGATGTCTCCCTGAAAAGCATTGCGGATCATATCTATCTCCATCCTGTATACTTATCGAGAATTTACAAGCTCGAAACAGGCCAAGGATTGAGCGACTATATTCTGCAGCTGAGAATGGAGAAAGCGGCACACTGGCTGAGAAATACACATGAGAAAATTTACGAGATCGCTATGAAGCTGGGATATCATAATCCGAATTATTTTGCCAAAACGTTCAAGAAGCACTTCGGCATGACACCGCAAGAGTACCGGAGTTAGTGTTTGTATCATACAAAAAGGAGTTCCCGCCGGGAACCCCTTTTTGCTTTGCAACCTTATTCTTTGACAGCACCGAGCACAATTCCTTTCACGAAGAAGCGCTGCAGAAACGGATAAACCAGCAGGATCGGGAGAGCGCCGATGAAGATTTGCGCCGACTTGACGGTACGTTCGGATAAATTCTCCAAATCTTCCGGGTTGATCTGCACCCTGGTGAAATCCTGTTCCACTACGATCGACTGAAGGAAGGTGGCGAGAGGGTATCTTTCCATCTCGGTCATGTAAATCAATCCGTCAAACCAGGAATTCCAGTTTCCAACCATCGTGAACAAGGATAAGGTAGCTATGGCGGGAAGCGATACCGGTAAATAAACGCGCAGCAAGGTGACCAGATGTCCGGCTCCGTCAATCAGTGCGGCTTCTTCAAGTTCTTTGGGTACGTTGCGGAAGAAATTCAGCAGCAGCACAACGTTCCATGCCGACAGCAGGCCCGGGATAATGAGTGCCCAGAGTGAATTGATCAACCCCAGCTTTTGGACGAGAATATAGTTGGGAATCAAGCCCCCGTTAAACAGCATCGTAAATACAAAGAACCATACAAGTACGGTTCGTCCCCGGAAAAAAGAATCATCTTTAGACAGAGGATAGGCTGTAAGAATGACGACCAGCATGCTGAAAAACGTGGCAATCACGGTCCGTTTGGCGGAAATCCATAGAGAAGTGGTGAAATTGCTGTTTCCTATCGTTTTGAAATAAGCATCAAAGGTAAAGTCTACGGGCCATAATCCGACTAGGTTGGCCATGGCTGCTGATTTTCCGCTTAGGGAGACGGCGAAAATGTGGATCAGCGGAATAATGCACAATAAAGCCAGGGCGAACAGGAAGATATGATTAAACAGGCTAAAGATCCGGTACCCGCGCGATTTATAGTACATGGCGAGGCCTCCTATTAGAAGATTTTGTAGTTGGCATATTTATAGGCAAGCCTGTATGAGGTCACGATCAGGATGAACCCGATGACGGATTTCAGCAGGCCCATGGCGGTAGCGAAGCTCATTTTGCCGCTGAGGATCCCCTGACGGTAGACGAAGGTGTCGATAATATCCCCTTTGTCGTACACAAGCGGATTATACAAGTTGAAAATCTGGTCGAAGCCTGCATTCAAAATGTTCCCGAGCGACAGCGTACCCACTACGATCATAATCGGCACCAATCCGGGCAGTGTAATATGAACCGTCTGTTTCCAGCGGGACGCTCCGTCCACCTCGGCGGCTTCATACAACGACGGATTCACGCCGGCAAGCGAAGCAAGGAAAATGATCGTGCCGAATCCGAACTCTTTCCATACGTCGCTGATTACCACGGTCGCCCGGAACCAGTCACCGTTGCCAAGGAAGAAGACCGGCTCGAATCCGAATGCGCCTAACAGCCTGTTCACCAAGCCGCCTTCCGGCGAAAGCATATCCAGAAGAATTCCGCCCAGGATGACCCAGGACAGGAAATGCGGCAGATAGACAAGGGTTTGTACGGTGCGCTTGAACGCCATTTTGCGTACTTCATTCAGCAAGATGGCAAACACGACGGGCACGATCAGCCCCGCGATAATCTTGAGCACCGCGATGATAAAGGTATTCCAAATGACTTGCGTATTCTCTTTGTACTCGAACATGAACCGGAAGTGGAATAACCCTACCCACTTAGAACCTGTAATACCCAGCCACGGCTTAAAATCCTGAAATGCGATGACCAGCCCGGCCATCGGGATATAATTGAAGAGGAGCGCCAGCAATACCCCTGGTACAACCATCAAATATAACGGGGCATTTCTCCGGAAATTCCACGGGCGTCTTCTTAGTTTCGCCGTTGCAGCCGTTGACCTGCGGACCTTGCCGATGCCGGAAACGGCGTTTTCTGTTTTCATGAAGTTCTCCCTCCAGTACGTGATAGTAGAATCGTATCAAGAATGGATGAGGGCTTTAAGAAGCAAATCTAAAGATTTAAGATACTTTGTTTACGAGTTTTCCAGTCCGGGCAGTCCCGTCCAAGAATGGGTTAACAGGTTATCTTTTTTATTAATGAAGTATCATAGGAACCGGATGCGTTCTCCCTTAAGATGAAACTGTTCACTTGCCTGAGAGCTTAGGCGGGCAGGAACGATTTCGATGGGAGGGGAATCAGGTGGGTAAGAAGCAAATTGCAATGGTTTTGGTATTTCTTATGATGTTTTCCGTTTGGAACGGATGGCGGGGGGACGTTCAAGTCCTTGCTGAGACCGGCTCAGAAACGAAAGCGCTTACGGGCGTTGCTTACACCGAACAGTCCACGGGCTTTACGATCGATGGCAAGCTGGAGGAAGCAGGCTGGAATCCGGCGGAAGAGGCAACCCATTATACAGTGGGGACGGCTTCGGACAATGTCGCGGCGTTCGACACTGCCTGGGATGAGACTAATTTATATGCCGCTGTAAAAGTTACGGATCAGGATATCGTCAACAAAGGGAATGCCAATTTGTATGAGGATGATTCCGTCGAACTTTTTCTCGATGGGGATAACGGAAAGAAGTCGGCTTATGATACGAATGACTTCCAGATTTTTATCCGGTCCGATAACGCGGTAAAAGTGACCAGAAACAATGCGGCTGTTACTTTGGACGGACTGGAAACCGCTGTCTGGATCGGGGAAGGGGGCTATACGGTAGAAGTAAAAGTACCGTGGAACAGTCTCGGCGTCACACCTTCACAGGGCCGTTTCGTCGGGTTCGATCTGTCCAATAACGACAATGACGAGCCGTCCGGCCCGGCCGGCCGTTCCGCATCCCTCAGCTGGCATGCATCCGCTAATACCAATTGGAGCACGCCGTCTACCTTCGGCACCCTGCTCCTGACAGGGGATACGGATCCTCTCGTTTCTTTGGAGGGAACTGCCGTGATGGAGGATGTATATGCCGGCCTGGAAACGGATCAAGTTTGGGCGGCAGGCAGCAACACGGTTACGATGGGATCTGTCAACAACCAAGACTACCTATATATTCGCGTCCATGTAGCGGACGAGGAAGTGAACAGCGATGATGCCGTGCACCTTTTTATAGACGGGGATCACAGCAGATCGTCCGCTTATGACGAACATGACCGGCATTTCATCGTTGCCAGCGGAAGTCAGGACATTTGGGAAGCGGGTGGACGTTCCACTGCGGGTGTATCCGTACATACTGCACGGGTATCCGACGGATATGGAGTGAGTTTAGCCATCCCTTGGACTCTGTTGGACATTAATCCGAAATACAGGTCAGTTCTTGGATTTGACGCGGCGGTTGCCGATTCGGACGGCAGAGGCACTGCGACCTCTTATTGGTCGGGAGATGCAGAACATGTTACGGGTACGGCCGCATTCGGAATCCTTCTTGTTGAAAACATGAATGTGGAAAAACCTCCGTACACCGGGCCGAAAGGGACGTTTACCGACGAAACCGAGGACTTTTCGAAAGTGTTCGAAAAGGGAAGCCGCGTTACAATTGAGAACCAGCGGCTGGATACAACCGCGAAATTCAATAATGGGTGGGCGGAGAACCAGTTTGTTACCTATAAGTCCCCTGGTTCGGACCTGCTCTCCTTTGCGGTGGATGCCGTTGAGACCGGAGGATTTCATCTGGATTTATACGTTTCTCCGGACAATGGTAGTTATACGAAATTAATCGAAGGAGTTCACTATAAGAAAATGATTGTAACCCCGGAGTCCTCTCCGGAGTGGTACGCGAGAAATCGGTATGAATCGCTGAACCTGCCCCTGCAGGCCGAATTTTTAAAAATTGTGTTTACAACGGGCAGCTCTGACGGCTATAAATCGTATATTTCCACGGTAAACATCGATTACAAAATGGATTATACCGGTCCCAAGACAGCTGTAATCGACGAGACGAATGATCTTAGCAAGGTCCTTGCCAGTTCGTTCATTTATGTTACAGAAAACTTGAACTGGTATGACCTGACACCGAAGTTCGCTGCATGGGATGCGGGGGCATTTGTGAAGTATAAGTCACCGGCCGGCGATGTGCTGAACTTTGAGATGGAAACGGCGGAGCTGGATTCACCGGACCCCGCCTTCCGTTTATATGAATCCGCCGATGACGGGACCTACACCGAAGTAGCTATGAAGGCTGAATTAGTAGACGGTGCCAACAGTGAAACCGGCTGGTTTGCCAAAAAGAAATACAGCGCGGACAGATTCAAATCCGGAACCAGATATATACGGATCGATTATCAGACGCTCACGGACCATTGGAAGGCTTCTATTGCTTCTTTACGTTTCGAAGCGGTCAAAGAGAACAGCGTTCCTGCCGCAGTACAAACTCAATTCGCTGCTGCGGAAATCAACACGCAGACTGCAGGCGCAGTATCGGCCAGCGATGCGGACGGGGACGCGCTTGCTTACACGGTGAAGACACAGCCTTTGCATGGTACAGCGCTGGTTGCCGACGCTGCATCCGGAAATTGGAGCTACACTCCCGAACAAGGGTTTACAGGCAATGACCAGTTCGTGATCGGCATATCGGACGGATTCGGGGGAGAGACGTCCGTACTGGTTACGATCCTTGTTCACGATGCGCCCTCCCGGTTGAACTATTATGTCGACAGCGCTGCGGGGCTGGACAGCAATGACGGCCTTGCCGGGACCTCCGCGTTCCGGACTCTTCAGAAGGCGCATGATGTCTCCAAACCGGGTGATACGATTTATCTAATGAACGGTACTTACACGGATATTGGAAAGTCGGGCGATGACGGGGCGCTGCTCTCCATTACCCGTTCCGGCAGCCCTGATGCTTACATCACTTATCGAAACTATCCGGGCCATAAGCCTTTGGTTTACGGGAAGGGCAATATCGATAACGTGATAGCGGTGCATGCTTCTTACATTACCATTGAAGGCTTGGAAGTGGCCGGAGGGAATGACAGCATCACGTACGAGGAGGCTTACGCCAGATACGAAGTGGTACGTCCGGTTGTAGTCGATCAGACTTGGGATGCCGACTGGGATTGGGTGAGGGAAACGAATACAAGCGGCATCGGAATTGCCCCGTTAAAGGGAACGACGATAGTCCCGCATCATGTGCAGATCCGCGGAAATATCGTGCGGGATTTGCCGGGCGGCGGCATCGGGACCGGCCATGCCGACTATGTCACGATTGAAGGCAATGAGGTGTACGGCAATGCGAAGTGGACAATTTGGGCGAACAGCGGCATCTCTGTATATCAGCCTCAGGATGTCGACACCAATACAGCGGATTACAAAATCATCATTCGCAACAATATTTCCCGCAACAATGAGACAACGATACCTTGGGTAGTTATTGGAGATTATTCCGACGGCAACGGGATTATCATCGATGATGCGGAACATTCCCAGGCTGCGGTCAAGTATCCTTATCGGGGCAAAATTCTAATACAAAACAACTTGTCCTACCGCAACGGGGGCTCCGGCATACATGCGTATCACAGCAGCAACGTGGACATTATCAACAATACAGCTTACCGGAATTCTCATAGCCCGCACTTGAATTATGGGGAGATCTTCGCCAACTCCAGCCGGAACGTAAGGATCATGAACAACATCATGGCGGCCGGCGGCGAGAACATCAACGGGGATTATAACAATCAGAATGTTCTGTATCAACATAATTTGTACCACAACGGAACGGTGATCGTCGAAGGGGAGCACACGGTAAAGGCGGACCCTAAATTCAGGGATGAGCAGGCGGCGGATTTCCGCTTGCAGCCGGATTCTCCGGCTGTCGATGCAGGTACTGCTTCCGGTGCTCCATCCGTCGATTTTGCTTATCAACCCCGTCCCGTGGGAACAAGCGTGGATATCGGAGCCTATGAATATGTGCCTCCCGTTCCTACCGATGAAACGCCGCCCATGGCTCCGGTGTTACGGGCAGTAAACCAGTCCGCAACCAGCGTGGATCTGGCATGGGATGAATCTACCGATAACGCAGCAGTAGAGGGGTATGTTGTTTATCAGGATGGCGCCGCCATTGCAACTGTTACCGGAACGACGTATACTGCCGCAGGACTTGCGGCGGGGACGACATATAAATTTACCGTGAAGGCAAAAGACACGGCAGGATTGCTGTCTCCTGCCAGTAACGAAGTGACCGTAACGACCTTAACGGTCCCGGGTCCCGGGAATCCGGATCAGCCGGGAGGTAAGCCAGGCGGCAAACCGGGCGGTAAACCGGGCGATAAGCCAGGCGGCAAACCGGGCGGTAAACCGGGCGGAAAACCGGGCGATAAGCCAGGCGGCAAACCGGGCGGAAAACCAGGCGGTAAACCAGACCATAAAACGGACCATCCAGGGACGGAGTCCGAGTAGTCAACCAGGCGGATACTCTGATCCGGTTAATAGAATTTCCGATATCTTGAAAGAGTGGCGTTTTGCACGCCGCTCTTTTCTTATAAGCTTATGGTAAGCGCTTTCCTTACTTGTCTTACCGAAAGCGCCCCATCTACAAAGGAAAGGAGGCGTCCAGATAGGCTGGTAAGAAACGTGCTGTACCCCATTTTGTATAGGAGGGAATCTTTTGAAAAGAAAAGACGGTAAGCTTTACAGGCTGTTGCAAGTGTTCCTCGCCCTTATCATCATTGCTGGGCTGCTGCCGGTGACACCTTCAGCCAAGGCGGCGGGCGTGAATTATTATGTCAGTCCAACCGGCTGCGATACATGCAGCGGATACGGCACGTCCTCAACGACCCCCTTCAAAACGATTCAAAAAGCAGCTGACCTGACCAATCCCGGGGATACCGTCTATGTCATGAACGGAACCTATTCGGAGACTGTGGAGGGGCAGGCGAACTTTGTCGTTAAGCGTTCCGGCAGTGCGTCCGGCGGATACATTACTTACAAGGCGTATCCGGGCCATCGTCCGAAATTGAAGGTGGCGGGAGTCTGGAACCATATTCTGGTGACAGCTTCTTATATCAAACTGGAAGGCTTCGAGATTGAGGGTCCGAGCGAAAGCATTACGTACGATCAAGCGTATGCGCGTTATACGTATTACCGCAATGCAAAAACCTCCAACAATTGGTCCGGTTTCGACTGGAACTATCTCGGCCAAACCCAAACGGGAGGCATCTTCGTACGGCCGGACAATGGGGTAACCAATCCGCCGAACCCGCACCATATTGAGATTCGCAGTAACCTCATATACAACTGCGCCGGCGGCGGCATCGGAACCGAAAAGGCGGATTATGTCACCATTGAGGACAACATCGTGCATCATACGGCCAAATGGTCGGTTTACGCCAACAGCGGCATTTCCGTGTTTCACCCTCAAAGTTACGACACGAATACGGGATACAAGATCTTTATCAGGCGAAACATCAGCCATCATAATGAAGAGCTGATTCCTTGGGGTGAAACGGGGGATTACTCCGATGGAAACGGAATTATTATCGACGATACCAAGAATGAACAGATTTCCGGGACGCCTTATAACGGCAAGATCCTCGTTGAGAACAATATTGCTTACCGCAACGGAGGCTCCGGCATTCACGCAATCCAAAGCCGCAATATCGATTTTGTGAATAACAGCACCTATAAAAATTCGCAAAGCCCGCATCTGAATTACGGGGAGATGTTTACGCTGTTGTCCGACAGCATTAACTTCCGTAATAATATCCTTTACGCGAACGGCGAGAATGTAAATACGCAGTATAATGATTCCGGTATCAGCTATGATCACAATATTTTTTATAATGGCACGATCCTTGTACCAGGGTCGAATAACATTACGGCTGATCCCAAATACGTAAACCCCGAACAGGGCGATTTCCGTCTGTTGTCCGGTTCTCCGGCCAAAGACAGCGGTACGAACTCGCTTGCCTCCACTCAGGATATCTATTTAACTTCAAGGCCGCAGGGCTCGGGCATAGACCGGGGAGCAGTGGAAGTAACAGGCGTGATCCCGAATGATCTGATTCCGGGCAAGGTGGAGGCTGAGAGTTACAGCTCCATGTCCGGAGTGATCAAAGAGACTGTTTCCGATACAGGCGGCGGTCAAAACGCGGGTTCCATCGACTCGAACGACTGGATGGATTATACCGTCCATGTTCAACAGCCGGGTACCTACAAAGTGGAGTATAGAATCGCCAACAACAATGCTTTCTCGGCGCAGCTTCAGTTGAAATCGGGAGGTACGACTCTCGGGACTTTGAGTGTGCCGGTAACGAATAACTGGCAAAACTGGCAGACGATTCAGCACAATGTGACACTCAGCGCGGGAACGCAAATCATTCGGCTACATGCCGGCACCGGAGGGTTCAATTTAAACTGGCTGACGTTCACAAAAGTGAGCGGGGCGGAGATAGCGAAGACGGGGTGGAGCGCATCCGCATCCGCGGCCGCTTCCTACGGCCCGGCAAGCAATGCGATCGATAACGATGCGGCATCCAAATATGTGAACGGCAAGAGCATGGCGGATGGGGACTGGTTCAGGGTGGATATGGGCTCTTCGAAGACGGTAGGGCGAATCCGATTCTCCGTAGATAACGGAAACTATCCCCGCGGGTTGGAGATCTACGTTTCCGATTCAACCGGGAGTCTCGGCGAACCGGTCCATGCGATCCGCACAAACGGCAATGCGGTCGTGGACGCTTCTTTTTACGCCAAAAGCGGCAGGTATGTTACCGTGAAGCTGACAGCATCCAATGCGAGCTGGTGGGAGATTCAGGATTTGAAAGCTTATCAGCCATAAATTGAGCCGCGTTAGGCAGTCCTCAGGCAGAGGGCTGTCTTTTTTAAATAGTTAATACTATTGCATTTATCTTAATTTCGTTGCGTTCAAAGTGGGGAGGCCGTCAAGTAAGATATAGCTATGCATGGGCAGTAAAACGTTATGAATGATAGATCAGAAGGAGCGAATACAGTTGCAGCGAAACCAAGAGATGCCTTTTAGGCAGATTCATCTGGATTTTCACACTTCGCCTTATATTCCGGGTGTAGGGGCGCATTTTGATCCCAAGCAGTTCATTTCCGCGCTGAAAGAAGGGCACGTCAATTCGATTAACCTGTTCGCCAAATGTCATCACGGCATGTGCTATTATCCGACGAAACTGGGAACGGTACATCCGCATTTGACCTTTGATCTGTTCGGGGACATGGTGAAGGCTTGCCGCGAAGCGGGGATCGGGGCTGTGGCCTACGTTCCTGTGGGCTGGGAGGAGGACGCTGCGGAAAAGCATCCGGAGTGGCTTCAAGTGGACCGGGAAGGGGTGCTGGGCGGAAAAAAACCTTTTGAAACGGGTCATTACACATGGAGGCACCTATGCCATAACAACGATCATTATGTGGATTATGTCCTCGCTCAAACCAAGGAGATTCTGGACGCATATGAGATCGACGGCTTCTGGTACGATATTATTTTTCATATAGGCTGTGTGTGCGGTACCTGTCAAAAAAGTATGAGAGAACTTGGTTTGAATCCGGAACGGGAACAGGATGTATTGCAGCACGATTTTATGTCCCTGAAAAAGTTCCGCGAACGCGTAACCCGCTTTGTACACGCAGTCAAGCCGGACTTGCCTGTCTACTTTAACACCGGCTACTCCGCGGATATTGCCTATACCGATTACAATATTAGAGAAAAAGTCCGCTACAACACGCATATTGAAATTGAGTCCATCCCGTCGGGGTTATGGGGCTACAACCATTTTCCGCTTGTCGCCAACTACCACAACGCCAAAGATTACGAGATTGTCGGCATGACAGGCAAATTCCATAAATGCTGGGGCGACTTCGGAACCTTGAAGAACAGGGCCGCTCTGGAGTACGAGTGCTTCCGCATGTTGGCGTATGGGGCCAAGTGCAGCATCGGGGACCAGCTCCACCCATCCGGGCGGATGGAAGAGGCGGTCTACCGGCGAATCGGTGAAGTATACCGCAGTGTGGAAGAGAAAGAGCCATGGTGCGCGGGCAGCAGAAAAATGGCGGATATCGGCGTTCTTACCGCGAATCCGGATCTTGCCGATAAGCATGCCATCCACCACTCGGATGAAGGCGTTATGCGTATGCTAATGGAACTGCATCAGCCGTTCGACTTCCTGGACAGCCTGGCAGATTTGACTCCATACAAGCTGATTATCCTTCCGGATTCCGTGGCATTGAACGGCGCTTTGGCGGAGAAGCTGGAACGGTATGCGGAACAAGGCGGTGCCGTGCTGGCAACGGACCGGTCCGGTCTGGATCTGGACGGTAACGATTTTGCCACCAGGCTGTTTGGCGTCACTTATGAGGGTCCTGCCTTATACGCGCCGGATTACCTGCGATTGACGGATTCGTTCCGCGCGGCGATCGAACCAATGGATTATTGTTTCTACGAGCAAGGAACGGCCATTGCAGCAGAAAAAGACAGCGAGGTGCTGGCCTACGCCGTCCATCCGTACTTTAACCGGACACACGACCGGTTCTGCTCGCACTGCCAAACACCGCCCGATCTGGATGAGGGAGGTCCGGCTATCGTTAGAAACGGCAGGATCATTTATATTTCCAAGCCGATTTTTAAAGATTACATTGTCAGCGGAACCAAGGTGTACAGGGATGTGATTGAAAGATGCCTGGAGCTGCTTCTTCCCGAACCGCTGGTCCGCTCCACGCTGCCTGCGTCCGCCGAGGTTACTGTCCGAAGACAAGACGCACAGAATCGAGAGATCCTTCATGTCATCCACTATATTCCTCAGAAGAAATCCAAGGAAATGGAGATTGTCGAGGAAGTCCTGCCGCTATACGGCCAGCAGGTACGGGTCCGGCTCTATCGCCGGCCTAATAAAGTCTATCTCGCGCCGCAGCTTGATGAATTAACTTTTTCTTATCGGGATTCCTATGTAGAGTTTATCATTCCGGAGATATGGGGCCATCAGATGGTCGTCATGGAGTGACAGGGCCGAATATTCACGGTGTTTCTTTGCACGTTGCCGGCTCCATCTATCCCTCATCATGTTCTATCTTGCTGAATGTCTTTTGAATTCATGAAAATGTGGGTAAGTACTAGAGAAGACATTCACGAGAGGAGAAATGAACATGGACGCCCAAACAAAGAAGACATTAGCCGTAGGTGCAGTAGCGGGTGCAGTTGTCGGTGCAGGTGTAGCCGTTCTTTTTGCTCCGCAGAAAGGTCAACAGGTACGCGAGAAACTCGCCGGAGTCGCTGACATGGTCAAGGAAAAAGGATCCATGCTGAACGAAACGGGCCTGGAGCTCGCCGGCAAAAGCCAGGAAGTCGCAGGTGTCATCAAAGATTCCCTCAGCGTGTTCAAGGAAATCAAAGACGAAGTGACTACCGCGAAGGATGATATTAAGACGGAGATTCAGAACTTCAAATCAAGTTCCAGCCCGGGCGAGGGTCTGAACGGAGCTGGTAATCCCAGCACAAGTTCCGGCAGGAGCTCCGATACTGGTTTAGTTCAAGAAGATAATAAGATTCCTTATATGTAAGAAAAGAAAAGCCTGCGGCCTCTTCTTCGGAAGGGCTGCAGGTTTTTTTGAAATAGCAGAAGGATCTGTTATCCGGTTCACTTTGCCCCAATGGATTACAAACTCAACACGTTCTTCAAATGGCCGGTCAGACCGTCCAGAAACCGGTCTACCTGCGGGTTGGAAATGACATCATAGCAGGCATATCCGGGCAGGGTCTCCATGCCGCAATAGATATGGGTGCGATGCAGGTGAACAAGCGCTTCATCCGGAGTGATCCCTCCGAAAAATTGCGAACGGTCTTCAAATGCTTCTTGAGGAGCGTTCCATGTCGTGGAGAAGAAGTACTTTTTCCCCTTTAAGAGGCCGCCTTCCCCATACCGTTCGCTTCCCTCAAAGAAAATGCCGTACGCGAACACTTCGTCCATATACGTTTTCATGAGTCCCGGCACGCTGAACCAATACACGGGCGTCTGATAGATTACGACATCGGCCCATAGGTACTTGTGCTGTTCCTGCTCGATGTTATAGCCTTCCTGCACAAAAGTCGTCTGCACCCGGTTATCTGCTTTTAGTTGATTTACCATATGTTCGGTCAAGGTGCGGTTTAATTTGCCTTTTGCCCCTTCGTAGGACTGATGCCCGTCAACAATTAGAATATTCTTCATCTGGATCCCCCCTGTATAGCCCCAATCTGCTGCAAAAAGGACAGATTATCCTCCAAGTGCCAGTCCTCCGCAATTTTGCCGTCTTGGATTCTTAGAATATCAATCGCGGTAAAACGGATCGGTTTCCCGGAAGGCTTGGTGCCCATAAAGGTCCCGGTAGATTTTGTTGTAGTTTGCATTGTTATTTCCTCCAATGTCAGGACGTATTTCTTTAATATATTGCCCTGATATGGTAAAAACATGTAAAAAGGAGCCGCATAGGCGACTCCTGATCAAGGTGTTACCCTTTTGCTCTCCCAGCTGGAATCCTCCGAGAGTACCCCGCTTTGGCGGGCATGGTTTTTCGGTTTGCAATATACACCCCCCCAAGTATGAATGCCAATCCGGCCAGCAGACTCCAATGCAGTTCCTCCCCGAGCAGCGAAGCGCCCCATAATATCGCCGTAACCGGGACGAGATACGTCACATTCGTTGCAAACTCCGGGCTGCCGCGTTGGATCATGAAATAAAATAACACGTAAGCAACACCCGAACCGAGCGCACCAAGTCCGAACAGCAGCCCCCATACTTCCGGGGAAGCCAGCGGTGCGAAACTTACGTCTTCGAGCGTGAATGCGGCAATGCCGCTTCCCACCACCCCGCATAGCAGCGTGCCGAACGTCGTCTGGTACATAGAAAGCCCCGTCAGATAACGCTTGGACAGCTGTGCAGACAGGCCGTAACAGAGCGTCGCGGTTACCATAGCGAAAAATCCGACCGGATCCACGGAAATAATCGAAACGGGATTCACCCTGAGCAGGATGAGCAGCCCGACCGTCGCAATGGCCAACCCGACCCCTTGCGTGCGGCGGAAGGGGTTGCCGAACAGGACCACACCAGTAACCAGCGTCCAGATCGGCGTTGTGGCATTCAGCACCGAAGCCATGCCGCTCGTCACCCTGGTTTCGCTAAAGGCGATCAGCGCCCAGGGGAGCGTCGTATTGAGCAGCCCCGCAGCGATCATGGGAACCCACGGAAGGCGGGTTACCTGCAAAGGCTGACGCAGCGCAACCATAATACCCGATATGACAATCAGCCCCGTCCCCGACCGAAGCAGCGCAATCGTCAGCGGATCGAAGTGATGCAGCAGCATTTTGATAAAAAAGAAAGAGCCGCCCCAGATGAGACTGAGCAGCACTAAAGCGCCGTACAATTTGCGAGACATTTGCATTTCCTCTTCTCTGTGAATTTAACCAATGGTTACATTATACGGGAGGTTGGGTTTGGGGGGAAGGTTTTGACTAAAGCCGATGATGCAATTATTACAGAAATGAAAAAAGCCGATGCTCGGCACCGGCTTCGTTACGTATTCCCTTCAATACTTCATCACCAGCGTCACAACAGAGAGCGGAGGGACTGTAAAGGGTTCCCCTTGGGCACATAGAACAGGTTTCAAGTTACAGTCCGGCTCATCAGAAGTAATATATGCAGTGATACTTGCTATTTGCATACCCGCAACATGTAAAAGCAATGGTCGCTCGTTACAGGTGTCGTTGACTGCGACGGCGATCACGCTTTGGTTGGTTTCATCGATGTAAGCTGACGCCAGGAAGCCGGTACTGTGTTCCGGCCCTGTCAGGGCGACTCGCCGTGAGCCGGGGCGGATGAATTTGCTGAAGTTTCCTAAGGCCCAGAGCATTTTGGATTCAATGATGTTCTCCGGATCGCCGGGCTGGATCCAGTCGGTGTAGAGCAGCCCGTCTTTGAAGTCGAAGTTGCCCGGGGAGACGGACAGCCACCAATGCCAAGCGGCGGAATGGAGGATGGTTAAGTCCAAATGGACCAATTTTGCCAACCACAACGCCGGGGTCATCCCGTAGTCACGGGTTTGGCCGTTGCCTCTGCCGATGAAGCAGTATTCCGTCTGCCAGTAGGCGTGGTCGGGGTAAGCATCCAAAGCCTTCCGGGTCCGCCTGCGGAGCGGGACAGCCTCCTTTTCAAAGTTATCCGAAAAATAGGAAT
Source organism: Paenibacillus gansuensis (assembly GCF_042684925.1). NCBI lineage: Bacteria > Bacillati > Bacillota > Bacilli > Caryophanales > Paenibacillaceae > Paenibacillus > Paenibacillus gansuensis. The sequence goes on along the minus strand of NZ_JBHUME010000002.1, from coordinate 553,549 downwards.
GGCCGCAGATCATTTGCGACAGCTTCGCACGAACCTCTTCATTGCCGTACAATTCATCGAGGTAGCCAAGATCGGTAAGGTGCCCGATGGTTGCTGCTTCAGGAGCTGCGATGCGGACAGGAAGATGCCTATCCTGAAGTTCATCATATAAGGCATTAATAATACGGATCATATCGTCATTGCTGGAGCGGTTGCCCTCTTCGTGTGCATTGTCCCACGGCCAGCCAGGTTCATTGATAGGGCATATATAATCAAAAGGCAGGTTCTCCTCATCCCTGAAATGCTCAAGAACGTCAGCGAGAAAGCGGGCATAAGGCCGTTCGTATCCTTCTTTCAGGTTGGTTGTATCCGGTCCGGCCGCGGGGCGGGTTCTGCCGTTCTTCGTCATCCAGTAGGGAGGGCTGTGGGTAAATGCCGTAAATTCCCGGACACCGCGCGCCTTGGCGGCCTGCATCATCCATTGCTGCCCGGCCTGCCTAGTCCAGTCATAAGGACCGTTTGCCTCCTCTTGGAATACTTCCACCCGTCGGAACGGATCGTGAAAATCCTCCGCGTCTACGATCGTACTTCCAGCGCCGATGTAAAAGCGGAAACCCGACAAACCAATGCCTTTGTCTTGCGAATACAACAAATCTGCGATCCGCGATTTATGTTCCTCCTGCCAATGCTCCCCGATCGGGTCGATCGACCAGCCGCTGGAGGCGCCGAAGCTTTCAATGGCCTGAAAGCGGCGGGCAGTAGCGATAAAAATTTGGGTGACCATGGCAGCTGCCGACGAAACGGCAACGCGGTCGATGGCGATGCTGCGGCCTGTCCCTGAGGTTTCACCGGTTACAGACGCAATTAGACGGTGTTCTGCCTGAGGTAGCGGTTCACTTGTATAAAGCAGCACGTTTCCTCGCGTTGTCTCCGAGCGGCAGTCCACCGTCAGAGGCGGCCCGTCATCAACCGAGATCAACATGATCCCCTGATCGGGACCCGTTCTGCCATAAAGCTGCACTTGTATACCCGTAAATGCGAATGAGATCTCAGCACCAACGTGACCGGACAGGAGAACGTCGCCGCCGTAACTATCATCACATTCCTCCTGTCCCCAATGGTCCGGATTATAATTCAGTTCATTCATGCCCGTACCAGCTGTACTGGAGCTAATATCGATCACGCTGCATGGGGCAGCCATGCGAACGGCGAACCTGTCTATCGTTACGGCTGTCCCGCCGGAGGATGGATGTTTGGTTCCTGTCACCCGTATCATAATTTCGTGTAGCCCCTCGGCAAGCTCCCGGCTCCTATAAATTAAAGACTCTCCGCTGATCTCAGTAGAGTAATAGTCCACAAGCTCTTCCTGCCTGCCATCAATGCAAACGGAAGCTATGCCGCAGTCGGGGCCAAGAACTCCGTGCAGACTTATCTCATGTCCGGCAAAACGCACCTTAGCCCAGGCGTCCGCGGTATCCGAGATGTGCATATGCCGGTTAGTGCAGTGAGGGGACTTAACATAGTCCCACTGGTAGTCGTTCCCGATTCGCTGGTACTGCACCTGATGAATGCCGGTGCCTATCTGTTCGTCGTCGATATTGAGTTCATGTCCGCGCATAAAAGCACCCCGTTTCCCTGCAGAAATATAATTGAGCGTGTATATTTCTAATTCTATCGTAAGTGCTTTCTGGATAAAATGGACTTGTGATGCACTCTTTTGCACGCAAGTTGCCAAATGGACGGGAGGATGATGAAAGTTGTTCACGCCAGGATTGAATCGGATAGAAGCGTTCAATTACGGAATCGGCACGGGTGCGTTGGAACTGACACATTGCGGATACGAGAAATGCGAACCGCATTTCGTCTGCCACACCCATGTGCGGAGCTGTTTCCTGATACATTGCGTTATCAACGGCACGGGTTGTTTTACCCAAGACGGCTGTACGCGGATTGTCGGTCCCGGAGAACTTTTCGCGATCTTTCCAGGCCATCTTGTCGCGTATGAAGTGCTCAACGCGGATCAGCCGTGGGAATTCTGCTGGTTCGGTTTTAGCGGCAACGAGGCGGACAGCTTGCTGGCCGCAGCGGGATTAACCGCTTATGATCCGGTCGTCAAGCTTAGGGCGGAACGGCAGGAACAGCTGGCGGCAGCTATCAAACAATGTGTGGAGGATATGCGCGGACACAAACAGGTTTCCAACACGTTGATCCGAAGCCATTTGTACAAACTGATGTATCTGTTAGAAGCTGAAGAGAACATAGCAAAACCGCCGGTTCCTCCTTACCATTCCAACGAACGCTCCGAAACTTATTTTCGCAAAGCGGCGGCCTTTATCGAGCATCATTACAAGCAGCCTATCACCGTCCACGATATATATACGCACTTAAGCATTGACCGCTCCTATGCCTGGCGTATTTTTCAGCAGCACGCTGGCAAATCCCCCCAACAATATCTTATGCAGTACCGGATTGACCGGGCCGCCGAACTGTTGATGCATACCAAGCTGAGTCTCAGCGAAACCGCACAGAGTGTAGGTATTTCCGACCTTTATTACTTCTCCCGATTGTTCAAAAAAATGAAGGGGATCGCCCCTTCGAGGTATGCTTCGATGAATTAGAACCTTTTAAAAGAACTGAATTCATCTTTCGATATCAGAGCTTAGGGCTTTTTTATTTAACATTTTTTGGTATCGATACCACCGATTTGGTTTTGTTCTGCAAAGCATGGTGAAGCAATCGCAGTTGACATGTAATTTTACAAATGTAAGCGGTTTATTTTTTTAGAATATTGTTGGCATCGATGTCATAAGTAAAAGGTATCAGCCGGATTAGTGGTATCGATGCCACATTTTGAAAAGAGACAGGGGGAGAAGCATATGGTACTGGTCACAATTACTGAAATTGCAGAGAAAGCCGAAGTCTCCAGATCCACTGTCGTCCGCGTCATCAACAAGAAGGGGAAGGTGTCGGAAGATAAACGGGTTCGGGTAGAGCAGGCTTTAGACGAACTTGGTTATGTGCCGAACAAGATAGCCCAGGGTCTGAAAAATCAAAGCACCAAGATGATCGGGCATATTATGCCGAGTTCATATCCAAACCCTTTCTTCGCCCGGGTTTCCAACGCTATTGAGAAGAGCGCGCATGATCTCGGCTACAGCGTATTGACGATGATAACGGACAGGGACGTCGAAAGGGAGCAGAAAATGATCGAAGAACTGCTCGGCCGCATGGTAGACGGCATTATCTTTACTTCCGCGTTCTCCACCGAGCAGATTAAGAAAGTGGCTAAGCTGGAGAAGCCGATTATCATGCTGGAGCGGGCAGACGATATTACCGGCGTGGATACGATTCTATCGGATGAAACGGCAGGTTCCTATGCCGCCACGTCTTACATGATCGCCCGCGGCCATCGCAAAATCGCTTGTATCGCCCATGAACCTGTCTATTCCGTTGAAAAGGGGAGACTGAACGGATACTTGAAGGCGGTTCAGTCCTTTGGGCTCGACCCGGAGCAGTATCTCAAATATGTAAATTATTATTCGCCGGAACAAGGCTATGAAGCGGCACGTGAGCTGTTCGGCGGCAACCGTACGGATGCTACAGCGGTATTCGTAGGCAGCGATATTCTGGCAGTAGGCGTCATGCAGTATTTTTACGACGTCGGGATGAAAGTTCCTAAGGATATTTCCATCATTGGCTATGACGACACCTACTCGGGGATGCTTGCTCCAAAGCTGACTACTGTAGCCCTCCCGATTGAAGAAATCGGCCGAAAAGCGGTGGAATTATTGATTGAACGAACGGCTGCACCGGAATTGGAAGCACGGGAAGTAAAGCTTGTACCCTATTTGATCGAACGTCAATCCGTAGGATCCGTTTAGTAACGGCCCGCGAGATAGGAGGAGCCTTATGAACCACTCCGCTTTGCCCGTCCGGCGTCCGTCTGGTACACCGGGGGCGCGCAAGCGCTGGAAGTCGCTGTGGAACTCTCGGATTCTGCTGTTGATGTGCCTGCCGGCACTGGCTTTTTTCCTGGTTTTCGCTTATATTCCCATGCCGGGCGTGTACATTGCTTTCGTAAACTATATGTACAATAAAGGCATTTTCGGAAGCCCTTTTGTAGGTTTAGACAACTTTAAATTCCTCTTCATTTCCGGTGATTTATGGCGGTTGACGACGAACACGGTGTTGTATAACCTCGCTTTTATCCTTGTAGGAAATGTCGTGCAAATCGGGTTAGCTTTACTGTTCAATGAACTCCGGAGCCGCACGTTCCGCAACATTTCGCAGTCGCTTATGATTTTGCCTTATTTCATCTCTCCTGTCCTCATCGGGCTGTTCGCCTACAGTTTCCTCAGCTACGACTACGGCCTGCTTAACAAGCTTTTGTCGGCTGCCGGATATACCCCTCTTGAAGCTTACTCCACACCATGGATTTGGCCTTTCATTATCATATTCACATTTCTTTGGCAGGGTGCCGGTTACGGTACGATCATTTATTTCGCCTCCATTATGAGCGTGGAATCCGAAGTGCTTGAAGCTTCAAATATCGATGGAGCCAACGGTCTGCAGCGGATCCGGTATATTTTGCTCCCGCATCTAAAGCCTACGTTTATTATTCTGCTGCTGTTCTCCATGGGCGGGATCATGAAGGGAAACTTCGGCCTCTTCTATAACTTGGTGGGCGCCAGCAATACGATGCTCTATGAGAACACGGATATTATTGAAACGTTCGTATTCCGGGCGCTCATGCGCGAGAATAATTTCTCCTTAGCCAGTGCTGTGAGCCTTTATCAGTCAGTCGTAGGTTTCGCGCTTGTGCTGGCAGCCAACTGGGTTGTGAAAAAAATCGATAAAGACTACTCGTTGTTCTAAAAGAAGGAGAGGGTGCTTTATGGACGGCACAGCAACAGCAACAGCAACACCATCCATACGCCAAGACAGTTACACCATAGCCATCCGGACCGTCGGGTATGCGGTCATCAGCCTGTTCTCGATCCTCTGCGTACTGCCTTTTGTCATCATGATTTCCTCCTCGTTCACAGCAGAGTCCTGGATCGTGAAACATGGATTTTCTATCCTGCCCATGGAGTTCAGCTTGGCAACTTACCGGTTTCTATTGGCTTATCCTCGGACACTGATCGGGGCCTATGCGGTAACGATATTATTGACGGCATCGGGTACGGCGATCGGGCTGTTTCTAACGGCCATGACAGGATATGCTCTGCAGCGGCAAGACTTTCCTTACCGGAACACCATTTCCTTCCTGATCTACTTTACGACATTATTCTCCGGCGGACTCGTGCCGTTCTATCTGTTGATGACCAAGGGCCTGCACTTAAAGGACAGTTATTTGGCGGTGCTGCTGCCTTCGCTGTTATCGCCTTGGCTGATCATTTTAATGAAAAATTTCCTCAAAACCATTCCGCATTCCATTACGGAATCCGCGAAAATCGACGGTGCCGGCGATTTTACGATTTTCCTTAGACTGGTCCTTCCGCTTGCAAAGCCCGCTCTCGCCACGGTCGGCTTGTTTCTAGCCATCGGGTACTGGAATGAATGGTACAATTCCATGCTGTTTCTTTCTGCAAATGTTCCTTACCGTCCTCTGCAGCTATATTTGTACACCGTTATCAATACGGCATTTTACATTAATAATTCTTCGGCCGGGGCCAATGTCTCGATGGATGCCTATCCGACGGAAACCATGAAACTTGCCATTGCCGTCATGGCTACTATACCGTGCTTGTTTTTCTACCCTATGATTCAAAAGTATTTCGTAAACGGGCTGACTATCGGCGCCGTAAAAGGGTAACTCAGCTTTACCGTTCCGCCAGGTTGTTTCCGCGGTGCAAGGATCCTGCAGCGCGTTAACATACGAAAAAAAATGTAATCGCTTACTAATTTGAATGGGAAAAGGGGCATAACACATGTTGAACATGCGGAAAACCATGAGTATCGTGTTGGCATTGGTCCTGACGGTGTGTATGGCGGCTTGTTCAGGCGGTAATAACAGCGGCAAGAGCAGTGAAAACGGCAGCAGTGCATCAGGAACAGGCAATAATGCAGGTTCCGGTAACAAGAACAGTAACGCGGATACGCCGGCTTCTACCGGTAATGCGGCTGCAGACAGCGGAAGCGCCGATACATCCAAAGAAGTAGAGCTGTCTATTCTGGTTCCCGGCGATCCGCCGACGAACGGCACATTGGAGAAAGTAGAAGCGAAGTGGAATGATCTGTTCAAACAAATGATCAATGCGACCGTCAAGCTGAAGTGGGTAGGTTGGACCGACTGGCAAACAAAGTATGATCTGGCGATGGCGTCGGGCGAAGCTTATGATCTGATCGTCGTTGGAGATTGGCTGAATTTTTGGGCGAATTCCAAGAAAGGCGCTTATATGAATTTGGAAGACTTGCTGCCGAAAGCCGCTCCTGAGCTTTGGTCCGAATTCAAAGAGGATTGGCCGAGCGTGACGAATGATGGCCATATTACGATGATACCGGAGACGCATTATTCACAATGGACAGACCAAGGCATTTATTACCGGGGAGACTGGGCCAAGGAGTTCGGCATTACGGAACCGATCAAGGATTTCGATACCTTGGGCAAATACCTGCAAGGCATCAAGGACAAGAAGAAAGGCGTCATTCCCTATGATGTAACGGCCGGCACCAAATACGAACCATACTGGGGCTGGGTGCAATCTCATACTGACGCCTTACTGATGGAAATGGTGCCAACAGGCTTCCTCCACCTGTTCTGGGGTAAGTCCTATTACGAGAAATATACGGCATGGAGCCCTGTGTTTGACCAGACGTTTGTTGATGAAGCGGTCATGATGAAGGATTGGGCGGACAAAGGCTACTGGCGCAAAGACGCACTCAATTTCACAGGCGACACCCGTGCCGAACTGCAAGAAGGCAAAACGGGTACGGATGCACATCATTCCCAAACGTTCCGGGGCCTGCGGGCGACGATGGATCAGAAACAGCCTGGCTCGGAACTTCAAATGTTTGCCTATGCGGACACCCGGGGGAATCTGATGACCGACTCGCCGGTGCACGGCGGCTTTGCAGTCGGGGCGAACAGCAAAAATCCGGAGCGGGCACTGATGGCGTTGGAGCTGATCCATAACGATCCGGATATTTATCGGCTGTTCCAATATGGAATCGAAGGCGAGCAGTACGTCGTGAAGGATGGACTGCGTGCTCAGCCGGACGGTTATGATCCTGCCAAGAGCGACTTTTTCTCCAACATGTGGGGTGCCCGCAATGACAAAAACGAGATTCCGAGCAAAAACGAGTATGCCGGCATCTATGACATGTTCAAAGAGAAAGCGGCCAAAGCCAAGCGTTATCCCTATGCTTCGTTTGTGTTTGACAAAACGCCGGTGCAGGCGGAGCTTTCCGCATTATCCAACGTCACAAGTACGATGGGGCCTGCCATCATCTGGGGCAAAGCCGGCGATCCGGTAAAAGCGGTGGAGAATTTCCGCAAAAAGCTGAAAGCGGCGGGATATGATAAGGTGCTTGCCGAGCTGCAGAAACAGCTTGATGCCTATAAAGCAAAAGTAGAGGGCTGATCACATTACAGCGGCACGGCGGCTGGCGGACCGGGTGCCGCTCTTCTTAAGAAGATAGGACTCCCTAGGGGCTTATCCATATACAATACCGTTCAGATGGAGGATGGAGAAATGAAAATCATGGTTTACGACGGGCCCAGGCAGCTTCGGGTGGAAGAGGCGGCCTCCCAGCCTTTACAGAGTGATCAAATTCGGGTGAAGACGATGTTTTCCGGCATCAGTCACGGAACGGAAATGAATGTATACCGGGGAGTGGCGCCGTTCTTCCGGAGAAAGAGCGATCCCGCCGTCCGCCTGTTCGTAGATGCGGAGCAGTCTGAAACCTGGCAGTATCCGATCCGCAGCAGCGATCCCGGCGTCTGGTACATGGGATATGCCAACGTGGGCAGGGTCATAGAGGCAGGCAGCGATGTGAAAGATTTTGAAGTCGGGGATATCGTTTACACGGATGCGCCGCATCAATCGGAATATGTGAAACGCGCCGATGGAGGCATCGTAAAGCTTCCGCCTGGCGTGAAACCGGAGCATGGGATCATGCTGACGAATTTGATGACTACGTACAACGGTATTTTGGATACGAAGATCAAACTGGGCGACACTGTCGTTATTTCCGGGTTAGGGCTCATTGGGCAGCTTCTGCTGCAAATGGTAAAACTGTCCGGCGCTTTTAAGGTCATTGGCATCGATACCGTCGAAAAACGGTTGAATACAGCGCTGGAAAATGGGGCAGATCTTGTGTTTAACCCTATGCAATGCGGCGATGTGGCAATGGCCATCCGGAAGGAAACGGGCAACAAGGGAGCGGATGCCGTCATCGAAGCGACAGGCAATCACCGCGCCTTGCATGAGGCGATCCGCATTGCCGCTCCCGATACCGTAATTACCGCGATGGGATGGTATCAGGGGCCTGCGGCCGACCTGGATTTCTCGGAGGAGTTCCATCACAACCGTGTCACGATACGTTCCTCGCAAACCGGCGATATCAACCCGGATATCCGGCATATGTGGAATCATGACCGCAAGCGGCAAGCTTGTATCGACCTGCTTAGCAAGCTGCAGCTGGATAACCTGATTACACACCGGATTGCTTATGATCAAGTAGCGGACGCTTACGCCATGGTAGACAACAAGCATCCCGATCTGATCCAGTCGCTGCTTGTATATGAATAAGCCCATTAGGAGACGGGAGATGTGAATATGAAATTTTCAGTGTGCATCGATGCGGTCTACTCCGGCGCGGACTTGGAGGAGAGTCTGGCTTCTATACAAAAGCTGGGCTTCCGCACGTTTGAGTTCTGGACCTGGTGGGATAAAGATATCGACCGCTTAAATGAAGCAAGGAAAAGACTTGGGCTAAATATCAGCTGTTTCTGTACCAAATTTATCAGTCTGGTGGACGAATCGCAAAGAGCGGCTTATCTGGAAGGGCTGTCCGAGTCGATCGAAACGGCAAAGAAGCTTGGGTGTACAAAGCTGATCACACAGGTCGGCAACGAGCTGGAAGGCGTGGCCCGAGAGGTTCAGCGGCAAGCCTTGACCGAGGGTTTGAAAGCAGGTGTCCCTATGCTGGAAGAGGCGGGGATTACCCTGTTGGTCGAACCGTTAAACCTGAAAGTGGATCATGCAGGATATTTTCTGTCGCGATCGGACGAAGCATTTGAGATCATCCGAGAGGTCAACAGTTCGAATGTGAAGCTGTTGTTCGATATTTATCATCAGCAGATTACGGAGGGGGATCTGATTCGCAGTATCCAGGCAAATGTGGAGGTAATCGGACATTTTCATGCGGCCGGGCATCCAGGGAGACATGAGCTTCACACAGGTGAGATTCACTACTCAGCAGTGTTTGAGGCAATTAGGGCAACCAGGTACGATGGGGATGTCGGGCTGGAATATTTTCCGACAGAAGAACCGGAAAAAGGGCTGGCCCGACTGACTGAATCCGCCTATTCCGCTGTCAGCGAGGGTTGAGTATGGGACCACGTTCGATCGGGATCGGCATGATCGGCTACCAGTTCATGGGCAAGGCGCACAGCCATGCTTACCGGGACTTGCCGTTCTATTTCGGACAGGATCCCTATCCGGCGATGAAGGCCATTGCCGGGAGGGATGGCCGAAGGGTGGCTGAAGCAGCACAGCGCATGGGCTGGGACAGTTATGAGACCGATTGGCGCGTGCTGCTGGAAAGGGCGGATATCGATGTGATCGATATATGCACTCCTAATGCCAGCCATGCGGAAATCGCAATCGCTGCGGCGGAAGCAGGCAAGCATATCCTATGCGAGAAGCCTCTTGCGCTCAATGCAAGTGAAGCGTGGACGGTGCTGGAGGCGGTCCGGAAAGCAGGCGTTATCCATATGATCTGCCATAATTACAGGTTCGCCCCGGCAGTCCTGCTGGCGAAGAAGCTGATTACGGAAGGAAAGCTCGGGCGGATTTATCATTTGCGGGCGACATATCTGCAGGATTGGCTGGCCGATCCCTTTGCGCCTTATTCATGGCGCATGAGCAAAGCCGTTTCAGGGTCCGGGGCCCATGGGGACCTGGCCTCTCACAGCGTTGATCTGGCCCGTTTCCTGCTCGGAGAGATTCGCGCGGTTTCCGGCCTGCTCCCTAGGTTCGTTTCAGAACGGCCTGACCCGGACGGGAATCCCGTGCAAGTCGACGTAGACGATGCTTCGATCTTCATGGCCGAGTTCGCCTGCGGCGCTGCAGGCACTTTCGAGGCGACCCGGTATGCCGGAGGCAACCGCAACGGCAACCGGTTTGAAATTAACGGAGAGCGGGGATCTCTGCGTTGGGACATGGAGAAGATGAATCAACTGGAGGTTTACTTTGCGGACGATCCCGCTGAGGTGCAAGGCTTCCGGTCCGTGAGTTGTACGGAAAACTGCCACCCTTACGGGGGAACTTACTGGCCGGCAGGCCACATTATCGGATATGAGCATACGTTCATCCACGTGATGCACGAATTAGTCCAGGGGATTGAACGGAGGGTCAACCCGGAACCGAATTTCGGGGATGGGCTGCGCAACCAGCTGGTGTTGGATGCGGTCGAGGAATCCTCTACTACGCGCCAGTGGGTGGACGTACAGGATGTTGAAGGGATGATACTAAGCGGATCGAGTGAAGATAAATGAAACGGATAAGATGGAAAAGGCAGCCCGGAGCAATCCGGGCTGCCTTCTTTGTGCGGGGTTTAATAGTTGGCCACTAGCGTGACAACGGAGCGGGCGGGAAAGGTAAATGCATGATGCAGGATGGGGAAGTTGGAGAGACGGGAGGTTCGGCGGTGGGGATGAGGGGATTGGCTTATTTTGGGCGAAGTAATGTTTTTTGAGGGTTCATAGATATGTATTAATATTAAGAAGACATGTTCTCGCATACGGTGCATGTGGAATCGGTGGCATTCCTGGTGAGGGATTAAACAGAGACTGAGACCCCTTGTCCTGATTGGTTTTTTCGATATGATACAGCATATTAATAGTTGTGATACAGCGGCCGAAAAATGGCATTGATGTAAAAGTGATGTAAAAGTCGAGCCGAAAAGAACTGAGAGACGCTCGGGAATTTCCCGAGCGTCTCTTATTGTCCTTGAGCTTTGTTGATGTTAAAGAGTGATTCGAACTTATCGGCAGCCGCTTGGTCAGCCGTACGGAGAGCATGACCATAGATGTTCATGGTTGTCGTTATGCTTCCATGCCCGAGTCGTTCTGAAATGATTTTGGCATGAACGCCCCGGTTGATCAGAATCGTGGCTGAAGTATGCCGGAGATCATGAAAACGAATATATCGTAGTTTGTTTTTCAAGATGAAATTTCGGAACCATTGGTATGGGGCCTCGTGATGGAAAGGTTGTCCGTCGGGGTGGGAGAACAGGAATAACCATAATCCTCCTCGCCAAGCGTTCCTTATGTCATGCCGCTCCTGAGTCCTATAGGTATGATATTCCCTTAACTCTTCAAGTACCGAGGAGGGAAGGGCTACTTTCCGAACGGATTTTTTAGTTTTTGGCTGCTTTACGATAACTTCTCCTTTTAAGGCATGAACCATTGTTTGCCTGACTTCAATAACGCCAGTGCTCAAATCAACGTGTTTCCACTCGAGCCCAAGAATTTCGCTACGACGTAGACCTGTTGTAAGGGCCAAAGTTATTAATATTCTCCAGTGGAAAGGCTCTCTTTGTAGAGCTTTAAGCATTTGGTTCACTTCAACTTCATCATACGGGATGATTTCTTTTGATGTAACCTTAGGCTTCTTAACATCACTCACAGGGTTCCGATTGATTATTCTCCATTCCACAGCACGTTTAAATATATTTTTTAAGATGCGGTGGTCGATTTCAATCGTACCAGAAGAAAGCCCACCGCTCTTTTTATCACCCCGACTGTTTTCCTTTTCCAACTTGTCAAGAAAATCGACTATGTGAAGAGGTTTGATTTCCTTAATTGACATGTGTTGAAAAGCAGGAAGAATTCGATTTTTCAAATTGGATCTATATGTGTATAACGTCTTGAATGCCAGGTGTTTAACGGCATATTTCGAATGCCACTCCTCGACAAAGCACCGAATGTCATTTTTTCTGGAGCGATATATTTTCCAGCCTCAACTTCCAGCCGGAATTTTGCATATTCGCTTTCTGCTTCCCGTTTTGTTCGACAATGAATGGTTCTTGTGAAGCGAATGTATTTGCCTTTTGCGTCTTTGCCCGCGTTGACCGTCAAGAACCATGAATTATCACCACGCTTTTGGATATTAGCCAATAGTATCAACTCCGATGATCTTGATGTAACTATTATTTCCAATAATCAGGAAACCAGACAAGACCCTTACAGTCTAGGCTTCTAATTAGTTAAATCTGAGAAAATACTATTCGACCTGAAGCATTAAGAAATATTATAAATAAACTTAATCCCAGCTCGACTTATTTCCATTTAAAAACAGGGGATTTGTAAACAAACGTCGAAAAAAATCAAATACTGCAGAAAAAGAAAGAAATGAATGATCGATGTAGAAGGAGTACATATACTTACAAGTTGAAAATAGAAAGAGTAGGTTTTATTTAAGGAGGGATAAAGATGGAGTTTTCACAAAAGATACAAAGTCTGCGTAATAAAGCGCAAGAAACGCAAGCTGCAAATAAAATTATTGATATGTTGACTCAGTTAAAATTGAAGAATGATGATACAACTTCTTATAGATGGATTTGGGAGCTTATTCAAAATGCAAAAGATGTTGTTAACTCTAGCGGTATGGTTGACATTATTATCAACTTTGAGGAAAGTAAAAGAACTGTTGAATTTAAGCATAACGGTAAACTATTCTCAACTGAAAATATAGTTTTTCTTATAGAACAAGTATCCACAAAAGATCGAACAATAACTGATGTAATAACCAAGAGGACTACTGGTAAATTTGGAACAGGGTTCTTAACTACACATTTACTTTCAGAAAAAGTGAAAGTATCTGGATATTTGCAGGACGTTGGCGAACCTCCGTGTTCTTTTAGTGTTATTTTAGATCGATCCGGTAAGGATAAACTGTCAATAATAAATGCGATACAAGAGAGTTGCTCTCAGTTAGATAAAAACACTTCTATGATTAATGATACAGCAATAAACGATAAGGATTTCAACACTTGTTTTAGTTATGCATTGGATGAATCGGGGGTAATAATTGCAAAGAAAGGTCTGAAAAATCTACTTATTTCTGCACCTTTCGTTTTTGCCTTTGTTCCTGAGATAAACTCTATAACTGTCACAATCGGTCAATACATCCGTACAATTAGTCGTGGAGAAACAAATATTAGTAATCTTGAAAATGCTTTTGAAATCGAAGTTATTGTTGAAACAAATAATAACGGGAAGCATTTCCGTAAAAATAAACATATCTGTGTTGTGGGTACTAAAGATTCATCACTTGCAGTTGAAATACTAAAGGAAAACTACAATATTGTTAAGTACGACAATGAATTACCCCGGATTTTTTGTGACTTTCCTCTCTTAGGAACAAATGATTTTTCATTCCCAGTAGTAGTTAACAGTCCACTGTTTAATCCAACCGAACCGCGAAATGGAATCCATTTAACGGATAAAGATCACGAACAAGTATCAGAAAACAAGCAATACTTAATAGAAGCTTGCCAACTTTACATCAAAATGCTGGACTTTTTCGCAGAAAAAAGTTATGAGGGGATTTATAACATTGTTAAAATCTCTGATCAACCTGAAAAGGAATGGATATCCAAAGAATGGTATGAGCAAGAAGTAATTAACCCACTTAAATCTCACATAAAAGCAATCCCACTCATTTATACACATAGTGCTGAGAAAAAGCCTCTAATTGATGAATGGGACTATACCTGTGTATTTATTCCCAAAGATCTAGACGATACACTTAGGGGAAAAGTATGGTCACTGTCAAGCAAAATCATTCCTAATATGATTACAAAGCGCGAAGAACTAGAGCATTGGTACAATTCTCTATGGGATGAGTGTCGTAACTATAGCTTATTAGATTTAATAAAAAGAGTAGAAGACTTCGAAGATATTGATGCATTATCAAAAAATGTTACTGATGATGTAACTGAATGGCTAAATGAATTAATAGAATTATTTTATACGAAAGAAGAAACTTTCATCAACAGTCTTGGCAGAAATCCATGTATATTGCCAAATCAACACGGTAAATTATGTACAATAGATTCAATTTTTCTTGATTGCGGTGTTGATGAAACCTATAAAAATATAGCTACTACTGTAGATTTTGACTTCAAAAGTAAGTTATTAGAAAGGAAAATTAAACATGAATTTCTGCTAAACTTAAAAAAGTACACGTTAGAAGATGTTCTTTCAGAGATGGAAAGGAAATTGCAGAGACCACATCCAAGAGAACAGGAGTTTTATAAGTATATTATTTGCTTACAAGCTGAACATAACCAAGAACAAGATGACTTTATAAGTCTTGTTAAGAATCTTTATTTCGATGATTCGTGGGAAAAAAGTAGAGTTACAAGGCATTCAAACGTGCTCCTTAAAGCAGCATTGAAATTCTGGAGAGAAAAAATAACCAAGGACATAAGCACATGTGAATGCATCGACGAATTCACTTCTAAATTTAGTTTTGCTAACAAAAACGAAGCAATTATTTGGCTGTCAAGTTTTGTGCATATCCTAGTGAAATATGAGCAGGCCTATTTATTAGATCGCTTCAATATATTGCCTAATCAGTATGGTGTGTTTAAAAAAAGTGCAGAACTATCGCTCGATTCTGGTGAAATTGAGGAAATCCTCAAAGACGCAAGCAAGTATACCGGATATGACGTGCGTGAAACATTGTTATTAAAAGACATTTGTTTCAAATTGCCTGAAAATAGAACAATTTACCTGGAGAGCATTTCTGAGAAGATCACAAAATATGTGAAGGAGAATAAAAACAGCTTAGGCCAATATAATACTGATGAAAAAGAAGTCTATAATAAAACCTACCTTTGGCTTAGAGAAAACTCTGATAATGAAACGGTTCTTAAGTGCTTTAAAGATTTATTAACCAATTTGCATTGGTTTTATAATGACAATGATATTGCTGAGAATATGTCTAAAGTTGAAGAGTACAATGATGTGTTAAAGAAATATGGTGTTTCAGGAGTGCAAGAACTAGAAAAGATATTGTCACGCACCGATATCGAAAGTGGCTCAAGTAAAACGGTGGAATTATCAAAAGAACTTCTTGCACAATGGGGCATTTCAAATGAAGAAGATTTAAAACGTGCTCTAGCTAATAATATACTTAACGCAGAATTCCTTCATGATTCTAAAGTTAGCATAGAGATGTTTAGCTATGTACAAGAGATTCTTGAGCGATCCAAGAAAAAAATCATCGATTTTTTAAGTGAGCAATCGGATTATGATGTTTCAAATATAGTAGAGATAAGCAATAATATATTTGTAATTAAAAAACACAATACTGAAATTTATTTGATTACTCGCCCATCAGATTATGGTCAAATAATCTTATATTATGATTCTGAATTAGATGTTCTTGATTACGAAAAAGATTGTGAATTGTGGGTTGAGGACGGGAAAAGTGATCCACAAAAAATAACATTTGGGAAAATACTAAAATTAACTGGCGTTAACAAAATTCCATTAAGGAGCATAAGAGAGAAGTGATCGACATTGATGAAGTGCTAGAATTACTGCGATCCCCAGAATCAAAAAATCTTATATGTAGGAACTTAGAGTTTAGGCCACAAAGTTTGGCTATGTTTATCGCTGCTCTGTCAAATATGCCAGACGAGTACGGTTACATTGTTATTGGGGCAATCAAAGATACAGATAAGTATTCTATAAATGGAGTAAGTGCTGGATTTAAAATAGATGAACCTGTTAAACGGGCACTAAGTTTATTATCTGAGCAACCTATAATAGATTATGGTCGGATTACTATTAATGGTAAAAACATCTTTGCAATCAAAGTGAAAAAAAATACAAGCGATATTTACTTCAAATCTACGCAGAAAGTAGAATCAAAGCCCGATTTATTTATTCGTGATCTTTACTTGGCTTGCATCAAGCTCCAAGCACGAAAACTTTATGTGAATGCCACAGAAGATGAGCGTAATGACTATATTGCTGATTTACTAGAAACAAACGGATACCGTTTAAAAGATCAAACTCGCCGTGGAAGTTCTGCCGCAGGAAAGTCATCTGGTGAAGTTGATATATATATCGAAAAAGACAGTATGCCGTTCACCATAATTGAAGCTCTTAATTTAGATAGTTTGAACACAAATTATCTTAATGCACATCTTGATAAAATATATTCTTATGATACAGCAGGGAATTTGTTCAATGTATGCCTTTCATACGTCAAAGTTAAAGATTTTGGTTCTTTTTGGGATAAGTATTGCACTCATGTTAAAAACCATGCTTACCCAGTAATGCTTATTTCTTCAGATACGAATGCTGATAAGGAATATTCATATTCTGATATAAGATTTATGACAACAACCCATAATCGTTCAGGAAAAACTACATGGCTCTATCATATATGTGTAAGAATACAAGAAACGTAAGCAGATGTTGCTGATTTACTCGTGCGACTTGAGGCAGGCGTTGGCCGGGTTATGGGTCGTACGCTAGCGGCTGGCAAGATGAACTAAAAACCCCGTACACGTTCAGGCGGACAGATTTCAGTGGATCAAAAGGCAAAGGCCGTTCACTACTTTGCGTCGAGCTTCGCATGCTTAGACCGACGAAAGTCCGTTTGTTTATTGTAGGCTTCAGGTTTGCATGCAGAGACGATCGAGGTGCTGCATATGTTGAGTACGACCGGTCTACATGGCAGTGGCGGATGAGTTTGATCCTTATAAAGATTAATGAAGGTATTAAAATAGGGTTCTGTCTACTAGTAGATGTACTAATTCAATATGGGGAATTCTTCATGTATCCTCGAGGATTTTGGTTAAGTCGGCTAAGGGTGGAACATAGCGTAAGGTTGTGCCTAAATTTTTATGACGCAGCTGATTCTGAATCTCAACTATGTCCATACCGCCAGTTTGCATCAAATATGCAGCAGTCCGTCTTAGGTCATGCGGTCGAATGTGCCTAGTTATCCCTGCATCGTGGGATAACTCAGATAGAATCCGTTTAACTTTGCCAACAGTCATGATTTTTCCTTGCTGATGAAATAGATATTCATCACCTTGGTTTGCGTATTTGAGATATTCCGTATGTTGTACATATCGTTCAAGTTCTGAAGTGAGGTCCTCAGGGATAGCGACCGGCCGATGATCGGTTTTGGCTGCTTCAAAGACGTGTACGGTTCTTGTCTCTAAGTTCAGCCGCTTACGACGTAAAAATCGGACCTCAGAAATACGAAGCCCCGTGATTAGCATAAACCAAATAAATAGAAATTCCTGCCGATAAAAGGGGCTTCTAAACAAGGCAGCTCGAAGAAGGGCACAGCACCCTTCTTTGGATAATGCGGTATTTTGAATCGGACTCTCGAATTTTGGCCGAGGATACCCGATCATCGGGTTATGTTCGATCAGATCCATATCATGAAGTAACTCAAAAAAACGTCTTAATGCGGTTATGGTTTCTGCGATCAATCGATCGGTCACCTGTTCATTGTGCTTTAACCCCATAACAAAACGATCAATGACTTGTCTCTGAATAGGGAGATACCTACCTGGGTAGTCACGGCTCGCATGAAATTGATCAAAATTGATTTCCCCTTCGAAGCCTTCTCTTTGCAGGAAGGCTTCGAAACGTTTTAGAGCAATGATGTGATTATCTTTTGTGCTGTCACTTCGTCTAAAATTAGTATTCCAGAACTGAAAATAATGGGAACGAAGCAATGTCATGCTAACACCTCCCTGTATGCAAAGAGATCGCTGGCTTTTAGCTGCGCTAAAGGATGCTTGTCAATAGCCGCAACGAGCATGCTGTCAAACAATCTCAAATAAACTTCGGTTGAACTGAGCCATTTATGTCGCATCAAATCTTTGATGGTATAGATGTCAACGCCGGATTCCAGTAAGTATAGAGCAAAAGAATGCCGTAGGGAGTGTACGGACAGTTGGTACGGTTTTTTATCGGATGACGGAATCGACTTCGCTTCATCAATCAACATGGCCAACATTTTTTGAACCGTGCTTTCATGCAAGGGGGAAGTACCTTTGTCATTGGAAAAAATATATCGCTCATGGTAATCCGGAGCGTTCTGAACACCTTGATAGCGAAAATTAATGTACGCGAGAAGGATTTCAAGGGCAGATTTAGTTATTTTGCTCGGTTGTTTATAGCCCTTTTTCCCCTTTCCGCGTACTTGTATTTCTTGGCGGGATGGCGTAACATCCCCGACCTGCAAATGTAACAATTCGCTTAAGCGGATACCAGAACCAAGAAAAGTCCATAGGATGGTGAAATTACGATGAGACTCACGGCCGAGACGAACAAGACAAAAGAGTTCATCGAGCTGTTCTTTAGTGAAAGCACGTGGTTCGCGATTTCGATCCATTTCGATGGAAAGGATCCTTTTTATTTTGCCGATATCGCTATTAAAAAAATGGACGTAGGATTCGCCAAGAAAGCTTCTTAAAAAAGCCGCCTTTTTGCTACGTGTATTGAGTTTTTGGACGCTCGATAAATATTCAGCTAAGAAGACAGCTGAAGTAACTTCTTTGAGGAGTGCATAGCTCCCTTTTTGGCCTCGGCAATGGCGGACAAATAGATTCATCTCATATCGGTAAGCTTGCTGTGAAGAGGTTGCTAGGCTTTGAAAGGTATCACTCTCGAAATAATGGAGAGTGGCATCGTCTAGCAAAACTTCATTGTATCGTTTGTTTGTCTCGATGTGAGTTGATGGTATAAGTCGTCGTACCATTTGCATAAACGAATCGGGCCCATATTGATCCGCCAATTGGAGAAGCGTTTCTTCAAGTGCTATTTCTTTGGTTACAGCGTCGTCGTATAATGGCATGTGTTATCACCTCACTTGAAATTTAGTAAATTGATTTGATTAACTAAGTGCTTGTCCTGGTTTGCCAGATGTAAATACAAACCAACGGTATTTAGCATTTTGACACGGGATACTTCTTTTATAGCTTGTGGTGGACACTCTTTGTATGCAAGTCGTGTTATAAAGATATGGCGGAACAAATGAACGCCGCCCGGAAATGGCCACGCTGCAATTAAGGCATAGAGTTTAAAATACTCATACAATTCACGCTTAATGGTGGATGGTGCTCCTCCCATGACATATTTCTGGGTATTGTGATTGCGATGAGCTAGTTTTCTTCAAAAAAATTGAACTTACACGGAACCTGCTGATGTTGATTTCAAAGCTCCTAACCAAGTTGATGATGTGTAGTTATACACTCATCAAAGTGAGTAAGCAAGCCTTAATGGAGGGGAGTGCGCTATCAGTTAAGGGGTAAAACGAAGGTGCGGTCACGAGCCTCGATGACTTTTAACAATTCTGCAAATGCTGTCTGTTTATTAGGTTTTGGTCCCAAGATCCAAAATGACCGTTTATGAGGCCGAAGAGGTGTATAGGTCGTCACAAGGTGCGTGGCAAACGGAAACATCTTCTGGATGATGCTTCTTTTTTGAGGATAAAGTGCAGGCTCATGATTTAAATGGAACTCAAAATACTCCATCTCTGAGTAACTGCTTACCCATCTTGCAGTGATCGGGCTAATCTCCCCTTCAAAGAGCGGGAGAGGATCACTGATCCAATATCCTCGGATGCTCCGAATCTGACCTCGTTCAGCATTAAGTTCGTCGATTCTTTTTTCAACGGATACCCCGTTAAACCAATATTCTGTTGGAGAAGTGAAAGATTTTTCCTCAGGTTTTTGCTCCACAAGAGTTTGCCAGGGAACGTTGCACATAACTGCATAAGTATGGATAAGACTCAGGGGTGGCTGCTGACTCGTGTTTAACAGATTGTGAACGGTTCCTGCTGCAAACCCCGTCCCTTCCCTAATCATATGTTGGCTTAGACCGAAACAATTAGCAAAAAGTTGCCTTCGAAAGAAGACATCTGGATACAGGAGCAATTGTTCCCAAAGTGATTGATAGATCTGTACACGAAAAAGTAATCGATAGTTTGCATTAAGTATATAGGTACGGCAATCCATTTTTCGTATGCTATCTGTCGTATGCAATAATTCTTTTGCTTTAAGTATTGGCTGATCCCAATATTCTTCTTTTATATTCATTTGCATTCACCACTTCTATCATAACCGTGGTATGTGCTAAATTCCGGGTTACTCACATAAGTGAGTAATTGACTTAATAACCGAGAGTGGGAAATTAATGAATGTAAGGTGCTCATTCGCAAAGTCAAAAATTATCACGCTTCTCCATATATGTGTAATTTGCAATGTAGATAAAGAATAGTTGGAAATTAACTTTCAATTAGAGTTTCCTTGTAGTGTGTAATTCGCCTCCTTCAAATTAAGATTGAATAATATCGAGGGTGATCGTTATGAGAGAATATGACTTGTTACGAATTCAATTACTAAAAACATTAGTACAAATGGAAGAACAGCTGCTAATTA
The DNA here is from genome assembly GCF_042684925.1 of Paenibacillus gansuensis. NCBI lineage: Bacteria > Bacillati > Bacillota > Bacilli > Caryophanales > Paenibacillaceae > Paenibacillus > Paenibacillus gansuensis. The sequence continues at coordinate 532,915 of NZ_JBHUME010000002.1, read as the reverse complement.
GTATCGAGAAAGAAAAGATTCAATCTGACACTATTGCGGAAAGCAGAGACGAAAATTCAACCTTTCAACAAGATAATCATCAAATGAAAGTTGTATTTTCTGTAACGGAGTTGTCTGAGTATCTTGGCGTCTCAACGGACTGTATTTATGCAATGGTGCGAGAAAATCAAATTCCCTTTGTAAGAATACGAAGAAGAATCCTATTCTACAGAGATTCAATCAATTCATGGATTAACACTACCTCCCGTATCCTTGAATAATGTTCCAACTTGATTTTAAGTCGTCAGCAAAAATAAAAACCACAAATAACTCCATCCAAAATGGATGGAATTGTTTGTGGTGGTTGATTAGCTTTAACAGTACAATAAGATTAACATTTGAAACAAGAAGTAAATAATTCCTGTTTATATTTGTTGAAATATAATTAGCGTGGACCATATATTTACGCTGGGTGATGGCATAAAGGTTTCTTTTCTAAGGTCTGGGGAATGACTATCTTCAATTTTGGCAGATAACACTTATTGGAGCCATAAGGTATGTTTGGCACTGATGAGGGTAATGATATTATTTCTAAAATTGAACAAGCAAAGGGATCCGTTGATCGGATCGGTTCTTAAAATGAGGAGCGAATATAAGTGATCCAAAGTGAACCTCAACGTTCAATGAGTGAAATATATATGAAAGCGGTTATTCAGCAGTTGCAACAAAATAAAGGTCTGGATGAGTCGCAGGCCACACAGCTTTTTGAAAAATACTATCGTCCTGTTTACAAGCATTGGGGAATGGAACCCAATGCTGAAGAGTTCGCCAAAAAGATTCAGAAAATCGATGAACTTGCATGTCGGCTAGGTATGGGAGTAAAAAACATAAAGACCTTTGACTCAAAAGCGAGCCCTATAGACAAGGAGAAATTGATAAGGCTAATCATGGAGTTACCAGAAGGAAAGGTGCTACAGGTTTATGAATATGTCAAGAAAATCAACACATTCTAGAATCATTGAATTCCCTGGTAATTAGGATGCTTTTCTGGTGCTTTTCCTAAGTTCCCTATTAATTAGAATAGATGATTGTTTATTTATGAACTTCTGATTACATAATAACTAGTGGTTGATGACCTATGCTGTTCTGATGATGACAGTCATTCGGGTTAGTGAACTAAGCGGGTTTAAGTTTCAACTAAGTATAGAAAAATATTGAACAGAAAAGTAGAGGCATTTGTGGTTATCCACGGATGCCTCTTTTCACGTATAATAGGACATATTGTCAGTTTTAGACGCTCGTGTAATCAACCCAACCAACACACTTCTCGGGAGGTCGCCTATCTTGCTCAAATTCGAAGCCGCTCGAAAAATATTTACGAACCTGCTAGATCAACCATACGATTCAGTCGAAGTGGATCTATTGAACGGCTGGAAGCTAAGCGCGGAAGTTATATCTCGGCAAACAGAAAGCGAAGTGCCTTATTTGGGTAGTCTTCATGTCCCCGTTACTTTCCGCAAGGGGAATGAGGACCCGATAAACTTCCTCATTCAAATGCACTTTATTCGAAATAAAAGCATTCCTTCGCTAGAGGATCAGGACGATCAGAGGGGCGGTTACGCGATCTCAATTCGTAGCTCAAAGTCGGAGCTTTTGTTCAGAGCGATGCAGGCTGCTCGGTATGAAATTCAAGGCGACGGTATGACCGTGCATCTCACGACGGACTTGAACTCGAAAAAAGGTGACGAGACTTTCCGTCATCAGATGCTTCAATACATCCAGCAGTTCCTCCCGCTCCTTGAACAGTTGGGCGGAAAAAGACTCGGTGAGAATCAGTTTTTATTCGCAACCTATGATTCTACATATGACGCGTTCACCCAAGAACAACAAAATATATTCAAAATATTACTGCTCTTGTCTGTCTTCAAGGCGATGATTAAAAAGGAAATTAAGCTGCCGATTTCCGCTCTGCTTCCCGAAAAGAACGCAGCTATGCCGCCCTCAATATGGAAGATTGCACCAGGGAAAAAGGCAGCATTCTGGGAGGATGCGCTAGAGGACAACAATATTTTTATTGGATGGCCAGAGCTTGGCGATCTTCGGCAATACGATGACAAAGCGCAACTCAGGACAGCCTATTTGACTGAGTACAAGAAAGCTAACGAACCGAGAAACGATATGGAATCCATTTGGAGTTTCTATCGGGAAATCAAACCCGGCGATATAGTGATCGCAAATAATGGTATGAAAAATCTCGCTGGGATCGGTAGAATTACGGGGGAATATACGCACGATCCGGAATTCTCGGACTTCCCGAATATTCGATCCGTAGAATGGATCGTCACGACTCCAGTTCAGTTAAATAGCAATGCTTTTCGAATCCCGGCTGTTACGAGGGTGGACCCTCGATTTTTGGCCGAAATCAAGCAGGCAGTTCTGGAGCAAGTAACGGACGGTTTTTTGCTGTGGGACCAATTATTCGGAGCGGTTCCACTACAATTGAGCGTTCGACCGTCCAACACAACACTCGCGGAGAATTTTCATCAGTATTTGAATTCGTGCCAATTCTGGTATTCATTTGAATTCGTTTCCCGGTTCGTGACGGCTCTTCAAGTAAAACCTTTTACCATCCTTTCAGGCGCTTCTGGTACCGGGAAAACCAAAATCGCACAATATTTTGCCGATTATATGAAGGAAACCGAGTTTGGTCAAAGCCAGGTAATCAATTCGAAATCTACGTCATCGAACAGCCCAATCCATAATGATGGTGATACGTTCCATCTCGAGTTGTATCCCTATACGTTCGATTATCAGCGCATGATTGTGACCGTCGAGATGCTAGATCGGATCGACTTGGATCTGACGAACGGTACGGAAATCGAAGTGCGTTTCGGCGGTCAGGCAGAGCGATCGTTGATCAAATCGCAAGGCAAATCCGTACGCCTCGGATTCCGCAAAAACTTCATGGCTTGGCTTCATGCGGAATGCAAGATCGGCGATCAACTTCAGCTTAAGATAGCGGACGGAGGACGGACATTTCATTTCCAAAAGGAGATATCCCCCGAGATCTTAACAAAGGATGCCACCAATGTAGCCTTCGTATCGATTAGGCCGGATTGGCTGGACAACCGTGGTATGCTCGGCTACTACAACCCGATTACGGAAACGTATGAGCCCACGTCCTTCTTGCTCACGATGCTGCGAGCTGAGCGCCACCCGGATCAGCCATATTTCATATTGTTGGATGAAATGAACTTGGCCAAAGTGGAATATTATTTTTCCGATTTTCTAAGCTGCTTGGAGAGCCGCCGCATTGATGGAGACCGACTGATACAGGAGTCGCTTCTCCTTCATCAACAGGCAAGACCGATCGAATATGTCGACGATCAGAATCGCGTCTGGTACATCCCGGCTAAGCTTGTGATACCGCAAAACCTGTATGTGATCGGTACCGTGAATATTGATGAAACGACATATATGTTCAGCCCAAAAGTGTTGGATCGGGCGAACGTGCTTGAATGCGGAGAAATGAATCTTTCCAGCTATTGGCATGCTCTCGGCGACGTGGATGACTCTTCCCCTGCATGGACGCCGCTGCGAAATCGTCGAGCTCTCTTTACGCAAGATGGCCAATATCATCTTCCACTTTATCGAAAAGATTTTCTGATGCCGGAGAACCGTTTTCTATTAAAATCCGGAGTCGAAGAGGTACTCGATCTTCATCGTTTGCTCGAAGAGCATAGCCACGCTTTCGGTTACCGCGTGTTCGACGAAGTCATGACCTATTTACTCCTATACCTTAGAACGAATGAAGAACTGCTCACGGAAGCACTGGACGCGCAGATAGTTCAGAAAATACTGCCCAAACTGCACGGTAACCGCAAGCAAATCGAAGGGTTGCTTCTAGCCTTGCTCGAGAAATTCGTTGGAGGCTCGATCAATGGGGATCCGCTATCCAAAGAGAATCGAGAGAAGCTGGAGAGAGATGACGGCTACGTTTATCCACTGAGCGGAGTAAAAGTGTACAGAATGTACAAGCAACTAGTTCAAACCGGCTATACGAGCTTTGTTTGTTAAAGGAGAAGAGTTCTGCCAATGTTCAGAGCACATTCAATTTACGACCGGGGCACTCCCGTGAACGGCGTCTTGCGAGAATGGAACGATTACATCGTAGAATTCGAAACAACGCTTTCCGAGGCAGACAGGCAGCAGCTTCTGGACGACTATCGGAAAGTACTCAAGCCACTTCGAGGAAATGTTTTTTTGCTGAGCTTTAGAAATTTCGTGGGACACACGATTTTTTGCGGGCAGCCGTATACAGTGAGCAGCGATAAAATGTCCAAGGAAGATATTCACGACATGAATCGTTTCATCAGTTCACGAATAGCTTTGCTGCCCTATTACGACCACAATCCTGTAAGGTCATATTGGGCCGAGAATGCCGAAGAGGAAGCCTATCGCCTTCATCAGTGGCATTTGTTGCGGGAAGCGCTGTTTCGGGAGTGGGAAGGTGCTACGCTGCAAGATTGGTGGAAATTGATAGATCACGATCCTCACCATCGAATTGATAACGAGGTTGTGAGCTCGCCGATCTGGAGCGTCAGAACGGTATATCCGGAAACGCTTGAGGGGATCGCAAAGCATCCGGAAACATGGGTGCCGATTCCGAAATCCAGCGGCTTGTCTCTTACCGCTATTGCAGGCAGGCACACGATGCAGGGACAGGCTTATTTTCCGGCAACGGCTATCGAACGGATCAACCGTCTTACCTTCGATACGGCCGAAAATCGTATGATGAAGCTGATATTAGATCAGTTCGTGGAGCTTACGGAATGGATGGCGGATCGGCTTTCAAGAGATAAACATTCAATCTATGGAAAGTTCGAAATTCGGGATGAAAACAAGAAAATTCAGGACGAATTGACGGAGCTGCTGATGTCCGGTTGGGTGCAAGATATAGCTGAGCTCCATTCGATTCCACGGGCATCAACCGTCCTGCTGAGAAAAGCGGGCTATCGTCAGTGGTATTCTTTTTACCAGCATTGGCTGTTGGGCGGGAAATTCCCGATGCCGGAAGATTGGATCCGGACATTGGTCGATACGAGGGATATCGCCAAAATCTATGAATATTGGTGTTTCTTCATGGTAACCGACAAAATCGAGCGAATATGGCGGGGGCCGCCTTCCGCGATACTGCGAATCGAGGGATGGGACGAGTCCGGAAGATTGACTCAAGGCATTCGATTGGACTTTGCCGCACCGAACAGAACATTGTCGGTCTACTACAACAAGTGTTTCGGCGGCGGTCAGCAGTCGTATTCTCAAAACTACAGTCCGGACATCAGCGTGGATTCGGAAGGCAGATGGCATCATTTTGACGCGAAATTTAAGTTCGAAGAAAGCCCTAGCGGCGTGAAAGCAGCCAAAAAGGAAGATATCGATAAAATGCACACTTATCGGGACGCCATACGGAACACGGAGACGGTGTGGGTTTTGTATCCGGATTCCGAGCCGATGCCGCCGCGTTTCCATTCCGTAAACGGTAGCCACAACTACGATGCTGGTGTGGGCTCAATCGCGTTATCCCCCAATAACGGCGAAGGGCTGACACGAGTAATCGAGGAACTATTCAGCATCTGACTTGGTGTGTTTAGGGTCAGCATGACCGTCATGCGATCGGACTTCATAGCAAGTCTCATCTTGAAGCATAGCGTAGACTCCAATAGCGCGATTCATTTTAGCTACCATTCTTCGACAAACTCATCAAAAGTATACGCTTAGAACTTGGCTGACTTGTATGCACAGATCCACATGTCAGGACATTGGGGCGGAAACAAGCGAGACAGCGTTACTTTGTATAGGATCCATGTATCTGAATTAGTTTCCTTTGATAAGTTAGACGTTGAAATCAGCGTAAAAGGACATTAACGGTTAGGGTAAAGTTATCTCTTTGATTTGAGCTTTGTCAGAACACCTTTTATTTACAATACGATATTAAATCAATCACGGAATACACGAAAGGTAACCATACCCCACCAAGAAAATAACCGTTCAAAATAGCTTGAAAATGGCGCATGTCGGAATGACGCGTCCGACACATATGCTTTGTGTAGCTGCACATAAAGATGGATGTGAGCCACAAATTGAAGAACTGACTGCCGTTGGGTGGGGTATTCATCGCATTTTTTAAGTATAATAGTAAGGTCTGAATCCTACTTGAGAATCATATCTTCTTTGGGAGATAAAGAGGGGACAGGATTTTTGTGTCGAATCACTAGAGAATTGATCAAAAGAAGAGAAAAGGGATATTTCAATTTATGAAAATTATTCATAATACGGGAACTGAACGTTTTGTTGTTCAGCTCCCGCCTATGGATTAGAGAGGGCAATAGATCGACATTATGGCTCCATAGTTCCCTTTTTTCGCATTCTAGGAGCTTCTTGAGAAAAATTCGAAGATTCGTAGAGTACATTTTATATTTTTTGGCAGATAGGGCAGAATTAACTTTTTAAGTACAAAGTTTACCTCGGGTGAATACGTGCAAACGGATGTGCTTGTTAAAATATGCGCCGCCGTACTGATCTGCGGGATTAAGGATATAATGCAGATTTTATCAGAATTCGATAAGGTGGAGAAAGAATAAATGGACAATCAAATTTATAATCAAATCGTAAGTTTCATTTGGGGCATTGCCGATGACTGCCTTCGTGATGTTTATGTGCGTGGCAAATATCGCGATGTAATATTGCCTATGACTGTTATCCGCCGTCTGGATGTAGTGCTTGAGGAAACCAAAGATGAAGTTCTAAAAATGAAAGAGATGCTTGACACCGCAGGTGTTACCAACCAGACAGAAGCCCTGTGTAATGCTGCAAAGCAGTCTTTTTGCAATGGGTCAGAGTTTCGTCTTCGCGACTTAACCAGTCGCGCCAGTCAGCAGAAGTTGAAAGCCGATTTTATTGCCTACTTGGATGGCTTTTCGCCCAATGTGCAGGAAATACTGGACAAGTTCAAATTTCGTAACCAAATTGACACCATGGTGGATGCCGACATCCTCGGCGCGGTGATTGAAAAATTTGTTTCGCCAACCATCAACCTTGCACCGTTCCCGTTATTAGATGACAACGGCGGTATTCGTATGCCCGCACTGAACAACCATACAATGGGAACATTATTCGAAGAGTTAATCCGCCGCTTCAACGAGGAAAACAATGAGGAAGCCGGTGAACACTTTACGCCACGCGATGTCGTGGAACTTATGGCAGACTTGATTTTTCTGCCTGTCGCAGATCAAATCAAGGACTCTACATATTCGGTGTACGACGCCGCAAGCGGCACAGGTGGTATGCTCACGGTGTCCCAAGACCGTCTAAACGAGCTTGCACGACGCAACAACCGCACCGTGTCTATCCATCTTTTTGGGCAGGAAATCAACCCCGAAACCTATGCCATCACAAAAGCCGATTTGCTTTTAAAAGGTGGGGGGGCAGAAGTGGACAACATTGCCTACGGCTCCACGCTTTCTTCTGATGGTTTTCCAAGTCGTCAGTTTGACTTTATGCTTTCCAATCCGCCTTACGGCAAGAGTTGGAAAAGTGATGCTGAAAAGATGGGCGGCAAGAAAGGTATTCAAGATACACGTTTTGTCACCGATTTTGCGGGAATTCCCGATTTTGGCATGATCCCGCGTACAAGTGACGGTCAGCTTCTGTTCCTGCTCAACAACGTAAGCAAGATGAAGGAAACCACCGAACTCGGTAGCCGTATTGCCGAGGTGCATAATGGATCGAGTCTATTTACTGGGGATGCCGGACAGGGCGAAAGTAATGCACGCCGCTATTTAATCGAGCGCGACTTGGTGGAGGCGATTATCGCCCTGCCGGAAAATATGTTCTACAATACGGGCATCGGCACGTTTATTTGGGTGCTTTCTAATCGCAAATCGGGAATTCGAAAAGGCAAGATTCAATTGATAGATGCAACCAGCTTGAAATCTCCGCTACGTAAAAATCTTGGCAAGAAAAACTGCGAATTGACAGACGATATACGCCGCCAAATCATTGAGTTGTTCTTAAACTTTGAAGAGAATGAGTATAGTAAAATCTTTGATAACATTGCATTTGGCTACTACAAAGTCACCGTTTTACGTCCACAGTTGGGCGAGGATGGTAAGCCTTTACGCGACAAAAAGGGGAAGTTCATCGCTGATAAAGAGCTGACCGATACTGAGCAGATTCCGCTTGACTACGAGGGCGGGATCAAGGCGTTCATGACCAAGGAAGTGCTGCCTTATGCGCCCGATGCATGGATCGATGAGAAGCAGACAAAGATTGGCTATGAGATTAGCTTTACCAAGCATTTTTATAAACCTGTACAACTACGCGAGCTTTCCGAGATTGTCGCCGATATTCGTACGCTTGAAGCGGAGACAGATGGGCTGCTTGAGGAGGTGTTGGTATGGAGCGAATGAAGTCGTACCCTTCGTATAAGGCATCTTATCTGCCAGACATGAGTTCAATTCCAGCTTACTGGGAAGAGCAACGAATGAAACACTCATTCGTTGAAGTCGATGAGCGTTCAATAACTGGCGCTGAAGAAATGCTATCAGTATCACATATTACAGGTGTAACTCCTCGCAGCCAAAAAAACGTTAATATGTTTGTTGCTGAAACCAATGTTGGGCAAAAACTGTGCAGACCAGGGTATATTGCTATCAATACAATGTGGGCATGGATGGCTGCTATGGGGGTATCTGATTACGAGGGAATCGTAAGCCCATCGTACGGGGTGTATAAGCCAATTAATGAAACATATAATCCGAATTACCTTGACTATCTCTTAAGGACAGAAATTTACCGCGCTGAATATAATCGCAGATCGACAGGCGTTAATTCTTCGCGATTGAGGCTTTATCCAGATCGATTCCTTGATATGCGTTTTGTCTGCCCTCCGCGAAATGAACAAGATCACATAGTGCGCTTTCTTAATTGGAAGGTATCACAGATAAACCGCCTTATCAATGCCAAGAAAAAGCAGACTCAGCTTTTTCAGGAGCAGAAGCGAGCGGTGGTAAGTACAGCTATCTCGCAAAAAGGCGAACAAATACGATTCAGAAATTTATTTACACTTATTAAAGGGTTGAATATCACAAAAGAACAACTTTCTGAATCAGGAGTTCCTTGTGTGAATTATGGACAAATTCACTCGAAATACGGATTTGAAGTAAATCCTGATGCACACCATCTTCCGTGCGTTGCTGAAAGCTATTTGGAGACGAACCCAAAATCACTGATGCAATATGGCGACTTCGTCTTTGCTGATACTTCAGAGGATTTAACTGGCTCAGGAAACTTTACTTATTTAAATAGCAGATCACCAGTTTTTGCTGGTTACCACACAATCATTGCACGATCCTTTGAAAGGTGCAATTATCGCTATTTGGCATACTACTTTGATTCGCCGCAATTCCGTTCTCAAATTCAGCAGCGAGTAAACGGAGTTAAAGTATACAGTATCACGCGTACCATACTGAATAGCACGGTTGTTGTGCTCCCAACCGACAAAGAACAGGAAGCAATAGTTCAGTCGCTTGATAAAAAATGCGCTAGTTTTGCACGACTTATAGAGAAAATTAACACCGAAATCGCCCTCCTCAACGAATATCGAACCCGCCTCATCTCCGATGTTGTTACCGGTAAAATGGATGTGCGTGACGTAGAAGTGCCGCAGTATGAGGCGGTGGACGAATTTACGGAAGATATCGAAGAAGCTGATGAGGATGTTGGAATAATGGAGGAAGATTCTTTATGATTTCAATAAAAGAATGGAAGTGGGAAAAGGTTAAACCAAAAGATAAAAAGGAAGAAACCCTTTGTTGTCCATATTGTAATGTTAAAGTTCGTGCCACTTCTGACACAAGAATTTTTGATGTTGATACAGGTGCAATTAAATATCAAATATTCAAGTGTCCAGAGTGCTACATGCCCATAACGATTGGACTTGATGGGATAATAATACCTCCATCACAGTTCTTGCCGTTTGAAGATATCCAGCACTTGCCCGTAAAAATAGAAAAAATGTATCGCGAGTGTAGGAAATCTTTTTCAAGTACTTGCTATTATTCTGTCATAATGGTTGCCCGCACAATGATAATGCACATAGCAGCAGATTTAGGCGCAACATCAAATCTTAAATTTGTTGAATACATAGACTATTTAGAGAACGAAGGATATATATCACGACACAATCGAACTTGGGTAGATAAAATAAGAAAACTGGGAAATCAATATATACACGAATTAGACGAGGCAACGGAAGAAGAGGCTAAATTGGCGATTGTTTTCATTAAGCATCTGTTGATTAATGTTTATGAATTGCCACAGATGGCGCAATAGAAGGAGGGATATCATGAAAACTAACATAAAAGAACAAGGATTTGAATCGGTAATTATAAACCACCTTGTCATGCATAATGGCTTTGAAGAAGGAGAAAATGCCGACTATAACCGCGAATATGCCATTGACGAAAACCGTCTACTTCGCTTTTTAGAAGTAACTCAACCTGAACAAATGGAGTTGCTTGGAATTAAAAAAAGTAGACAAAAATACAATCAATTTCTCAACCGCCTAAGTGGAGAAATTGCAAAACGCGGTGTAATTGATGTGCTTCGCAACGGCGTAAAGATTTACCCTGCGAACCTTGTTATGTTTTATATGACCCCGTCTGACAAAAACAAGGCTGCAAAGAAGCTGTTCGAGCAGAACATTTTCAGTGTAACACGCCAATTGATGTACTCCAAGGATAGCACTACCCTTGCATTGGATTTTTGTATTTTTATTAACGGTCTACCCGTAATCACTTGCGAGTTGAAAAACCAGTTGACCAATCAAGACGTAGATGACGCCGTGTGGCAGTATAAAACCGATCGTGACCCGAAGGAACTGTTGTTTACCTTTAAACGGTGCATGGTGCATTTTGCTGTGGATGATGCGAGAGTGAAATTCTGTACAAAATTAAGCGGCAAAAGCTCATGGTTCTTGCCCTTTGACAAAGGCTATAATGACGGCGCGGGTAATCCGCCGAACCCAGACGGAATTATGACTGATTACCTGTGGAAAGAGATTTTCACCAGGGAAGAGCTTGCGAATATCATCGAAAATTACGCTCAAGTGGTGGAACGGGTTGATCCCGACAGCAAAGCGAAGTCATATATACAAATTTTCCCGCGCTATCATCAGCTTGCAGTGGTAAAGTCTTTGCTTGCCAATGTAAAAGCGAACGGCGTGGGGAAACGTTATTTAATCCAGCACAGCGCTGGTAGCGGCAAGTCAAATTCCATCGCGTGGCTCGCACACCAACTCGTAGGCTTGGAGGGTAATGGTGGGAATATCGTTGATTCGGTTATCGTAGTTACCGACCGCGTAAACCTCGACAAGCAAATCCGTGACACAATTAAGCAGTTCATGCAGGTTTCCAACAATGTGGCATGGGCGGAGCATTCTGGAGATTTGCGTAAAGCAATCGCCGGTGGTAAGAAAATCATCATCACCACTGTTCATAAATTTCCATTTATCTTAGAGGATATCGGTACGTCTCACAAGGGGCGTAATTTTGCTATTATCATTGACGAGGCGCACTCCAGCCAAAGCGGCAATATGTCCGCTTCCATGAACATTGCCCTTGGCGGCGACTATAACCCTGATTATGATATTGAAGATAAAATCAACACTCTCATGGAGGGACGCAAAATGCTGGCCAATGCCAGTTATTTCGCCTTTACCGCCACGCCTAAAAACAAAACACTGGAGATGTTCGGTGTTCCTGTTCCTCAGCCAGATGGCACGGTGAACCACGTCCCATTTCACAATTATTCCATGAAGCAGGCAATCCAAGAAGGTTTCATCTTGGATGTGCTGCAATATTACACACCCATTAAGAGCTATTATAAGCTGGCAAAAACCATTACTGAAAACCCAATGTTCGATAAGAAAAAGGCCCAGAAGCGCCTCCGCATCTTTGTCGAGAGCGATCAGTTTGCGTTGAACACCAAAGTGAACATCATTGTGGAGCATTTCCATGAACAGGTTATCTCCAAGGCGAAAATCGGCAGTAAAGCCCGTTGCATGGTGGTCACCGCCAGCATCGATCGGGCGATTGATTATTACTACACCATTACTCGTTGCCTTGCAGCACGAAAGAGTCCATATAAAGCCATCATCGCTTTTTCTGGGGAGAAGGAGTATGACGGAAAAACGCTGACCGAGGCTACTGTTAATGGAATCCCCAGCAATCAAATTGAAAAGACTTTTAAAACAGAGCCTTACCGCTTCTTAATTGTTGCGGATAAATTCCAAACAGGATACGACGAGCCGCTGCTTCACACCATGTATGTAGACAAAATATTGACAGATATCAAGGCGGTTCAAACCATCTCTCGCTTGAACCGTGCTCATCCAGATAAACATGATACCTTTGTTTTGGACTTTGCGAACGAGCCGGATATTATTCAAGAGTCGTTCTCGCGATATTACCGCACAACTATTCTGGCAGGTGAAACCGATCCAAACAAACTCTACGACTTAATCGCCGCAATGGAAGAGCATCAGGTTTATACAGACTACCATGTTAACAACTTTATTGACCTGTACCTCAATGGCGCGGAGCGCGAAAAGCTCGACCCGATTTTGGATGCTTGCGCCGTGTTGTACAAAGGTTTAGATGAGGATGCGCAGGTGGAATTTAAAGGCTCTGCCAAGGGATTTGTGCGTGCATATGGCTTCTTGGGAGCAATTTTGCCCTATGGCAATGCTGAATGGGAAAAACTCGCTATCTTCCTTAGACTACTCCTGCCTAAGCTTCCCTCGCCCATAGAAGAAGATCTATCGGCAGGTATTTTGGAAGCTATCGACCTTGACAGTTACCGAGCTGAGGCTCAGGCTATGGTTTCTATCCAGTTGGAGGATTCCGACGCAGAAGTTGGCCCAGTACCAACAAGCGCGATCGGAGGCAATCTAGCCCCCGAGCTTGATTTACTTACCAACATTTTGTCTACATTTAATGATCTGTTTGGCAATATTGACTGGAAAGACGCAGATAATGTTCGGGCTCAGATTCAGCGCATCCCCGGTATGGTGTCACAAGATAAGGCGTACCAGAACGCCATGAAAAACTCCGACAAGCAAAATGCCCGTATGGAAAGTGACCGCGCCCTACAAACGGCAATCCTCGGCGTTATGTCGGATAACATGGAACTTTTCAAGCAATTTACGGATAATCCTTCTTTCAAGAAGTGGCTAGCGGATATGGTGTTTAGTGTGACGTATAACACCGAAGGTAAGTCTTATGAAGGGGCGGACGACGGTTTAAGCGCAAGTCAAACATCCTTTGATTGAGAGGCAAAATACAGGATGTGGGATAATAAAAAATAAGTTTGTAACCACTAGAACTATGATAGCCAACGAAACCTTTCACACAAAGGATTTCAACGGGGTCTGTCGTTGATGTAAATTTGATGTAAAATATTAACAAAATCCATCGAATTGCAGCCAAACAGATCGGAAGCTAGTTGGCGAAAAGCCTGTCAAATCAAGGTTATGCGGATTCCAACAGACCATATTCGAAACCAACCTGATCTCGCATACAGTACATGAGTAGACAAGTCATAAACCACAATGACACTAGTCAATTCGTCATTGTGGTCTTTTATCTCAAAATCAACTTACCCATACCTACCCAAAACCCTCCCCGCCGACTCCAACATCCTTCTCTGCAAATACTCCCCCTCCAAAACCCGCACACGCTTCCCGAGAAACCGAATCTTCGACAACAAATAATCCTGCTCCCCCTCCAGCAGGCAGACCCGAATATCGTAGGTGTCCTGTTCAGCGTCATACCTCACATCCTTTTCAAAGCAGGAAAAAGCATACAAGATCCGCGACAATTCCTGGTTATACGCAGGCACTACCCGGATCACGGCTTCTATTTTGCGGGACTCTAGCATTTGGTTAATAGCCTCAAGCACACGCTCTGCACGCTCAGGCTCGATTACACCTGCTTCCACAGAAACGATATTCTCTAGTCTAGTACTCATAAGCTGTCTGCTCCCCAGATGATACCAAAGCAAATACCACTCGCGCTTCACCATGGAGTACTCCAGCTTATAGGGCAGGCCGGGCTGGTGGGGACGGAGGGTACTGTTCTTGGTACTGTAGCTTACACGGATCGAACTGCGGGACATGATGAAGCGGCGCAGGGGGCGGAGGAGCGGGTGGTAGACGTGTTTCTCCCGGCTGCGGGCTTTTTCAATGATGTGGCTTTGGAAGTCGAGGGGCTGGTCCGCATCCAGGAGCAACTGCAACTTGGCCAAGGTGCCTTCGCTGAACGCATCGGTTGCGGCAGTGTGCTCCAGCATGGTCCTCAGCCAAGCACGCTCATGGGCGGTGACCATGAAGGTGCCGGCGTCTTCCAGGCGGGAGACGATTTGGTAGTTAAAGATTTTTTCAAACGGATTCATAATAAGCCTGAATCTCCTTCCATTCCTCAATGAATTCCTCGCGCAGTTTCAGAGGCGCCAACACTTCGCAGCTGGAGCCGAAGCTCCGCAGCCAAGGCTTGATTTCGGTCGTCCCGTTCACGACAATTTCGTAAGTGAAGCTTGCCTCATCCTCTTCCACGATCTGTCCCCATTGTCCCTGTAGCAGCACCCGTTCTTTCACAAAGTTGGATTCCCCGGGACCCGGATGATAGAAGCGGGCTCTCACGGTGACAGGGCGTCCGGTGTCGATTAGCCAGCTGTGCTGGATGGCGCGCTGCAGTTGATTTCTTTTGGCCTCGAACAGGTCCTGATCTACCGCCTCTTCCACCGTCATCTGAGTGATGCCCTCCATCCGATATTTCCGGATGCCATCCCTTTCGTTCGACAGCAGGTACCAGCGGCCGTATTGATGATCGTAGACGATGTGGAGCGGGAGGGTCTTGACGGTTTTGCCTTTCGTTTCGCGTTCGAACAGAGGGTTCGTATTTTTGGATGCATAGCTCGTATCCGTCTTCGGGGAGAAGTACAGGAACTGAACTCGGCGGCGGTTTCGGATCGCACTGAGCAGGGTGAACAGATGGGCCTCGTCCAGGATGCGGTAGTAGTAATGGTATTTATACAAAAAAGGTTCCATCGCATGCCTCTCCGCCGTACCTCGCAGTAAATGCTTTTTCAACCCGTCCCGCAACAGATAGCCCTGAACGGAAGGCACTTGGGTGTTGGCCATAACATCCACAAAATCATACAGATCGTACAGCTCATCGTCCGTCAGTTCGGAGGGCAGATCGTTATAGATGCGGTACCGATACGGTCGAGGTCCCGGCTCTTTGCGGATGACGCCGACATCCTCCAGGTACTTCAGGTCCGATCGGATCGTCTTCTCGTCCGGCATTGGAAGGTCGGAGGGCAGGCTGCCACAGCAGATATCTATGAGTTCCATGGCCGTCCGGGCTTGTTCGTTCATGGCGGCAAGGAGCAGCGAGACCCGGTGGGATTCCGATTCTTTCAACGATTTGGCGCGAAACAAGAACAACAGCATCGGATCCGTCGAGTCGTAATAGCTGTAGCGAAAGGACTCTGTAAACTCCTGCCCTTGCGCCTGCGGCAGCTGTCCTTGAACGGTCTGGATAATGTCTTTGAGCCGGCGGATGGTTTTATCAAAGGTATGTACGGATATGCCCAGCCTCTCTGCAAACTGCTGCCTGTTGTAGGCCCCGCTGGTCAGGACGAGCATGCGGAGGAACTGGATTTCTTTGTCAAAGCTTTCTTTTGCCAAGTTGTGATGCCTCCGTCCCATATGTATGGTTCCATTGTAGCAGGGGGCGGGTATCCAGGGAATGGGAAGGAAAACTTTTCTGTGTCGTAATACTTTCGCCATGTTCGTGAGCTTGCAAATCAGCGATGATAGATACAGAAGCCGGTGCGGTATACGAGCCGGTGGACAAAAGCGCCATCGAGGCGCCTGGAAGGGTTACTTCGCCTGCTAAGCGGTTGGTCGCTGGTTCGACTCCAGCTTTCGTCTAAAGACGGGATAGCTCAGTGGTAGAGCAACTTATGTTCCTTTCCGACCTTTTTCCTCGATGGCATTCATCACAATCATATTGGAAGCGAGGCGCCTGAAAGGGTTCCTTCGACAAACTAATATTCCGGTCAGCCGATAGGGCTGCCGACCTTTTCTCCCTTTCCTCGCTTCCCTAGATTATAAAGAATACATATCAGCCGGCGAGGCGCTGGGGCGGGTTCCTTCGAGCTAATCGACCAAATGGAATACCCGGGCAGTACGGCAGGTTCGACTCCTGCAGCAAACCTGTCCCGCTTTTTCCTCGCCGGTGCCTATTTACTAAGGAGGTTGTGACCATGAGTCTAGCCAAAAAACTGTTCGGATCGCTTCGGCCGACCGCAAGCAATAAACATAACTACCCTGCCTATACGCGTTCTGTGGAGGAGCAATATGTACAGACGTTGATGACGAATACGATGAGCAATACGTTTTATGCGGATCAAAAAGAACTGCTGGAAGATGCAGAGCAGCTGCACCGGGAAATGGCGGAGAATAACCCGACCTTTATGGCCAAGGCCATTGTGTATGCCCGGAATGAAGGCTTCATGCGGCTGCAGCCGTTGTTCGGCTTGGCGGTGCTGTCGGGGGTTCGGCCGGATTTGTTTGCGGCGATCTTTCTGCAGGTTGTCCGTATTCCTTCGGATTTGGCGGACTTCCAGATGATCCTGAACGGGTTAGGACGCGGGGAGGGCGGCCGGGCGGTGAAACGGCAGGTGAACCGGTTTTTGTCCGGCGTGTCGGAGTATTGGGCGATCAAATATAACGGGCGCGGTCGAGGCTATAACCTGGGCGATGCCATCGCGACGGCTCATCCGAAACCGGCGGATCTGAAGCAGCAGGCGCTATACCGGTATTTGCGGGGACAAGAAGCGAATCTGACCTTGCTGCCGCAAGTGGAGGCGCTGGAGAATCAAAAGCAGGCCGGGACGGAAGCGGAGCAGCTGGAATGGATTCACCGCGGGAAGCTTCCTTACGAGACGGTAACGGGGGCGATCCAGCCTACGAAGGCCGTGTGGGAAGCATTGCTGTATCAGATGCCTACGTTCGCTTTGCTGCGCCATTTGAATGCTTTGCTGCGTGCCGGCGTGCTGGATGAAAAGCGTAACCTGGATTATGCGGTAAGCCGGTTGACGGATGCGGAAGCGCTGCGCAAGGCAAAGATCCTGCCATTCCGATTTGCGACGGCCTTCCATCAAGTGGAGAACCCGGTGCTGAAGGACGCATTGCGGGAAGCAGTAGAGCTGACTTTCGGCAATTTGCCGGAGCTGGGAGAGAACACGGCGATTTTCCTGGATATCTCCGGTTCTATGGAAGGGCGTTACTTGGAAATAGGGGCCGTGTTCGCTTTAGCTCTGTACAAGAAGACGCAGGGGAACTCGCTGTTTTGGCTGTTCGATGACGACGTGCTGGATGCGATGCCATCGCGGTATGACAGTATTTTGACTCAGGCTGCGAGGATCCATACAAGAGGCGGGACCGATACGGGGGCGCCGGTTCGGGAGCTGACCCGGTTGCGCCGTAAGGTGGACCAAATCATTATCATTACGGATGAGCAGCAGAATGCGGGGAGCCCTTTTTACGAAGAGTTGAGCCGTTATCGTGCCAAAGTGAACCCCGAGGTGAAAGCGTTCATTGTGGACATTGCCCCGTATCGCCATGCGATGGTGCCAAGCAGGGATACTAGAACATTTTACATTTATGGATGGAGTGACACGGTTCTTTCGTATATCGCGCAGACCGTACAAGGGTACGGCACGATGATGGAGAAGGTCGATGAGATAGAGTTAGGGCTAGAACTAGAGCAGACAAAATAACGCCAAAAAGGGGGAGAGGTCCCATGACAGACTACAGTCTGAAGATCCAGGATGAACTACAGCGAATCGAACAGGAGGAAGGCGTCCGGATTGTATATGCCTGTGAATCAGGCAGCCGGGCATGGGGCTTTCCTTCGAAAGACAGTGACTATGATGTGCGGTTTCTCTATGTGCGGCCGGTGGAATGGTATTTATCCATATTTGAGAAGCGGGATGTCATCGAGCGGCCGATCAGCGATCTGTTGGATATCAATGGGTGGGATTTGAAAAAAGCGCTGAATCTGTTCCGCAAGTCCAACCCGCCGCTGCTGGAGTGGCTGCAGTCTCCGATTGTGTATTTGGAGCAGACTTCGGTGGCGGAGCGGATCCGCGAGGCAGCACCGGGGGCTTTTGCCGCAAAATCCTGTATGTACCACTACCTGCACATGGCGAAGGGGAACTATCGGGATTATCTGCAAGGGGAGCAGGTGAAGATCAAAAAGTACTTCTACGTGCTCCGACCAATTCTCGCCTGCGGGTGGATTGAGAAGTACGGTGAGATGCCGCCTATCGTGTTTCAGGAGCTGGTCAACGGTTTGGTACCGGAGGGGAGCGAGCTTCGGGCGGTCATCGCGGAGCTTTTGAGGCGGAAAATGGCAGGGGATGAGTTGGACTATGAGCCTCGGATTGATGTGATCAACTCCTTTCTGGAAGAGAGAATGACCTATTATGAGCGGGCAGCAGCGGATATGGCAGGTTCGGCCAAAGGGCAGGACGAAGTATTGGATGCGTTGTTTCGCGGGGCTTTGGGTGAGGTTTGGGGCGCCTAACACCCAGGTGTAAGTAATATTTACCAAGTAACCGATAACATAAATAGAGTAAATATACATTTTAAGGGGGGCTACATATGGCAATCGTTCAGATCAAATCAACGAACCCGCAGTTTTCTTTTCTGCTGCGTAAAAATCCAAATTCCGGCATGCAGCTGCGCTCCGTTCGCAAAGGAATGGCTTACGGCTGGTATTCAGGTGAGGATACCTACAATGTGTATTTTAAAGATGCAGATAATGAAATTTCCTATAAACAACATGAGCAGGAGCATTTCGAATATTTAAATGTGTCCCGTTACAATACTCCGCTATTTCCGTTAAATGCGATCAATGAATTTTTCTCAGCCCCTCTCAAAGCCTGGGATACAAGGGATGCCGAGGGTTATGAGCACACTATTTATATTAATATGATTCATATTGAAATGGATCGTTATATTGATTTCTTCCGGAAGCATATGACAGACTATTCGTTTGAAATCGGGCACCGTGCTCACAAAAGTTACTCATTGACCGTTCGTACACAAAAAAGCTTATACCATTTGCTTCATACCGTGAGTGTGCTGTGTTTGTTCTTGTCTATGTTCGGCAACGAGTATATTGATATTTCGGACAGTATACTAGAGAAATATATGAAGAGTGTGAACATTATCGACGCGCCGTTCTATATTCGAAGCTTATTTGCAAGAAACTTTCTGTCGTCCAAAGAGCGGTTTAGAAAATATAAATCAGAGATAGAAAAAACCGGCCGTTATCGGATCGACTTCGATTATGGAGGCACGGCGCTTCAAAGAAGAAACTATATTGGACGTACACTGCCGTTATCCAAATCGATTTTGGACATTGGGTGTGGTGAGGGGTTCTACGCAATTCCTTTTGCCTCTAAGCTGGATGCTGTCTATTACGCCATTGATATTAACGAAGAAATGCTTGCTAAAGTGGAGCACAAGGCGAAAGCTAAACAGATTGATAATATTGCGACCTACTCTTCCATTGATCGGTTTCTAGCGGATTATTCCGGTGAGCAAGTAGATGTCATTATGACAGAGGTCATTGAACATATGCCGGAGGAAGAGGCTAAAGTGCTGATTCGCCAGGTGGCAGAGCATGTGGACTTTGATCATTTTATCATCACTACCCCGAACTCGGATTTTAACTCCTTTTATGAGCTTGACGGATTCAGGCATGACGACCATAAGTGGGAGATGGGGGAGCAGCAGTTTAAGAAATGGTTCTCCGAAGTAATGGCTGATTTAAGTTTAGAGTACGAGTTCGTGACTTTAGGTGACGGGGTTAATGATATTCGCACCACCCAAGGTGTTATTTTGAAGAAAAGGGGGGCCTAAAAGTGGAAATTCGGACGAAAGTACATACCATTTTCCTTATGATCGGGTCCACGGAATGCGGCAAAACTACCTTTGCTAACGAAGTGCTGATTCCGCAGCTGCAGTTCGATCTTCCAGATAAACACTTGAAATCCAACATCCAGTACCTGTCTTCAGATTCGATCCGGCAAGAAGTACTGGGGTACGAATACGATAAGTATGACCAGGTCATGCTTGAAGCGAGTTCTCAAGCTTTTCATCTGTTGTTTGAAAAGCTGAGAATGGTGACCTCGTTTCCTGTTAATGCGGAGTTTGTCATTGTGGACACTACCGGGCTTGCTGAGGATTTTCGTGAGAAAGTCAGGAAGATTGCAGCAGAGAACAATTACAGCGTTGAAGTGATCCTGTTTGATTATCGCAAAAGAGAAGATTACTATGCCTCGGAACGTTCTAAAAAACTAATAACCAACCACATCAACCGCTTGAAAAAGGACGTTTTGGGATCATTGTCTAGAGAGGGTTATGCGCAGATTCACCGGGTACGTGCCAAAGATTTTTATTCGCTGGATTCGAAATCCGCTAACCCGGATTATCAGGTGATTGTGGAGAATTGGGAGCAATACACTCGGACCGTGCTGCCGCAGGATCAGAAATATATCATGGTCGGGGATGTGCATGAGGATGTGGACGCTCTCCAAGGACTGCTAAAGAGTTACGGTTATAAGATCGAATCCGGAAGACTGCTAGGAACGGACAAAGTACACGGCACCAAGATCATTCTTGTAGGAGACTGGATTGACAAGGGAAAAAAGACTAAAGAGACCGTTGAGTTTCTTTACAACAATAAAGAGCATTTCTTGCTGGTCAAGGGAAATCATGAGAATTTTGTATCCAAGTATATAAAAGGCGAGATCCAAGGGGCGGATCGAGAGGTTTTAGAGCATTATTTTGATTCTGTGGGAATTCTCGTTGGGGACGAAGCGTTATTAGAGAAATTTCAGGATTTGGTTGATCGTTCCGAGCCGTTTTATCGCTATTCCGCTTCCCAAAAAGGACCATCCTTTTATGTTACCCATGCGCCTTGCCGCAATAAATATATTGGGAAGTTGGATGCAAATTCGATCAGGCATCAGCGAAACTATCGGATCGACCGGGAATCTTCCTTTGAGGAACAGCTGCAGTTTTTGAGGGAGGAGGCAGTAAGCAACCAGCCGTATCACGTATTTGGTCATATCGCTACGAAAACAGCTTTCCGCATCAAAAACAAGCTTCATATCGATACCGGAAGTGTACATGGGAACCTATTGACATCGGTAACTATTTCATTCAAGCCTTTCTATAAGTCACATAAAGCGCAACATGCCGTTGTAACAGAGGAATTGCCTGTCCTGTTCCAGGAGCAAAAGAAAGTTTCCATCCAGGATTTAGACGTGGAGGAATTACGGAGATTGCATTATGTTTCCCGGCACAAAATCAATTTCATCTCGGGCACGATGTCACCAGCTGATAAGGATTTGGCATCCAACGAACTGGAGTCGCTGAGAAGAGGACTTGATTATTTTGCAGAGCGCGGTATGAATCAGGTTGTTCTTCAGCCCAAATACATGGGATCAAGATGCAATATCTATTTGCACAGAACACCTGAGAACTGCTATGCAGTAAGCAGAAACGGGTACCAAATTAAACAGGTGGACCTGACGGGAATATACGATAGTCTGCTGAATAAATTTGGAGGATACATGGAACAGAATCTAGTTGAGATGATGATTCTGGACGGAGAGCTCCTTCCTTGGAAAGCCATGGGGGATGGGCTCATTCAAAGGCAGTTTAAACCTATTCAAACAGCTTTGGAAAGCGAATTCGCTTTCTTGAGAGAGAACGGGTTTGAACAAGCGGTAGGCAGCATGGTGGAAGGATTCCGGGAGAGCGGTTTTGAGAAGGACCAGTTCCATATGCCGAAAGCGCAGTTAAGTGAGAAATATGGAGACAGCATATATCAAACGTATAAATATGTTCCTGACGTACTGAAAACATATGTACCGTTATCGGAGCATGAACAGGCTTATGCCATATACAAAAAGCAGCTGGATCTCTATGGCGAAGACTCTCAATTAGAATATAAGCCGTTTGCCCTGTTAAAGCTGATTTTTCAGGATGGACGGGAGCTGCTTCCAGATTGGGGAACATCTAAGATGTTTCAGTTCCTTTCGGAAGACGAATGCCTTGTACTTGATTTGCATGATGCGGAGAGTTTGAGCAAAGCTCAGGATTATTTTTCAAAGCTTACCGTGGACGAATACATGGAAGGCGTGGTCATTAAACCGGAGTTTGCGGACAACAGGTCGGTACCTTTTATGAAAGTGCGGAATCCTGAATATTTGTCGATCATCTATGGTTATGATTACAAGTTCCCTCATAAGTACGACAAACTGATGAAACAGAAAAATACTAGCCAGAAGCTGAGAACTTCCTCTGCCGAATATAGGTTGGGACAAGAGATGCTGGCGGTGAAGCATTCGGAGATTGAACCTGGGAACGAGCAGTACAAAGAAATAGCAGCGAATTTGTTGTTTGAAACAGCGAAGGAGCGGGAGATTGATCCTCGGTTGTAAGAGGGAGGAGCTGCTCTCAAAAAAAATAAAGAATATCCTCACTAGGAAAACACGTTTTTAGTCAAATGTGCACTACCCTTCCCGGATCCACTTCATCTATCATGAAAACACAGGATTGTTTCCTGTGTTTTTTTGTTTATGCAATCATATAGGAGGGATGCTGCATGAGTGAACAGTTGATCAAAGTGGATGGCATTGAACTTTGTACCGAAAGTTTCGGGAACCCGGCGGACCCGGCGGTGCTGCTGATTATGGGGGCTCAATCTTCGATGATTTGGTGGGAGACTGAGTTTTGCGAGCGGATAGCTGCGGAAGGACGTTTTGTGATTCGGTACGACAACCGGGATGTAGGGCGTTCTACGGTGTATGAACCGGGTCAGCCGGACTATACGTTTGAGGATATGGCGGATGATGCGATCCGGGTGCTGGATTTTTATCAGGTAAAGCAAGCTCATCTGCTGGGCATGTCACTCGGGGGCATGCTGACACAAATGATCGCTCTGCGGCATCCGGAGCGGATTCTTACCATTACACTTTTGGCGACGTCTAACTTCGCCCCCGAACTTCCTCCAATGGAGGAGAAGGTGATGGAGTTCTTTTCGAATCTAGGGGACGTTGACTGGGCGGATGAACAATCGGTGGTGGATTACGCGGTTGCGCGATCCCGGGTGCTGGTGGGGTCGAAGCATTCTTTTGACGAGGAAAAAGTACGCCGGTTGGCGGGAGTAGAAGTGAAGAGGGGCCGAAATCTGGCTAGCATGACCAATCACGCTTTGCTGAGCGGCGGAGAATCGTACTTAACCAGGACGGGGGAGATTCAGGCACCTGCACTTGTCATCCATGGTACCGAGGATCCGATCATTCCTTATCCGCATGGGCAGCATCTCGCTGATGTCATCCAGGATTCGGTTCTGCTCACATTAGAGGGCGCCGGGCATGAGCTTCATGAGGATGACTGGGATGTGGTGATAGATTCGATTGTTGAGCATACTTTCAATACTTAATAGTAACGGGAAGTTCCCTATGGACTCACATGAAGCTATAGGCTAGTTTCGCTTATATTTATTTTGGATGAGGGTCCCAAACAAGAATAGGAGAAATGAAAAACTCACAACAATCAAAATATCCAACCACAGATTATCGGTGATTAAGTAAAAATGAAAAGTTTCCGGGAAGTATTGAATGATGTTAGCTAAAGGATGTTGTTCCAGTTCTTTTATAGCTGCTTGGGTTTGGTTCTGATTATAGATCACATCAATTATATACATGCAAATACCGGTGAATGCAGAGAAAACTACACTTCGCAGTAGGACTTTCATGGAACTCCTCCTCATCGATGGATCGTATATTGTTAGGACGCTGTATTTACCAGAAAGTTGCCTGAGAAAAGATTGTGTTTATAGTACCTGCTCTGCTGATATTAGTGGTACCCGGTATGACTGAAGGACTTCTGCGAGAGTCCTTTTTCTTATCTTTAATACATTCCGTCTCCCCCCGATAAATAAGTATCGATAACATAAGGAGACTTTTCATGCTCAAAAAACTATTAGCTCTGTTCAGTTCCGAACCTTCCAAGCAAGCGAAACCATCGAAACCAGCAGCACCCAAGCCCAAAAAGAAAAAGATAGAATCCACCCGTATCGGGGAGCTTGGCGAACACAAAATCAACATCCAGTTGGATCAGTTACCGAAGGAGTGCAAGTACCTAAGCGATGTCCTCCTCAGCAACCCTAAGTCCAGGTCAGGCTACTCTCAAATCGATCACCTCGTAATTTCACCTTATGGACTTTTTGTGATCGAAACCAAGAACTATAACGGAGAAATCAAAGGGACCAAAACCGATACATATTGGACGGTCAGCAACCGTTACAAGCTGTACAACCCTCTGATGCAAAATTACGGGCATATCAAGGCACTTCAGGCACAGTTAAGCGAATTCCCTGAGGCAAGGTATATTTCCATGATTTCTTTTACGATGAGGTGCCGGTTTGGTATAGACCCTGAACTAAGGAAGATCCAATCTGATGATCTTATCGTTTATGATGTGGAGCTTTCAGAATTTATTCAAAGGAAACTAGCCAGGCTAAAAATAGAACTAGGATCACCCGCATTTAGCGGTAACGACGTAAATCTAATCTATGAAAAAATAAATCAAAAGAATATTACGGATCCCCAAATAAGAGCTGATCACACAGCAAACCTGCAGAAAACAATAAAAAATCCATCTTAGCCATCCGATATAAACATTAGCAAATATATGAGTATCGGAGGGGAACATTTATGAAAAAGAAACAGATCGTACCTACTCTTCTCACAGCCGCCTTACTGGCTGCACCTATCCTCCCGGTCAGAGCCAACGCAGCCGTTAACTTCAGCGACATTGGCGGGTCTTATGCGAAGGACGCTATTTTGCAGCTGGCACAGCAGGGGATTATTAGCGGTGGCAGCGGTGGGAATTTTGATCCGACCGGAAAGATTTCGAGGCAGGATTTTGCTATTATTTTGGCCAAGGCGCTTCAGCTTGAGATCACTAGTAAGCCTCCGACAGCTACGTTCTCTGATGTTCCGCAGACTCATTATTCCTATAGCTACATAGAGGCTGCAGTAAAGGCTGGCTTGGTCAAAGGGACGGGTAATGGTGCTTTTGGAATGGATCAGAATCTGTCGCGTCAGGAGATGGCTGCGCTTTTTGTGAGGGCTTTAGGTGTTGATGTCAGTGGTGAAGGTAAGGCTTTCAAGTTTGCCGATAGTAACTCGATATCCAGCTGGGCTAAGGACGCAGTAGCCTTTGCAGTTAAAAATCAATTGATTACCCTCAACAGCAACAACGAGTTCAATGGTACGAAGCCGGTGGACCGGCAAACTGTGGCGCAAGCAGCCTCCCAATTTATTAAGGTTCATGAAGAAGTGAAGTCCCAAAAACCGGAACCCAAACCTGAGCAACCGAAACCGGGGCAGTCTAAACCCGAGACACCGAGCACTCCGGCACCCCAGCCGTCTAACCCGCAGCCGACGAATCCTGAACCAACGAATCCGACACCGCCGGCAGACACAACGGCTCCTCTCGTAGACACAGCGCAGTTTACGTTAGTTGATAACTACAACGGGATTCAGGATCAATTGAAGGGAGCGATCGGAGCCGTTGGCGAAGCGGGAGCGACAGTGAAAGTCTACCGTTGGGACGATGAAGTTGAGCCCGGTATTATTAACTCTGAAGATCTTGGCGAGCCAGTGACCATTGGGACAAGTGATTCAGCCGGAGCTGTTGGACCCGGGAACATTGGAGACTTAAAAGGCGGCATGACCTATAAATTTATCATTACTGCAACGGATGCGGCAGGAAATGAATCACCGAGGGATTTGCAGCATGTACTCACGCTTACTCCGGAAAAAGAAGAAGCCCCGGAACTCCCTGCTGAGACAGTGACCTCGACGGTTTACGGCTTCAGCTGGAGAGACATTACGGATTTATCGGATATGATTACAGAAGGCTCGATTGTGCCGTCGTTGGGCATCAATGCAAATCAGCAAATCCCGGTCAGGCTGTTGGTTAAGGTAAATGAGGCATTTGTAAACGGCACATTAGAGATCACGCTAAGCGATCCTACTTCTTACGCCCTGAACAAGTGGCTCCCTAAAGATGCGATAGGCGATCAAATAGATAATAAAGTTACAATTAGCGGTATCAACGCTGAAGCGAATTCCTATTTGTATGTGAATTTGGAAACGATCTTATTCGAAGGTACTTATCATCTCAGTTTCCAAACAGATGCCGATGGTTCCGGCGTCATGAAAACGATGTCTAAACCACAACAAGTAGAAATTAGAGCGGTCGTGCCAAGATAATCTGTATAACTTCAGCCTGTAGACTAAACTCCCCACGGAGAAGGGTCTGCGGGCTATTTTCGCGAATAGATAGATACCACAATTGCAAAAAGAAGGAGAGGACCGTCACATGAACCCGATCCGAAAAGAGGAAGTAGAACGCGGCTTTCAAGCCTTTATTGGCATAGAGACTTATCTGCACAGCGAGGCGACGTCGTATCTATTCGTCCGTAACTTCAAGGTGAAGATTAGTCACGCCTTTATTGCAGGCGAAGGGCCATACCGGGCGGCGCTTCGATTCGACGGGAACGGCTGGCTGCGGATCGAAGGGCTCACTCATTATGAGATAGATGAACACGGCCGTTTGCTGCTGGCTGGATTTGATGACAAGGGACGGATGCATACGGCACTGCACCTGGGAAAGGAGGCGTTTCCTGAATGAACGAAATCGAGACCATTCCCGCCAAAAAGATTCTGGCCGTGTTCGCCCACCCGGACGATGAAACCTTCATTTGCGGCGGAACTTTGGCTAAGTACGCCAGCGAAGGCTGCGATATTACGCTGGTGAGCGCTACACGCGGAGAGATGGGCAGGCGGATGGGCAACCCGCCGTATCTGAACCGGGAAACGATGGCGGCCGCCCGGGAGCAAGAGCTTCGCGAAGCATGCGAGTGCTTGGGCGTTAAGCGGCTGATCTTCCTGGATATCCGGGACAAAACAGTGGAATTCACCGACATGGATTGGCTAATTCGGAGAATTGCCGGGCTACTAACTGAAATCCAGCCGGATGTCGTCCTGACATTCCACGAGATGCTGGGCGGACACCCCGACCATTGCGCGATCGGAAAAGCAACGACGGCCGCTTTTCAGGCAAGCGGCCGTCGGGGAGCGTTGTATTATATTACCTTTGGCGATGCGATGGAATTTCCGGATCAATACGGCTACACTCGTAGCGATGTAGTCCGCATCGATGTCCATGCACATCAGGAAGCCAAACTTGCCGGATTTCGGGCACACCGCTGCCAGACCGAAATCGATGAGTGGGTATGGCTTCCTAATGAAGAAGCTCAGCTTTACTTTGGCAGATATGAGTACTTCCTTATAGGGTACAGGGAGGCGCCGTTTCTGGCAGGGGACAGCTTCTTTTGAAGCTACTCCGCCTCCTCGCCCAAAGCCGCCTGCGCCAAGCCCTGCAGTACCGAGCTGTCCATCGGCGGGTTATGCAGCCCCGCGCGGACATCGCGGTAGTAGCGCTCCAGCGGCCGCCGGCGGGACAGGCTGTCGGCGCCGACGATCCGC
The DNA here is from genome assembly GCF_042684925.1 of Paenibacillus gansuensis. NCBI lineage: Bacteria > Bacillati > Bacillota > Bacilli > Caryophanales > Paenibacillaceae > Paenibacillus > Paenibacillus gansuensis. The sequence continues at coordinate 505,159 of NZ_JBHUME010000002.1, read as the reverse complement.
ATGGCCAAATCCACAATACGTATCGCGTTGTTGGTGACCGTGTACTTGGCCAAGCCGAGTTCGTGCCTCATGGCAGGCCGCCCTTCGGCGTCCCGGTCCCACCGCTCGGCTGCCGCATACAGCAGTGTGCGCGCGGTCCGCAGCTGCACTTCCATTTCCGCAATGGACTGCTGCACGGCAGGGAGCGCGGCAATTGGGGCACTCAGCGAATTTGGCTGGTAGGAACGGGCAAACGCCAAAGCATAGTCCCGGGCCGCTAAGGCAATCCCCATATAGCAAGCGGGAATGTGCAGCAGCCAGCCGCCGCCGTCATCAGTCGTACGAAGAGCCCCTGAGCTCACGTTATTCGGCGTTCCATTCCCGCCCGGGATCCTCATTCGTTCCTCCACATACGCCCCTTCCAGCACCACATCATGGCTGCCGGTCGCCCGCATGCCGAGCGTGTCCCAAGTTTCCACCAGGCGAACGCCCTCGCCCCGGCTCAATAGAAACTCACTGACTGTATCCTCCTCAGGCAAATAAGCCGATACCACAAACCGCTCAAGTATGGGTGACAACGTGCTGTATGTTTTGCGTCCCGTAATGCGCCATCCTCCGTCCGCGCGGACTGCTGTCGTCTCCGGTATCCCGCCCCGGCTCGGGCTCCCCGAAGCCGCCTCGGTAGCAAAAGTATTGACCATCGCCCCCTCGGACACGATCGCCCGGCAAAACTCCGCAAACAATGCCTCCGGCCATTTCCCGCTGTGCCTCAAATGATGAACTTGCCCGATATGCCATCCGACAGCCAACGCCGTAGAACCGTCCCCGTACGCCAGCCGTTCCTGAAGCTGAACCAACTCGTACAGCGAAATATCGTCGCCGCCGTATTCGGCAGGAACGGTCAGTTTCAAGTACCCCGCCTCCCGCAGGTCCGCAAAGTTCTCAAACGGAAACGAACCTTCCCGGTCATGCCGTTCGGCCCTCTCCGCAAAGACGGCGGCCAGCTTTTCCACCGCCAGAACACGCGCCTGTTCCCGGTCGTTACGAACAAAGTGATCCATGTACCGTTTCATCCTGATTCACTCCTTTGGGTCCAGTATATCATTTCCCGGGTGATAAAACTTCAACCTTACGCACCGCCCCGGGACGCCATATACTTGCTTCAGACCACTTTACAAAGGAGAAGAATGATGAACATACGATTGCAAAAGACGGCTAAAGCCGCAGCAGCCGCACTACTGAGCCTATCGCTGCTATCCCAGCCGGTACTGCCGAGTGTGACGGCTTCCACTTTAGCGTCGGCATCAACAGCAGCAACGGCCGCAACGGTTTTTACCTACGATGAACAGGAGCAAGAATCTAACAATCTCACCACAGAGACCGGGCAGCCTTATCAGCTGACGGGAAGCGAGACGTTCCGTTACACAGGAACCATCAGCGGCAAAACAGACCAGTATGACTTCCACCCGTTCCGGGTGGAGAAGTCCGGTTACATGAATGTGAAGCTTTTTGAAGAGGGTACTCCAAAAATCATGAACCTGGATATCGTCGACCTGGCTGAAAACGAACTGGACGACAACTATGAAACGGTCAGCAGTGTTCAGGAAAATGTCTACTTGGAGGCAGGAAACGATTACTTCGTGAGAGCGGCCTTAAGTTACAGCTACTTCAACCAGGACATTTCACACGATTACCGTATTGAAGGTTCTTTTACCCCACAACCGGTCATCACTGTCGATCCGCGGACAACAGCACAAGCGGTGACCTTGGGCGAGACTATCAACGGAATAATTAGCGCTGCTAAAGGGGAAGCATGGTACACGTTCACACCGGATGCCAACTATGCTGCAACGATAAGCGTCACCCCTGACGCGGGCAGCACCTCGAGCTTTGCTTACCAGTTGTATGACGGGGCTGCTGTGGTGGCCGGCGGTACTCCGCTTATTTTGAAACAAGGCATGAAATACGATCTCAAAATCACAGAACTCAAAGGGGAAGCGAACCAAGCGTTCACGCTCACCTTAACTCAGACGGCGAAAGTGGATGAGTACGAAGCGAATGACGAGCACAACCGGGCATCGATTACTTCTCTTGGCCTGCATGCCTCCGATCAGATCAGCGCAACTCTTCACTCTGCAGCAGACGTAGACTGGTATCAGATGAAACTTGGCCAAAGCGGCGTGTTTGACGTAGGGTTAGCCTCCCTTCCAACCGGGGTAAATTACTACTTCAAAGTTTACAACGAGCATTTTACTCTTTTGGCGGATTCGGAAAACTATGCAGAGAAACTGATAAGAAACCTGCCGGGTACGCAAAATCAAATGTTCTATGTGAAGGTCTACTCTAAGCTGGGCTTCCATGTAACGGACTCCTACGAACTTTACACCAGGTCCTTCCGGGCGGCACCAGGTTCCGATACGGAGCCTAACGACAGGCTTGAGGACGCAGCACCGCCGATTGCGGTCACGCTCAACGAAGTTCTTGGAGGTTCCTTAAGCGAAGCGGGCGACCAGGATTGGTACACATTCCAGCTTGCCGAGGGCGGACGTTTTGAAGTAGAGATGTTCAATTTCCCGTCGGATGACCATCGTATGGACTTGTATGATAAGAACCGGAACCCGCTTTATCTGTCCGAAAATAATGACATGGATCCAACGAATAAGCTCATTACCGGTGTATCCGGAGCCAAGGGCGACCTGTTTTATGTCCATGTTTATTCCGTGAGCAGAGATCAGGAGAATTTTCCGGCGTATGAAGACTACGAAATCGAAATCCGCATGGTCGGAGGGGATCAGTATGAGGTCAACAATACAAGGGAAACGGCGGTATCCAATTATGTGACAAAGCTGGGCAGAGCGAACGAATCCTCGGTCCAGGGGACTATCCATGAAGCTGCGGACGTAGATTGGTATCAGTTATCACCCTACACGACCGGATACTTCTCAGTCAGCATTCCCGTACTCAGCGACAAATACAGAATCGATCTGTACGACGCCGCCCTGCAGCCTGTAGGGAACCGTTGGTCTGACGGGACTATTACCGATATTTTTGGCAAAAAGGACACAGCTTTCTATCTCAAAGTCTCCTCCAAAAACGGATACAGCAGCAACCTCCACTATTACGACATCAAAGTGAAGCTGGAACAGACCGGTTTGGAGACCAAAGAGAATGAGATCAACACGAATAACGACACGACCGATGTGGCGACGAACATCCCGCTGGGCCACGATATGCTGGGCATGTTTCATTGGAACAGAGACACAGATTATTACAAGCTTGATCTGACCGGGCGCAAAGGAACGGTCTGGGTAGCACTGGAGAATAAGCAGCCGACGTGGCATTTTTCCATCTATGATCAGAACAAAAACTTCATCGGCGCTTCCGAAGGAACGGGCGGTGTGAACGGGATTGTGATGGTTCCTTTTACGGAGGGTGTGTATTATATCCAGGTGTATCAGGAAACGGGGCTGCTCAACTATCACTTGAATGTTCCGTACCGGCTGAAAACGATCATCAGAGACATGGACAGCTTTGAAAATAACAATACCTTTTTCTCTGCAACAGAAGCCAGTGTGTACCCGAACAAAATCATTCAAATCCCTGGCTACCCGAACCAGCGGGAGTTCAAAGGGACGATTCACTCGATTTCCGACGGGGACTTTTATAAAGTGTCTAACACCGGACTTCCGTACGATTTGCAAATTTCAGTAGACAGATATGATGTATGGGTGCTGGACGGCGACGGCAGAGAGATCAGCAGCTCGGTCAAAGAGGGCCGGAACTTCTCGGTCATCATCCCGAAAAACAAGACGTACTATGTCAAAGTAGCTTCCCGTGATGGGTCTTACGATATGTGGAATTATACGTTGAACATCAAGTGCGGAGGGATCGTGCCGATTCTGATTGTGCCTGGATTTGGGGGCACCTCTTTATTCCACTACAACAATGAAGGCGAGATGGAGAATGTTTGGATGAACTACAACGTCTCCGATACGGCCAGACACATGCTTCAAAGTCCTTCAGGAGAGCCGGACGACGTCTTTTTCAAGGACCAGAATGGCGGATTGTGGGGTATTTCCGATATTGCTCCGGAGTCGGAGATGTTGGGGCAGGATAAATATTTTGACCTGATGATTGAGGATTTGCGGGCGGAAGGATATACTTCGGGAAATACATTGTTCGGCGTTCCCTATTACTTTATCAGGGATAATACCGAGGCGGCGGGGCTCCTGAAACGGAAAATCGATCAGGCTATATCCAAAACAGGCTCAAGTAAAGTCATGCTGATCTCGCACAGCAACGGCGGTTTAATTGTAAAAGAAGCGATGATGGACCCGAATTATGCTAAAAAAACCGGTAAGTGGATCACGATGGGAACCCCATGGCTGGGCGCACCGGCCTCGTTGAAGTCATGGATCGACGGATACGACCTGGACATTCCGATTTTATCAAATTCCGTTGGACGGCAATTGGCGATGCACTCTCCTTCTGCCTATGGACTGATTCCTTCGCCGGGTTATTTCCACACTAGCAACTATATGCCTGTACTGACTTACCTGCAAAAGAACAGCGATGAACGCAATGACCACAGGTTTGTAAATATTGACTCTTACGCCAAAATGAAAGATTTCCTTAGCAGAGTGAACCATGGCCAGGATTATCCTTACCTGGACTTTAATGAAGAGCTGATGAATCGTGCGTTGTCCAAACACCAAAGCTATTATGACGCGCCTTTGACGGATGTACCGTTTTACAATATTTCAGGTTATGGCATGAACACGATTGGAAGCTACAGGTATACGCATTCGGTGTGGGATGTAGCGGAACTAGCTGACCTGGATAAGCTGCCGATCCTGGACGAATCCGCCGTACCGGTTTATGTCAGCGGGGACGGCACCGTTCCGCTCAACAGCAGCCGGGGACGGGGAACGTTCGGCATCGGAACGAAGAAGATGAGAACGTACAGCATTACCGGAGTAGAACACATGCCGCTAGTGCGCGATAACCGCAACCGTCAGCAGGTGAAGCAGATTCTGATTTACGGCAATGAAGTCCCTGTAGCAGGTATTACGATGCCGGCTTCCACCGATGGTTTCCTGAATGATACAACAGCGTATAACACCGACGGTGTTACCGCAACTGTACTGTCCGTTCCGTTGACTGGTGAAGAAGCGTCCCTGACGCTGACACAGCAGAACGGAGAGAAGACGGTGATCAAGACGCGCAAAGACAAAACTTTTGAGGCCGAGCAAAAGTCCGCCGCTGTCACCGTTGACAAACTGGGCAACCGTCTATGGATCACCGTTCCGGCGGACCAGGAGACGGACATTGCCTGGACGGGAGCGGAACAGGCGGAGTTGAAAGTGTATGACATGAAAAACAGCGAGTACAAAACTTCCTACAAAGTCAAATTGACGGGCAAGGATAAGGCGTTTAAGGTCAAGAACTCCAAAGTGCAGGCAGGCAAGGGGGAGAGCTTGCAGGTAGAGGAAACCGCAGTATATAAGTGATTTGTTGAGAAGGCAGTCCCCTTTTGGGTAGGGGACTGCCCATTTTTGTGTATAATGAAAACAGGACTTTCTTGAGAAAAGGAGCGCATATGGACAAGACTGGTTTTGAGACAACGGATCAATATATCTCAACGTTTCCGCCGGAGGTACAGCAGCTCCTTCACCAAGTGAGACAAGCGATCCGGGAGGTGGTTCCTCAAGCAGAGGAACGAATCAGCTATCAGATGCCGACGTTTGCGCTGCACGGGAATCTGGTTCATTTTGCCGCGTTCAAGCATCATATCGGGTTTTATCCGGGCGCTAGCGGAATTGAGATGTTCCAGCACGAGTTTGCGAAGTATAAATGGGCCAAAGGGTCGGTGCAATTTCCTATGGACGAGCCCTTGCCTCTAGATTTGATCCGGAGAATTACGGCATTTCGGGTGGAGGAGAACAAGCGCAAAGCGGAAGAGAAACGAGGAGCAAAGAAGCCGAAAGGGGAATAATGCAGATGTACGAGCCAAAAACCAAAGAAACAGACAATAGCGTAATCGAATTCATTGAGCAGGTGGAAAGCCCGAAGAAGCGGCAGGATGCTTATGAGCTGCTGCGGATTTTTGAGGAAACGACCGGGTACGAAGCCCGCATGTGGGGGCCCAGCATTATCGGCTTCGGGTCCTATCACTACAAGTATGCGTCCGGGCATGAGGGGGATGCGGCCCTCACCGGGTTTTCGCCGCGGAAAGCCAAGATTAGCCTGTACCTGGCCGCCCAGCTGCCGGAGACGCATGAGCTTCTCGAAAAGTTCGGTAAACACACGGCAGCCAAGGGCTGTGTCTATATAAACAAAGTAGCTGATATCGACGTCGAGGTACTTCGGGATCTGATCCGGCAGACAGTGAAGTTTGTGCGGGAGACGTACCCGGATTGAGCAGGAAGGACAGGGCCTTTACCAGTGCCTTGTTCTTTTTTTGTATGCAGATATTTAAAAAACGTCGATTTCTTTACTTTTTACCGGGTGCTTTTACACAATCTGCGGTTTTTATAGTAGATGTATGCAGGAGCTTCGTTCAACATGTGGGTAAGGAACCACCACAGATAAGGAGTGAAGACATGCATACTGTTGTACAAGCAAAACCGGAATCCGTTCCAAACCAACCGGGCGTCCATACGTTCGCACGCTTCAGGAAGAGAGCGAAGAAAAGTCTGCCTCTCTTGGTTATGACCTTGCCCGGGATTCTCTTTGTGTTTCTATTCTCCTATGTGCCGATGTTCGGTATTATCATTGCCTTCAAGGATTATAAGTTCCAGGATGGCATACTGGGAAGCAAATGGGTCGGATGGAAGAACTTTGAGTTTCTCTTTACGTCGGAGCATGCTTGGAGAATTACTTACAATACGATTTATTTGAACTTCCTGTTTATCGCCACAGGGTTGATTGCTGCGGTCAGTTTGGCGATTATGATGAATGAAGTGAAAAGCAGATGGGCCAATCGGTACCTGCAATCTTCGTTCTTTCTTCCCAACATTCTTTCCTGGGTTGTGGTTGCGGCATTTGTGGTGCCGTTTATGGCCCAGCAGACAGGGTTAATCAACCAGCTGATTACAGCTTTGGGATTCGAACAGGTGGATTTTTACTCCAGACCGGAGTTATGGCCGTTAATCTTGGTTTTGATCAGCATCTGGAAAGGCGCCGGCTATAATTCGCTCATTTACCTTGCAGCAATCATGGGGATCAGTCACGAATATTATGAGTCCGCCCGTATGGACGGGGCCACGAAACGGCAGCAAATCATCTATATCACGTTACCGCTTCTGAAGCCTCTAATGATTATTCTTACGATATTGGCTATAGGCAAAATATTCTATGCGGATTTCGGGATGTTCTTCAATCTCATAGGAAATTCAGGCCAGTTGTTCCCCACGACGGATGTCATCGATACCTATGTATTCCGTGCATTAAGGAGCACCGGGGATGTGGGCATGGCTTCCGCAGCAGGCCTTTATCAATCGGTCGTAGGCTTCATTCTGGTGCTGACCACCAACTTTATCGTACGTAAACTGGACAGGGACAGCTCGCTGTTCTAGGAAAGGAGGATCTTCTCATGAAACCGAAGCTTACAATAGGGAAATCGATGAATTATCTCGTACTATTCGCATTTAGCATTGCCTGCATTTTGCCGTTGTTTATCGTATTGTCCGCCTCGTTCTCCTCATCGGCGGCACTGAATGAACATGGATTTTCCGTATTCCCCAGAGGGTTTACTACGGAGGCCTATGATTACATTATAGGTCAGCCCAAAGTCCTTCTGAGGGCTTATGGCGTAACGATATTCATTACGTTTATAGGAACGGTCCTATCTGTATTTATGAATGCTTTATTGGCCTATCCATTATCCAGGAAGGACTTTATGTTCCGTAACCCGTTGACGTTTTATATTTTTTTTACCATGTTGTTCAATGGGGGGCTAGTTCCGTCCTACATCCTGATTTCCAGATACCTGCATCTGAAAGACACCATCTGGGTCTTGATCGTTCCCTTGCTTGTAAATGCGTGGTATGTCATTATTATGCGTACTTTCTTTAAAGACCTCCCTGATGAGTTGGTAGAAGCTGCGAAGATGGAGGGAGCCAGCGAAATCGGGATTTTCTTACGGATTATTCTTCCTTTATCAACGCCAGTGCTGGGTACTATCGGATTATTCTGCACACTCAGCTTCTGGAACGATTGGTTCATGGCGCTCCTTTATATCGAAAGCGAGCACCTGAAACCGCTGCAGCTACTGCTCTATAACATTCAATCAGCGATAAGCGCCCTGCAGTTTAAACCGTTAAACGTTGAAGTAAGCCCTCCTGCTATGACCATCCGAATGGCAACTGTAGTAGTTACTACTGGCCCGCTGGTATTCTGCTACTTGTTCTTCCAGAAGTATTTCGTACGGGGCCTGACGTTTGGAGCGGTGAAAGGGTAGAGTAGAAGGCAGAGAGCTGATGAATCGCGGCTCTCTTTTTTGCATAGTGCCAGCCGCAACGAATCGAACCGGTTGACATTCCGCCGTTTACTTAGTATGAATAAATGAGATATCTTACCTATTGGGGGGGCAAGTCATGAAAACGGGTAGCCTGTTTCGAAAGATGATAATGACCTTAACCCTGTTCACTGTAGTGATCCTAGTTGTCTTAACCTATGCACTTCTCTCCAACTTCGAGCAATATGCAACGGAGGTTTTGGTAGACTCTAATACGAAAGCCCTTTCACAAGTGAGCTACAGCGCCAATTATATGAATGATAATGCCAGATCGCTAGCTTTCTCCTTGTTCGGTTTGGATAAGACCAATCGCTTGATGTATACCTCCAATATTGCGGATGCAACGATCGACGAGGTCGAGTATAAGCGGCTTTATGCTTACATCAACACGAATCCTTTCGTCCACTCCATTTACATATATAACAGCAAGCTGAATCTGTTCCTTTCTATTGCCGATCCCGGTGTGGCACAGTCCGGTTATATCCAAAGAGGAGTTTTCTCCGATACGGATGTTCTCGCACGGGTCAAGCATCCGGAAACGGTATTGCGGAGCAAACCAGTGCCGCGCACCGTTCCGATCTTCCAGGGGAAACAGAAGTATAATGTCTACTCTTACTTCGTGTATGATTTCGCCACCAGCCGCGATGGAATCCAAGGGGCTGTGATCGTAAATATCAAAACCGACTACCTTAAGCAAATCATGACAACTCTGGATCAGAAATCGAATCTCGGAGAAATCATTATCATCGATCAGAAGGGAAACAATATCGGAACTTCCCAGACCTTTGCATTCAATGAATCTTTATTAGACCGCTCTTTTGTTAAGAGCATTATGAAGGAGAACAAGGAAGCAGGCAGCTTTAAGGACCGGATCAACGGTAAGCAAGTCCTGGTCAGCTATTCGGTCTCGAAGGATTTGGGATGGACCTTCATCAATTATTCGGATTATGGTAAATTTGCACAAAGCATCAGCAGGATGAAGTGGATCACAGTAAGTATTTTCCTGTTAATCTTGTTAATTGCCCTCTCGCTGCTTTACGTCATATCCCGCAGGCTGTATCTGCCCATTGGCAACCTGGTGCAAGAGGTCATGAGAAAGAGCGGTACGGCGCAATCCGAACATATGCGTGATGAAGCGGGACTTCTTTCCAACATTTTTTCGGATTTTATTAACAAGGCCCGTCAAGCTGAAACGGTGAATCGTGATTTAATGAATACGAAGAAAAAAGAATATCTGAGAAATTGCCTGCTCGAAAACCATTTAACGATAGATCACGCGGCAAGGCTTTCCCATTATCGAATTCATCTGAACCCGTCTTTACCCTTCAGACTGGTCGGATTTAAAGTAGACCGGTTTGCCGCGTTTACCTCTGCGTATGATGCAAAGGACAGAAACCTTATGATTTATGCGGTGAGCAACGTAGTTGAGGAGCTCTTTTCCAAGCATTATGCAGTCGAGGTCATCGATATGGAAGAAGACTTTATCGCAGCCATTGTTCAAGAGCAAGCTTCAGCGGAATCTGGTTTGGACCACAGCAGGATAGCCGGCCTTGCAGAAGATGTGAAACAATATTCACATGAGCATTTCCGTCTCTCCCTATCGGCTGTTATCGGAAGCTTTGAACAAGACTTTGGTCAGCTTCCGGAGCGCGGAAGGGAGCTTGCAGAGTGGGCGAATTACCGGCTGCTCTTCGGACATATGGCAACGATAACGGAAGAGATGACAGCAAACCGCGAATATGCCGGGTATGAACTTCAGGATTCCTCCATGAAAGAAATCATGGATTTGCTGACCAGGGGAAAGTTGGAGGAGGCCAAAAACGAGTATATAACGCTGATGGAGAGCTTACAGTCAGCTCCTTATAACATTGTGCTTTCGAATATATTCTTTATCAGCCATCGAATTTTCCAATATTTGAACCAGGTTGCTGACAACAGCCTGTATCGGGTCAGGTTTGATTTTCACACGTTTATCCGCGGTGTCAGCAATGCGGAGACTATGGAAGAAGTGCATGTCCTGTTTTATCAGCTGTTTACGCAAATTCATGAACGTGTGGGGGACTGGAAGAAGAATCGGACACATGCCATAACCGGTTCTATCGCAGCCATTATCGAAAAGGAATATGCCGACAAGTCCTTATGTCTAGACACGATTGCGGACCGGATGAATATGTCGAAAGTGTATGTCGGCAAGCTGTTCCGCGATGATTACGGGAAATCAGTTGCCGAATATATCACTGAAGTCAGGATCAACCAGACGATTGAGCTTCTTGGAAAAGGCAGCCGGAATTTAAACGCCATCCTGGACGAAGTGGGCATTGAAAATAAGAACTATTTCTATAAACTCTTCAAGGCAAAAACAGGGGTTTCCCTCAGCGAATATAAGCTTAAGCATTTCAGCGGCATTATCCAAGCCGGCGAAGATATGTAATGATTCGGAATGCGAAAACAGCCGTGATGCCTGCGGCTTTTTTTGTTGCTGTGCGGATTCCGGTATCTTTAGTAATTGTTCATGTGAATCATGATTTATTGCTGAAAACTTCATTTTTCACACTAGGAATCCCGGTGCTTCTGGCCTATGATTCAGTTTGTCGATGCCAATGTCGACACAGATTTCAATAAACAGGGAGGTTTCCATTAGATGAAGAAACAAATGAAAAAGGCCGGCTTTATCCTAACAGCCGCTGTATTGTCGCTCAGTATCGCGTTGGGCGGTTGCAGTTCCAACGAGACACCGGCGGCAAGCGTAAACAACAGTAAAGCAGAACCAGCTGAACTGAAGCCTGTTGAGTTATCGTGGCATTATCTGGCTTGGGAGGATCCGAAAGACCTTGCGGCCGTTAATGAGAAAATTAATGAAATTACGACGAAGAAAATAAACGCAACCGTCAAATTGTATCCGCTAACATGGGATAATTTCAAACAAAAAACGAATATTATGGCTGCAGCAGGCGACACTTACGATCTCGTCTTTACCTCCAACTGGATTAATGAATTTGATCAGGCAGTGAGTAAAGGCGCTCTGCGGAAGCTGGATGATTTGTGGCAGTATATGCCTAATGTGAAGAAGAGCATTCCGGATGAAATCTGGAAAGCAACCTCAGTAAAAGGCAGCAATTATGCAGTAATTAACAAGCAGATTTTCGCTAATCAGTACGGTATCGGTATTATCGAACCTTATGTGAAAGAATACAATTTGGAACTGGACCAAATTACGAGTTATGAGCAAATTCTGCCGGTCTTCGAAAAAATCCATGCGGATCATAAAGATGTGAAGCTGAGAGGCATAGGTTTCGATACCCTTGGATTTGCTCCAGCCTTTTTCGGCAAATTTGAGGCGATCGGCGATACGCAGCTGCCTGGCTGGTTGAATGCAGAAGGCAAGGTCATAAATCAATATGACACCCCTGAGCTTAGAAAGGTCGCGCAATATAATGCTTCTCTCGTGCAGAAAGGCTATATTGATCCGAGGAGCAAGCTTCCCGGACAGGACTTTACGGAAGATGAAAAGGCAAATAAATACCCGATCGACAATGTAGAGTTGATCAAACCCGACATGGTGACAAATGGTGCTTTGGCTAAGGACGGCAAGACGAAGCGTGTATTTAATTTGATTACGAAGCCAAAAATTTTCTCCAACAGTTTGACGGCTGCTATGACAGGTATCAGTACCACTTCCAAAAACCCTGAGCGTGCAGCGATGCTGATTGAACTTGTTAATACGGACAAAGAGCTTTATAACCTGATTACGTTTGGAATAGAAGGTAAGCATTATACGAAGGCCGGAGACAATCTCATTACGAAAATAGCGGACAGCGGATACAACACGAATACGGATTTCGTATTCGGCAATGTATTTAACGGATTCTACACGGACCCGGGCCAAGTAGGCTCATGGGATGCAACAGAGAAGTTGAACAACGAAGCGGAGTATTCCGAGCTTTTAGGTTTCAATTTCGTTTCCGAACCGGTGAAAACAGAGATCGCCGCTGTAAAATCAGTGATGGATGAATACGGTAACGTATTCGCGGGATGGTTTCCGGAGAAGTACGAAGAATTTTTGGCCAAACTGAAAAATGCGGGCGTAGACAAAATTATTGCGGAGAAGCAGCGCCAAGTGGACGAGTGGAAGAGCAGTTTATAACGCCTAAGCCCTAAGTGAAAAGCAGGACCTGTCATGGGTTCTGCTTTTTTTTCTAAACAGCTTTCAAAAAGGATGTATTCTATACATTTTACACTGGATTTGCTGAATATTGGGGTGACATAATCTGAACGGAAAGGAGGAAGCGCTCGAAGTAGTGGAAGCAGCACAACAAATGTAATCGTTATCATTTTAGAAATTGGGAGGTATTGTGATGAAGAGGAAGCGAATGAACATGTATGCCTTCATGCTGATTGTGTGTATGTTGGCAAGTTATTTACCCGCTGGTGCGGCTAAGGTAGCCGAGGCAGCTGTATGGAGGACCTATTATGTGTCCCCCAATGGGAATGACAACTGGTCCGGCACGCTGGCTGCCCCTAACGCAAGCAGCACCGACGGTCCGTTTAAGACTATTCAGAAAGCACGGGACGTTGTTCGTACCGTAAAAGGCAGTATGACCGGCGATATCGTAGTCCAGCTTCGGGGCGGCACATACCCGGTTACTTCTGCCATTGTGTTCAATGAAAGCGACTCCGGAGCGGCAGCCGACAAGCGAATCATCTATAAAGCCTACAACGGCGAGACGCCGGTACTGAGCGGAGGACAGCAGGTTACGGGAACATGGTCACTGGTCCCGGGCAAGTCCTACTACAAGATTACACTTCCCAACACAGTAACTGACTTCAGGAATTTTTATATCGATGGAGAAAGGCGCACACGTGCCCGGACTGAGCTGCCGATTGCGGGGAAGGGCTGGTATAACGATACCAATACCTCCGAATCCAGGGATGGGTATATCGTTAACGGAAACATGCTTGAAACGCTGACGGATCCAGGCAAGGCCGAAATCCATCAGCAAGTGTCCTGGCGTGACAACCGGCTTCCGATAAAGTCCGTTGTGTCCCTGACGAACGGTGATAAGGCTTTGAACATGGATCAGCCTTATTTCAATGAAGCCTTGAATAATACCCCTTTCGACACTACCCCCTCGTTCAACCGGGTTTTTTATATTGAAAATGATCTTAGCCTTTTGGATAGGCAGGGGGAATGGTATTTTAACCAGAGCACCAAGGAGCTATATTATTATCCGAAATCCGGGGAAAATTTATCTGCTGTTCAAGCCTACTATCCGGTTACCAAAACGCTGATTGATGTGAAGGGCGGCAGTTTAACGTCCAAGGTACGGTATTTGACCTTCCAAGGCTTGACCTTCAAGCATACCGCTTGGAATGAACCGAGTACGGAAGGGATGTTCGCCAACCAGGCGGAATGGGTGCTCAGACCCGACGGACCCGCCAACACTTCGCTGGCCGAACACCCTCCAGGGGCAGTTCAGATTGACGCTGCAGAGTATATTGACGTTAAGGATAATGATTTCCGCAATTTAGGGTCTATTGGCTTAGCAGTCCTTTACGCAAACCACACGAATGTCATCGGCAATGTGTTCTATGACATTTCGGAAGCGGGAGTCACGATTGGTACGCAAGCCGGAGCCGTTGTTGACAAGGCGTGGGAAGAAACTCCCAAGTTTAATACGGTCCAGAACAACGTACTGCGTTACATCGGACAGGAGTACATGGGGGCTCCGGCCATCCAGCCCTATTTCTCCCAGGATACGAACATTTCCTATAACGATATTTCCGAAGTTCCGTACTGCGGGATCTCGGTTAACAGCTGGACTCCTGACGATTCCGTCAACCCGACCCGGCGGAATACGATTAGCAACAACAAAGTCACCAATTATATGAAGGTCACAAGAGATTGCGGGGGAATTTACACATGGGCCACATTAGGCGACAGTGCCCCAGAAAACCGTAGCGTGATCAAGAACAACTTTGTCAAAAAAGGGTACGGCGATTATGCAGGCCTGTATTTGGACGAAACTTCAAAGTATGCCGATGTGTTCAACAACGCTGTAGAAGATCCCCAACCAAACTGGCTGTATTTATGGAAGCCCTCCATCAAGTTTTTGAACATAACAGGCAATTACGCAACTACCCAAACTTGGGTCAATCAAGCAACAGAAAGTACGATAGAACAAGCAACTTTATATACCGCCAGCAGTCCGCCATCCGCTGTTCAATCCATTATTAACGGTGCAGGCCTTCAATCCGGCTACACAGGATTGCTTACTAAAGTGCCTGCACGGGGCACGAATGCCGCTCCTGCCGTAAGCGCAGGCAGCAACAGCAGCATTGCTTTAACATCTACACTTCAGTTGAATCCGGCCGTCTCAGATGACGGGCTTCCCCTAGGTCTTTATGTAAAGACAACTTGGAGTAAGGTCAGCGGTCCGGGCACCGTCACCTTCGGCAATCCGAATGTGGCCAAGACAACTGCGGCCTTTTCTGCGGCAGGTACGTATGTACTTCGTTTAACAGCCAAGGACGGTGATTTATCAACCAGCAGCGATGTTACTGTTACTGTTTCGAGCGCCGCGCTGTCGAATAATTTTGCCTTGAATCAGAGCGCCTCTTCCGTCAGTTATTACGATAGCAGCTATGTGCCTGCTAAAGCTGTGGATGGAGATATCAACACAGGCTGGGCCTCTGTTTATAGCGAGGGGGTAACGGACGAATACCTGACAGTGGATCTCGGCAGTCCGATACCGATTACCAGGGTAGAGATGGTTACCAGGCAGGATCCATGCTGTTATTCCTGGACAGGACCTAGAACGAACTTTGTTGTCATGGTTTCCAATGACAGTTCCTTCTCGGATTACTCCACGGTAACTGCGCTAGGTGCCGGAGGGAGCGAACCTTTTGAGGAAAAAGGTACTTGGGCGGCCAACTCCACCGATACCGCCGCATACCGGTATGTCCGGGTTGCAAAGGCGCCTTACGGGGATATGTTCATAGCGGAGCTGAGGGTATTCACGACGCCAAGCAGCGACACGCAGGCCCCGACGTCTCCAGGGAATCTGAATTCACCGACCAAGACGGATTCCAGCGTGAACTTAAGCTGGTCCGCTTCGTCCGATAATGTAGCTGTGACCAAATACAACGTCTATCAGGACGGGGCGTTGATCGGAAATACAACCCAGACCTCATACACCGTAAACGGGCTTATGGACAATACTGCGTACTCTTTTACAGTGAAGGCAGTTGATGCAGCTTATAATCTGTCCGCGGCCAGCAGTCCGTTATCAGTTACAACGAATAGCATTGGTACGAATTTGGCATTAAATCAGCCGGTGACCTCTTCTTCAGACAACGAAACATCGACTGACAAGACCAAGGTGAATGACGGCAATACGGGCACACGTTGGGCAAGCGCAGCGAGCGATACGGGGCAGTGGATTTATATCGACCTCGGAAGTTCCAAAAATGTCTCCCGCATCAGATTAAGGTGGGAGGCGGCCTACGCTACGGGTTATAAGATTGAAATGACAGATAATCCGGGAGGTTCGTGGACCCAAATTTATGCTGCAACTTCGGGAGACGGCGGAGTGGACGATTTGTCCGGAATTTCGGGTACGGGGCGTTATATCAGGATGACGGCCACTCAAAGGGTAAATCCGTATTGGGGAGTGTCCCTTTATGAATTTGAAGTATACGGTTCTGCAGGAACGGGAGATACTACTGCCCCGTCCAAGCCGGCGAACCTTTCATCTCCATCCAAGACCGGCAGCAGCGTAAGTTTGTCATGGACCGCTTCGACAGACAATGTAGGAGTAACCGGTTATGATGTGTACAATGGCTCTACGAAAGTAAACAGCAGTCTCATTACCGGAACCAGCTACACAGTTTCCGGTTTGTCAGCAGGCACGGCATACACGTTTACGGTAAAAGCCAGGGACGCTGCCGGGAATGAATCAACAGCCAGCGATGCTCTGACTGTTACAACCGATACGGCAAGCAGCACCAATCTCGCTTTGAATAAGACGGTTGCTACGTCCACTAATGACAGTACCAGTCAGACCGGTACCCAAGCGGTGGACGGCAATACGGGTACACGCTGGGCGAGCAGCTCGCAAGACCCTAGCTGGATATACGTAGACTTAGGGGCTCAGTACTCGATCAACAGGGTGAAGCTCCTATGGGAAGCGGCCTACGGAAAAGATTATAAGATCCAAGTTTCCAATGACGCAGCAACCTGGAGCGATATCTACACCAAAACAGGCGGAACAGGCGGTACGGAGGATATAACAGGCCTATCCGGTACAGGGCGTTATGTCCGGGTTTATGGGACCGCAAGGGGAACAACGTGGGGGTATTCTCTATGGGAGTTCGAGGTTTATGGAACGGCAGTAACAAGCAGTTTGTTATCTGCCAACAAGACTGCATCTACTTCCACTAATGACAGTACCAGTCAGACCGGCGCACAGGCGGTGGATGGCAATATGGGCACCCGGTGGGCCAGCACCTCCCAGGATCCAAGCTGGATTTATGTGGATTTGGGCGCAAGCAAACAGATTAACCGGGTAAAGCTGGTCTGGGAAACGGCTTACGGAAAAAATTACAAGATCCAAGTCTCGAACGATGCCGCAACCTGGACTGATATTTATACGAAAACGAATGGGACCGGCGGCACCGAAGATCTAACGGGATTATCCGGTACAGGAAGGTATGTCCGGATGTACGGTACTGAAAGAGGCACCACTTACGGATACTCTTTATGGGAGTTCGAAGTGTACGGGAATTAAGAGACAGAAGTAAAGCTGTACGCGGTGCCATCTTCACAGGGGGCAATATAACAGGATAAGAAGGAGTCGTTTGAAACCGCAAACGGCTCCTTTTTGCCGTGCAAGTCACGATACTGTCAGGAAAGGTACGGAATGAGATAGATCGGATTTTTGCCCCCATAGTATACTCTTACCGAACCGATGCAAGCAGTTACTTTGATAAGGAAGGAGGCGCGACTCAACAACAGGTCAGTCTGAACGATCCTATTCTATAGCCAGGAGGAATGCAGATAATGAGTTGGGTACAAACTGAAGGTACTAAGAAATGGTTAGCTTTGGTGCTCATGTTTACGATGGTTTTGAGCTTGTTCAGCTTTTTAACGGCTCCTAAGAGCCATGCTGCGGCCTCCTACTATGTGGCGGTAAACGGCAGCAACTCCAATCCGGGGACGCTTTCGCAGCCTTTTGCAACGATTAATAAATTTATGGAAGTGGCTCAGCCGGGAGATACTGTTTATGTGCGCGGCGGTACTTACACGTTCGGAGAAACGTACCTGTCCAAATCGGGTACGGCGGGCAACTATATTACGATCCGCAACTATCCCGGTGAAATTCCGATCATTGACGGCGGCGGCACGGTAGGCGTGGGTTTCTATTATGGCGAACCGCATCAAGGCACGGGTAAGGGCAGCTACATCATTATCGAGGGCTTCGTTCTGCAGAATTTCTGGCGTTCGGGCATTAATCTGGGGTACACAACGCCGGCGATCCGCCAGAGCGACAACCGCGAGATTTCCCCGTACCAGACGATGTCCAACGTGATCATTCGCAACAATATCGTGGATAAAGCCGGACAAAACGGCATCTCCATTATGAACGCAAGCGATGTAACTGTGGAGAACAACCTGGTAGGACGTACCGGGTATGATCCGAACACGGGCTCATGGTCGAGCGGAATCAATTTCTGGGGCATGTATGGAACAAATAACTATATCAAAAATAACGTTTCGTATCACAACATCGACGTTTCTTCCGCTCATACGGACGGTAACGGTGCGATCGTGGACCTGTCCTTCTACAAAGGCGGAGCTACCATCGAGAACAATGTGTTCTTTGAAAATGGCGGAGCCGGAATTGCGATCACGGAAAGCAGCTATTCGAAAATTATCAACAACACACTGTATGAAAACGGGAAAGACCCTTCCTATACGCACGGCGGTTCCGGTTTAGGCTACTACGGAAGCGATGCGGCTGACAACACCATAGTGAAAAATAACGTCATTCACCAATCCTTCGGCCAAGGCATGTGGACTTATAGCAGCTTCACGAACAGCACCTTCAGCAACAACAACATTGCCGGTCAATCCGGGTATAGCAACCCGTTATTTGTGGATGGTGACAACGCTAACTTCCGTCTGCAATCCTCTTCGCCAAGCATCGATACAGGTACTTCGAACGGCGCACCTGCAACGAGCATCGGTTTCGATCAAGGCGCTTTGACGAAAACATCTTCCAATCAGCCTGTATCCTGGTTCCGTTATGCGCCGAACTGGACGTACATCCAAGGCAAAGGTGAAATCAAGAACTTGTTCGTCTCCGTGGCTAGACCGCAAGGCAACGGCTATGATCAAGGCGCTTACGAAGGCAGCGGTTCCGGTACTACGACGCCTCCTCCGACAAGCAGCAACATTAAATTATACTCCCTTGCTAATAACAAATATGTAGCAGCCAACACGAATGTAACCAATAATCCGCTGCAGTCGATCTCCTCGAGTGCCAACACATGGGAGCAATTCGAGAAAATCACAAACAGCGATGGTACAATTACTTTTAAAGCACACAATGGCAAATACGTACTTGCCAATATCAACAAAACGAACTCGCCTTTGGAAGCGATCTCTAACTCCATCGGTACCTGGGAGAAGTTCGAAGTTATCAACAACAGTGACGGTACGGTAAGCTATAAATCCGTGGCCAATAACAAGTATGTAATGACTGATCCAAATGCGAGCGGCCAAGGTCTGTATGCAATGAGCACGGGCATCGGATCGTGGGAGAAGTATCAGCAGCAGTGATAAGTGAGTAAGTAAGGTCCTCGGAAGCTTGTCTTCCGGGGGCCTATCTTGTTGAGCGGGATTGAATCAGCACGTTGCCGCTTTTAACGAATCGTACATACCTTATTTGAACTCAAATCGGCAGTTTCAAATTCTAACGAATCGAGGCGGCCTTATTTCAGCTAATTTTACCCATTCCGTGCTCATTTGGACCAAATAACGTTACCACGATTCGTTAGCTCCAGAAACACTCTGATTTCCTCGAAATAACGTGTCCACGATTCGTTAGCTTGCGAAGGAGAAGGATCGGGATGCCCTCTAAACAAAAAAAGACCGTCCGCTGCACGACTCCGTGCAGGAACGGTCTTTATGATTTAATCCAGCTTTACATTCTTGCCTGTTGCTTGAGATTCGAAAGCGCCAAGGATCACCTGCAGCGACTTCAAGCCTTCTTCGCCAGAGACCAGCGGCGTGGTGCCCTCGAGGATGTGGGTTACGAACGCATCCACAACACCGCTGTGGGTCTGCTGCTCGTTCGTTGCCATCGCTCCGACCTGGTAGCGTTCCACGTTGCCGTTGGTCAGCTCCACGATGACATTGTCCACCGGATCGGTGTCGATCTTCAGGACGCCGTTCTCGCACCAGATGATCGTGCTGTTGTCGCCGCCTTTGTAGTACGTCCAGCTCGCCGTAAGCGTACCGATCGCACCGCTTCTCATACGCAGGATGCAAGTAGCATTATCGTCGACGTCCGTACCTTCCTTATGGATGGTGCCGACGAAAGCGCCGACTTCGGACACTTCATCGCTGAGCAGGTGGCGAATCAGGTCCGACTTATGAACGCCGAGGTCGCCCATGGCGCCCATGGAAGCTTCCGGCTTGCGGAAGAACCAGCTGTTGCGTCCATCCACGCTCCAGCCTTCCGGGCCGGGATGCCCGAAAGCGGTGCGGAACGTAATCACTTTGCCCAGACGGCCGGAGTCCAGAATTTCCTTTGCTTTCACATGAGGCGGCATATAACGCTGGTTATGCGCTACCATCAGCTGCACACCGTTCTGGCGTGCAGCTTCGATCATAGCTGTGCCTTCTTCCGTGGAAACAGCCATAGGCTTCTCTACCAACACGTGAGCCCCGGCTTTTGCTGCAGCAATCGCAACCGGAGCATGCAGTGCATTAGGTGTGCATACGCTCACGGCATCAACCTCTACTTCTTTCAGCAGCTCTTCGTAATCCATGTATGCTTTGGCGTTGTGTTTGTCGGCATAAAGCTGGGCGCGCTCGTTCACAGGATCGGCGAAAGCAACCAGCTCCACATTTTCGTTCACTTCATACTCGGGGATATGACGGCGCTGAGCAATAGCTCCACAGCCGATGACGGCTACTCGTAATTTTTTGGACATAGTTAAGTTGATTCTCCTCTAATGATAAAATTAAACCAATACCAGGTAATTGTTTTTGATCCAGTTCATGCTGGTTTCCACGCTTTCCAGCGGCGGGTTCTGGCAGTTGTCCTGTTCTACGATAATCCATTCGGAACCGGCTTTGTCGGCTGCGGAGATAATGTCTACCAGCGGCAGCTCGCCGTTGCCCAGCTCAACTGTGATCATTTCGCCTTGCTCGCCTTTGCGGTAGTCTTTCAAGTGAACGAGCGGCAGGCGGCCTGCGTATTTCGCAATGTAAGCAAGTGTGTCTTGGCCTGCGAATTGCACCCAGCCCGTATCCATTTCTACTTGCACCTGCTCAGCAGAGGTGGAAGAGTACAGCGCGTCAAATACGAATTGGCCGTCCACTTCCTGTTCAAATTCAAACGCATGGTTGTGGTATCCGAAAACCAAACCTTCGTTATGACAAGCCTTGCCGGCATCTTCAAACAGGGTGAACAGAGACTTCCAGGCTTCCGGCGTTTGATAATCTTCGATAGGCAGCCATGGGCAGATGAAATATTTCGCACCGATCGTTTTCAGGTAAGCGATTTCACCTTGCAGATTGTCACGGATCGCCTGTAAGCTGACATGCGCGCCGATTGCTTTCAGGTTCAGCTCTTGCAGCAGGTCGCGGACTTCTTCCGCGGATTTACCGCCGTAGCCGGCAAACTCTACGCCTTCGTAGCCGAGCGCCGCCACTTTGCGAAGCGTACCTTCGAAATCTCGTTCCGTTTCGTCACGTAATGTATACATTTGCAAACCGAGTCCTAGCTTTCTCATGCCGATTCACGCTCCATTATTTATAATTGTTGTTGGTTATCCGCAAAAGGGCTGCGGGGATGTTTCCATTATAAAAAGACATGCCGTATAATGGCTATGCACGATGTGCTTAGAACATGAACTATTTTGCTATAAATCTGAAACGAACCGGAGGGTCCTCTATGCTGGCAGAGGTGTTAACATGTGGATATTCTTACCACCCGATCCCATTTTCGATCAACTTGCGTGAGGGTTTAAAAAGTTATCTATTTCGCTTACAATCCGAAGGGTCTGCGCAGGCGCTGGTCGACGGGGCGATGGTGACGTTGAAACCAGGAGATTTGCTGCTGTTTAAGCCCGGGGATCCCTATGAATTGTCAGTCAAAGAGCATGTGAACGAGCTGGGCCAGACGATGGTCGGGAGCGGCGATTATTATGTTTTTGCGCAGGGGGCTTGGCTCGACGAATGGTGGGCACGGAAGGGGAAACGGCAAAGAGTAAGGATCAATCTGGATGAAAAGCTGCTTTCCCTGTGGAGGCATATTATCCTGGAAAAAAGAAGGTTTGCAGCGGAAAACGGAGAACTGCTGCAGCTGCTGCTGCAGGCTCTGTGCTTGAGTATGGAACAGGCGATCAAGGATGCGGCCGCTCCTTCCGGCAGGCCTTTTACAGCGGTGCGCATGAAAGCTTTTATCGAAGAAAATGCCGTTTCCTCCTTCAAGGTACAGGATGTTGCGGACCATGTGGGGCTGAGCGTGTCGAGGGCGGTTCACTTATTCAAGGAATGTTTCGGCAAAACGATGATCGAATACACGA
Organism: Paenibacillus gansuensis; assembly: GCF_042684925.1. Lineage (NCBI taxonomy): Bacteria > Bacillati > Bacillota > Bacilli > Caryophanales > Paenibacillaceae > Paenibacillus > Paenibacillus gansuensis. The sequence continues at coordinate 482,844 of NZ_JBHUME010000002.1, read as the reverse complement.
TGGAACTTCGCATGCTCACCGCCGAGGAGCGGATGAAGTACAGTTTGCTGACTCTTGAGCAGATTGCGGAAACGTCGGGGTTCGGAAGCTACACCTATTTTCACCGGGTATTCCGCCAACGATATGGCATGTCGCCGTCCGAGTTTCGGAAGCGGTTCGCGGGGGAAGTCCTTTAACTCTCAAAAATGGTATTTTATACCTATATACTGAAATATAGCAAAAGCTTGATTGATTATACGAAATATCCCCAAAACTTTAACTTTGACGAGATGGCGGCAGCTGAGATTCAGTTTGTTATGGTTGGCAAAAAAAACAGTGTAGCAGGCTTTAAAAGACCTGCAGGTTACAGCCCAAGGCTCCTTGGAGACGGCGGATAAGCTGGCAGCGGAAAGTAAAAAGTAAGAAACTCTCCCGGCAATTCAAGCCGGGAGAGTTTTTGGTTTCTGAAGCTTTACGGTGGTTTGTCCGGTCACTAGCAACCCTTTCAGGAAAACAGTCGATGTATCTTATTTCCCTCACAAATGGTATCCTTATGTGTTGCCTTGTCCAAGCTCTATTTAAGGCAGGCTTTATCATCCATGCACAACATGTACATTCACGAACGAAACTATATGCAGTTAAAAAGGAGAACCCATGACTTTTCAAGACTTACAATTGCTTTCCCCGATTCTCAAGGCGCTTGCCAAAGAGAACTATGTAACGCCGACGCCTATTCAGGAACAGGCCATTCCGGCCGTTCTGGAAGGGAGAGACCTGCTCGGCTGCGCCCAGACGGGAACCGGGAAAACTGCCGCGTTCTCGCTGCCGATGATTCAAAGGCTGATGCAGCAGAGCAGACCTCCCGGCCCGCGCCGCATCCGTTCCTTGATTCTGACACCGACTCGGGAGCTGGCTATACAAATATCGGATAATTTGAAGGCATACAGCCAATTTACAACGCTTCGCAGTACGGCGATTGTAGGAGGCGTTTCTCAAAAGGTTCAGGAACGCGCGCTGCAGCAAGGAGCGGATATCGTCATTGCCACGCCTGGCCGCCTGATGGATTTGATGAACCAGAAGCAGATCGACCTGCAGCATGTGGAAATTCTGGTGCTGGACGAAGCCGACCGGATGCTGGATATGGGATTCATCAACGATGTGAAGAAGATTATTTCCCGCATGCCTGCCAAAAAACAGACGCTGTTTTTCTCGGCAACGATGCCGCCGGAAATTTTGAAGCTGGTGAAGACGCTGCTCGTCGACCCCGTCAAAGTGGAGATTACGCCGGTTTCGTCGACAGTAGACCGCATTAAGCAGTCGGTTTATTTAGTGGAAAAGGCGAATAAGCAGAAGCTGTTGAACTACCTTTTGGAGGACAAAAGCATTGTATCGGCACTTGTTTTTACCCGCACGAAGCACGGAGCAGACCGGGTAGTACGTGACCTTGCCAAAGCGAAGGTGGCGGCTCAAGCGATACACGGCAATAAGTCGCAAAATGCGCGCCAGCTGGCTTTGAACAATTTCAAAAGCGGGGCCACCCGCGTGCTCGTTGCCACGGATATCGCCGCCAGAGGGATTGATATCGAGGAATTGTCCCATGTCATCAACTTCAACCTGCCGAATATCCCGGAGACATATGTGCACCGGATCGGCCGGACCGGTCGGGCGGGCCAAAGCGGCATTGCCATTTCCTTCTGTGAAGAGGAAGAGCTGCCGTATCTGAAGGACATCGAGAAAGTCATCCGCAAAACGGTGCCGCAGGTGAAGGAGCATCCGTTCCCGATGATGCTGGCCGCCCAGCCTGCAGGTAAGCAAGGCTCCGCCGTCGGCAAACGGCCGTCCGCTTCCGTACAGACCGAAGCGAGACCTGCCAAGGCTAACGGTAGTAACGGGGGGCAAAGGCAGGGTCAGGGCCGTAGCCAAGGTGCGGGTCGCAGCGAGGGTCATAGCCGAGGCCGGAGTGAGAAGCAGAACCCGTCGCGCAAGCCTAAATCGGAGTGGTTTCAGCAAGGACGGAAACCGCAGTCTAAATAAATCAGGAAGCTGCTCTTTGGAGCGGTTTTCTTTTTTTACTTAAATACGTCGTCGTATGAAGCTGCGGCGGTACCGTTCGCGGATAAGGAAGCTGTTTCCTCCTATGCGCTGCAAGCGGTGCAGGCTGTACAGCAAGCCGGAATCATTACCGGCAAACCGAAACACCGATTTGCTCCAAAGGATAAGGCAACCCGCCTGCAAGCGGCGAGGATGCTGGCCATGCTGCTGCAGATCGGTACTCGATAAGAAGTTAGAAACGTACATGTGACCCCCGCAGGATGGCGGGGGTCTTTAGCATCGTCCTAGTCGCACAGTAAATTTCATGACTCGAGTGACTTATATGGTAACGAATTTCCCTATTCTGCTGTCTAACTACCTTATTTTCGCGAAAATGCCGAGGTTCTCTTAAGCAAAGACATTAAATTACCAAATCCTGTTGTCATAGACGCTTATTATGGCAATTTAGTGTCGATTAATTGATGAGAGTGCCAACATTACTGTATTTATGGTAATCGCACAACAGGATAAAGAAATTGGTTACCATAAGTGACTAAGGACCGCTGCACCAGAGAAATAAGGTCAATCTTTGTCCCTTCCCGCATATACATTCATAGGTGAATTTTTACTTGGAAAGGCGGGGACAACCATTAACGGAGCGGCAAGCTACATAAACCCATGGGAAGAGCACCGGTTTTGGCTGGAAATTCTTGAGGATCATGCCATATTCGTATTTGACCAATTATCGCCGGCGGAAACATCGTACGTGCAAACGGCTGAGCAGTACATCATGGCGTTCCGGAATCTGCGAAGCAGGCTGAATACGATAGATCCGGCCAGTAAGGAGGACAATCCCGGGCTTGTCGAACTGGCGAAGGAAGCTTACCCGGTTGCGCTGGGCTATTTCCGGTTTGAGGGAGATCTGCAGAGGCTGCGGATTTTGGACCAGGTCAATATTAACCTGACCCCGACTTATTTTAACGGCACATTGAATGAAAACCAGGAATATCTGAGACTGCTCACCTACTACATGGAAGGGCTCCAACCCGAACAACTGCCGTTGAACGGCCTGCTGGATTTATGGCTGGAGGACCAAGTCGGGCATGCCGTGCTGCTGCGCAATGTGCTGGACCCGATCGAGCTGGGGCTGACGGAACAGGCTAATAATTACTCCCGGATTTTTCAGGCGCACCTGCTCAAGAATGATGCCTTTAAAGGATATCTTCGCTTTATCCAGCCGGGCTTTGAAGCGGAAAAACAGCTTGCTGTCGAAACGGCCGTCACGGTTGTTGAGTTTTATGAATTTGTCGTGAGAGTCATCCGGCTATACCGTGGTACCCGTGTCCTGTCCCGGACGACGCTGCGCTTTCTCGAACACCACTTGCCCGAATCGTGTTATTTCCTGAAGAAGCTCAGTGCCTTTGACGATTCCATCCAAACGATACCGGACTGCAGCCTTCATAAGCCGTCTTTTCCACATTAGGAGGGTTATTTCACAACACCGACCCGTTTGATAACCACGTCGGGGTCCACGGTGACTTCCGCACGGGAGAATGCCTCGCCCCAATTGTTCTTGTCTTTTAACCATTGCTGATATAGATGCGCTCTTGCATACAGGCCGAACCCGAACGGGTCGGTCTGTTGCTGTTGTGCTTTCCCGATGACGTCAGTCATTTCTGTCTTCAGCTTCTGATTGAGCTGATTCTGAAGCCAGTCGAGGTTTTTGTTAGCCTCCATGGTTCCGATTACTTCAGTCACTTCGCCCCGAATGGCTACTTTCACCCGATAACGGTAGGTTCCCTGCCGATAGGATACGGAGACTTTGGCATCGGCTCTTTTAATATCCATGCTAATCGGAAGCGATTCTTTCTTATGAGGAATTGCCGTACTGTAGTTTCCCGGCGGCCTAAGCTTGTTTTGTAAGAGGCGGAGCAGAAAGGATTCCTTCAAATTCAGGCTGGCTGCGTACTTTCCATCCTTGTCGAGTAAGGTGGTCCCCTTCAGAGTGATTGTATCCTGACGGGGAATGATTTGGGAAATGGATGGGGTAATCCCTTTCTCGTAATGAAAAAAGTGGAATTTCTGAAGCGTCGTCCTTACCGTATAATTTTCTGTATAGCCCGTATCGATTAATTTGCGCATAAATTCCGTTACAAGCGGATTTTGCGGCAATTTCATCTTCATGAGGTCTGAAATCTTACAGTCGCATGAGATGACAAGAGCTTCATTGGATATTTTGGCGTCGCGGTATAAAACATCCAAATAGGGATAGACATCTTCAATTTTAAGGAGACGGTTGCTTACAACGACAATTTGCAGCTTGCCTGCACCCAAAATACCTGAGCTCATCGAGCTTAGCTTGGACCGGTTTCCCCGGATGGACCTCCCTGTTGTAGGGATGAGAACTTCGGCGGCTTCCTCTTGTTTATTGAAATCCAGAATTTTTGTTTCAACGCTCAGCTGACCTTTTTTGACTTCATCCAACCCGATTGTCATGATGAGCGAAAGCTCCTCCAGCTCAATCCGGTCCGCGCACCCATTGAGCAGAGTTAATGCAAAAATTGTTAGAAGAATTTTGCTCCAGTTCATCCGGCGGGCTCCTTTCGGGCTCTCTTGAACAGAACGGCAAACAGCCATATAAGTATAGGAAATGCGTATGCCATCCCCATCCCCACCCAATTTTGAATGCTGCCCAGACGGCTGATGATCTGTTCATCGGGTTCATACGACAAGGAGAGAATGATCAGCAGAATAACTGCGGCAAAGAGCGGCCATTTATGGTCGCGGAGCTTGAGCAGGCTGGAACAGCCGGCAGCGGAGTAATACAGATACGGAATAATGGTTTGTGCGACAATCGTCAGGTAGAACGCTAGGAATACAATCTCGAACCTTTCTATAAAAGGGAGCGTAATGGCTTTAAGAAGCTGAAGCGTAGGCCAAAAATAATCCTGTATTTCATTCTCGTTAAAGCAAAGAAAGGAGATGATGACCACGAAAAGATAAAGAACAGCAGCCATCGATACAGCTAACGTTACCCCTTTCAACGCTTTGGAGCGGTCTTTCAAGTAAGGCTGCAGGAAATAGGCACCTTCAAATCCCAACAACGGTGCCAGTGTATAAGGGACAGCTTTCAAAACGTTTCCGATTCCCTCCTTGCCGATAGGCAGAATGTTCAGTACATTCGCGTCCCGCAGAGAAAAGAACAGAAGAGGAGGCATCCATAACGTTGAGATATAGACGAATTCGGCAAAGCGGGTCTGAACTTGCAGCCTCTGTTTCGCAATCAGATAAATGGGCAGAAGATAAGTGATCACCAGAACGACGAAATGTGTATTGCGCAGGATCCATACCTGGATGATATACACCATCGTAAACAGTACGACACCTGCAGAAAACAAGCTGTATACTACCCATAGGAGCGTAAGGGCGGACCCCGCCACCTTTCCGAACAGTTTCGGCAGAATTTCGTAAAGGGTGTGTCCGGGGAATCTTCGCAGCAAGCCGATAATGAAAATACCGATCAGCAAGGTCACCCCCCAGCTGATCAGAATGGAGATCCAGCCGTCCGTGCTTGCTTCTTCTGCTACAATCCGCGGCAAGGTAAGCACCCCTATGCCGATCTGGGTCTTATAGATGTAGAATACAAATTGCTTGAATGTAATCTGTTCTTTTTTGGGTATCTGCATAAGGGCACCTCCCCGATTATTTCTTCTTGCGGGTATTATGCGGGTTCGCCGCACTTACCCGGTTCTTGATAAAAGGCAGCGGTGCCCGGAACAAAGTGACTTTCCAGTCACGAAGCCGAAGGGGCATGACCGGCGTGGTGTAAGGCATCTTCAGTGAAGTAAGGCTGATGATGTGGGCCACCAGGATCATAATGCCGATGACGATGCCTACTAAACCCATCACATAAGCAGCGAGCATGAAGGGGAAGCGGATCATCCGGACGGCTGCGGCCATGTCCTGGTTGGGCTGAAGGAAGGAGGCGATGGCGGTCAACGCTACAACGATAACCATGATATTGCTGACAAGCCCTGCCTGAACGGCGGCCTGTCCGATAACAATACCGCCTACTATGCCGACGGATTGTCCGATTTTGTTAGGCAGCCGGAGTCCCGCCTCCCGCAGCATTTCCAGAAACAATTCCATGAACATCGCTTCGACAATCGGGGGAATCGGTACCCGTTCCAGGGAACTACCAATCGATTGCACCAGGTCAATAGGAATAATCTCATAATGAAACGAGACCATGGCTATATAGATGGAAGGCAGAAAGATCGAAATAAGCAGTCCAATAATACGAAGCAGCCGCAAAAAAGATACGATTGGCCAACGGATGTTAATATCGTCCACGGAGCTGAAAAATGATAAGAACGACATGGGCCCCATTAATACGTAGGAAGACCGGTCCAGAATGACCGCAATCCTGCCTTGAAGCAGATTGGAGGCAACCAGGTCGGGACGTTCGGTAATCAGAAATTGAGGAAAGATGGAATAGTTGTTATCCTCGATGTACTCCACCAATTCACCTGTGTTAATGATGGAATCCACCTTGATTTGCTTGATACGGCTCTTCATCTCCTCGACGGCATCCTTATCGGCAATGTCGTCGATATAGGCCAGGGTAACTTTCGTCTGGCTTCGTTCCCCGACGTTCATTTCATCCATTCGCATCCGGGAGTCTGGAATGAGTTTGCGGATGAGCGCGATGTTGGTGTCTCCCGACTCGATGAAGCCGATCCGGCTTCCGCGCAAAGTAACTTCGGATTCCGGCTCCACTAAAGCGCGTTTCGGCCAGGAGGAAAAATTGCATAAATAGGCGCCCTGATCGCCTTGTATGAATAAAGCGGATTGTCCCTCCAGCAAGCCGGTGCTGATGCTGTCCCAGTCAAAAACCCGATTCGTCTGATGATAGGCAAGCACGGAGCGCAGCTGCCGGGTATCGTCCGAGCGCAGCTGCAGGTCGCGCACGAAATTTTGGAGCAGGTTCAGATCCGTTGTCCCCCGTAAGTACGCGATAAAAGCCTGGGTTCCGGTCTGGCTCATGAAGAAATAGTGGACCACTAAGTCCGGCGCCTTAAATAAGAGCCGGACAAGAGTTTCTTCATTTGTCTTCAAATCTGCGGATAATTTCCGGGTACCTGCGTCCATAGAAGACAGCTCCTTGTGTAAATATTCCAACTTAGTTTGCGTCACCTTTGCCAATCCTATCCACAGGAAACCTTTCTACATCCGTCAGGCTATGGTACACTGTATGGTACACATGAAAATACAGGAATTGTGGCATCCTTAACAGAAACTGGACAGCCTTCGGCTGATGGTCCAGGAACCCTACGGAGTGATCATATGACGAAAGCCAAAGGCGGGACCGGCCGGGGTACGGGCAAGAAGGGCTGGAACCGGTGGCAGGCGTCCGCCAATAAGACGGCGCCGAAGCCTTACAAGAGCAAAGGCGTCAAGCATGCCGCCAAGATTGCGGCCAGTAAAGCGGAGAAATCAGAGCATACCGACAATTGAACGATATAAGGAGAATGAATAGTTTTGGCACATACAGAAATGAAGAACGAGTTACCCGAGCATTATGAACAGTTGAAGAAGAACGCAAACCGTATGTCGAGCTGGAGAGACCGTCTGGCGGCTGTGGAAGAGCTGGGACAGTATAACCACCCGAAGACCGTAGACGTCCTGACGAACCGGCTTGCCAATGATCCCGTGTTTACCGTGCAGCAGGCGGCTTACCGCAAGCTGAAGGACTTGGGACAGCAGGTTGGGCAGCCCGTGCGGAAGCAAGGAGATCTGCTGCCCGGCGGCGTAACGAAGACGCTGGTACGGATTAAGAAAAGTTTGCCTCACGGCCATACTTATGAAGAGTTCAAGGACAAGCTCCGCAAAATGCGGATTGACTTGTACGACACCTACGAAGGCGACAAAGGCGACGAGTTCGAGAGCTGGCTTGAAGAGAAATGGGCTTCCCTGACCTGGGGCCGAAAGTAACAACCGAACCGGTGCGGCAGCGCCGGTTTTTTTCTGTAAATAGACTTCTTTTTCCCTATTCCCGCATAAAATCAACCATAAGCCAACATAAACCCAGGAAGGGTGGGCGACGGGATGAACCTGATTAAGAAAGTGAAGCAGGGTGCGACGGATGCAGCCAAGCTGGCTCAGAATAAAATCGAGATGACCAAGATCAAGTCGCAAATTGCATCCAAGGAAAAAGAAATCGAACACCATCAAGCTCTGATCGGCGAGGCTGTGTTTCTTGCGTACCAGGCGGGAGAGCCGATCCATACGAAACCCTCCGTAATTGACCACTGCAAAGTGATTGCGCAGCTGCAAAACCAGGTTCAGGCGCTGGAACAGCAGGTGTTGAACCTGAAGAATGAGAAAGTATGCACCTGCGGCCACGTGATTCCTCAAGATGATTATTACTGCTCCAAATGCGGCAAAAAGTCGATAGCATTCAAAGAATTCCGCTGAGGCGGGGTTCTTTTTTCTTTTGCGTGACAGTTTTGGAGCAGGTTACATGACAAATATCATATCTTTCTCCATGACGTTTATGTCTTACGTATATTGCCGGGAATTGGCTATACTTTTACTAGGGGCATATAGCTTCGGCGCACCAATGCGAAGACATAAGCGTCACGAGGAGGAATTTTCGATGAGTCAATCCAATCAAAATCCCATAGTCCAACTAAAAAAGAACATGATTCCCTTTGAAAAAACTGACACCAAAGCAAGTATGAAGCAGATTTATAACACCTTAATTCCGCTGTTCGCCCTGTGGGCAGCCGCTTATTTCAGCCTCAGCGTATCGTACTGGCTGACGCTGCCGCTGGCCATGGCCGCATCGGGCTTCGTAGTCCGTGCGTTCATTATGTTCCATGACTGCTGTCATGGCTCCTTTCTGAAGAGCCGCCGCGGAATGGACATTCTAGGGACGATTCTCGGGATTCTTACACTAGTACCCTACCAGCAATGGAAACACAGCCACTCCGTCCATCATGCTACCAGCAGCAATTTGGACAAAAGAGGAGTAGGCGACTTGTGGATGCTTACAGTTGAAGAGTACAAGAAAGCTTCCTTCTGGACGAGGGTGTCCTATCACGCTTACCGTCACCCGTTCGTGATGTTCGTACTAGGGCCGCTCTTTGTATTCGGCGTTCAATACCGTTTCAACCGTAAAGATGCGCGTCGAAAGGAAGTCATCAATACGTATGTGACTAATGCGGGGATTGCAGGCTTATATGCCCTTCTGATTTGGCTGATCGGCTGGCAGGCATTCGTGCTGGTACAGGCGCCGGTGTTCTTTTTCTCCGGGCTGCTCGGCATCTGGCTGTTTTATGTGCAGCATACGTTTGAGGACTCTTATTTTGAGAACGAGGAAGACTGGAGTTACGTGAAGGCCGCAGTGGAAGGAAGCTCGTACTATCAGCTCCCGAAAGTGCTGCAGTGGATTACAGGGAACATCGGATACCACCATGTGCATCATTTGAGCCCGAAAGTGCCGAATTATCATTTGGAAAAAGCGCACAACGCCACTCCGCCGTTGCAAAAAGCTACGACCATTACCTTGCGTACCAGTTTGAAGTCTCTGCAATTCCATCTGTATGACGAAGCGCGGCAGACGTTTATCAGCTTTAAACAGATGAAGCGCAGGATGGCTGGAGGCTCTGCTTCTGAACCGGTCCTGAAAGCTGCAGCTGTGCCATCCGAAATGGTGAAAAGGAGCAAGACTGCCGGATAATGCGTAATCACAGGTCTTGTGCATAAAGGGAGAATAAGCGAAAATAGAGGCAGGAGGGATGCCCGTGCAGAAGTGGTACCAGATATTCCAGAGAAATACAGGACTAAGCCCTTACGTATGGGTGGTCTTCTACATCCTTCCCTTCTATTTCATCTTCCGGTCGTCATCAACCTACCAAATGGTGTTCGGCATTATCATGATACTAGGTTTCTTCGTATGCTACGTGCTGTCCTTTCTGTCGAAGGGATGGCTGTTGTATTTTTGGACGAGTGTGCAGATTCTGATATGTATAGCGATGACACTATGGTTCGGGTATGTGTACTTTGCGCTGTTTTTGGCTTTCTTCATTGGGAACATTCAGCACAGGGCCGGGTTTTTCGTGCTCTATACGATACATTTGATATCAACGGTCATCACGATCAACTACGGTTTTGTAACGCAAAATCAAGTGCTGATCACGCAGCTGCCTTTTGTGCTGGTGAGCCTGATTGCCGTGATCCTGCTGCCGGTAACGACTTACAACCGCAACAAGAGCGATAAGCTGCATGTTCAACTGGAGGATGCCAATAAGCGGATTTCCGAGCTGGTAAAGCTTGAAGAGCGGCAGAGAATTGCAAGGGACCTGCATGATACGCTCGGTCAGAAGTTATCGTTGATCGGACTTAAAAGCGACCTCGCCGGCAAACTGATCCGCAAAAATCCGAATCAGGCGCTGACCGAGATTACGGATGTGCGCCAAACAGCCAGAGCGGCGCTCAAGGAAGTGCGTGAGCTGGTAACGCAGATGCGCGGAACCAGGGTGGAGGACGAGATTTTCAGGTTAAAGCAAATTCTGAAAGCGGCGGAAATCGGATTTGCGCTGGAGGGCGACCCGGTGCTGACCAATACTTCGTTAATGAACGAAAATGTAGTCAGCATGTGCCTGAAAGAAGCAGTGACGAACATCGTGCGGCACAGCCGGGCAACCGAATGTTCCATTGTCATCCGGCCTGCGCCGGCGGAACTGGTCGTCACGGTCCAGGACAATGGTATCGGGATGCCTGTATCCACGGCGATCCACAAGGGCAGCGGCCTGCGGGGGATGAAAGAACGGCTGGAGTTTGTCAACGGCTGTTTGGACATCCAATCGGGTGAAGGAACCCGGGTTACCATCAGAGTGCCGAACGTGACGGTACAGTATGCAAAGGAGGCGGAAGGATGATTCGAATCGTCATAGCAGAGGACCAGCGGATGCTGCTGGGCGCTCTCGCCTCGCTGCTGGATCTGGAAGAGGATATGCAGGTTGTCGGACGCGCAGGAAATGGGGCTGACGCGGTTAAGCTGGTGCTGGAGCACAAGCCGGATATCTGTGTGATGGACATTGAAATGCCCGTCATGACAGGTCTGGAAGCGGCGGAACAGCTGAAAGGTACCGGCTGTAAAATAATGATCTTGACAACCTTTGCCCGGTCCGGGTATTTCGAGCGGGCGATTAAAGCGGGTGCGCACGGATACTTGCTGAAAGACAGCCCTAGTGAGGAACTGGCCGATTCGATCCGCAGCATCGTAGGCGGACGCCGGATCTATACCTCGGAGCTTGTTGATGAAGCCTACGAAGAGGAAAGCCCGCTAACCGAACGGGAAAAGGAAGTACTCACCCTGATCGCGGACGGGAAGAATACCAAGGAGATTGCCGGCCAGCTGTTCATTACTACCGGTACGGTCCGTAACTATATCTCCGTGATCCTGGATAAGCTGAACGTCAGCAACCGGATAGAAGCGATCACCCGGTTTAAAGAAAAGGGCTGGTTTAAGTAAGGGCTGCGGAAGCGGCTCTTTTTTGTTTCTGCTGCAGGGAGGGAACAGTAGTTGTCCGTTTCGAGACTGTACAATGTTGTCGGGGGTCAGGGTTGTATTATGTACAACATTTGGAGCATTGTTGGGCATGAATTTGTGCAAATGTTGCAACTTGTACAACATATTCGGTGAAATCATGCTGCCCGTACGCAGATTTATTGTACTTTGTACAACATTTTGCTCAAAATGAACTCTTTGGTTGCGAAAATGTTGTACAAAGTACAACATGGTGCTGCTTTTAATAAAATCAAGCGCCAAAAGGAGTGACATTTGGTTGCCAAGTCAGCTGCTTAGTTCTACAATGAATCGTGGCAACCTTAATCACGAGAGGAGATACGCCCATGAGCAAGGCCGCGTTCGTCCAGCCTGATCCGCAGAGCTGGCTTGAGAAGTTTCATTTTTCTATTCCCATTAAAATCCGTTATTGTGAAACCGACATGCTCGGACATGTAAATAACGTCAGCTACTTCATGTACTTCGAGCAGGGCCGGATTGAATATTTTGAGAACCTGCGCTTATCGCAGGAGCTGTTCGGAGAAGACCGCGTATCCGTTGTAGCTGATTTGGAGTGCCAGTATCTGGCCCAGCTCTATTTGCGGGATCCGCTGCAGCTGCATGTCCGCGTCGCCAAAATCGGACGGTCTTCCCTGGATATCGAATATGCTGTCGTTGTAAACGGCGGGGTGAAAGCTGCAGGGCGCGGAGCTATCGTGCTGATCGACACCAAAACCGGAAAAAGCACGCCGATTCCAGATGAAATCAAGGCCGTCATTGCGGAATATGAAGGATTGCCGCAGGCATAGCTGAGCGAGCTTTACCTTCTCGGGACCGTCTATCCGGCGGTCTTTTTCTATTTCTAATTCGTTTCATTGGGGGAGGCACTATGAATTATACGGTACAGTATTTGTCGTTCTTCGTTATTCAAGCGGACGGCTCCGCAGCGGGCGGCAAAGATTATAAGCATTTTCGGACGCTGGACGAAGGGGATTATATGACCAGTGATATCCGGCAGTTTTTGGACGGGGAATTCGCCAGGATCAGCAAGCGCAAAGTCGACAAGAACCCGGATACGGAGAACGCGCCGACCAAGATCGGGCGCTTTATTGTTGAGCCGGGGCATGAATTGAGCAGCAATCCGAACTATAATCTGTTTCAAAGGCTCCGCCATGCGGACAGCGCGGAAGACTTTCAAGAGCAGTGCGACGATCTGGTCCGCGTATACATGGATACGAGCGCGGTACGCGGAGGCGCCCTGATTGTGGCCAGCGCACGGCTGCGGGAGTATTTTGACGAGCCTTTCATTTTTGTACTGAAATGCGACTTCGAACCGAAGGTGGTCCGGATTGCGGATGAGCGGAGCTTGATTGCCGCCGTGGATATGGCCATTACAGCGAAAAATATGAAGTCCATCCAATACCCGTTCCTGATTGAAGAGGGCATGATCGACGATTACGAGCTGAAAATCCATCAGGCCTCCCATGCGAGGTATTTTGAGGATTTCCTGAAGTTTGTCACGTACGAAAAGTCGATGCCTGAGATCGTGCACGAACAGGTTACAACGATGGTGAAGCAGTATATCGAAGAGAAATGGCAGGATGCCGGCGCGGACCACGAGGAGCGCGTGCAGGAGGAGCACAGCTTCGAGCTGTGGGCCCACAGCGACAAGCGCGAGCTGCAGGAGCGCTGGGAGCACGAGCATGTAGTGGAGGCCGCGGCGCAGCTAACCGTGCACAAAGAGGATCTCGAGCTGAAGTTCAAGCTCGATCACGTCGCTGTGCGCGGACTGCTGGCCGATTACGGCCAGCGCATCCACATCGCCGAAGAGAATGGACGATATGTCGTCCTGATCGAAGGCGATTTGTTCCAGTTCGACCGGGGCGTATCGCCGGTCGAACTGCTGAAGCCGGAGCGGCTGGATGATGTGATCCAGCGGATCCGGGAGAGGCCGGCGCCGGAGGAGACGGCGCCGTGGAGCGACGACTCGCCCCCGTGGGACGAGGAGTAGGGTTAGGGTCAGTGCAGTTTGGAGGCTGGTATTAGCGCGTTGCTTAGCTGCGGCTTAGCCTCCAGAGGGCGCAGCTAGCGGGCAAGCTGCTGCCGGACGCGCTGCACAATGGAAGCGATGGCCTGCTCCTGCTGCAGGATGGCTTCCTGCTTCGCCAGCATGATGCCTAGCAGACTATTCAGCGTGCGGAGGGCATGAAGCGTGCTGCTGAGGTTTTTGCTTTTGGCGCTGGCGTTCAAATATTTAGTCTGATCCGGTATCTGTTTGGACGTGCTGTTGATTACCGCGCGCTCTACGCCGATTTGCTTATAAGGGCCTTGAGTTTCCGCGATCATAGCCCGCAGGTGCTTGATTTTCTGATAAGCGGCAGCGCGGACATTTTTCAGGATCTCCTGTTTCGAGCGGATGTCCTGCTTCGCCTGGGCAACAGGCGCTTTCATCCGGTCCATGGCGGCTTTATGGTAGGCGGTTCGGTCTTTGTGCTTGTCAGCACGGGCCTGTTTCCACTGCTGGTATGATGCATAATAGGCATCGAGCAGTGGCTTAGCCTGAGCTTTTGCAGACGCAACTTGCGCTTCCCATTGAGTAATTAGAGGCGCGTCTACGGCACGAATTTCTTTGCGAAGGGCTGTCAGCGCCTGGCCGCTGTCCCTATGAAGCTGATAGTTGAACGATTCCAGTTCCGATTTTTGGGCGAGGAGAATTTCGGTCTCTCCGAAAAGTGTGCGCAGCTTTTCCGCATCGGCTGGAGCGGCGGAAGATATCATCTCGTTCAGTCGGGTCCGGGTTGTATCGCTGACTTGCACCCAGGCGGAAGCCTCAGCCGGGGAAAGCGGTAAAATTAAATCAGCAGCGGCAAGCAAAGACAATTGGAGCATCAGGATCAGTAGAAAACGCATAGGAAATCGATAGGCAATGAACATAAAAAAGAACCTCCTATACACCTTTTACGGCGCAAAAAAGCACCCGAAGAAAAGGCGATGATCGCCTTCGCTTACGGGTGCTTCCGTCGTAAGGGTGTTATTTTTTACCAATATAATCGATATCCGGTTCAACTGTCAAGGTTTCAATTCGGGCTATGCATGGTATTTTATTCAAAGGACGGGGAAATATAAAATACATGTTTAAGGATAAAGGAGAACTGCACTCATGAGCCTGACACCCGAGCAAGTCATTACGCTGCATGGATTTAACAACCTGACCAAATCTCTCAGTTTCAATATGTACGACATTTGCTATACGAAAACAAAAGAAGAGCGCGAAGCTTATTTAGAGTATATCGATGAACAATATAATGCGGATCGGCTGACTCATATTTTGAAAACGGTAGCTGATATCATCGGGGCGCATGTGCTGAATGTGGCTAAGCAGGACTATGTGCCGCAGGGGGCGAGCGTGACGATGCTGGTGTCCGAAGGTCCCGTGGTGGAAGTGCCCGACGAGTCGTTTGAGGAGTCACCCGGGCCGCTGCCGAATAACGTAGTGCTTCAGCTGGACAAAAGTCATATAACGGTACATACGTACCCTGAATTCCATCCGGACGAGGGGATCAGTACGTTCCGCGCTGACATTGACGTATCTACTTGCGGTGAAATTTCGCCTTTGAAGGCATTGAATTACTTGATCCATTCTTTTGATACGGACATCATGACCATCGATTACCGGGTCCGCGGCTTTACGCGCGATACGAGCGGGCACAAGCTGTTTATCGACCACGAGATCAGCTCCATCCAAAACTACATTCCGGACGATGTTAAAGATCTGTATCATATGATCGATGTGAATGTGTATCAGGAGCATATTTTCCATACCAAATGCAAGCTGCGCAATTTCGATCTGAACAACTACCTGTTCGGTTACACGAAGGACTCGCTGAGCCCCGAGGAACAAAAAGAAATCACAGAGAGCGTGCAATGGGAGATGGATGAAATCTTCTACGGCAAAAATATTTATCCAGGCACGTTGATACCGGACGAGAATTGAAAGTATAAAAGAAGCCACCTGCGGGTGGCTTTTTTTGTTGAGTAGGGAATGTGCAGAGCAGGTAGTGCAGGGAATGCAGGGAATGCCCGGTGATGGCTAATTAAGCTCCTTTGTCATGTGGTAGTCTGTTATGATGTAACCTGATTTCTCGTACAAATGCCTCGCCCGCTCGTTAAATCCAAACACATGCAAAGAGATGCTGCGTGCACCCAGGCCCCGGGCAGTATCGTCCAGGGCAGCCATCGTCTGCTTGCCATAGCCCTGTCCCTGGAAGGCTTCATAGATCACAATATCGTATAAAAAGGCAGACGTACCCGCAGGGCTTTCGCTGATCTGCAGCCAAATCTCTCCGACATGGAGGGACTGATTCTCATCGATAACCGCTAAAAAATGCGCCCCAGGGGTATCCGCTTCTTCAGGCAAAAACCGTAGGAATGCCGCTTCCGCAAGCTTGGGAACCTCATCTTCGCTCCATGCGCCTATTTTCACTTTATCAGCCGCAAAATCCCTCAGCGACCTCTCCCGAAACCGGGCATATTGCGATTCATTCATAGGAGCCAGCTGTACCATGTGTCTTCCTCCTTTGTCTAATTAGTGTTAAGCAGATTATAGACAATTTCCTGGGTTAGGGTAAGTGCAGCGGACAAAAGTACCTTCACTGTAATTGGGCATCAGAATTATTGTCATACATGACGGTGCATGACAGGAAAACGGCGCCACGTGGCGTTTTTGGACTGAAAACGAGCATTTTTTGTCGAAATGCATAGGTCTTCATGCGCATCCCAGAAATGGGTCTACCGTATTATAATATAGGTAGCTTATGGAAATGAAACGGCACGACTTACAGCCGGCTCAGCTTTGCAGCTGGCCGGCAAATGCAAATCGTCGGCGGAGTGCTTCTTCGCCCGGATTATACCTCAGGTTTGGCTTCCGCTTTGGCAGCAGCAACTACTGCGCCCGATCCTGGTTTGGCCTCCGGTTTTGCAAATGCAGTCAAAGCCGCCCCGACTGTTAAAGCTGCAGCAACCAGCGCGATTACGGCGATTCTTCCTTTTTTCATGTCAAATCATCCCTTCTATCTGTCCTTGTCGATTCAGCCTAGGGGAGAATCCCCCGCTGTGACCTCAGTATAGTAGCATGGAGTACCGCAGCAGAAGGTTGAACTTTTTTCACCCGGCCCGCCCCTGCCGTAACGTAAAGGGGTTAGCAACGTTTTTTTTGGAGGCTGACTTTATGATTATCTTTTATTGCCTAATCTTTCTGTCCTTGTGGACTGTGGGCGCCATCATGCTGATAAACAACCGCTCCAACCCGCACACCCGCTGGTTCAGCGGACTGCTGTTCCTCACCGGCTTCGCGAGCTTTTCGGTCGTTATCAATCTGGCTCTAATGCCTTGGCTGCGAACGGTCTCAGCTCCGCCTGAGGCCATCGAAGCCCTGCGGATATTCACGATGATCGCCTGGGGAGCGGAATATCATTTTCTCCCTATTGTGTTCTTGCTGTGCGCCCTGGTATTTACCCGAAGGTTCAACGCAAGGACGATCCTATCCTTCAGCGCGGCGCTATCGGCACCGATTGCCGTGTATATCGCGGCAATACCTCCCCTGTACCCGGAGCTGCAGCTGGGACATCCGGCGTTTAGGGTGCTCTCGGGCGTTTATTTTGCCTGCGGAATTCTGATTTACTGGTTGAGATACCTCATCGAGCGGAACCCTTCCCAGCAGCGGAACAGCTTCCGTACGGCGTTGGCTCTGACGCTATGCATCAGTTTTCTCTATGCAACCGATTATTACGGCATGAACCATTTTCTGATTACTAAGAATGGGCTCGAGATCGCCAGCAATAACATGTGGCAGTTGAATGTGCTGATTGCGCTGATTTTCGTAGCATTTTTCGTAGTGTACGCGATGAAATACGGCTTTATGGGCATCAAGCTCCGCATAGAGCAGCAAAAATTGGACTATTCCATGCGAAACCTGACACAGGGGGCTCTGATTTTAAACCATACGATCAAAAATGAAGTGCAGAAAATCAACTATTTGAGCGGCCGAATGCGAAGCGCAGTTGAGAAGGGGGACCGGGCGGAGACGCTGCGGAACCTGGAAAGCCTGGATTTTGTGGCGGAGCATATTTTGAATATGATGAATCAGATCAAGGACAGGACCGGGGAAATCGAAATGCAGGAGCAGGAGTACCGCCTGGTAGATTTGCTGGAGTACAGTGTACAGACGCTCTCGCCGATGCTGGAAGAGAAACGGATTCAGCTGGTAACCGACATTGGAACCGATCCCATCTTGCTTTGCGACGCGGCGCACGTGAAAGAAGTGCTCAATAATGTGCTGGTCAACGCGGTGGACGCGATGGAACCGGATAAAGGCAAACTGTCTATCACCCTCGCAGAATCCAAAAAAGAGGTAATGATCTGGATCAAGGATAACGGGGCGGGGGTGTCGGAGGAGAGTGCGGCGCGGATGTTCGATCCTTTTTTCACTACCAAAAAAGGGCTTTCCAATTACGGCCTCGGCCTCAATTACTGCTACGGCGTTATGCACAAACACGGGGGTAGCATCCGGCTCGTCGAAACGGAATTGGGCAAGGGGACCTGGATGGAGATCAGGTTTCCGGCCAAACGGGTGCGCATGTTACCAATGACGGAACGTCCCGCACGGATGCGGGTCGGCGTCTTTTAAGGAGAATCGGAAATGGAACGCAGAATACGGGTTATGCTAGTGGAGGATGATGAGTTTTGGAGGCAAAGACTGTCGTCCGATCTGAACAAAGAAGAGGATATTGAGATTGTCCAGACGGCCGCCACAAAGAAGGAGGCGCTGGAAGCGGCGGCTTTGCATGATCTGGATGTCGTTTTGATGGATATTAACCTGACGGAAAATCAGCTCGACGGGCTGGAAACGACGAAGGAATTGATGCTGGCGAAAGATTTTCAAGTGAAGATCATTATGCTGACTTCGCTCACGGAAAAAGAAATTATCGTCAAAGCGTTCCAAAACGGGGCGGTCAACTATATTAACAAAAGCAGTTTTCAGGACATTGTCCGGGCCATTCGCGAAGCGCATGCGGGAACGGCTTCGATCCATCCGGATTCGGCCGCTACGATGCGGGAGGAGATCCGGCTGATGCTGCTGACTCCGTCGGAGCGGGAAATTCATGAGTTGAAAGAGCGCGGCTACAGCCGATCGGAAATTTCGGGTAAGCTGAACAAATCGCTGAATACGATCAAAACGCAGATCCGCAGCATACGGAATAAATTGCTGAAATAGGGGATCGGCAGGGAGCAGCTTCCTTTGGGCTTTGAGGGGGCTGTTTTTTTGTGCATTTGGAGGATGTAAGTATCCCACGTCACGGTACAGGGGTGAAAGAAGTTCAACCTTCCCGGGAGCGGGCCGCCATTCTATAATTCCGTATGGGATGAGAAATGTTGACCCTTAGCTACTCAAAAGGGAAAGGGAGAATGAATAATGAGTTGGAATCGGATTAAAAGAAACGCCTCGCGGTCGATCAGCCTGTCGCTGATCTGCCTCACGCTGCTGAACAGCGTGTTTCCGGCTGCGCTGCCCGGCACGGCGAGCGCAGCGGAGCTGTCCGGGGATGCCCAAACCGCCCAGGCGGCGGGCATCCAAGGGTTCATGGTCTCGGCCGCCGCAGAGCAGACGGCGGTCAAGACCGGCGCCCAAGCGGCCTTCACCGTGAAGGTGGCCGCCGGCGCTGGCGGCGAAGCCGCCCTGTCCCTGCAGGTGAAAGGACCTGCAGGGAATGTGGTCGCCCAGCAGCAATACCCCAAGGGGGTATTTGCTGCCGGCGAGGAGCGCACGTTCGCGTTCGCGTGGAACGTGCCGGACGGCGTCCCGACCGGGTTGTACACGGTCGGGGTTCGCGTGACCGACGGCGCAGGGAAAGCCGTCTACACGGAGCAGCCTCAGCTGCTCAAGCTGGAGGTGCAGCCGCCGGTAGAGGCGCCTGCGCCGAATGCGGCGGCCAGGTACACGGCAGCCGCGTTCGCCAGCCCCTACCTGGTGAAGGCCGGTTCCAAACTGACCGGAACCGCCGTGGTCACCAGCACGCTGAACACCACCGTGCAGGTGAATGTAGACCTGTATAATGCCTTGGGCACGAAAGTGCATGGCCATACTTACAACAACCAAGTGATGCTGGCGAACAAGAAGTACTTGTTCCCCATTGCCTGGTCCGTACCGGCCGATGCAAAGCCCGGCCTGTATAAAGCGGCGGTGAGCGTCAGCAAGCCGGGCGGCGCTGAGCTCTATGAGAGGAACGTTCTCACGGGCTACTTCGTGGTGACGGACCAGGTAACGCCGCCGGTCGGTGATACGTATCCGCCGGCTGTGCCCGTCGGGGTAACGGCTGCGGAGACGGGCGACGGGTTTGTGAAGCTTCGCTGGAACCCGGTAACCACGCTGGATACAGCGGGTTACAAGGTGTATGTGACCAGCGAAGAGGAAGGCTGGAGCCGCGAGGTGCTGGCGGGCCAGGCGGCGGGTTATACGGCAGCCGGGCTGAAGAACGGTGCAGCGTACCGGTTTACGGTGACGGCGCTGGATTATGCCGGCAACGAATCCGCGAAATCGGCAGCGGTCAGCGCAGCGCCGATTGACAAGATCGCTCCTGCGGCACCGCAAGGCTTGCAGGCTAAGGCGGGCGATCAGTCCGTGAAGCTGTCGTGGACGGCGAACACGGAGAAAGACCTGGCCGGCTACAAGCTGTTCAGCTCGCTTGACGGCGGAACCACCTGGGATGCCGGCGTGCATGTCGGCAGCGTAACGTCCTATACCGTCGATAAGCTGATAAATGATCAAGCTTATACATTCGCTTTAACCGCATATGACAACTCGGACAATATGTCCCCGAAATCGGCCGCAGCTTCGGCAACACCAATTGATCTGACTCCGCCGGATGCGCCTGGAGAGATTACGGCGACAGCTCAGGACGGCTCCGTTCTCGTGAAATGGTCTGCAGCAGAGGCAGCGGACTTGAAAGGATATACACTCTATGTCTCCGCAGACGGGGGAATGTCATGGCAGCCGGGTATTGAAGCAGGTAGCGCTTTGGAGTATAAAGTCAGCGGCCTGACGAACGACACCGAGTACACCTTTGCTGTGACAGCTTCGGATAAGGCAGGGAATACTTCAGCCAAATCGGTTTTTGCCAAAGCGACGCCGGTGGATTTGACAGCGCCAAACGCTCCGGGCAGCTTGCAAGCGGAAGCCGGAAACGGTCAAGTGACGCTTCAATGGACGGCTTCTTCCGCCGAGGAGGGCGTTAAGGGGTATAACATCTACGTTTCCACCGATGGAGGCACGAACTGGCTGGCTCCGGTAAATGCCGGTCATGTAACCCAGTTCACCGTGTCCGGGCTCACCAACGACACTGCATATACTTTTGCCGTAACGGCCTTCGATGCTCGCGGCAATGAATCGGCCAAATCAACTAGTACAACAGCGACACCGAAAGACAACACGCCGGCGGTTGTCCCGGCGGGACTGACCGCCACGGCAGGCGACGCCTCGGTCGAATTGCTATGGACGCCCGTTATACCGGGAGGCACAACCCAGCTGGTGAAATATACCGTCTACATGTCTTCTGACAATGGTGCCACATGGAATGCAGGTACAGCCGTTGGCATCAACAACAGCTATTCGGTCTCCGGTCTGACCAACGGCACAGCGTATACGTTTGCCGTAACCGCAACCTACAGCAGCGGAAAGGAATCTGCAAAATCCGCCACCGCCACCGCCACACCGCAGCCTTCTAATGTGGACCGCACGCCACCGGCTGTTCCGGTCATTATGATGGGCATTCCGGAAAGCAACGCGGCGGTGCTGGTCTGGTCCAAAGTCATGGACGCCGACCTGGCAAAGTACAAAATTTACAAATCCACCGACGGCGGAACTTCATGGGACATGGGAATTCTGGTCGATCCGGTAACCATGTACTATTACGGGGGGCTAAAAGGCGGAACTGCTTACACGTTTGCCATGACCTCCATCGATGCCAGCGGCAATGAATCGGCAAAATCGGCAAGCGTAACGGTCATTCCGGTTGCAGGCCCTGACCGTACGCCTCCGGCAGTTCCGACGGGACTTGCGGCCGTTGCGGGAAGCAAAACAGCAAACGTTACCTGGAACGCAGTTTCCGATGACGATCTGCAAAGTTATTACATCTATGTAACAAATACCGCAACTGGCGGCTTTAACCGGATCTATACAGGAACCGCCACTTCATACAAAGTGACCAACCTGACAAATAACGTAGAATATACAATTCAAGTGTCCGCGATGGACACGAACAACAATGAGTCCGCCAGATCCGCAGGAGTGAAAATTAAGCCTAGCAGCTCGGATACGACGGCACCTGCAGTTCCTGCAGGACTGCAAATAACCGACGTCAGGGACGGCATGCTGTCCCTGCGTTGGAACGAAATTGCCGACGCAGATAAGGACCACTACAACGTGTACGTATCCACGGATCAAGGCACCACCTGGCGTCCTGCCCAGCAGGCGCGTACGGCAGCGTTCCTTGCCAGCGGGTTAATGAACGGTACGAAGTATACGTTCGCTGTCAGCGCTGTAGATATCAATGATAACGAATCTGCCAAGTCCGCCCTAGTCAGCGGCACGCCAAGCAAGTACATCGTTCCGCAAGGCCTGACAGCCAGCGCGGGCGAAGGCGAAGTGAAACTCGGCTGGACCGCGGTAACAGCTGCCGATCTGAAAGAGTACCGGGTGTACACCTCCATGAACGGTGGTTCTTCCTGGAATACAGGCGTGAGTGTCGGCAAGACGGCCCGCTACACGGCGAAGCCGCTAACGAACGGGCAGCTGTACACTTTTGCCGTCACTGCCGTAAGGACGGACAATGCGGAGTCTATCAAGTCGGAACCTGTCTCCGCTAAGCCTGATACACTGAGAATCCCGCCGGACCCGGGTACGATCGCTCCATCGCTTCCGGATACCAACACAGTCAGCTTCAAAGACTCCGTGTCCTTCCTGTACACAGGATTGAATCCGGTTCAATACGGAGTTACTCCCGGCGTCTTGAGGGAAGAGCAGATGAGTGTGGTGACAGGCAAAGTCCAGGACACGGAAGGCAGCCCTATTCCCGGCGTAAAAGTGACTGTTCTCAATCACAACGATTACGGTATGACGGCCTCCCGCCTGGACGGGGCATATGATATTGTCGTCAACGGAGGGAAAGGCATAACGCTTCAATTTGAAAAGGCCGGCTACATGACCGTACAGCGCAAGGCACCTGCGGACTGGAACGAGTTTCACACGATGCCGGATGTCGTGCTCAAGCCATATGACACGAAAGTTACGGAAGTAACACTGAGTGGTTCAACCGAAGTGCAGGCGGCCCGGGGCAGCCTTGTCACGGACGAGGACGGTTCGCGGCAGGCGGCGGTACTGTTTCAACCGGGTACGACAGCTACGATCCAGCTTCCTGACGGTACTGTCAGAACGCTGGATAAGTTGAACGTCCGGGCGACAGAGTACACGGTCGGCGACAAAGGCGAGGAATCTATGCCCGGCGAAATCCCTTCCAGTGTAGCTTACACCTATGCCGTCGAGCTTTCTGCGGATGAAGCGGTAGCTGCGGGGGCAACCAGACTGGATTTCAACAAACCGGTTTATGTGTACGTTGATAATTTCCTGGACCTGCAAGTGGGCAGTATTGTGCCGAGCGGCTACTATAACCTGAAGCAAGGGGCATGGGAAGCGGAGCCTGACGGCTATGTGGTTCAGGTCGTTTCCGAAAATGGCGGCACCGCCCAGATCGATATAAACGGCGACGGGGTCGCTGAGGCGGATTCGGTGCTTGCCGGGTTCGGCTGGACGCCGGGGGAACGCCTGAAAGTCGCTCAACTTTACGATGCAGGCAAAACCTTATGGAGAGTACCTGCACATCATTTCTCACCATACGATTACAATCAGAACTCCATTGTTCGTCCGGATGACAGGCTGATGCCGCCTAACGATCCGGTTGACAATCCGGCGAAGGATAAGGGAGACGGCAAAGCGGATCCTTGTAACGATAAAGGTTCGATTATCGGATGCTACAGCCAGACACTGGGTCAATCCATCCCGATTCAGGGGACTTCGTTATCCTTGGACTATCATAGCGATCTGACCGCGGGTTACAAACTGAGGGGCGAGATAGAAGTGCCTGTCACCGACGGCAGGTCCCTCTCTTCGCAGCTGATGATGGCGGACGTAACGGTTACCGTCGCAGGAAAAACCATGAAACAAACGTTTGCGGTCTCTTCTCTAACGAAAAACTTAAAAGCCAAGTTTACTTGGGACGGTCTGGACCGCTACGGCCGCAAGCTGATCGGTGAGCAGCCCTATACGGCCATCGTCAGCTATCACTATCCTTCTACGATGTATATCGGGACACTGCCGCCTTCCGGCGGGGGAGGAGGAGGTTCAGGCGGAGGTTCAGGCGGAGGAACCGGGGGAACGAGGTCATTCGGCCAGGCCCCCTCGATGGCGGACAGTACCGGCTATTTCCGCCAAGGCCGGGACAATGGCTTGTTGAACCGACAATATAACGGTTATATGGTCAGCCCAAATAACCCTTATGAAGAAACCGGAATTGCCGGATGGAAGCTAAGCAGCCAGGATATGCTCCTGAACTTGGACCAGGGTTACAGAACGGAGCAAATGAACGGGACTGCAGAAGGAATCTCCATCCCGTCGTCACCCGGCAATGTAGTCGGTCCCGATGGCAGCTTTTATGTGAAGAAAGGATCCGATCTGTACCGTATCCTTCCTGACGGCAATGGAGCGGAAAAGGCCGAGACGCTAAGATCCGCTCAAGACGAACTGATCGCTTACGGAGCGGACGGTACGATGTACGCGAAAGATGTATCCACTCAGAATGTATACCGCAAAAGGGCCGGAGAAACATTCTGGACTCATTTTGCAGGGAATGGAACGGCCCGGCCTTTAGGTACTCCTGAATATTACGAGGACGGTACGCCGGCGACCTCTATTTCGTGGAGCAGCCAATTTACGGATTATGAAGTGGGACCGGAAGGGAAGCTTTATTTTATCAATGACAGTGTTCTTTACCGGGTGGACCCTAACGGAGTCATGTTCAACTATGCCGTAGCCGATAGCACGGTCAGAGACGATAATTATCTGGGCACCGGCGTTGCGGAAGGGGTTTCGTCGAAAGAAAATATCGGCTCGGTTCTCTCTGCCGAGATCGGCAAAGACGGTACCATTTATGTGCTGCAATATCACAGCATACAGCCCTGCCGGTCAGGCTGCGAGTCCAGAGGGAAAAGCGTATCCTTGATCAAAGCGATCTACCCGACCGGGGAAGTGCGGAATGTGGCCGGGGTGCCTTTTGCGGAGAACTTTGAGAGCGAAAACCAAGAGACACAGTACAATCTGGCTGACGGAGTGAATGCGTCCGAAGCGATCTTCTACACCTTGACTTTTGAAATGGATGAGCAAGGGACGATCTATTTCCCGGATTATACTTCTTCCAGCTTGAACCGCAATCTGTACAAAATCGATCAGGACGGAGTAATCCACTCGTTTGACCGCCGTGCCGTCGAGAAAGTGCAGCGGATCACCTCTGCGGAGGAAGAGCGCGACCCTGAACTCATTAATGTGCGTCTGCTGCAGGCGGGGCCGGGGGACCGGGTATATCTGTTCACGCAGGTACGGAATGTGGAAGCGATGGTATTCTATACGGGCAGCGGGCAGAACGGCGGAGAGACCCAAACCTGGACCAAACCGGACGACAGCAGCGCTTACGCGGGTGTCTACAGCCTCGAGAACGGAAGATTGCTTCGCACTGTAAGCACATTAACCGGAAAGACGCATGTTTCCTATGATTACGACGAAGCGGGCCGCCTGACCGCGATCCGGGATTTTAAAGGGGAAACCATCACCATCGCAAGGGACACCAACGGCGTTCCAACGCAAATTGTCAGTGCATACGGTCAAGTAACGCAACTGATTGTGGAAAACGGCCAGCTGAAACAGGTGACTAGTCCTGCAGGCGAAGCCTACACGATGGAATATGATGATTTCGGGTTGATGAAGCAATTTACCGATCCGGAGCAGCAGATCAAAAAATACGGCTTCGACGACAAAGGCCTCCTGACAAGAGCCGAAACGCCGCGTGAAGGTGTAAAAACACTGCAGCGCTCCAAAAATGATTTCGGATACGAAGTTAAAGTCACGGACCCGGATCAAAACGTCATGATCTACAAAGTAAGAAATCAGACCGGCATCAAGTCGATTACCGTGCAGGATGCGTCAGGAGCCGAAATCACAGTGAACGAATACACAGCCTTGACCACTAAGAGGTATCAGGATGATTCGATTGATTTCATGACCTTTGCCGCCGATCCTCAATGGGGTGAGGCCTATGTAACGCATATCCGAAGCCTGACGCACGACAGACAGGAAATAAATCAGGATATTAAGCGGGAAGCCGTGCTGTCAGATCCGAACAATCCTTACAGCCTTGTCTCTTTGAAGACGACTTTAACGCTGGAAGGAGCTTCTAGAACAAGCGAGTACTTCCCGGCAGAACGCAAAGTGAAGACGGTCACTGCAGAGGGACACCAATCTCTCATTTACATGGATGAGTGGGACCGTACGGTGCGGATTGAAGAACCTGGCACGACAATTGCCCCAATCCTGTACAGCTACGACGAGAGAGGGCGTTTGAAACGCGTCGAACAAGGCAACCAGTTCCTGGAATACACCTACAATGCAGCGGGTTTAGTCGAGACAGTTACCAATGCCGCAGGGTATGTGAAAACGTATAAATACGACGAGGCAAACCGCCTGAAAACAACCATTACTCCAGGCAAAAAGCAATATGAGTTTGGCTATGACGCCATGGGGAACCATACTTCTCTTGTGATGCCAAACGGGGAGACGGTCAGCCAGTCTTATAACAAAGACGGGGCTTTTGAAAGCATCCGCTTCGGGAACGAAACGAACGGGTTGTTCGTAAATCGGACGCTTACCTCTTCGAAAGATTTCTCTACTCTATGGAGCGGAAAAACAATCGATTACACTTATGAGGGAGACCAGTTGACTGGTATCAATGATACGGACATCCAACGGGGAATCTCATACGCTCCGGGTGAAAAGTGGGGCAGATTCGAAACGGTCAGCAGTGTGACGAACAATGTGTATAAGGATGCGCAGCAGGTGAAGTTCGCCTATGACGGCCTGAATATTACAGCCACCGAATTTACGGGCGATGCGAACGGCAGGTTCAGTTACAGCAATACTAAGTTTGGTCTGTTAACAAACATTGTTTCTTCAGTTACCTCATCCGTATACGGGAATCAGATCAGAATCGATGCGGTAGGCTACAACAACGATTTTGAGGTAAAACAAGCCGGTCCTTACAGTTTCGGATACAACGGGCCGAACAAAAGGCTGGACAGCATTGACGACGGACAAATTACAGTAAGCAGAAGCTATGATGACATGGGACGGGTGAGCAGCATTGCTTATACTGCCAAAGGGGCTGAAATTTACCGCGTCGCTTATACGTACGATCTGCGTAATTTCGTCGAGACTAAGACAGTAGTCAGCGGCGGAGCAGCTGAGACGTTTACCTACACGTACGATGCTGACGATCAATTAACCGACGTGGTGCGTACCCTGAACGGAGAGGCTTCCATTACGGAACATTACGAATATGATGTCAACAAAAACCGTACGATACGTGAAATCACCGGCGCAGCGAGGGAAATCAGCACTTACGGTGCCTTCGACCAGCTGCAGCAATCAGGGAATACGGCGTATGAATTCGATGCGGACGGTTTTATGACGAAACGGGGAGATGATACGTTCCGTTACGGGCCGAAAGGCGAATTGCTTGAGGCGTCCGCCAATGAGGATTTCATTCATTACACCTATGATGGCATGGGACGAATGACGGCACGCGAAGACGCTCAAGGCAAGACTCAATATTTGTACGGCAACAGAATGCACCCGAAATCCGTAAGTGCAGCTGTTGGACCGGATGGTGTCGTTACCTGGTATCATTACGACCTGAGCGGGTATTTGTTAGGTCTGGAGAGAAACGGCATCCGCTATGAGACGGTTACGGATCAGGCGGGAACACCGGTTCAGGTACTGGACGCCGACGGGAAGCTGGTTAAGGAAATGAAGTATGACAGCTTCGGCGTACAGCTTTCCGATACGAATCCGTCGTTCAAGCTCGATATCGGCTTTGCCGGGGGGATAGCGGATGAAGACACCAAACTAGTGCGTTTCGGCTCCCGGGATTATGATCCTGTGTCGGCACGATGGACGGCAAGAGATCCGATCTACTTCGACAGCGGGCAGGCCAACTTGTACGCATACGTGAATAACAACCCGATCGTTGTCCGCGATCCTTGCGGCCAAGGCTGTGTCGGCGGATCCATTTACAACTTCGTCGGCATTGGAGCGAAAATCTGTAAGGAAGGCGACGACTGGGCAATTTGCGGTGAGATTGGAGCCGGCTTCGGCGGTGGAATTGACATTGCGCCCGGTGAAGGGCTGCCTTCCAATCATACGGCTTTCGAAGTCGGTGTGAAGGTCAAAGGCGGGCCTGCATCAATAGCCGGAGGTTATGAATGGAAGCGGGAAAAAGGATCACCTTGTGTTCAGGGATCACCTAAGCTTTCAGCCGGGTTTGGACCTCTTGAGGTGGATATCCTTTCACCGAACGAATCCAAGGCTACGGGAGAATTGGATGATCTGCTCAAGCCGAACGATGCGATCGGCGAGAAATTTAAAGATGTGAACGATAACGGCTGGACTGTCAAAAATGGCTTGGAGGCAGCAGCCAAACTGAAGGGATGTAAGTCAACCAAGGCATAACACAGGCATATAACAAAAGGCTGCCCTCAAGGTCATTTTACCTTGAGGGCAGCCATTTCTATTAGTGCTTGGTCCGTATAAATCAGTTCCGGCTGACATCCGCATACTTATCGCGGATATTCAGAATTCCCGGCAGATTCTCGAAGAATAAGTCTACCAGCACCGGATCGAAGTGTTCTCCGCGCTCTTTGCGGAACAGCTGCAGAATATCTTCCAGCGGCCAAGCTTTCTTATAGACTCTGTCGCTGCCTAGTGCGTCGAACACATCGGCTAAGGCCGTAATCCGGCCGTAAATGTGAATCTCCTCGCCGGCTAACCCGTTCGGGTATCCTGTGCCGTTATATTTCTCATGATGCTGGTGGGCGATGATCGCCGCCGCTTTAATGATGCTGCGGTTGGACGACTTCAACATTTCGTAGCCGTAGGTGGAATGGTTTTTGATCGTGTCGAATTCCTCCGGCGTCAGCTTGCCCGGCTTGTTCAGGATGGCATCTGGGATGGCAACTTTCCCTACGTCATGCATAGAGGAAGCCATCCGCACCAGCTCCGCTTCGTCTTCCGGCAGGCCGTACTTGAGGGCCAGCAGCTTGGAGTATTCCGCTACTCTTTTGACATGATTGCCGGTTTCCTGAGACCTGGTTTCCACAATTTCGCCCAGCGTAAAGATAATTTCCTTGGAAGCATTCTCCACCTCTTCGTTGAGGTAGATGTTCTCGAAGGCTGCGGAAACGTTGGAGCAGTAAATTTCAATCAAATATCGGTTCCATTCGGTCAGGGAATGGACGCCTTCGAAGTAGATGACGTTCTCCATACCGGTTTTGCTCTGAAAATAGCAGACAAAATGATTATCCCGGAACTCGCTTTGCTTGGAACGGAACGCCTGCTCGATGTTCTGTAAGACCAGCGTGGGGACAATTTCGTCGATGCGCCGGTTTTCATCGTAATCGTGGTAGTCTCCCGTAGCTGCTAATATGTAGATTTCCTCCTGGCCTTTCGTCACCGCGAAGCTGTTGCAGTGAAGGGCATTCTTATGAAGATTCAGAATGGAGGTCAATTGGGTAAGCACACCTGTAGCGAAATTCTTCATCGACTTGGGCTCGAACAGGGCGGCAGAAGCCGTAATGATCCGTTCCAGGCCCACCTTATTGTTCTCTATGACTGTAATATCGCGATAAGAACGGAGGGCTGCCATGACCGTGGTGTACAATTTCTGCGAAGTCAGCTCCGTTTTCTCTTTATAATCGTTGATATCATAATTCGAAATGACGACTTTCTCCGGCGCTTGACCGGGCTGGCCCGTGCGCAGGATGATACGGACTGCATGATACTGCAGTTCCTCTCTTATATATTTCACGATTTTTAGGCCCGAATCGTCCTGATCCATCACCACATCCAGCAGAATGATGGCCGTGTCCGGGTTCTCGCGGATAACAGTGCAAGCTTGCGCTTCGGTAAAAGCGCTTAGAAACTCCAGCCGCTTCCCGTCGAATTCAAAATCGTTCAGCACCAGAGAGGTCAGATGGTGAATCTCCCGCTCGTCATCGACAATGATGATTTTCCATTTCTCTTCCGACCGTGAGGGTTCGCTGCTGCCGCCATGTTCAGCGGGGTCCTCATCGGCAAAAAGAAGCAGGTCGTCTAGATGTTCATTAGCCATGGTATCATCCCTCATTCATAGGTATCTGGATCGTAAAGTCGGTGCCCTTGCCTGCATGGCTTTCGCAGCTGATCGTTCCGCCCAGCGATTGGGTCACCAGATTGTACACAATGTGCATGCCGAGTCCGGTGCCGCCGCTGCTTCGGTTAGTCGTAAAGAACGGATCGAAGATCTGTGCGAGCACTTCAGGTGTCATGCCTTTGCCGTCATCGGAATAATGCAGCAGGGCATAACCGGGGGCCCGGGTAACTTCGATAACCATTTGGCCCTGATCGTCATTGCTGTATGCGTGAATTAAAGAGTTCATGATAAAATTCGTCAAGATCTGGGATATCACGCCCGGATCGGTGTATAGCTCAAGTCCTGCGTCACCTTTCACCGAAATCGTATGTTTCTTTTTCTTCAATTGAGGCTGCAGGCTCTTCAGTACCTCTTCGACATATGCTTTTACAAGAAATTTGCGCTTCACATGGGCGGAGCTGTCTACTGCCACCTGTTTGAAGCTTTTGACCAGTTCGGAAGCCCGCTGCAGATTGCTCTGGATCATGCCTGTTGTTTCGCTGACTGTCTTCAAGTATTCATCAAGATCGGACCGTTTCATCTGGTTTTGCTGATACAGCTTCAGGAAATCCCTAGATTTCTCATCTAAAAAGGAAGCTGCAGTCACACCGATCCCGATGGGCGTGTTGATTTCATGCGAAACCCCTGCCACCAAGCTGCCCAGCGCTACCATTTTCTCAGACTCCACCAGCTGCTTTTGTGCCTCCTGAATTGTAGTCATGGCCTCCTGAAGCTCTCTATACCGGCCTTCCAGATCATGAACCATTTCATTGAAAGCCGTCGCCACTTCTTCGAGCTCCTGGCTGGAGTGCAAGGTGATATCATCGTATGGAACTCCTTGTTTCACGGAGACGGCTGCAGCTCGGATCCGAAGCAGCGGATGGATCACCAGCTTGCGGATGATAAACCAAAGTGCAATAAGCAGCAGTGCCGTACTGGTCAGAGCAACCGCAATGTTGAATGTTATCCTGTTCCGGACGAGCGCGTAATTCTCGGAGGTATCAAGGATAAGTTCAATCGCACCAATCGTGGCGCCGTCTTCTTTCAGCGGAGCTGTAAGGCGGTCTATCGGGATTTCCGTTGCAGGGTCATGCAGGTGGATAACCGTAGCCTGATCCTTTTCCATCTGTCTAATCAGTCCGATCGGGGTTTTGTCTCCTATACGTGACCGGTCCGTAGAGGCGTGGACTTCATTCTGGCCGTACAAAGTGAGCTGCAGGACTTTGGAATTTTTGTATTGTATATAATCGAATATTTGCTGTACGTCCTTAAAAGAATGGGATTCTTCATATCTGCCGTTAATGGCGGTGGTCATCCCCTCAAGCTGGCTCACGTAGGTTTCTTCTACGGATCGCTGCAGGCTGTAGGAGTCGAACCCGACGATCACAGACATAGTCAGAATGGTAACGGACGAGACCAGAATCAGAACACGGTTCTGCAAACTTAATTTACGAAACACAGGACAGCTCTCCCGGGCGTTTTATTTGATGTCAAAATGAATCAGATCGGTTACATCATAAGGCGTGTGATCGTTATTATGAAGGGAGATTTTCAACGTATACGTTCCCGGCGGTAAATCGTTGAAGACATAGATGCCGTCTTTTACGCCGATCTTGTCCCCGTTATTCAAATACATATGAATGTGGCCTTCGCCTTCTTTGCGGGCTTGTCCGTAATGTTCCGGCGAAATTTTCATATCCGTGTCCACGGTAACCGTAGCCTTATTTCCTTCCACTTTCACGTCGACACCCATTTTAGGCTTATACCGCTCATGAGCTTCAGCCGTGTCCGCTGTCTTGGAGTCCCCGTTTCCGCAGGCCGCCAGAAGAGCACAGCAAACGGCAAGTATATACCATAACTTCATCGTTCCACCTCTTTACCTATCGATCTTACTTGTAACGGTACAGTTTCTACAAAATGCTCAGAAAATCCTTCCTAAAAACGCGAAAAACGCAAGATATTATCGAATTTTGTTGAGGAAGGGGAGGGACTGCTTAATTTTGCAGCCGGAGACACGCGAAATTTACAAATTTCTTTACATTCGACTGCCTTGTTTTATACTTAATGTAGATAGCATTTCAGGCGTTTACTGTTGTAAAGGAGCAAGGGAATGACCGATCAATCCATGATGGCGCAGCTGGCTCGGCTGCTTCCGCATATGCTGGATGTAATAGAGGATTCCATCTATATTATGAGGGTCGATAACGGAACTTTCCGTTATGAATATGTGAACCGGTCGGCCACCAGGTTCAGCGGGATTACTATGGACGCGGCAGGCATGTCGTTCGGGGAAATCAATCAGCCTGAGATGGCCGAGTATCTTCACAAGAAATACTCCAACGTGCTGGACAAGCGCAAGAGCATTAAATTTGAGGACGGCATCCTGATGCCAAACGGTTCCTTCAGCGGGGAGAGCATTCTCACGCCGATCATGGATGCTGAGGGTAATATTACGCATATTATCAGTGTTACCCGGGAAACTACGGAGCGGAAGCAATACGAGGAGCAGCTTCACCATTATGCTTATCAGGATGATTTAACGAAGCTGTATAACCGCAGATATTTGCTCGAGCATGTGCAGCAGCCTGACGTTCTTTATTTATTCGATTTGGATAATTTCAAGAATATTAACGATACGTTCGGACACGATGCCGGAGATCTTTTGCTGATGGAAGCGGCAGGACGCTTGAAAGACAGATTTGGCTCCGAGGCTGAGCTGATCCGCTTGGGAGGGGATGAGTTCATTGTGGCGTACATGCAGAAAAAGCAGGGACCGGGGGACGGTGCGCGCTTCATTAAAGAGCTGTTCCATCAGCCCTTCACTGTGAACGGACGGGAACTTTATATCAGTGCAAGTATCGGCGTGGCTGTCCGAAAAAGGGACGAGGATACCCCGACCTTGCTGAAACAGGCGGACATCGCGCTTTATCGGGTGAAAGGAAACGGAAGGAACGGCTATCATATTTATGAAGCAACCGCCAAATACGAGCATGTGGAGAATTTCATTCAGGAATTAAATAAGGGGGAAGCCGGTCACAGGTCGATAGGGTGACCGGTTGAAACGAACCGAGCCCACTTCCGCCAGCCGGTAAAGGGTCGCGGACTGGTAGGTACGGGCTTGACAAGCTTGCGGCACGCCGTCCATCGGTCCGGACCCGCATAGCGGCCGGGACGTGCAGCACCCCTGTGCCGCAATGCCCAAAAGTACCGTTATAGCACACACTCCTAACCTGTAACGCCCAAAAGTACCGTTACAGTACACACTCCAATCCTGCAACACCCAAAAGTACCGTTACAGCACACACTCCAATCCTGCAACGCCCAAAAGTACCGCTACAGCGCACACTTCCGCCCTGCAACACCCAAAAGTACCGTTACAGCGCACACTTCCGCCCTGCAACACCCAAAAGTACCGTTACAGCACACACTCCAATCCTGCAACGCCCAAAAGTACCGTTACAGTACACACTCCAATCCTGCAACGCCCAAAAGTACCGCTACAGCACACACTTCCGCCCTGCAACACCCAAAGTACCGTTACAGCACACACTCCTAACCTGTAACGCCCAAAAGTACCGTTACAGTACACACTCCAATCCTGCAACGCCCAAAAGTACCGCTACAGCGCACACTTCCGCCCTGCAACACCCAAAAGTACCGTTACAGCACACACTCCTAACCTGTAACGCCCAAAAGTACCGTTACAGCACACACTCCCGCCCTGCAACGCCCAAAAGTACCGTTACAGTACATACTCCAATCCTGCAACGCCCAAAAGTACCGATACAGCGCACACTCCTAACCTGTAACGCCCAAAAGTACCGTTACACACGCCCGGAAGTAGCTGTAGTGCCCAAAAGTACCATTCCATGCGACCGGAAGTAGCTGCAGTGTCCAAGAGTTCCGCCCCACTTTAAACGGCAGATTCTGCTGTTGCCGGGCGAGTCAGTCGAGAGATTCCAGAAACTCGTCCAAATCTTTGCTTCCTTTGGACTGATTGCATTCGTTGCAGGCGCATACGCAGTTGACCGGCGTAGTATGGCCGCCTTTGGCCCGGGGGAGAAGATGATCGATCGTGTCGCCATAGTTTCCACAGAAATAGCAGGTATAGCGGTCCCGTTTTAAAAGATACTGCTTGAAAGACCGGTTCGTAAAAAGCCGGCGGACGGTGTGGGAATTCACGACTACGGCCGCGTGTTCCATCACAAGATTGACCGCTGTCGCGAGGTCAGTCTCCTGATGCCAGCGGCGGCCTTTGTCCGTGCGGCCCCGCATGCGCAAGATGCCTGCCCGCGTCGGGCGCAGCTCGCCTACGCGCGCCCGCGCCAGCTCTGCTGCGCCGGCCAGCGGCCGCGGGCGCACTGCACGGAAGCCCGGTGAATGCGGATGCCGGGGAGGGGGCGGTGTTTCGCCGATCCCCGGAACGGACGTACCGCGGACTATGGAGGCTTTTGCCGCCGCGGCCGGCACAACGGCCGCTTGTTCGCCGGCAGCACTGTTTTTGCGCTGTTTCCGGCAGGTGCGGCAAGCCCCGCGTCTTGAGTTCGCACCTGAACGCCGGCCGGAGCGGCGCATGAAATGGCTTAGCGGCCGCTGCTGCTGACAGTAGCCGCATAGTTTATATGCAGGAAGTTCACCTTCCGTCGGTTCTGATTCGGATTCCGATGCTAAACCGGAATTGATTAGGGATTGCTGCTTTTCGCCCATCCGGGTGTCACCTCAACTTTTTTCTATTTCCTATTATACCCTTTCCTTACTTACACTGCACAACCGTTATCTCCGGCACAAGCCTAAGGACCTAGCGCAGGATTCGATATTTCCTAGGAAATATGCGGTGCTTTGTTGTCATTTGTCATACTGCGGCTGCAATGGAAAAGCCGGGTAAGACCAAATCCCCGTTTGCGGAGACGGCCTTCCCGGCTTTGTTTGTTACCACATAAGAAAGTATAATTTTTCGAAAATGAAAACGGGCCTTCTTTTTGTCGCGTAACCTACATATAAACGCGGTCGCTCCGCTTCGAAAGACCTCAATAGAGAGGTTTATCTCATCCCAGCCATTCCTGGCGCAGAGCGAACAAATCCTGAAGTTCGTTATTGGACAGCTCCGTGATCCAGCCCTCTGAGGTCGAAATCACATTCTCGGAGAGGGCCATTTTGCTTTCCAGCATCTCGTCGATCTTCTCTTCCAGCGTGCCCAGTGAAATGAATTTGTGCACCTGCACGTCACGGGTTTGGCCCATGCGGTAGGCGCGGTCCGTCGCCTGGTTTTCGACAGCGGGGTTCCACCATCTGTCGAAATGAAAGACATGGTTGGCCGCCGTAAGGTTCAGGCCTACACCGCCGGCTTTAAGCGATAGGATGAATACACCCGGTTGGCCTTCCTCCTGGGACTGAAACCGTTCGATCATGCGGTCCCTTTCGGCCTTCGGTGTACTGCCGTTCAGGTATTGCACGGGTTCATCCAGCTCTTGCTCAAGCACCCGCTTTATGATGCCGCCCATTCCGATATACTGGGTGAAGATAAGGCATTTATCGCCTTCTTCCCGAAGCTCCTTGACCATCGCAAGAAGACGCTCGAGCTTGGCAGACCGTTCAATAAAGGCTTCGTTGAACAAAGGTTCCGGAGAAGTTCCGGCAGCTTCAGACAAGGGCTCCTTCGTAAGCAGGACCGGATGGCCGCACAGCTGTTTCAGGCGGGTAAGCGCCGACAAAATAGCCCCTTTGCGCTCGATGCCTTCAAGCTTCTGCATCTTTTCCATCAGCTCCGTTACCGTCTGCTCGTACATGGCGCCTTGCTCTGCGGTCAGGTTGATATATACTTTCATTTCCTGCTTGTCCGGCAGGTCGAGTTGAATGTTAGGATCTTTCTTTTTGCGGCGCAGCATGAAAGGCTTTACGAGTTTTTGCAGTTCTTCCGTCTTACGCTGGTCCTGCTGCTTCTCGATCGCATTGGCGAACCTGTGCTGGAACGCCCGTTGATTGCCTAGGTATCCCGGGTTGGTAAAATCGTAAATGGCCCAAAGTTCCGAAAGCCTGTTCTCGATCGGCGTCCCTGTCAGCGCGACCCGGTGAGCGGAATGCAGGCTGCGTACCGCCAAGGATTGCTTGCTTTGCGGATTTTTGATGTTTTGGGCTTCATCCAAACAAATAGAGTTCCAGGTAACCCTCTGCAATGTGTCCTGATCCAGAAGGGCCGTTGCGTAAGATGTTAAAACAATATCCGCATGGGCGCAGGAGGCTAGAAGATCCTCGCTGTTTTCCCGTTTGGCTCCGTAGTGCAGCAAAATGTTCAGATCCGGAGCGAAGCGCGCGATCTCTTTCTGCCAGTTGCCCAATACAGATGTAGGGCAGATGAGCAGGGAGGCCCGGACCGCCGGCAGTGCTTGTTCGTTGTCGCCGGAAACTACGGAAATCGGGAGGGCCGCCGCCTCTTTCATGTGGAGGAGGTACGCGATGTACTGCACCGTCTTGCCGAGGCCCATGTCGTCGGCAAGGCATGCCCCGAGCCCGAACTGCCGCAGGAAGGCCAGCCAGGCGAAGCCGTCGCGCTGGTAAGGCCGAAGCTCTGCGCGAAGCCCGGCAGGGACCGGCACTTTCGCCCACTCGGACGCCTGGCCGAGCTGGGCGATCAGCTTAGCGAAATGTTCGCTAAGCTCCACCTCGAGGCGGAGATGCTCTTCCCGGGCGGCTCCGTCAGCCTCGTCAGCATCACCGCCGGCGCCGCCCAGCAGATGTAGCTGGAGGACGTCCTGGAAGGTGAGGCCTTGGGCTTTATCAACGCCGGACATCATCCGGCGCATTTGGGTAAGCAGGGCCGGATCCAGTTGGATCCACTGCCCGCGGAAGAGCACGAGGCGCGAGTTCCTGGCGACAAGCTCGGCGAATTCGGCCTCGCTGAGGTCGGCTTCGCCGATCGCAATACGCCAGTCGAAGTCGACGATGGCGTTCAGCCCGAACAGCGAGCCGCCGCGCCCGGTGCTGCCGCTGACGCGTGCGCGAAGCCGCGGCTTCTTCTTGCTGACGGCTTCCCACCACGCCGGCAGCAGCACCTGCCAGCCCGCAGCGATCAGCATGCGGCTGTCTGCGGTAAGAAACCGCCAGGCCGCGTCATCGCTGAGCGGCTCGGCGAACAGCGCGCCGCCTTCGGCTGCGCTTGCAGCGGCTGCGGGCAAATACGCCCGCAGCCGCTCGAGCCAGCCCGCGGCGCGCTCGCGCACGTGCGCGGTCCAGGCGCCCGGCCAGGCGCCTGCGGCAGTGCCATCCGCTTGCAGGCGGATGGGGTAGAGCGCCGCTGCATCCAGCTTGTCCTGCAGGACAAGCTGGAGCCGCCAGTCCGGAGCTTCTTCATCCGGCTCCAACAGCCGCAGCAGCGGCCGGAACGGCGCGGTGTCCTCGCGCCAGCCGATGGCGGCCAGCCAGTCCCTGGCGGTCGACCGCACGGCATCGGCTGACAGCGACTGGCTCGCCGGACCGCCTGCCGTTCCGCTGACCGCATCCGGGCTTTCAGCGCCGTTCACCTCATTCTTTCCGCGGGCCATCGCCAGGCCAGCACCCGTTCCGCGTCCCTGAAACAGGGCCGGAAACTCCCGGCGCAGATCGGCGGAAGCGGCTTCGCTGCCGTAATGACGCTCCGAAACCGCCGCCGAAAAGGCCGACTGCAGCGCACCGGTAAACCCGGCATCCTCCTGCTCGGCCTGTTCCAGCAGCAGGCGTTCCTCCGCCGTCAGCTGCTCCTCGTCCCATGTCCAGGCAAGCTGTCCCTGAACGAACCGTTCATAACTCGGGATATGCTGCCCAGCGTCCATCAAGCGCATCAGCGGGGGAGCGGCGCCGGCCAGACGTGCCGCTTCTCCGTCCCAACCCCATTGCACCGAGCCCAGCAGCTTCGGATCCGCGAAAAATGGCAGCACCCGTTCCGCCGGCAGAAGCGTGACATACACATCCTGAACCTGCTTCTGCTCCAGCGAAGTCCCGTAAAAGGTAGCCTCATCCCAGGCAAACAAAAGCTGCGTAAAATACTGCCCGTGCACCGCAGAGCCGTCTTCCGAGGATCCCCATAGCAGCGCATCGCCCTGATCGGTCAGTTTGGCATGAAGGGTTATATGTTTGGTATAAAAGTTCATTCCGTTAACTTTCCTTTCTTCAGCTCTTCCTGAAGGGCCCGGAGCCGGCTGTACCGCATGGTGAAGCCTTCCAAAAACAGTTCCCACCGGTCGGTCCGCTTTAATTTCTTATACAGCTTCGCCAGCCGTTTCAGCATCTTTACGGCAGCCTTGTAACTTTGCCTGTTTTTGAGGATCACATAGCGCTCGACCGCCTGGTGGTAGAAAGGCAGCAGCAGCTCGGGTGCGTCCTTCTCGATCGGGGCGAGTTCGCTCACTTTAAAATCCAGCGGGTCGCTGGCGATCGACAAATGAAAATCCATCCAAGCTTTCCACTTGCCGTGTTCGTACAGCTTCTCCTCGTATATATGCTGAGAGTAGGGAAGCATGTCGGCGAGAATATCCCAAAAGACCGGTTCTGCAGAAGGCAGCGCAGGGATCAGCAGATCCCAGTAAGCGGTGTATTCCCTCATATCACTGTGGGGCCGTCCCTTGAAAAAGGGCGAAAATTCCTTTAACCACGTAAATAACCGCTCCCACTCGGAATTTTCACTGATCCGGTGCAGGAAATAATACAGGAAATCGGAAGAAAACGATCCGGCTCGACCGGCCTCCCGAAGGGCTTCCCAGCAGTCGTCGTCGTTCCCGATATAGTAATACTGGAGTGCCAAAGCAATCTGCAGATTAAACGCAGAGACGGCCTGTGTTCCGGTGCCGGCTTCCTCCGCATCCGTGGGATGTGCCGCCGTCCGTTCCAACGCCTCAATTTCCTCCCGGTGGACTGCCACGTCGTTAGTTCCTGCCCCGAACCAGTGGCGCCACAGGCTGAAATAAATTTTGACAAAATGCCTTAAATCCTTCGGCTCCGTAACCGCACATTGCCGGACAAAAGCGGCGGTGCCGATCGCCATGGCCCGGCGTTCTGCCGACAAAGCGGACGCTTGGGCATCCGAGATTTTGCGCTGAAGCAGCTCCATCATATTGGAGACGGACTGATCGGTGTAAACCCCGCGTGAAGTAAAATAATAGCTGTGTTCTTCCGTGCGTTTGCGGACCAGATGCTGCAGCAGGTACAGATATAAATGGATTTGCAGCCACAGCCACTCATCAGCGTCCAGCCGTTGTCTGGCCGGTTCGAAGGTCTGCATAACCGCATTGGCGTAATGAAGGCCGCTGAGATGAGCGGGGAGATGAGCCGTGCTTTTGACGATAAAAGCGTATCGTTCTTCGACCGTCATTTGAGGCAATAGCATGATTTGCGCTTCGGTAAGTTCCGCCGCCTCGGCCGCAGGCTGCTGCTGGCGCGCTTTAATCGCTGCTTTGGCTTGCATCAGGGCCAGCTCGGATCTGGCGTTAGCCAGTTGATGTACGGACCGGCCCTGCTCCTCGGCAATGGCCAGCAGAACCGCTACCATATGTTTGCAGCCCCGGGGTACCGGGCATTCACAGTAACTCTGCCCCAGGTCGGCGAGATCGACAGACACGAGATAAGGCTCGCTGCCTTTCACTTCCGCTTTGACCGTCTTTTCGCCGGCCATCTTGATCAGCTCCGCCCGGCCTTGTTTATAGTATTGATATCCGCGCTTTAACGTAAGGTCATCGAACATAGAGGCTGTGTCTTCAACCAGCTTATTCCATTCCTCATCTTCCAGCGTTAGTAACAGGTTCATTCCGCTAAACTCCTTCATCTTCTATCCGGGTGTTTCTATGCTTTGTTTCTATCATTATACCATGTTTCCCGATGCACCCGGGTACAGGGCTGCCGGAAGCTTTTTGAGTTATAATATAGGGGACACTATGACGCAGGAGGGCTGTCTATATGCCAACGGCAGACAGAAAAACAACACTGATTCAATATATGAGCGAACACAGCATCGACCTGGCGGTGATCACTTCGCCGACCAACGTATATTATTTTACCGGATTTTACTGCAATCCTCATGAACGGTTTTTTGCCTATGTGGTAGACGGGCGGACGGGCGAAGAGACGCTGTTTGTCCCTTTGCTTGACCGTGCTGCTGCACAGGAAGAAGGCTCGGTTTCGAGGGTGGTCGGCATTTCCGATACGGAAGACGGTTATGAGGTATTGAAGCGTGAAAAAGGGAGCGGCGTACACAGGATCGGACTGGAGAAAAATATGGTGTCGCTGCTGCAGGGAGAACGGTTTGCCGGCCTTTGGCCCGGCTGCGGATTCGACAATATCGAGGAGTTCATTCTCTCGCTGCGGATGAAGAAGAGCGAGCAGGAAATCGGTAAAGTGGTTCATGCCGTTAAGCTTGTCGAGCAGGTGCTGGACCACGCAGTCAAGCTGGCAGTACCCGGCATGACGGAGCTGGAGCTGACGGCCGAGTTGGAATTCCAGATGAAGCGGTTGGGAGCGGAGAGGCCCTCATTCGATTCCATCGTTCTTACCGGTGCCCGTTCGGCGCTGCCCCATGGCGTGCCCGGCCATACCCCGATTGAAAACAATGCGTTTCTCCTCATTGATATCGGCGTGAAGGCGGACGGGTATTGCTCGGACATTACCAGGACATTTTTGATGGGAGAGGGCACGAAGGAGCAGGAAAGCATCTACGATGCGGTGCTGAACGCGAACCTGCTTGGGATCGCAGCCGTCCAGGCCGGCCGGCCGGTCTCGGTTCTGGACGATGCGGCCAGAAATGAAATCAGCCGCCTGGGGTACGGGGAGTATTTTACACACCGGGTAGGACACGGCTTCGGGATGGATATTCACGAGGCACCGTCGATTTCAGGCAACAACGGACTGATCATGGAGCCCGGGCTGCTGTTTACGATCGAGCCGGGCATTTATGTTCCATCCGTAGGAGGCGTCCGGATTGAGGATGATGTCTATATTGGAGAAGACGGTCAGGCAAGAGTGCTGACTTCATATCCTAAGGAATTGACCCGTCTTGGGTAAGAACGATGCAAAGAAGGGAAGCCTGCCGGCTTCCCTTTTTTTATGGACAAATATGATGGTGTAAATTTAGGGACGAATTGTACGCCTACACGAACAAAATATGTTACCTGGTTCTTTTCGCCCGTAGTCCCAGCAGGATCACTATGACGGCCAGCAAAACCGGAGCGATATGTTCGATGCCGGGCACTAGGGGCTCGAGAATCGGTTGGATGGCCTTATCGGTGACAATCATTTCGCCGGCAGTATATCCGAGTAATCCAGCCCCGATATAGACGATAATAGGAAACCGGTTCATGAGCGACATCAGCAGCTGGCTGCCCCAAATGATCAGAGGAATGCTGATCGCAAGGCCGGCGACAATGAGGAGCAAGTTTCCTCCGGCGGCGCCTGCTACGGCTACTACATTATCCAGGCTCATGACCAGATCCGCGATAATGATGGTGCGGATGGCCTCACCGATATTCGTGCCGGATTTCAGTTTATCGTGGCCGTCGTCTCCCTTGATAAGCTGAAGCGCGAGGAAAATCAGCAAAATTCCGCCGGCAGCCTGCACAAACGGGACACGCAAAATCCATACCGCCGCAACAGTAAGCACAATCCGCAGCACAATCGCTCCGAAGCTGCCCCAGAACACCGCTTTCCGCTGTTGGACCGGTTCCAGGTTCCGGCAGGCCAGCGCTATGACAACGGCATTGTCGCCGCTCAATACCAAATTGATGAACAGCACCTGTAACAATCCTAAAAGAAAACCTTCTCCTAACCAACTTTCCATGCCTTCACTCCTCTGAAACTTGTCCAGCTTGTGTATCTACTACATCTGCATTCCCCGAACCTGTGGAACCCATACGCATATTCCAAGCCTATCTACCATTTAAACAAAAGTGACCGTCAAACTCACTCCCGGACCGTATGATATGGATTGAACGCAAAAACAAGCCGCCCATTCGCCGGGCGGCTTACTGGCCAAACCATTCTAAGTTGCAACTTTACCCACAGATTCACCTTTCACCAGGGTGACATAGATTCTTTCATTCTCCACGGATTCGCCGGATAACAGCTTCAGCAGCTGTTCGGCCGCCAAGGCGCCCCATTTCTTTTTGGAATAATCGATCGTGGCGAGTCTTGGGGTTGTGTACTCCATCACTTCAATGTTATCGAATCCAATCAGATGAATGTGTTCTCCGATTCTATATTCGGTAGATTTCACTGTATTGTAGAAACCGAGCGCCATTTCGTCATTGAGGCAAAAGACAGCGCAAGGGCCGTTGTAGCCGCCTATAATCTGCCGGGCCGCCGCTTCGCCTGCCCCTTTATTAAAGTCACCGGGGATTTCTGTCAGGGTTACGCCGCCGTACCGCTTGACCGTTTGGCGTACCGCTTGCAGCCGCTGAAGGGAGTCGAACGAGTTGTCGGGGCCTGTAACGACATAGATATGATGATGGCCTTGCTCAATCAGATACTCTGCCGCCAGGGTCGCGCCTGCTTTGTTATCCAGCTGAACGAGATTGACATTCGGATGAACGAGCTCCCGGTCCAGGACCACCAGCTTATGGCCGCGGTCGGCGTACTGCAGCATTTTGCCGCTGTCGAACGTCCAATCCAGAACAATAGCTCCGTCTACCATCCGTTCCGGAAGCATCCGGTGCGATTGCATGCCGCTGCATACGACCAGGTCGTAACCTTTCTTGTGCAGAACATCTTTCATGCCCTGTACAAGCTGCCCGTAAAAGCCCCCGCTGAAATCGGTCAGAAATACGCCGATAATGCGCGTTTCCTGTTTCTTTAAATTCCGTGCCGCCGCATTCGGAACATAATTCAGTTCTTCGGCGATGGCCAGAATTCTCGCACCGGTTTCATCCGTTACTTTAGGGCTTCCATTCAGCGCGTAAGACACCGTTGAAATGGAAACGCCCGCTCGTTTGGCAATGTCTTTAATGCTTACCACGGCATTCGCTCCTATCTTGATTACAACCTGGACATACCATATTTTACTATAAAAAAGTACAAGGAACCATTATGATATCCGTTTATTTTTTTCGAGTTAGCCGAAACCGCAGTTCCGCTGTGTCCCTGCTGTTCGGGCCGACAAAAACGCTGAAGCTGCCCGCG
This sequence comes from Paenibacillus gansuensis, assembly GCF_042684925.1. Classification (NCBI taxonomy): domain Bacteria; kingdom Bacillati; phylum Bacillota; class Bacilli; order Caryophanales; family Paenibacillaceae; genus Paenibacillus; species Paenibacillus gansuensis. Next base: position 439,530 of record NZ_JBHUME010000002.1, on the reverse strand, counting down.
TCGCTGGTGAACGACAAATCCGTGTGGAAATACCGGAGCTGTTCTTCCTTCAATATGAATTCAACCTCCCGGCTTTCGCCCGGCTGCAGAAGGATTTTGCGGAACTCTTTGAACTCTTTGAGAGGCCGCACTACTTCACCCGCATGATCCCGAGTATATAGCTGTACGGTTTCTTCCCCCGCCATGGCGCCCGTATTGGTTACGGTAAGAGTGGAACCATCAACCAGAGTGGCACGGAGAATGAGGATGTGCCGGAAAGAGAAAAGCGCGCTACTGTGAGCGCGCTTGGGTCGTTCGTTCGTATCTTACATCACTTTCGTGTTATCTGTGCAATAATTCCAGGTTGAACTCCGGCACGAGGCCCTCGAGCATAGCGCGGCTTAGGAGTGCCGTCACGGCGGCGTAGCCTTCTTCACCGAGTTCCGAGGTGAAGTTGTTAACATAGAGGCCGATGTGGGATTTGGCCACTTCGGGATCCATCTCCTGGGCGTGCTGCATCACGTAGTCGCGGGATGCGTCCGGATGCGCCCAGGCGTATTCCACCGAGGCGCGGATCCAGGCGGAGAGCGAGGAGGTGTCCAGCGTACGGCGGGCGATGATGGCGCCAAGGGGGATGGGCAGGCCGGTGTCGGACTCCCACCATTCCCCCATGTCAGCCATCAGCTGAAGCCCATAGTCCGGGTAGGTGAAACGGGCCTCATGAATGACGAGGCCGGCATCGACCCTGCCGTCGCGTACGGCGGGCATAATTTCGTGGAACGGCAGGACCACGATTTCGCCTACGCCGCCCGGGACGTTTTGGGACGCCCACAGCCGGAACAGGAGGTAGGCGGTGGAGCGCTCGCTTGGTACGGCGACTCGCCGGCCGGACAAAGCGGCGGGATCGGCTGCACCGTCCGCGGTGAGAACGAGCGGACCGCAGCCTCTGCCCAGCGCGCCCCCGCAAGGAAGCAGGGCATAGTCTTCGAGTACCCAAGGCAGGGCGGCATAGGAGATTTTCAGCACTTCAGGACCTTTGCCTTCCGCGGCCCAGCCGTTGGTAAAATCAATGTCCGCGTAGGTTACGTTCCATTCCGGAGAGCCGGGGATGAGACCGTGAACCATCGCATGGAAAACGAACGTATCGTTAGGACACGGGGAATAAGCGATATTCATCGCGGTTTCTTGCTTTGTCATGATGTTAGCACCTCCGCTGCTGCTGCGCTCGCGGCTTCCAGCGCCGCGAGCGCTTCTTTAATCCGCCAGGCCCCGCGGTCGCGCGGGCCTACCGGATTGGACACGGCGCGCAGTTCGGCGCAAGGCACGCCGAACTGCTTCGCCGCCGAGGCCGCGCCGAAGCCTTCCATGGCTTCGGCCACGGCCCCCGGCACGCGCTGCGCCAAGCGTGCCGCGGTTTCCGCCGTCCCGGTCACGGTAGATACCGTGAGCACGGGACCGGCGTGCGCCGGCAGACCGGCAGCGGTAAGCGCTGCGGCCAGCCGGGCGGCCAGGCTCGCGTCCGCCGCAATGCGCGCGGATCCGAAGCCCAGCTCGTCCACGCTGAGGAAGCCTTCCGGCGACTCAGCGCCTAAATCGGCGGCGACGATCTCGCTGGCGACGACCAGCTCGCCCACCGCCGCGCGGCCCGCGTAACCGCCGGCGATGCCGGCGCTGACGACAAGGCCGTAGCTGCCGCGGGCTAGCGCTGCCGCGGTGCCGGCCGCCGCTGCCGCGGGCCCTACCCCGGCCGCAAGGACGTCGATGCGGCCGGCGCGTTCCTGCCCCGTGCTGCGGATGCCCCGCAGCACGGCATCACGTTCCGCTTCGACGGCGGTCACGATCAGCACTTTTTTAGTATCGTTTATCATGAACTGCACCTCGTTCTCGTTTTGCCTGATTCGGATATTCCGTAAACCAACATTCCCATTGTAGCAAAGTTGCGGACGGTTTGGAAAACGGCTGACGGCGGGCTTATCTGATCGTGTATACTAGTAAGAAATCAACATGTCTTTTTGACAGGAGAAGAGAGCAGTGGGAATACATATGACAGGAAGGGCAGGAGGATACATATGACGGGAGAGTTAGCATGGGGACTTTTGGCGGCTGTATTGGCAGCGGGTTTCTTCCTAAGAATGAAGCTCCGGAATTACGGAGAACTCGGCAGGGCGAGGAAGGGATTGCGGTTGTTAACACAGCGACAGCTAACAGGGATTTCGGATGCGGCGGACCTGCCGATGTGGGATCATCATCAAGCCGTATTGAAAAAGCACCCCAGCGAATACAACCAGCTCAATATGGAGATTCAGTTCGAGCTTGCATATTTGGCTTTTTTGGAGCAGCATGTTCCCGAAGACAGTAGAATTGAGGTCTTGAAAGCAACAGCAGGGTACCGGAAGGACACCATTTGGGGCTTTAAAGTAAACCACAAATAACGAAGGGGACAGATCATCGTGAAAGGAACTCCCTCGCTGACGTGGCCAGGGTTATCGGGGATGGCGGCTGCTTTTAACAAATTATAGACATTCCTGTGAACGCAAAATTCGGTTTCGACTATACAGCCCCGCCCTAGCGCCCAAAACTACCGTTACAGCTAAGAGTCCACCGCTTAGCGCCCAAAAGTACCGTTACAACTGAGCGTCCAACGTTCTAGCGCCCAAAAGTACCGTTACAGCCGAGCGTCCACCGCCCTAACGCCCAAAAGTACCGTTACAGCCGAGCGTCCACCGCCCTAGCGCCCAAAAGTGCCGTTACAGCCGAGCGTCCACCGCCCTAGCGCCAAAAAGTAACGTAACAGCCAAGCGTCCAACGCCCTAGCGCCCAAAAGTAACGTAACAGCCAAGCGTCCAACGCCCTAGCGCCCAAAAGTACCGTTACAGCCGAGCGTCCACCGCCCTAACGCCTGAAAGTACCGTTACAGCTGACCGCGCTTCAGATTATCCCCTAGTGAAGCTAAAGCTGGCTCCCGGGGACCCGTTACCGATGCAAGTTTGACACGTCCCAATAGACCCCTCTTTTTGTCCTAAACACCCCGCTATAAGAAACCGCTTCCCTGCTAAAATAGGGCTATCAGAACTCAATTTATATAGAGAGAAGGTAATCTAATTGCAAAAGCCTGTGTATGAAACCCAAACGGAATGGAATGCCTCCTGGATATGGGGCGGTACGGAGACAAGCCCGAGGAATGAGTGGCGCTGTTTCCGCAGGAAGTTTCAAGTGCCTGCCGAAGGATGGAAGGATGCGGTTTTTTCGATTACGGCGGATTCCCGCTATGCGGTTTATATGAATGGAGAATTGTGCGGGAGAGGGCCGGTCCGTTCCTGGCCGGCAGAGCAGGCATATCACAGGTATGATGTAACTTATTTGTTGAAGCGGGGAGCGGAAAATACGATTGCCGTGCTGGTCATGCACTATGGCGTTTCCAACTTCATGTATCTGTTGGGCAGGGGCGGGCTGCTGGCCCAGCTTGAACTTCAGGACGCCGCAGGGCGGACGGTATTGCTGGAAGGAACCGGTGAGAGCTGGAGGACATCGCTTCATCAAGCTTACGATAAGTGCGCGCCGCGGATGTCATGCCAGCTGGCTTTTTCGGAGCGGATCAACGCAGGAGCTTGGGATCCGGAGTCATGGAAAGAGTCAGGGTATGATGACAGCTCCTGGCAGCAGGCAAAAGCGATCGGCAAGCCGGGAATGAAGCCTTGGACGTCGCTGCGGCCTAGCGGTATACCGGCTCTAACGGAAGAGGCCCTGTGGCCGGTCCGGGTAGAGTCCCTGAAGAAAGTAAAGCCCATTTCATGGGCGGGCTATGTGGATGTAAGGCCGCTTTTGGTACCGGATATTGTCAGTCAAGCCAATCAGGCTGGATTCGCAGGATTTCTCGTAACCGTCGTAAGCATCAAGCAGCCGGGGCAAGTCACGTTGGGAACGACCGGCGGCTTTTGGGGTTTCGGGGGCATTAGCGTAGCCGGAGTCCGGTATTCCCCGGATGAGATGCATGGGGAGCAGCCGGAGAGGTATATCACGGTTTCTTTGCCGGCCGGAGAGCATCTGGTTCTGTTCGAGCTGCTGGGCATGGACCATGGGTACGGTCTCCACATAGGGATCGATGCGGACCAGGAGTTGGAAGTTCTGTCCCCTATACTTGACACAACGCAGGGAACTCCTTTTGCTTATGCGGGACCCTTCGTTTCCTTTGTGACGCTGGATCATCAGGAAGGAAGCAATCCGCTGGCAGACTATGCAGGCTTCGGAGGGCAGAAGCCGCTGGACAAGGAGGCTTTCCCTGAGTATGAGAGTTTTGTCAGGATCCGGACGGCAGCCAACCTTCCAGAGGTGGAGAAGAGCGGCATTCTGCTACAGCCGGTTCCAGAGTCCTTTTCAGCAGAGGACTCGGTATACGTGCGGGCCTTATGGAATAAAGAAACCTTGCAGCTTCCTGTTCCCGGCCAGCTGCAGGCAGTCGTCATAGCGAACCGGATGCCTGGGGAAATTCCGTTGTTCGGCGACGGGGATACCGAATTGATTATCGATTTCGGCAAAGAAAGATCAGGCTATTGGCAATTTGAGGTGGATGCCCCGCAGGGCACGGTATTGGATTGGTACGGCTTCGAATATATGCGCGACGGCTGGAGACAAGACACATTCGGGCTGGACAATGTCCTGCGGTATGTATGCAAAGAAGGGCATCAGACATACCAGTCCCCTGTCCGGCGGGGATTCCGCTACGTTATGCTGACGGTCAGAGGGGCTTCCCGTCCGGTAAAGCTTTTCGGGGTGCAAACAGTGCAAAGCACGTTTCCTGTCGCTGAAATCGGCCGGTTCCACAGCTCGGATTCCCTGCTTAATGAGATTTGGGAAATCAGCAAGCATACGACCAAACTTTGCATGGAAGACACGTTCGTCGATTGCCCCGCATATGAGCAGACGTTCTGGGTCGGGGACAGCCGCAATGAGGCGTTGGTGAATTATTATGTGTTTGGGGCAACTGATATTGTGAAAAGGTGCTTGGAACTGGTGCCCGGCTCAAGATTTCAGACACCTCTCTATGGAGACCAGGTGCCGAGCGGCTGGAGCAGCGTCATTCCGAACTGGACTTTTTTCTGGGCAGCCGCTTGTCTGGAGTATGTGCAGCATACCGGGGATACAGGCTTTGCCACCAAAATTTGGCCGGACGTTAAGTACACACTGGAGCACTATCTGCAAAAGCTGGACGACCGCGGCTTATTGTTTATCAAAGGGTGGAATCTGCTGGATTGGGCTCCGATGGATCAGCCGGACAATGGGGTGGTGACACATCAGAACTTGATTTTGGCCAAAACGCTTCGCGCCGCCTCGGAACTCGCTTCCCTTGCCGGTGAAGGTTCCGAAGGAACACCGTTTGCCCAAGCAGCCGAACACCTCGCCGAAGCGGTTAACCGTTATTTGTGGTCGGAGGAACAGCAGGCTTATCTGGATTGTATCCATGCGGATGGAAAGAAGTCGGGTATTCTCAGTATGCAGACACAGGTAATCGCGCTGCTTAGCGGAGTTGCTCAAGGGGAGCGCAGGGAACGTCTGGTTGCGTATATGGCAGACCCGCCGCCTTCTTTTATCCAAATTGGCAGCCCGTTTATGTCTTTCTTTTATTATGAAGCGCTGGAGAACCTGGGGCGGTTTGATCTGTTATTGCAGGATATGCGGAAGCATTACGGTCAAATGGTGGAATATCAAGCTACGACTTGCTGGGAGATGTACCCGAACTTTGCGGAGAACCGGGCCAATTCCGCCATGTTAACCCGGAGCCACTGCCATGCCTGGTCGGCCGGCCCTGCTTATTTCCTGGGTGCGGCGATTCTCGGGGTACGACAGTCGGAGATTGGGTGGACGAAGGTGACGGTAGCGCCGCAGCCATGCGACCTGAAATGGGCCCGCGGGGCCGTGCCTTTGCCTCAAGGCGGCCGGGTCGATGTAGCTTGGCAGGTGGAGGAAACGGAAGCGGGCCGGGTGATCCATTTAAGCGTGCAGGCGCCTGAGGAAGTAGAAACGGTGTTGGAGATACCGGTAGGCTTTCTTCGCGGTGAGGTGGTACGTACCCACTTGTAACATAAAGCTAATCCCGGGGGGCTGCGCCCTTCGGGATTATTTATTGTGCATTTGTCACCCGGCTTTCCCCGGGGATTGGGTTATGCTACAATTTTTCCAATTCATGATGATGTGGAACCTGAAGTTACATACTATAGAACAAAAAGTACAAGGAGGGGCACCGGCATGGATTTACGCAAACTACGGCTCGACGAATCCACCCTAAGCCCGTTCAGCGAAGAGCGCGACGAAGTGGAACGGGATTACGCGAGACTGATTCAATCGCCGGCGTTCCGGAGACTGCAGGGGAAATCGCAGGTGTTCGGCGCAGGAACAGGGGATTATTACCGGACCAGGCTGACGCACTCGCTGGAAGTGTCGCAGGTTGCCCGCGAAGTGGCCCGTCGTATGCAGAAGCAGTATCCTTTTTTAGCAAAAAAAGAGCACCCCGGATTAATGATGGATCCGTCCGTAGTGGAATGCGCGGCAATTGCGCATGACTTAGGGCATCCGCCTTTTGGACATAAAGGGGAAGAAGTTTTAAATCATCTGCTGATGGAGGAGCACGGACTGCCATATGAGGGCAATGCCCAGAATTTCCGCATCCTGATGTTCCTGGAGAAGCGCGCGGGCAGTGACAGCGGCCTGGACTTAACGGCGGCCGTTCTGCTAGGCATTAACAAATATCCTTATTCGTTGAAGGAGCCGGGGCGCTTGAAGGGGGTATATCCCGGGGAATGGGAAGGCATCGGGTATTTGCGCGACCGGTGGAACATGCCGAAGGGCTGTTCGACGCTGGAGGCGCAGCTGATGGATCTGAGCGATGACATCGCCTACTCCACCCACGATATCGAGGACGGCATCAGGGCGGGCAAAATCCAGATGAACCGGACTTTTTTCGAGAATGAAAGCTTGGCGGAGCATATCGTGTGGGAGATTGTGAACGACCAGGGGAATTTGGAAGTCGGCTGGGATCAGGTGGATATCAAAGCAATGGTCAAGCAAGTGCTTGCCTCTTATCTCGATCAATGGGAAGAGATTTATCAGAAGGCGGGGCAGGAACCGTCGCGTACGCGCAGAGAAATGAAAGCCCGCTGGGTCAGCACCTTTGCCGGGCGTGTGGGCATTATTGACGACGGGGGCCGAAGCTGGAAGCGCGTGACGTTCATGAAGGACGGGCAAGAGGATATCGAGCTGCTTCGGACCATGGAGATTCTGAAAAAGCTTGCGTGGGTAACGCTGATTAAGGATTTCCGGGTGCAGCGTCTGCAAAAACGGAGCGAAATCATGATCCGCGGGTTATGGGACAGCTTTAAGGTAGAAGAGCACGGACGCCTGATCATTCCGCCGGATTGGATCAACAATTACGAACGCCATAAATCGGTGTGGAGTTGGCCGCGTTTTGTGGCGGACTATTTGTCGGGGATGACGGATGCTTATGCCGAAAAAGTGTATGCCGAACTGTTTGCCAGCAAGTCCGGAACGATCTATGAAATGGATTAGTACCGCATAAGGGAGAGGAAATGCCGTGACCGTCCATTCGGTTGAATTGGAATTTAACTTTACTAGAGAGCAGAATACTGCCGTGATAGAAACAATAGCGGAGTTATCCGAGAATGCATATTATCAGGGAGGCCGGGTTGCCGGGCTTTTTGCAGATGAGATGCGGGTGCCGGATGTGTACAGGTATGATTTGAGGTATATAGCAAATACGGAGAGTTGGGAGGCGGTCAGACTTCCTCAGGATGCAAGCCCTGCCGGGGGAATGGGGGAGGACACCCGTCCAACGCTTCTAGTTCTCATGGAATCTCCGCATAATGACGAGTATCTGTATTTGGATGAGAATGGGGATCCGGTAAAGATCCCTGTTGTTAGGGACCGGGCTGACGCTGTAAGGCGGATAGCCCGGGTTGAGCCGGTGCGGCCGGCAAACGGGAAAACGGGCGAGCATATGGACCGTTTTCTCGCCGCTGTGGCCGAGGGGCTTGCGCCCTCCGGGCGCGATGTGATGTACCGGGTGATTGTGGCGAACCCGGTTCAGTACCAGACGTCCCTGCATGCGGTGCATGGCGGGACGCTCAGCAAGCCATTGTACGGCGCATTGCGCGACAATGTGTGGAAGGCGCTGTGGACGCAGGAAGCGGTCCGCAGCGATTTTGCGGCGCGGCTGGCGGCGTATAAGCCGGCCGTTATCTTCAACGGCTGCACGCGGGTCGTGAAGCCGCTGGTGGAAGAAGCGATCCGCGAAGTCTTGCGCGGACAAGCTGTCGAATGTTACCGGGTGGCGCACCCGTTTGCCTGGTTCAGCGCTGCGAACCGTAAATTAACTAGAGTAGAGTTGGAAGAGTAGAGCTTTTTCAGGAGAAGAGCAAGCCTATTTCAGGTAATACATCTCATCTATTCCCGATTGACTTGTTCTTTATTGAGAACTATAATGTTCTTTGTGAAGAATATATTTTCATTTGGGGGGAAAGCTTTATGTTCAAAAAAGTAATGCCCTGGCTGCTCTGCACTACGCTTCTGCTGCTTCCTTTAAGCACGGCGCAGGCACAGTCGGAGCCGCAAGGCGATTCCTGCTCCTGTATCAGCTTAGTAGGAGACGAAGACAACTTTGGTCGGCAGACCTGCTGCTGGGATGTGACCCATGAACCGGATGACGGCGATTTCGACATCTGGAATACGGCCCCGAAATCGTGGACTCATAAGGTATTCGTTCCTCAAGGTGCTCAAATTACATACGCTGCATTAACGATCCGTTCGTTTAATGTACAAGACGGCGGTACTTCTTATGATCTGAAGCTTTATGCGGACGGTGTGGAGATTGCCGATGCTTTTGACCAAGTTTACAATCAGACGGCTGCTATTACGGTATTTCAATTAAGCACGGACGTAATCAGCCAGCTGAAGGATCATGAACTCAAGGTCGTTATGACGAATGCATCATCGGCTCCGCAGGACAGTTTCGCCGTAGATTACTCCAAGCTGGAAGTGAAATACCCGTGCATCGTACCCGTGCAGATAGACATTAAGCCTGGCAGCGATCCGAGCAGCTACGGCGCGAACTCGAAAGGGAAAATTCCGGTTGCCGTGTTCGGTACCTCTACATTCGATGTAACACGCATTGACGACAGTACGGTCCGTTTCGGAAATGCAGCTTACGGCGGTGCGGCCCCTGCCCACGCGTCGGTTGAAGATAAGAACGGGGACGGTATTCCTGACAAGGTGTACCATTTTAGCTTTCAAGATACAAATTTACAAATAGGAGATACGGTCGGTTATTTGAGCGGTTATGCGGACGGAATCCGGTTCTTAGGCTCAAGTGATGTAAATATTACCGGAAAAGGCGCTGCTAAGGGCAAAAAGTAGTTAGATGAGAAGTCGATGAAAATAGCACGGCCATGAAACATTCCTCTACTTTCGTATGTTAGAATAAGAGGAATGTTTTTTGGCGTTCTTACAGATTCTGCATATCCCTGCAAAGGAGTGAAAGATCATGGAGAAACAACCATTTCTTCAGAACCGTTCCCGTTCCCGCTGGATCGTGCCCGGCGCTGCCTTGGCGCTGCTGCTGTCACTTAGTGCGGGCAGCTTAGGCAGCCTTCCGGCAGGCCGGCAAGCGGAAGCTGCTGTACCGCAGCCCTCCGTCATCCTGGATGGCCAAAAGCTGGCCTTCGATGTGCCGCCGGCTGTATTCAACGGAACTACACTTGTGCCTATGCGCAAAATTTTTGAGGCTCTGGGCGCGGGAGTATTGTACAACAACTCCACTAGAACCGTAACGGCTGTGCGAGATCAGCTGGAAATCCAATACACCATTGGCCAAAAGACCGCTATTAAGAACGGTTGGACACTTCAGCTGGGCTCGGAACCCGGTCGTGTCACAAAGGGGGCGACACTGGTGCCGCTGCGTTTCGTCAGTGAGTCCATGGGGGCTTATGTGGGCTACGACCCCAAAACGCGTGTCGTTACCATCCGCAGCAACCGGAAAGGGAACTCTGTGACCCCAGCCGATCAATTGTCAGGTTACCGCATAACCCTCCCTTACCAGACGATCCTGAGCGATTTACCGCCATGGGTTTCTTATATCCGGCAAAATCAAAGTAAGGAATCGTATTTGTTTTTTGGAGATTCGACCACGTACGGGTCTTACTTGGGCAAGGCTGAAACCCTGCCTGCCAAAGTGCAGCAGCTTACGGGACATGCCTCCTATAATCTGGGGGTGCCGGGCTTCACAGCCGCTCAACTTGTTCCGTTCATGGAAAAAGCGCTGCAGGGAGTCGACCGCCCGAAAGTAATTGTTGAGCTTCAAAGCTTTTGGGGAGGCACACCTAAGACGTTTACCGGGTTTGAAGAGCTTTTGCAAGCGGACGTGCCGGCCTACGCGGACGCGCTGAACCATTTGCGGCGCGAATGGGTGAAAGACGCAGACCTGTTGGACTTGGCTTATCCATCTTATGCCCAGCAGCCAAAAGACCGCATCAAAGGACGCATTGCCCGGGGCAAGGAGCTGTTCACCCGTAAAGCCGAACTCGACCCTCAATTGAAAAAGCAGCTAACCAGTCTCCGGGAGCTGATCGCAGCACGGCCGGAACAGCAATTTTACTTATACATTCCTCCTTATCTGACATCGGAAATCAGCAAACATACCGCGTTGTCCGAAGCGGATTTGAAGGCCTATAACGCTAAGATGAAGGACCTTTTTGACGGATTGGACAATGTGAAATTCCAGGACTTTAACGCCGGGGATACGGTTTATGGACCAGCCGACTTCATCGACTGGTTACATCGCTCCAAAGCCGGCGAACAGCACTTCTCCAAAGCGATGGCCGGCTGGCTGGCGGGCGAGTAATGCCGTCTCTGGGTATGTTGAATGGCAGCATGCGGGGAGCATGGGGGATTAGCGGAACAAATTACTTCTAATTTCTGGGAAATTGGTAGCAAAAGTCAGTTAGAGGAAAAAAGGTTACTTATTACTCCAGATTTTCGCTGAATGTTGATGTTTTTCTGGTATTAAAGGAAGTTTTATCCGCTAAAATTCATTTTTGGCATGAAAAAGGGATAAATAGATAACCTTTTCCCCTTAATTTTTACGGGGGAGCAGCTGCGGAAAAATCGGGGACCGGAAGGGAGCGACCTGGTAAGAGGCAAATAGCCCGCTTGAACCGCCGGTTGGCCCCACGTCCGCCCGCATCGCCCGGCGCTTGCCACCCCCGCCGCCCGCACCGTGCTGGCTGTTTGCACCGTGCCGTCGTGCCGTGCTGCGCCACGTACGCATGCCGTGCCTTGCCACCATGTCGTGCCGCATACCCAGCCCGTGACGCACACCCGCACCACCGCACCGTGCTGTACCGCCCACCCACAACCGCCCGCAAGTCACCTTGCGGGCGGTTTCTTTTTGGCTTGTCACGCTTGTCATGCTAGTCTGCATAATTGTCCAAGTTCCCTCATAGACATGTTATCAGTTGTGAAACCATTACTGGTAAGGGGATGATGTTATGCGGAAGGTCGCCTGGATTTTGGCCATGGTGATGTGCGTGTCCGTGTTTTTGGCAGCATGCGGAACAAAAGACGCGTCAGGGGTAGTGAAAGACCTGGAAGGCAAAGCAAAGAAGCTGGACAGCTACCAAGGGTCCGGAACGATGAAACTGTATACGGGGCAGCAGCCTCAGGAGTACAACGTGGAAGTATGGTACCAGCAGCCGCACTATTACCGGATTTCTTTGACCAATGAGAAAAAAGATATTTCCCAAATCGTGCTCCGCAACGACGACGGGGTGTTCGTTTTGACGCCGCATCTGAACAAAAGCTTCCGGTTCCAAAGCAACTGGCCGGAAAATCAAGGACAGGTGTACCTCTACCAGACGCTTGTCCAAAGCATCCTGATGGACCAAACCCGCCAATTCGCCTCGGATAAAGAATATTATATGTTTGATGTAGTAGCGAATTACCAGAACGGTTCCCTGGCGCGCCAGAAAATCTGGCTGGATAAAAAGAACTATGCACCGCAAAAAGTCCAAGTTTCCGATGCCAACGCCAACGTGGTGGTGGAAGTGAATTTCAACCAGTTCGATTTCGGCAAAAAGTTTGAGAAAGACTCGTTCAGCATGCAGCGCAACATGACGGCTTCTTCGCTGGAGTCGATTCCGACGCTGGAAGAGGAGAACGAAGGAACAGAGCCTGTCGTCGCCGGGGAACAGGACGGCAAAGGAAACAACGCAGCTGCCGGCAGCAGCGCAGACAACCAGGCTGACGATCCAAACGCGGAGAACAGTGACGCGCCGGCCAAAGATCCGAACGCAGAGAACAGCGATGCGCCTGCTAAAGATCCGAGCGGCAATGCATCCGAGGAAGACGGCGATTCCCCGCAAGATGCTGATGACACGCAAGGCAAAGCTGATGATGCGGCAAAAGGTAACGAGGAAGGAACTCCGTCCGACAAAAACGATGATGCAACTTCAAAAGCGGACGAAGGTCAAGGTACTTCTGCAGGCGAAGAGGACGGCCAAGCATCGAAACCGGACAAAACCGCTCAATCCATGGCGGTTCTGGAGCCCGAGTACCTGCCTGAGGGCGTAGTGAAGAAAGACGAGTCCCAGATCAAGCTGGGCGAAAACAACGCAGTTATGATGCGCTACACAGGCGAGTATAACTATACGTTGATCCAAACTGTACCGCAGGACCATACGGTTACTTCGGTACCGGGCAAATTACTAGATCTTGGCTACACTTTCGGCGTCCTGACAGGCACGGACATGAGGACACTTATCTGGACTCATAACGGTTCAGAGTTCCGCCTGTCCTCGGGCGAACTGACTGACGATGACATGATTCGCATCGCCCAGTCCGTACAGGGTGAAATTGGCAAGTAACAGCTTCGGCCGCAGCAAGCAGTTTTGTAGTACAATGAGAAATCGAAAAAGCGGGGCGGGGCGCGCGTGTGCTCCGCTTCTTTGCGCCATTTTGCCTGCGGATTGCTAGATGATGGTTATGCCCGGTTCATTGACACGGCTGCCACCTAACCGCTAACATAGGGATATTGATTCCAAACGAGTGCAGGCATCGTAACAAAGGTGGACGGTTGTTGTGGAAGATTATTACCGGCAGACCAGGGTGGAGATCGACTTAGACGCCTTGGACCATAATTTGAATGAATTCAGACGGACTATATTGCCCGGCCAAAAGATTCTTGCTTCCGTGAAAGCGAACGCATACGGCCATGGCGCCGTAGGGATCGCCCGTGCCGCGGAGCGGTGGGGCATTGACTACGCGGGCGTTGCATTTCTCGACGAAGCGATCGAACTCCGCAATGCAGGGGTCCAAGTGCCGATTCTGGTGTTGGGGTACACCCCGCCGGAAGGTATACCTGCTGCGCTGGAGCATAACATTACATTAAATGTGTTTCACGAAGACTTGCTTACGGCCGCTGCAAAGCTTGCTTCCGCCGAGCGCCCGCTAAAGGTCCACTTGAAGGTGGATACCGGGATGGGCAGGCTTGGCGTGCTTGCGGACGGAGAGGCTGTTCCTTTTGTAGAGAAAGCGGTCTCGATTCCCGAGATCATGGTAGAAGGGCTGTTTACGCACTTTGCTTCCGCGGATGAAGCGGACAAAGAATACACGTACAGCCAATATGCCAAGTTCAAGCAGGTCATCGACGAGCTCGAAGCGAAGGGGATCCGGATTCCGCTGATCCACGCAGGCAACAGCGCCGCGGGTATCGACCTGCCGGAACTCAGCTGCTCGATGGTGCGGCTCGGCATTGCCATGTATGGCCTTTATCCTTCCGAAGAGGTCGATAAGAACAAAGTGAAATTGAAGCCTGTCATGAGTTTCAAGACTGCGCTGACTCACATCAAGACGCTTCCTCCCGGTTCAGGGATCAGCTACGGCACGATCTACCACACGGACGGAGAGGCGTTGATCGGCACGCTTCCTGTCGGTTACGCCGACGGCTTCAGCCGGATGGCGACAGGCAAAGCGGAGGCGCTCATCCGGGGACATAAGCTCCCTGTGGTAGGCCGCATTTGTATGGACCAGTGCATGGTGAATCTCACCGGACTTCCCGAGGAAGTGAAGGCCAGCTTACGCGTCGGCGAAGAAGCTGTCATTATGGGAACCCAAGGGGATGCATGCATTTCCGCCGAAGAAATCGCCCTGCATCTGGGGACGATTAATTACGAGCTGACCTGTATGGTAGCGAACCGCGTTCCCAGGGTGTTTTTGCGCGGCGGTAAAGCGGCGGCAGTAAGAAATTCGCTTCGGTAACGAGGCGGATGGAGGAAGTTTCCAGGGTGAATTTTTTGCGTATGAAGAGGAATTTGTCGCTTGGTGTTGAATGTATTGCAAGAAAGGTTTTGCAGGCGGATACATCATAGTTGATACACGATGCGCATATATTTACTCTTGTATAATTTTGCTTGGCGCACGACATAATGGTAGTAACGGTTTTGGAAATGTTTTGGGGGTGCGGAATCAGTGTCCAATATGCATAACACGAAGAGGATCATGATTAGTTTGCCGGATTATTTACTACAGGAGGTCGATGGGATCGTGGAGAAAGAAAATTCGAACCGGAGTGAATTTATCCGTCAGGCAATGAAACTGTACCTTACCGAGCGCAAGAAGAGGCAGCTTCGTGAATCCATGCAGCGCGGCTACATGGAAATGGCAAAAATCAACCTGAATATGGCATCGGAAGCGTTCTATGCGGAGGAAGATGCCGACAGCATTCTTGACCGCTTAGTTAGCGGGGTGTAACCATTGATCGTTAAACGCGGCGATGTGTTTTTTGCCGACCTCTCACCGGTGGTCGGGTCCGAGCAGGGCGGCGTACGCCCGGTGCTGGTCATACAGAACGATATAGGGAACCGGTTCAGTCCCACGGTCATCGTAGCGGCAATTACCGCCCAGATTCAGAAGGCGAAGCTGCCGACGCACGTGGAAATCGAAGCGGAAACGCACGGGTTCGACCGAGACTCGGTTATTTTGCTGGAACAAATCCGGACGATTGACAAACAACGGCTGACCGACAAAATCACCCATCTGGACGAGGAAACGATGCGCAAGGTGGATGAATCGCTGCAGATCAGCGTCGGATTGATAGAATTTTAAAATAAGATCAACGGGAACGGGGGGCTGACGAGGCTTCTCGTTTTTTTGATTTTTAGAGTATGGTAGAATATAGATTGCTGTTCTTGTAAAAATGGGGGAGTCGGATGATCAAAAAACTGGCGGGGCATTCGTTTACCAGGTTTCTCATGGTCGGGGTGCTGAACACGATGGTGGGGCTTGGCGCAACGTATCTGTTTTTGAACGGAATCGGGACGGGCTACTGGGTTTCCACGTTTCTGGGGAATGGTGCGGGGGCTGTGGTGAGCTATATTTTGAACCGGAGATTTACGTTTCAGTCCACGGCTCATGTCGGGCGCAGCTTCGGGAAATTCATCCTGGTTATTCTCGTGTGCTACTTCGTGTCGTACGGAGTCAGCTTAAAATTGGCCGAGGTTGTGCTGAAGGGGCTGGGGCTGAAGGAAACGCTTGGCAAAGAGCTGGCGGTATTGATCGGCACAGGCATTTACACAGTAATCAATTATGCCGGGCATCGGTTCTTCACGTTTCGCGCCCCTGCGGCGGGGACGCGCAGCGGCGTTCAATAAATAGGCTTAGGCAGGTTTTCGTGAATACATAAATTTTGGAGAAAAGGGATGATTCATATGTCGGAACAACAATCCATCGTAACGGAAGATCCCGCGCTGGTGAGAGAGCGCATTATCAAGCAGATGACCGGGGAGCTCCAGCTGTCGCTGAAGCAGGTGCGCACGACGGTGGACCTGTTGGATGAGGGGAACACGATTCCTTTTATCGCGAGGTACCGGAAGGAAATGACGGGGGAGCTGGATGAGAACCAGCTGCGCTCCATTGAAGAGCGGATGCAGTATTTGCGGAACCTGGAGGATCGCAAGCAGGAAGTGCTTCGCCTGATCGAAGAGCAGGGGAAGCTGACGGACGAGCTGCGCGGCCAGATCGTGCAGGCGGTGAAGCTGCAGGAGGTCGAGGACTTGTACCGGCCGTACCGGCAGAAACGGAAGACGCGCGCGAGCATTGCGAAGGAGCGCGGATTGGAACCGCTCGCGGATTGGCTGCTGTCGCAGCCGCGGAGCGGGTCTGTTGAGGCCGAGGCCGCGAAGTTCGTGGACGAGGCCCGCGGGGTGGAGAGCGCTGAAGCTGCGCTGCAGGGCGCGATGGATATTATCGCGGAGAGCGCTGCCGATGACGCGAAGGTGCGGGCTTGGGTCCGCCGGTATACGACGGACCACGGGATTGTGGTGACGGAGGCGAAGGACAGCTCGGCGGAGTCGGTGTATGAGATGTACTACGCTTACCAGGAGCCGGTGAAGCGGCTGCCGCCGCACCGGACGCTGGCGATCAACCGCGGAGAGCGCGAAGATGTGTTGAAGGTAAGCTTGACGGTGCCCGTGGAGCGGATCCATGAATTTATGGCGCGTCAGTTGATTCGCGGGGAATCCGTGACGAAGTCCTATCTGCTTGCTGTCGTAGAGGATGCTTATAAGCGCCTGATTGCGCCATCCATTGAGCGTGAAGTACGCAATGAGCTGACGGAAAAGGCAGAGGAGCATGCGATTCAGATTTTTGCGGAGAATCTGCGGAATTTGCTGCTTCAGGCGCCGATTAAGGGCAAAGTCGTACTGGGCGTGGACCCGGCTTACCGGACCGGCTGTAAGCTAGCGGTCGTCGACGATACGGGCAAAATGCTCGAGATCGCCGTCACTTACCCTACGCCGCCTAACAATAAGGTGGCGGAGGCCGAGAAAAAGTTCCTGGAGCTGATCGATAAATACGATATCGAGCTGATTGTTATCGGGAACGGCACCGCTTCCCGGGAAACGGAGCAGTTCGTTGCCGATGTGATCCGCAAGGTGAAGGGCCGTGAGCTGAAATATTTGATCGTCAGCGAGGCGGGCGCAAGCGTGTACTCCGCTTCAAAGATCGCGCAGGACGAGTTCCCGACGCTGGATGTAGCGGAGCGGAGCGCGATTTCCATCGCGCGCAGGCTGCAGGACCCGCTGGCCGAGCTGGTGAAGATCGATCCGAAGGCAATCGGGGTTGGGCAGTACCAGCACGACGTGGTGCAGAAGCGCCTGGAGGAGAGCCTGAAGGCGGTCGTAGAGTCTGCCGTTAACCATGTAGGCGTAGACCTGAACACGGCGTCTCCTTCGCTGCTGTCGTATGTGTCGGGCATTAATGCAACGCTGGCTAAGAACATCGTGAAGTTCCGCGAGGAGAACGGCAAGTTCATCAGCCGCCAGCAGCTGTCGAAGGTACCGCGGCTGGGGCCGAAAGCTTTCGAGCAATGCGTCGGCTTCATGCGCATTGCCGAAGGCACGAACCCGCTCGACAACACGCCGATTCATCCGGAATCGTACAAAACCGTCGACGCGTTGTTCAAGGAACTGCGCTTGGAGCTGGCGGCGCTAGGCTCCAAGGAGCTCAAGGACAAGCTTCAGGCGTTGGAGCCTGAAGCGGTGGCCGCGCAACTGGGCGTCGGGGTGCCGACGCTGCGCGACATCATGGACAGCCTTCAGCGCCCGGGCAGAGACCCGCGCGAAGAGCTGCCGCTGCCGATTTTTCACACGGATGTGCTCAAAATCGAAGACCTCGTGCCCGGCATGGAGCTGCAGGGCACGGTGCGCAACGTCATCGATTTCGGAGCCTTCATCGATATCGGCGTAAAGAACGACGGGCTGGTACATATCTCCCAGCTGGCGGACAAATTCGTTAAGCACCCGATGGACGTCGTCTCTGTCGGAGATACGGTAACCGTCTGGGTGCTGGGCGTGGACCTCAAGAAAGGCCGTGTCAGCCTTACCATGAAAAAGCCGCAGTAGTTGAAAAAGGGCTGTCCTGAAAGGTATAATTTACCTGTTGGACAGCCCTTTCATGTTAGGTCTGCTGAGGGGCGTTATGCCCTCCGGTCAGCTTGAATTCGTTGTCGTCGCCCGAATTGTGCGCGTCGACGGACTTAGTGCGGTAGAAGTACCAGCAGTCGGTCAGAAGTTTGATCTGGCGCCGGTCTTTTTTCAAAAAGGCTCTCATCAGTTGATTGCAAAGCCATTGCGGCATGGGTATCTCCCCTTCCCGGCAGTTCTAAGGTGACGTAGGTGAAACGGTTTACTTTAGAATATGGGAATAGGCAGCAGCCCGTGCAGGTCCGACCTAATTATTGGCAGAAGTTGCTGACGAGTTACCGGAAGGAATCTTCCAGCTCCTCGTACCATTGCTCAAGCTGCGCTTGCAGTGCCCGAATCTCCGTAAGCAGGGAGATCAGCGGGTAAGACTGTTCATTTATCGAAGCAAAAGTCCGCTCTAACTCATTGATATAATCCAATCCGCTGATTGTTGAATATTGAGGATCTACGAAATCCAGCTCTTCGCATTCGGCTACGGCGTATGGCAGCATAGGTACGTTAGATGCGGTAAGTTTGTCTATTTCCTTATGTAGTCTGCGGTTTAAAGCGCTGAGTTGGTAGGCATAGTCGGCGGGCATTTCCACAAAATGAAGCTGGTCCTGCATCCGCAAAATTACGTAACGCATTTTCGACATGTATTGACCTCCCCTCGGTTCCATCATACGTTCTTACTTGACAGTGTATCGTATAATTTAGTAAAAATTCAAGTAGGTGTGTATAAGGAAGTTGTCCTATTTTGGCGAAATGCAGAAGGGGGGTCGGACTATGGATAATGCGCAGCTGCAAGCTTGGGTAGAGCGGGTTTCTCTGGAATCATTCCGGCGTCCGTTCCTGCATAAAGCGACGTTTAATTCCAGGCTTCGATCTACGGGCGGCCGGTACTTTTTGCGTTCGCATAACATTGAAATCAGCCCTAAGCAGCTCGAAATGTTCGGATCAGAAGAAGTAGAAAAAATCATCAAGCATGAACTCTGCCATTATCATTTACATCTGATGCGCAAAGGATACCAGCACAGGGATGCGGATTTCAAGCAGCTGCTTGCCCAGGTGGGCGGAAGCCGGTTTTGCCAAGCTATGCCGGGTACCAAACGAAAGGAACCGTACCGGTATAAGCTGGTTTGCAGCGGCTGCGGCACTGAATTCATGCGTAAACGCAAAGTCGACGTCAAAAAGTATGGCTGCGGCCGCTGCCGAGGAAAGCTGGTACAGAGCTTGGTAGAGTCGCAGGGGTGAGCAAAGGTTCGGGTCAGTCTTCCGGGGGCAACGTGTGTGTTGAGTAAATATGTCGGGAAATGGCCTGGTTAGTGATATGACATATCACTAGCGGCCAAAATGTTAAAGTTAGTGATATCACATAGTACTAACAGGGGGGAATTAGCTGTTTTGAAGTAAATGTGGCCGGTATTATAAGGTTACAGCAAAGCTGCTCATGGAATAAATTCCGACGCGGGCGGGAAAAGTAACCCCAAGTGCTGATGCTGCTTGACTTGGCACCGCATTCATGATAATTTAATTACAATATTCCCTGATAGCTCAGTTGGTAGAGCACTCGACTGTTAATCGAGTTGTCACAGGTTCGAGTCCTGTTCGGGGAGCCATTTCTTTTTGGAGAGATACCCAAGTGGCTCAAGGGGACCCTCTGCTAAGGGGTTAGACTGCGTAAGTGGTGCGAGGGTTCGAATCCCTCTCTCTCCGTAGATGAATCAAGATCCGCATTCGGCGGATTTTTTTATTTGATTGGTTCTTACTTGTCTGAAATTCCCTGCAAATAAAGCTTGTCATTACGCTCTGTATACGCTATAATCATTTTTGTCGCCAAAAACGACAAGCATGAATCATGGCCCGTTGGTCAAGGGGTTAAGACACCTCCCTTTCACGGAGGTAACAGGGGTTCGAATCCCCTACGGGTCACCATTTTCTCACTGTTGGAATCGAATGCGGCTTCTGGGCTGACAACAAGATTCACATCATGAGCCATTAGCTCAGTTGGTAGAGCACCTGACTTTTAATCAGGGTGTCGTAGGTTCGAGTCCTACATGGCTCACCACTTTATCCTCAATAGAGTGGCAGATAGTATTATGCATCACTTATATGCGCGGTCGTGGTGGAACGGCAGACACGCTATCTTGAGGGGGTAGTGCCCAATGGGCGTGAGGGTTCAAATCCCTCCGACCGCATACGAAGGAAGTCCTTGCTGAGCAGGGGCTTTTTTTGTGTTCTAAAAACAATAAATTATTGTCGAAAACTGCTTGGGGACAGATTGGGGACGAAGTTTTTTTAGACCATAAGCTTATTGGTTATCTAAACATGAGGCTTTAAATCGGATTAAATTTATACTTGCCGTAAAGGGGATCAGTGCGATCTGATCTCACTAGCTGGTATTCTTGGTGAGGCTGGAGATTTGAGCGATTTGCACACGGAAATGCACTGCTCCGGCACGCTGGTCTTAACCTGGCAGAAGCAAGCTCATGCAAATGGACGGGACAGATGAAGATTAGTAAACATGGACGTTCTCGTCTCCGACATTTCGTTTTCATGATGACCAAAAATGGCCACCGTTCCTGGCGCAGCCGGGAACGCCCTTCACCCGGTCTTTGCCGGCGCACCCGGCCATCGGAACGCAGAGGAGAAAAGAGGAGCAATGGAACGTATCAGGTCTTGGCAGGCCCATGGCCGGCGTAGAGCTGGTCGTTCGCTTGCTCCTCCCGACTGAACGAGCTGAGGGATCCAAAGGAAGAAGAGAAAAAAATGTTAAGAGAAAATAAAGTATAGTCTGAAAACCCTTGATATATAGGAAACAATGATCCCATATAATGTCGCTAAACAAATGAAAAAAAAAAGAAGACCCGCAAACTACCGGGTCTACTCCTCTTTTTCATAAAGTATTCTTGACCATGCAGATTATTATACCTGACTCGTGGAGCGGTTTAACCAATCCTCGAAACGGGTCGGGGCGATGCGTGCATTGCCGCGAGGGACGAGAGAATGATCTTTATCGTCTATCTCAACACCATAGTACCGTGCTTTGTCGTCTGTAACCACCTGTCTAGTGTCTTTTTTTGCGGTCAGGAATCGACGAACGAGTTCGTCGAGACCTAGACGTTCTGGACCAGCCAGATCAACGATACCATTCACGGGTGTCTCAAGAGTGAAATCAACTAATGCTGCAGCAACATCATCCGATACGATCGGTTGTATAGGGGCAGACGGCATACGAACGATTTGGCCTTCTGTGGAGAATTGTGCAATGGCTTCAACGAACTCGAAGAACTGTGTCGCTCGAACGATTGTATAGGGAACTTTGGAAGCTTTAATCAGTTCTTCTTGTGCCATCTTCGCTCGGAAATAACCACTTTCAAGAAGGCCATCCGTACCAACAACCGACAACGCAACGTGATGTTTCACGCCAGCGGCAATTTCAGCTTCGAGGAGATTTTGAGTAGATGTTTTAAAGAACTCTAGAACTGCATTGTCCTCCCATGAAGGAGCGTTCGTAACATCTACGACAACTTGAGCGCCACTAATCGCTTCAGCCAATCCCTCTCCCGTAACGGAGTTGACACCTAAGGAAGGTGATGCCGCCACAACCTCATGGCCTAGCTTACGAAGGTTGTTTACTAGTTTATTTCCAATAAGTCCACTACCGCCAATAACTACAATTTTCATATAAATCCTCCTATTTTATACCCGTTATTTACAGGCTATTGTTATTTTCTTTTACACTATTAAGACAATTGGCAGTTTCAATGTGTGACATTCAAAAAAGCAGCCCCAATTTGATTAGGGACTGCTGCAGCTTTATTCAGTAAATCGTTCGAACCAGAGATCCGGAAAGAAATCTATAGAATTTACAATTTGTGGCTTATAAATAATAGAGAAGTTCTATACAAAGAACCCAATCCAATGTCGGGGAGTGGTTTCTTGTTTATATGTTGTACATTACGGTGAACCGTCTATGGTCGTTGCGACCAGGCGG
Organism: Paenibacillus gansuensis; assembly: GCF_042684925.1. Lineage (NCBI taxonomy): Bacteria > Bacillati > Bacillota > Bacilli > Caryophanales > Paenibacillaceae > Paenibacillus > Paenibacillus gansuensis. The sequence goes on along the minus strand of NZ_JBHUME010000002.1, from coordinate 417,534 downwards.
ACAGGCACAAGGACCTCCGGTGTATGGCTCACGGAAAATCCGCTGCTACTTATCGAGCACTAAGCACGAAAACCACTCCGACCGGTTGCGGGTGCATTGAGGTCTTATGTAAGAGAATAAGACGTGATTTAAGACGGAGTACAAGCTGAATAAAGACGTTACGACAGCCTGCCTCTTCGACCGGCTGTTTTTTTGGACCAAAAGCAGTTATCTACAACCGAATGAGATTGATCAAGCAGTTCTGATACCCAACAAAACGGAGAGATGATAGTAATAAACTCTTGATTATTGACGAACGTTTCACTATAGTTATGTGTTTGGATGACCAAAATGGAGAGGTAGTGGAAGTGTGATCAATGTTGGGTTGATTGGTGATTTCGATTAGACAGTGGTAGCACACGTCGCTATACCCCGTGCAATCCAGTTGGTGGCAGAGGATATCGCGGGGTCAATTATGAATGGGTTTCAACGCCTTCTTTGGATCACGATTTCGAACAAAAACTCTCCAGATTTCAAGCCCTGTGGGTAGTTCCTGCGAGCCCTTACCGTAGTATGAAGGGGGCAATGAATGGTATTCGGTATGCTCGGGAGCATCAGATTCCTTTTTTTGGTACATGCGGGGGCTTTCAACATATGATTATTGAGTTTGCCAGGAATGTCATGGGGGACTTACTGAAACCGATCGTGCGGAGGAAAACCCACGGTGTATATTATATTTTAGAGAGGTTTCATGTTAATCATCTGGCTGCATTTTTAATTCAACAGATATTGAAACACTGGAAAAACGACTATCGAGACTGAATGCACATTGTGTACTGTTGACTTTATCTCAACATGACTTATGCAAGACAAATACTCACGTTGAACTAAACTAAAGGCCACCGCTGCGAACATTGGCGGTGATGAGAATAGCTTCCATTAAAGGATGAAATTGCCGTCGATTGGTTAAACTTGCTAATCACATTTTAGAAGGAAGCATGCTAATATTGGCGGTGGAGCCAAGTCGCTTGGACAGAATGGATACGATGTTGCTTTATTGACCCATCCATTCTTAATACAGGCGGCGCCGGTATCGAGCTTGCCGCGGCTCGGTTGTTCTCTGCTAACGAAGCAACATGCACATCATCGGGGCGCCAAGCGGAACTGTCGAAACTTGGGGAAAGGCAGCCAGTTAGTTGGCTGTCTTTTTGGAATTATTCACTATACAAATTACAGAAGAGGGGCTATTATGCAAATTCAAACAATAAACCACACACAATTAGAGAACATCGAAGATTTGTATAAGACCTACAAGCCCCATTTATTTTCAATTGCATACCGTATGCTTGGTTCCAGTTCCGATGCCGAGGATATGGTTCAAGATTTATTCATAAGCATTTATGCATATCAAAATGAGAATATTAATAATATCAAATCATACTTAAGCAAAATGATGATCAATCGGTGTCTGAATGAATTAAAAAGTGCAAGAAAAAAAAGAATACGTTATGTAGGAAATTGGCTTCCGGAAGCATCTGTACCATTAATCGTAGAATGTCCGTTGGTAAGCTTAGAGCGTCATGACACGACTTCTTATGCTTTTCTTATACTTTTGGATAATCTTACGCCGTTGGAACGAGCTGTCTTTATCTTAAGAGAAGTCTTTATGTATAAATATAGTGAGATTGGCAAATTGTTCAACAAATCGGAAGTTAATTGCCGTAAAATATTCAGTCGTGTCAAGAAAAAAGTGAATCAGCTCGCCGAAAAAAACGAACTCTTAACGCCCCATCCAACTGAAGAAAAGGAACTGATGATCCGGTTCATCTCTGCCGTTACGAATGGAAACATTCAATCACTTGTGGACTTCGCTCGGGCTCGATTCCGGTTTTAAAAATAAATAAACAGCCGTGCTACGCGATAGCACGGCTTTTATGTTTTCTTGCCATGTTGAGGGGTTTCTTATCAAACTCGCAGTAATTCTGACAGAAATTGAGATGGCCTGCTGAATGCTGGTAAGTATGGAAGATCAAGATTGGAGGTATGCGGTGAACAGCTATGTCACAGATTGATAATGCCAATTGCCTTAATAGTGTTTAAGCAAAACAACTAACAATGAGGGTAAATGACACTAAAGATGATGAACCGTGAATCTTAGTAATTGTCCGGTTTGCTTAGTGAAAAATAGTAAATTCGAGATAGAAGGGGGTTGGGAAATATGTCCGATGTAGTGATTAAAGTAAACGATAATGGTCCGTTGCGTATAACAGGTAAAGTTGAACTGGTAGATGCAGAAGGGAATGGCTTCGAGACAAAAGAAACTTTCATTCTTTGTCGTTGTGGATTATCAGGCCAAAAGCCTTTCTGTGATTTGACGCACAAAGGTAAGTTTGAAAGTGCACCTCGTGCTTAAGGATGTAAGTACTTGAAATCATTAAACTGGGCTAAATAAACGGAGGTCATTAACATCACTCAAAAAACAGCTGGAATTCACCACATAACATCGTTTGTTCGCAATCCGCAGGCGAATGTCGACTTTTACTCAGGAGTGTTGGGTCTCCGACTCGTGAAAAAGACCATCAACTTTGATGCTCCGGACGTTTATCATCTTTATTTCGGAAATGAAGTTGGCAGTCCCGGAACAGCCATGACTTTCTTTCCGTCCGAAGGCGCCCGACGCGGCAGAATCGGAGGCGGACAAGTCGGATTTACAACTTTCGTAGTTCCTGTAGGGGCACTGGCGTTTTGGGAAGAACGCCTTTCCAAATTAAACATTGAATTTAATCGGACACAACGTTTCAACGAGACTTTTTTGCAATTCACGGATAAGGACGGCTTGCAGCTTGAGATCGTGGAAAGAGAAGGCGGCGCTCCCAGCAAATGGTCTTTTGGAGGCGTCCCAGCGGATAAAGCGATCAAAGGTTTCGGCGGTGCGATTCTTTACAGCATTGCCCCGGATCAAACACAAAAAACGCTGCAAAACGTCATGGGTTTGGAAAAAGTCGGTGAAGAGGGCGGACTGGTTCGTTATCGCTCCTATGGTGATATCGGGAACGTCATCGACATCAATGCGCAGCCGATGGACTGGGGAGCTGGAGGAGCAGGTACCGTCCATCATATCGCATGGCGTGCACAGAACAACACTGATCACGTGAAGTGGCGCGAACATGTCGTGAACAATGGTTTTCAGGCGACTGGAATCATTGACCGCCAGTACTTTAATGCGATTTATTTCCGTGAGCAAGGCGGCATCCTGTTTGAAATCGCAACGGATGATCCGGGATTCGTGACGGATGAACCTTTCGAAACCCTTGGGGAAAAACTTCAGCTTCCGGTTTGGTATGAGCCCAAACGTGACCTCATCGAAGAGAACCTCATGCCGATCGAAGTAAGGGTGTTGGAGGAAGATAAATCATGAAGCATGTTTATCAACCGAAGTTAAAGCCGCCGCAGTTTGGTACAAAGAAACATTTCAATAAGAAAGGGTGTTCGGATGATTTCGATTGATCCTTCCAGCTTAAGCGAGCGAGACAATTATAAATTCTTGATCGGTAGCGTTATTCCCCGGCCGATTGCCTGGGTAACAACGCAAACAGAATCAGGTATCGTGAACGCCGCCCCTTTCAGTTATTTTAATATCGTGACAGCGAATCCTCCCATGTTGTCCATTTCGGTACAGCGCAAGAATGGAAAGAAAAAGGATACGGCCAGAAATGCAAAGCGGGCGGGAGAATTTGTCGTCCATATCGCGGACGAAATGAATGTGGAATTTATGAACCAAACGGCCGTATCTTTAGGACCGGAGGAAAGTGAAATCGATTTTTCCGGTCTCCATCTTATGCCTAGCGAGATTGTGTCGATCCCCGCTATTGCGGAGGCCAGAATACGGATGGAATGTTTGCTTGAATCCTCGGTTACCCTGGGTGGAACCAAGGAAGAGCCCGCTTGCGACTTGCTCATCGGCAAGGTCGTAAGATTTCATATTGAAGATGAATTGTACAGCCAGGGACGCATAGATGCCCAAAAACTGCAACCGGTCAGCCGATTGGCAGGCATGAATTACGCGAAGCTTGGGGAAATATTCAGCCTGGAACGCCCTTGAAGAAAAAAGATCGATTCCTTTAAGGAATCGGTCTTTTTCTGTTTAGGGTGACGTTTGATTTTATTCTGGTGTTGTCAGGTGAGAGACAGAGACAAGCATGAAAATTAAAATGAGTGATTTGCCGGGGTTAGGCAAACGAATCTCTATGACGATGGCTAACGACAGCCGCTTCGTTCTGATCGTTCACCACACGGGTGTGAGAGAGCTTTATTATTTCGACGAAGATGAGGATGAAGAATGTATTCATCATATGCTGGCTCATTCGGATAACTATGACTCTTAAGGCCGCCTGAAGAATTTGTTGTTTCTGCTGTGGAAACTAAATAGTCGAAAAAAAGACGACTGTTATTCCTTATTACGGGAAATCGGTCGTCTTTTCTCTTACTTTTAATCTCTTTTTTGTTCACGGAAAAATGGCGTCACAGGATCTTATTTAGTTGCCTTCGGATCCTCCGAACATTTCTTCTGCATAGTGGGCGCCAAGACCATACGTACCGCCATGCTGTTTCGCGATATCCAGAACTTCTTTGTAGTTCTCTTGGTTCGCCCAGTCACGTTGCATTTCGAGCATATATTGCATCCAGGTCATCGGCTTCGCGCCCGCTTGGATCATGCGTTCTACAGCCATGTTGTGGGCTTCTTCGCTCACGCCTCCGGAAGCATCCGAGATGAAGTATACTTCAAAGCCTTGATCCAGTGCGGACAGGACAGGGTCAACCAAGCAAACTTCTGTCCAGAGTCCGGCCATCACGATTTTCGATTTGCCAAAGCTGTTTACTTTATCGGTGACGCGCTTGTCTTCCCAAGGGTTCATGGTCGTACGGTCGATCGGCTTTTGGTCCGGGAAAACCGCTTGAACTTCCGGGAAGATAGAACCGCTGAACGATTTGGCAGATACGGTGGTCAAAATCGTCGGCACGTCAAACACTTTTGCGGATTTCGCTAGAGCTTCCGTATTGTTGCGTACCAGTTCAACGGAATGGGATTTAACGGCGAAACCCATTTGAGGCTGGTGATCAATCAACATGAGGGAGTGGTCATTCGGTGTCAGTAGTTGAGAAGCCGCAACAGGTTTTGCGATCGGAGTTTTTTGACCTCCGGCTTCAGCAGCTGAAGTCGTTTTTAACGTATTGGAGAATGCAGCGACACCTGAGATCAGAGTCAAAGCAAGTGCTCCTGCTGCTAATTTTTTGATAATCGATGCTTGCATGAGAGTAGCTCCTTCTGTAGACTGATTTGGATTTCGTAAGCGCGCACTTACATAGATTAAAGGCAATCAAGCATCTGAATTTGTGACAAGGTTAATTGCAAGACCATATCAGAAGGGCAGGATGAGAAGAAGTTTGAGCAAAAGTTCGGGCAAGTCCATTCAAACAATAAACCACCTACAATTGGAGAACATCGAAGATTTGTATAGGACCTACAAGCCCCATTTATTTTCAATTGCATACCGTATGCTTGGTTCTTGTGGACATCGCTCGGGCTCGATTCCGATTGTAAAAATAAATAAACTCTGACAGCAATTGAGATGGCCTGTTGAATGCTAGTAAGATTGAAGATCAAGATAGAAGGTGTGTGATAAACAGCTATGTCACAGATTGATAATGCCAATTGCCTTAGTAGTGTTGCTTGGAACCCCAACGCTGTTTTAAATGTACAGAATTTACTTAGAAATCTTTCAGATGAAGTTGCAGTTCTACAGTTTTGGTTGCTTGCCGGTCAGAAACCTAAGGAAAGAATGGTTTATATTATAAAAAGTACAAACTTCAAATTAGGGACAAAATTCTTCATAAGTACTATGATTTTCCTTTTTGATCATGTTTATTTCGAAGCTAATACTGTCAGTTTAAGTCTAAAAGGGAGAATAACTTGTTATTCATACCTCCTCAACTATCTTGAGGGGGTAGTGCCCAATGGGCGTGAGGGTTCAAATCCCTCCGACCGCATACGAAGGAAGTCCTTGCTGAGCAGGGGCTTTTTTTGTTTGAAAAAATAATCAGCAACATTCTGCAGAAATGCTTGGTCGGACCTGTTTGGGGACGGAAAAGCTGCCTCGCCTTCTCTTATTTAGTGTCATTGACAAGGTGGCAGGATTAAAGGGGATCTTCCTTTTTTATTATAGTAATACTTTCATAAATCTACTGATTTACAAATTATGTGTTGTGAGCTACGATATTGAAAAGATGAGGAAGGAGTTGTTATATGATCCAAACATTTACTATTCATCAAGGCTATACGGATGCGTTGCCCGCGGATGTGGATATGGATGCGGAACGCTTGAATCTCCTAGATCGGTTTTATGGGGACATGATAGCCCAAGAGAAGCTGCAGGCAGCAAGTTATCTGGTGGCCCGAAGGGGAAAGATCGTGATACATCGTTCCCAAGGAAAACTAACGCCTGACAAGGACGGCAAAGATTTAATGCCCGATTCCGTACGTAAATTATACTCCATCACCAAGATTATTACCGCCGTCGCTATCGTCCAGCTGCTAGAGGAGGGCAAGCTTCACATTCAACAGCCGGTTTCCTCCATCATCCCCGAGTTCGACACTTCCACTCATCGTTCCATCACCATTTGGCATCTGCTTACACATACCTCGGGCTTAAAGCCCGACTCTGGCGTACTTTTTGAACCTTATGAACGGCCGCACTTTGAATGGTGGGCTAGGGAGAAGGAGAAGCATTTCGGCAGTTCGGATAAGGCAGACCGGATCAAGATGATTTTAAGCGGGCCGCTTTTCTGCAAACCCGGGGAACAATGGTTATATAATACAGCCGGTTATGCCATTCTGGGCGAGATCATTTCCCGCGTTGCCGACATGCCTTACGAGGAGTATATCCATAAGAAAATTACCGGGCCCCTCGGCATGGAACGATCCTTCTTTAGAGTGCCGGCATCGCTTCAGGACGAGACCTGCTACACGATGGACTGGGAGCGCGGGCAGATTTACGAACCGATAGAACGTGAACATTCACTTCCTCAAGCAGGCAGCGGGCTTTATTCGACGCTGAACGACCTGTACCGGTTTGGGCAGGCTATCCTACATGGCGGCACGTTGAACGGAACTGAAATTTTAGGCCGGCGGTCGGTGCAGATGATGCTGGCCAATCAGTTGCATCTAGTGGAAAACCGGTGCTGGGGCGGGGATAACAAGGATATGAAAATGGGCTTGGGCTGGTCTATGAGCCGCGACGATATTTGTACGCCGGGCACGGCTTCGCATGAAGGCTATGGCGCCAGCGGGTTGTTTATTGACCGGGAGGAGGAGCTGCTTTTTGCTTATTTCATTCCTTTTGTAAATGATTGGATTCACGATGCCGTTACGAACCCCCGCAACATGGTCTGGTCGTCTTTACTTTAAGAAGGGTAGGGTGAAATTCTATGCAGCAAGCAACGGATCAACTCCAGCAGCATTGCAGTCCGGAGGAGGCCGGGTACAGCCGAACCGCTCTGGACCGGCTGGATCATCATCTAAAGGACCTGGTTAGTTCAGGTAAACTGCAGAGCGCTTCCTATATGCTGTCCCGGGAAGGAAAGGTGTTTGCTTCCAACTCTCTGGGAAATCTGCGGTATACGGAGAATTCCCCCGCATTCCGAACGGAATCCATCCGCCGGATCGCTTCGATAACGAAGTGGTTCACGCTGGCTTCGATTATCATGCTGATGGAAGAAGGCAAGTTGAATCTCCACCAGCAGGTGAAAGTATATATTCCTGAATTCGATAAGCCCCTCTATGAAAAAATTGATATTTATCATCTATTAACTCATACATCCGGCATTGTTGCCGACGGCGGTTACTTCTTGGAAGCGTATCCAACGGGCTGGGGAGACATTCAGTTCATGTACGGCGACCATGATTTTAACGGGCCTGCACCCGACCGGACGCCTGAAGAAGCTGTTGCGTTCCGCAAATCCCAGTGGATTAAGGCCATCCTTGCCGCCAACCCGATCTGCGAACCGGGGAAATCCTGGAGGTACAGCTCTGCGGGATTTATAATCCTTGGCGAAATCATCAGCAGAGTTAGCGGGATGCCTTACGAACAGTTTGTAATGGAGCGGCTAGTCAAACCTTTAGGGTTGAATGCCACCTTCTTCGACGTGCCTGCTTCTTTGCAGAACGAGGTATGTGTGGTCAATGAGTGGGAAGCAAGGCGTCTCGGCCAGGCGGAGGACCGCACGGGATTGCCTCCGAGATCCGGCGGGGGGCTGTACTCAACGCTAGCGGATCTGACGGTGTTCGGAAACATGATGCTGAACGGCACGTCCCGCGGGCAAAGATTCATCAGCCGCAAGTCGATGGAGACGATCGTCCGGGATCAGTTTCCGCAAGGCATACCTGCCTATCACTGGGGAGCCGAACTCAAGAATTATCATTACGGCCTAAGCTGTATTCTTGGGTTACTGCCGGACTTGCACTGGCCATCCGGGTTCTCGCATGAGGGCGCGGGCCGAAGCGTGCTGGCGGTAGATCCGGCAGAGAAGTTTGTAGCTGCTGTGTTTGTCCCGACCGCGGAAGAATGGATACCGGAATCCATCTTGAATGTGAAGAACATCATTTGGTCAGGGCTGCGGTAAATGACATTTTGGCAGAGTACATTGAGGGCATGGAATGTAATGAGGGCCGTGGCATTCGTTACGTTTAAAGAGTGGGCAGCCTATCGCTCACACATGATTGCGACGCTGTTTGTAGGCCCGGTTTTTTTTCTGGTGCAGATGTCGGTATGGAATGCCGCTTTCTCCACGAAGGAGAAAATAGGCGGCATGGGCCTGCAGGAGATGATCATTTATTTTGCGATTACGATGATCATGAACTATATCGTTTTTGACTTTGCGGATTGGAATTTTCAAATGCTCATTCGCACGGGGAAGTTTCTCACGTTCCTCCTGAGGCCGGTATCTCACCGGTATTTCGCCCTATCCCAGAAGGTCGGGCACCGCTCACTCGGTTTTCTTCTGGAGTTTATCCCGGTCTATGCGGTGCTGTGGCTTGGATTTGGAATCCGTCTGGTACCGGATGACCTGGTTTGGACGGCGGTTTCCGTGCTGCTCGGATTTATCATGGTGTTCCTGATCAATTATTGCGTAGGTATGACTGCTTTCTGGCTTACCAATACCGGCGGTGTAAGGGGCGTGTTCCTCATCCTTAGGGATTTGTGCGCGGGCGTATTCGTGCCTCTTTCCTTTTTCCCGCACGAAATCCAAAACGTATTGTTTTATCTGCCGTTTCAGTTCATGTCTTATGTCCCCGTCAGAGTGTTTCTCGGTCATTATGAGCTGGCGGGACATACATATTCTGTTCCGTATATCGTAGGGCTGCAGGCGTTGGCCGTTGTGCTGATGTGGGGAATATCGGAATTGATGTGGCACCTTGGCATACGGCGGTTCACGGGGGTGGGGGCATGACGGAATCGTCGCGGGCGTTTCTGGCGGCTATGAAAGTTATTGTTTCCAGCAGGCTTGCCTACCGGGGGGATTTATACATCAGCATATTCGTGATGCTGCTTGGGGAAGCGATTCTCCCGTTCATCACCCTTCTAATCTATCGGTCGGGGGCATCTTTTCCGGGGTGGACGCTGGAGGAAGTGATGCTCTTGCAGGGGGTCTTTATGCTGTCCAAAGGGATCGCCTATCCTTTCTTCTACGGCATGGTTTACAACACATTGGACCGTGTCAGGGAAGGAACGTTTGAAGTGCTGCTGCTTAAGCCGAGGTCGGCCATGTTTATGACGATGGTAACGGGGTTTTCGCTGGACGGGATCGGGAGATTGTTAGGAGGCTTGTTCCTGTTCGGGTTCAGCCTTTCGGTTCTGCCCGCGCCTGAGCCGCTGCAGTGGGCGGGTTTTCTTCTCTTCATGGCGCTGTCCGCTTGCGTGCTGTTCGGATCGGCCTTAGTCATGTCAGGCATCTTATTTCACTGGGTTGGCAGCAGCCGAGTATATGATATACATGATGCCGTAACCACCTACGGGCGATATCCGCGAACCATATACTCGAAACCGCTGCAGTTTCTATTATCTTCATTGCTGCCGGTAGCCATGATTTCCTACTTTCCCTCATCGCTGCTGCTCGGGAAGGCTGACAGCGCTATGATGGGAGCGGCGGTCTCGAGCGCGGTTTTTTTGGCGGCGGCTATCGGATTCTGGCATTACATGCTGAGCAAGTATACCAGCGCGGGAGGATAATATGATTGAAGTTCGAGGCTTGCGAAAAAGTTATAAGACGTACGAACGGGGCCATACCCTAGCTGATGCATTCAAGAGCCTCTTTTATCGGAAGCCGATCGAGGTAGAAGCTGTCAAGGACATTAGCTTTCAAGTCGGCCAAGGCGAAATCATCGGTTTTCTGGGTCCGAACGGGGCGGGAAAATCGACAACGCTAAAAATATTGACGGGTGTCCTTCATCCAACCTCCGGCGAGGTTAACATTATGGGATATGTTCCATGGAAACAGCGTAAGCCCTATGTTGCCAACATCGGCGCCGTGTTCGGTCAGAAATCCCAGCTGCTGTGGGATATTCCGCCGCTGGATGCTTTTTATATGAATAAGGCGATCTATGGATTATCAGAGGCTTCCTTTCGAAGCACGCTGGACGATCTGGTGCAGCTCCTTGAAGTAGAGAATGTGTACCGTAAGCCCACCCGTCAGCTGTCCCTCGGAGAGAGGATGAAATGCGAATTTATCATGGCAATGCTCCACCGCCCGCAGATTGTGTTTTTGGATGAGCCCACGATCGGGCTGGACGTTGTAGCCAAGGAAAATATACGTACGTTCGTACGGAAGATGAATGAGGAGGGTGTCACGTTCGTCTTGACTACGCATGATTTGGACGATGTGGAGCAGCTTGCTCAACGTGTGCTGGTCATTAATCATGGGGAATTGATATTTGACGACCATTTGGCTGCGCTCAAAGGCGTTCTGGGGAACCACAAGCGTGTGCGTCTTGTTACGGAGACCCCGCTGCCGGATGAGATCGGACCGGATGCCTTTGTGATTGAACGGATTTCACCTTATGAGATCAAGCTGGAAGTGGATTCCTCCGGGCAATCGTTGAACCGGTTTATCCGCAGCTGCAGCGAACGGTTTTCCATTGTCGATATATCTATTGAGGAAGTTCCGATTGAAAGCGCGATGAAACAGTTGTACGGCACTCCTGCGAACCGGTTGGTGAGTGTATAGCTTGGACGAGTATTTTATGCAAACCGGTCCGATCAGGACAACGTCCCTGAGGACATTCGGCTCCGTAGCGGTTAATATTCCCCCTCCCGGGCTGATAATAATAGCCATAAGAACAGGTTGTTTGTTGCCTGCGTCTTATGGCTTTTATTGGTTACGGTGCTGGAGATCTTGTTGTTCTTATGAATCTTATATTGGTAATATAAATCAGGGTGAAAATGCTAGTAAACTAGGTTAATCTAAAAAAGCGGCAAAATTGCAACGGAAAGAGCGGGTCTTCATGATACGGCTGAAAGAGAAATTTGCACAATTTACCTTAAGAAAGAAACTGATCTTAACATTTTCTTGCTTTATCGTCATCCCTTTTATTATTATTGGCGGCACCTTGTCCTGGCTGTATGTCGAATCCAATCGGAGCATGATTCTCGATGCAGCCGTTGAAAGCAATAAACAAATCGTCAGGAATATTGATACATCGCTTAATCAGATATTACGCTTATCCTTATATCCCGTGCAGGATAAGGCTATATTACAGATCATGCATAAAGACTACACAGCATCTGCATTTCCGTTGTTTGAAAGGAGCCAGGATTACGATACGGCAGGCGCAATGATTAAGAACAGCATTCTGCTGTATTCGGATCTGATTGAATCCGTTGTCATGTACCAAAGCAAAAATCGGATGGTCATAGGGAGAAGTAATGACGATTACATGAATCATGCGTATTTGGAAACAGAGTTTCAACAGGAACCTTATGTCCGGAAGATCATAGATAAAAAAGGATTGTATGTGCCGATCGGCGTGCATCCGGAAAAATTGATGTCCTATGACAATACTCCCGTCGTCTCTATCGGCCGGGCGATCGTCGACCCCTACTCGAAAGAAAATTTGGGTTTTATTTTGCTTAATATCAGTGTGGACAAGTTGAAGACGTTATGGAGCGACATTCGTTTTACAAAGAACACCGGATTCTATTTGATCGATGAGAACAGAAGGATCATATACAGCAAAAATAAACGGGAAATCGGAGAATGGGCAGCGGACGTTATCGGAAATGACTTTGTCCACATGGACGGGGAGCAAAAAGGGTTACTGGAAAACAATAACGAGTATTTGATTGCCTCTACCTCACGTATTTCGAGTTGGATGGCCGTTACGATTATCCCCAAGAACGAATTATTCGCTTTCGTCAATACGATTGTAAGAACGATAGCCATTTCCCTTTTGGTTCTGTTGGGACTGTCGATACTCAGTTCGATATATATCGCCACAGGCATTACAAAGCCTTTATTCCATCTTCAAAGAAAGATGAAGCTGGTCTCTCAAGGGAATTTGGATGTTAGGATCGATATCCAGCAAGGGGAAGTCGGTAAAATCAGCATTACGATTGATAATATGCTCAAGGAAATTCGCAGGCTGATTCAAAAGATTTATGAAGATGAGCAGGAGAAAAGGAATTTGGAAGCACTAGCGCTTCAATCCCAAATCAAGCCTCATTTTATTTACAATACGCTTAATGTCATCAAGTGGATGGCGAAGATTCAGGGGGCTTCGGGAATTGAAGAAGCACTGACCGCTTTTACCAACGTGATCAAGTTTACGGCCAAGACGGAGAGTGATTATGTAACCATCTCCGACGAAGTGGTGTTCATCAAAAACTATACGAAAATTTTGGAGTTCCGTTATTTCAATAAATTTGAGGTTTCTTTCAACATAGATCCAGCTGTAATGGATTACAAAACTTTGAAGTTTCTGCTGCAGCCTCTAATCGAAAATGCGGTTTTCCACGGGTTTGATGAAATCCCTTATAAAGGTACATTAACGGTCAGCATTTTTGAAGATTCCGGCAGCTTACACATGATTGTTGCTGATAACGGCAGAGGATTTCGTGCCGAACAACGGAAAGAGGAGCTCGGCAAAACCGGTGATCAGTTAAATGAGATCGGTGTGAAGAATATAAGAAAACGCATTGAACTCCATTTTGGGGAAGAATATGGTTTGTGGATCACAAGCCAGGAAGGCGGCGGTACGGTGGCTAAGATTGTCGTGCCTGTCATCAATAACAACCACAAAGGTGAAACAAAATGAAATTGATTATCGTAGATGATGAGCCGCTTATTCAGATCGGAATTAAATCATCGATAGGCTGGCAAGGTTCGGGTGTGGAAATCATTGGGGAAGCGGCTGACGGCGAAGAGGCGTTAAAGCTGATCGAGGAGAAGAACCCTGACGTCGTTCTGCTGGATATCAAAATGCCGAAAAAAGACGGGCTTGAGGTGCTTTCAGAAATGAAGGCCAAAGGAATGAAGGCGAAGGTTATCGTTCTAAGCAGCTTTGACGATTTCGGTTACGTGAAGAAAGCTATGAAACTCGGAGCTGTGGATTATTTTCATAAACCAAGCATGAACATTGAGGAAATCTTAGACGTATTAAATAGCCTCAAAGAAGATATCGCAACGGATAACGAAAGCCGGCCACAGGAGCCGAATGCCGAACAGGAACGGGACAGGCTGCTTCATCATTTGCTGACAGGCAAAACGGATGATGCCCGACTGACGAAACTAAAGGAAGGCAACCTGCACGTCGTCTTATTTACGGTAAAACATTACCACCAGGTTATGAGACGGTACACCAAGGAAAGTCCGGCATTTCTGCCGAATATGATCCAAAACCTAATGAACGAGCTGCTCTCCAAAGAGAGCGAGATTGAATGTGTACGGATGGATGAAAACTTGTATGCTGTCATGGTTAGCTACAGCAGCTCTAAAAGTGTTAAGGAATCCTTCTCCCGTGTAAACGATCTCGTGTACATGATCCATTCTTCACTTAAAAGGTTTATCAACATCGATACAATATTCGGAATCAGCGAGGCGTTTCACTCTTTTGGACACTTCAGTCAAGCGTTCAGGCAGGCAAAGCAAGCTTTGGAAATGAAGTTTTATCATCCTAACGATCCGGTTTTCTACTACCGTGCCCGCAATGAGGATGAAGAGCAGAAGCACGAACAGATTCATGATTATGTCGTAGCTATGAAAAACGGATTAAAGGAGGAGAAATACGATGTGTTTGCCATAAATTTGGAAGCGTGGGAACGATATGTTGAGCAGTATGAATGTCTGACCGAGCGGGACGTCAAAAAGATTTATGAAGGACTTCATTTTATGCTGCAAGAAGGGGAGACTTATTCCGGAAAAAACACGGAACAGCAAGAGATTGAGGACTTTGTTGAATTATCCGCTTACTATCACGCGTTATTTAATGAAAAGCTGAAAGCTAAACTAACCGATACGAATAAGGAATATAATCCGCTCATAAGGAACATCATGCAATATATAGAAACGAATTATCAACAATCGATTTCATTAAAAATGTTAGGTGACATCTTTAAGGCCAGCCCGAATTATATCAGCCGTCTATTTAAACAAGAAGTGGACCGAGGTCTATTTGACTATCTGAATGAAGTTAGAATTCGCAGGGCCAAAGAGTTACTGAAGGACTCCAGTCATAAAATTTATGAAATCGCGGAAATGGTCGGATTCAACAGCCAGGTCCATTTCGCTATTGTATTCCATAAATATGTCGGGATGTCTCCGAAAGAGTATCGCAGGGAGATAGGTTGATTACAATAAATAAAAGTAAATTACAATAAATAAGTGCTCGAGATGAAAGCATGAGAAAACATGAGAACTAAGAAAATACTCCATTTTATTAAATTAATCATAATTTGATTAATTTTTTTTTGTCTGCACAACCTTTAACATTACTTGCAGATAGTAAATTACTCATTTTTATGAAGGGGGACTTACCATGAGAAACAAGAAAAAGCTAACGTCAATGCTTATGCTTGCGTTTGTTTTCATCTTCGTTCTGGCGGCTTGCGGCGCCGGCAAAGACAACGGAGGCAACGGTAACCAAGACGGAGCTAACGGAAATACAGGCAACAAAAAAACTACGGTAACGATGGGCTTCTGGGGTACCGCGCAGGATTTAAAGATTTATCAAGCGGCGGCGGATTCCATTTCGGAGAAGTATCCGAACATTGAGCTCAAAATCAAACAATACCCGAGCAGCGATCAATTCTGGAACGCACTTCCGGGTGAAATCGCAGCGAAAGTGGCGCCTGACTTTATTAAAATCTCAAATGAAGGTTCTTATGAGTACATCAATAAAGGTTTGTTCGCGGCACTGGACGATTTGATTCAACCAGCAGGCGTGGATATGAATAAATTCAGCAAAGCCTCGACTGATATTTGGAAAGTAGACGGCAAGCTGTACGGTGTTCCTAACAGCAGTTCTCCGGCCATGTTCTTCATCAACGAAGAGATGTGGAAGAAAGCGGGGCTGGGCGCTTATCCTACAACTTGGGAAGAAGTTCAGGCTGCAGCGAAAAAGCTGACAACGAAAGACGTATACGGTATCACGATTAATCTTGATCCTTACCATATTACTAATTACGCAAAAAGCTTCGGCGGAGGATGGAATAACGGTAAAACGATCAACTCCCCTGAAAACGTCCAAGCATTGCAAACGATATTCGATATGTATAAAGACGGTGTCGCAGTAACTCCTAAATCCGTCGGCTTTGGCTGGGACGGGGAGGTATTTGCTAACGGAAAATCCGCTATGACAACAGGCGGGCACTGGTATAAGAGCTTCTTGAAAGATGCTGCTCCTGACTTGAAATATGCAGCAATTCCTGTACCGAAAGGAACCGTTGCAGGAAGCGCCATGATTGCTGACGCTTATGTGGTCCTTCAAGATGCGAAAAATAAGGAAGCGGCACTGCAGGCAGCGTACTATATGACAAACGAGAAAACGCAAACAGAATTTATGAAATTGGGGAACAACTCGGCTGTAACAAGCTTGTCCTCCAAGTATTTCACGGAAAACCCGGAATTCAAAGGGGTTGAACCGGCACTTGCATACAGCACGGACTTCGGATATCCGGCGGAATCGAAGAAATTTAAAGATGAGCTGGTCAATCAGTTAGAAGCAAATATTCTGGGTGGAGCGAAGAAATCAGCTCAAGAAATTCTCGACAACATTCAGTCGCAATTCAAATAATTGATCGGTTCCCGTTTCTATTTATGAAACGGGAACCTTTTTTCCAGAGAGTTTTTACAATAAGAATGGAGGGATATAATGGCTGGCTATGAAAAACAGATTGCACAAGTTAGCGTAAATAGCGCAAAGAAGCATTCATGGTTCCGTTCCGTCACGGATTCGGATAGGGCTGTCGGCTGGTTGTTCTCTTTACCTTTTTTAATATTATGGGTATGGTGGTTTTTCTATCCCTTTATACAGTCTTTTATCAGAAGCTTTCAGGACGCGAATTTCGCTGATTTGGATGAAGCGAAGTTTATAGGTTTGCAAAACTATATCAATATATTGCAGGACTCGGAATTTTACAGGGCGGTTCTTCACTCCTTGCAAATTGTCTTAATTGCGGTACCGGTTCAAACGATCCTCGGTTTGCTTATGGCGGTTTTGGTCAATCAGAAGGTGAAAGGAAAGGGATTGTTCAGAACCATCTTTTTCATTCCCTATATCACTTCGCAAATCGCGGTGACAACCGTATTTATGACGCTGTTCAAACAAGGCACTTTCGTCACTGAATTTTTTACTTTTTTCGGTTTTGACAATGTCACCTGGTATGCCAGTACAAATTATGCCTTATTGTTCATTGCGATCCTGTTCATTTTTCAACAGAGCGGATTCAGCATGATCGTGTATTTATCGGCACTTCAGGAAGTCCCGAAAGACCTTTATGAAGCGGGACAAATCGACGGAGCATCAAAATGGGCTCAGTTCCGTTATATTACCGTGCCTTATTTGAAGCCGATTACCTTCTTTGTCGTTTCCGTATCCACGATACTCGGTTTTCAAATCTACGACCAAATTGCGGCGATTTCAAGATATGGCGCCCTGGGATCTCCGGCAGGCGCAACGAGCACAGTCGTAACTTATTTCTACCAAAACGGTATTCGTTATTTAAACATCGGTTACGGTAGTGCGGCCGTCGTCTTATTTTTCTTTATCATCATGATCATTACGTTTCTTCAGAAGAAACTGCTGGATGAAAAGGGGTGATGTTGAATGTCAGCTAACAAAAGGGTTTCTACTATTGCAATTTACGCACTGCTTATCATTTTTGGATTTATCTTTGCCGTTCCGTTCTTGTACACGATATACACGTCGCTTGTCAGTTTGCAGGACGTCAACAAGTTTGCGGAATTATCGGATTTGACGTTTAAAAATTACACGCTGTTTTTTACCAATGAAGCCTATAATGTTCCGAAATGGCTATTCAATACCGTGATTATAACCGGTTTGGTTATTCTCGGAAATTTGATTATAAATCCGATGGCTGCGTTTGCTCTTGCGAAATTGGAATTTACAGGAAAGAAAATGGTTTACTGGATTGTTGTTGCAACGATGATGGTTCCATATCAGATGATCCTCATTCCGGTATACGTCAATGTAGCCCACTTGGGGTGGTTGAACACCTTTACGGCTTTGACGGTTCCTTTTCTTTATCAGTGTTTGTATATTTTCATGTTAAGGCAGTTTTTCATTACCGTACCGGGTGAATTTATTGAAGCGGCCCGAATGGACGGACTGACGAAAATGGGTGCCTTCTGGCGCATTGTTTATCCGCTCGCTAAATCGCCGTTGATAACGATGTCGATTCTTGCTTTTGCAGGGACGTGGAACAGTTACCTGATTCCGAGCACTTTGATCAATATTCCGGAGAAATATGTGCTCGTTGTCGGGTTGAACAGCCTAAAAGACGCATTCTTCGAAAACACGCCGCTTATTATGGCAGGTGTAGTGCTGACCACGCTTCCGATTTTGGTCTTCTTCTTCATTTTCCAAAAACAATATATCGAAGGCGTATCCAGCGCCGGTATCAAAGGATGAGCTAATGCTTGACTACATGAATTTACAGAGGAATGAGGGCTGCGGATGGATTACCGTGTCATAAAAGAAGGCGGGTTATTTTATCTTACAGATTTAAATGGCGATGTAGCCGGTAACGATGAAAAAGGACATGGCCTGTATACTAACGATACCCGTTTTTTAAGCCGTATGGAGCTTTATATCGACGGAGAAAAACCGTCGCTGCTGTCTTCAGATGCGGACAAGAGCTATTTTGCTGCCATGCGGCTTATGAAGGTGGAGAAAGATGCAGGCGCGATTGAAATTGTCAGGGAACGTTATATCTACGACGGCACCTTGTATGAGAAGGTGTCGCTCACAAATTATTTTCCTGACGCGGTACGGTTCGATTTCGCAGTTCACTTTGATGCTGATTTCCAGGACATGTTTATCGTCCGGAAATACCGTACGGGTGACGTCGGCCATATAAGCGGCAGGGAACTGAACGAACAAAAGCTTTCCATCCGTTATGAAGGAAAGGACAACATTCAACGAGAAACACTGATCCGCTGGGACGAGAAGGAAACGGCAGCGGATTTGAATGGGGAGATTCATTTCACCGTTGCGCTGGAGCCGAAGCAAACGAAGCAAATATGCTTCTTTATTACTCCTATATTGCAGGATCAACGTAAGACGAGTGCCAGAACATTCGAGGACGGGCTTCAGCTTCTGGAAGCCTCTTACGAAGAATGGTATAAAGCAGCCACTAGCGTTACGACGGACTCCGGCATTTTCAACGGATTATACCGGCGCGGAGTGCAGGATTTACGGATGCTTATGACCGACGTAGGCTACGGCGACATTCCGGTGGCCGGGCTTCCATGGTTCGCTGTTCCATTCGGACGGGATAGCCTGATCACGTCATTGTTCATGCTTCCTCTCAATCCGGACAGCGTGAAAGGAACGCTTCGCACGCTGGCGGCCTATCAGGGAACGGCAAACGATGCGTGGCGGGATGAGCAGCCGGGGAAAATTATGCACGAAATCCGTTTCGGTGAACTTGCGAATACGAACCAGTCACCATTTTCCCCGTACTACGGTTCTGTAGATTCTACTCCGTTGTTTCTTGTGTTGATTGTAGAGTATGTACGCTGGACAGGTGATCTTGCTCTTGTGGAAGAGTTAATGCCGAATGTGATCCGTGCTTTGGAATGGATCGATGCAGCCGATCAGGCGGGCAATGGGTTCCTCACTTACCATCAGGAGGCGGAGAAAGGCTTTCCGAATCAAGGATGGAAAGACTCCGCAAATTCGATCGTGCATGAAACGGGAGCGTATGCCGCAACTCCCATTGCACTTTCTGAGGTGCAAGGCTACGTTTACCAAGCACGAAAAGGGCTGGCTCCGATTATGGAGAGGCTTGGAAAACAGGAATTAGCGGATAAATTGCAGCGTGAAGCCGAGGCGGGCAAAGCTCATTTTGAAAGGGCCTTTTGGATGGAAGACGAACGATATTATGCAATCGCTCTGGATAAGGAACAGCGCCAGGTACGTTCTGTTACATCCAATCCTGGACATTTGCTTCTGGCTGAGCTTCCCGATACGGCACGTGCCGACGATCTTGTCAAACGGCTGACCGCACCGGATATGTTTAACGGATATGGCATTCGTACGATGAGCACGGAGTCGAGCGGTTACTATCCGATGAGCTATCATAATGGCAGCGTGTGGCCGCACGATAATGCGATGATATTGTTAGGCTTAAGCCGAATGGGCTATAACCGTGAAGCAGCCGAGGTTATGACTGGACTTCTTGCTACATCTACTTACTTTGAATACCAACGTTTGCCGGAATTGTTTTGCGGCCATGATTCGGCTCTAGGTAGTCCTGTACCATATCCTACCACTTGCTCTCCGCAGGCGTGGGCGGCGGGTACGTCCATCGTCTTTTTACAAGTGATTTTAGGACTCGTTCCGGATGCGTTAACCAAAACCATTACCCTTGATCCGTTTCTGCCGGATACACTTAACGAGTTTAAAGCGGAGCATATCGGCGTCGGTGAAGGGCGTTTATCGGTTAAGCTGACACGGACAATCGATTCGGATCGTCCGACCGTTGAAATTATTGAAAATACAACCGGTTATCAATTGATAATGGGAATGGGAGCATAAACGTATGAAAAAAACATGGTGGAAGGAAGCCGTTGTTTATCAGGTGTATTGGCGCAGCTTTTATGACACCGACGGAGATGGATATGGAGATTTGGAAGGTGTCATCCAAAAGCTGGATTATATTCGTGAATTAGGCGCTGATGTCATTTGGTTGAATCCATGCTACGGTTCGCCGGACGTGGATAATGGATACGACATCTCCGATTACCGATCCATTATGCCGAAGGCAGGGACAATGGATACCTTCGAGCGGCTGTTGAAGGAAGTGCATGCCCGCGGAATGAAGCTGATCATGGACCTTGTTGTGAACCATACCTCCGATCAGCATCCATGGTTTATCGAATCACGTTCCTCCAAGGATAACCCGAAGAGGGACTATTATATTTGGCGGAAAGAAACCAACAATTGGCGCTCCTACTTCACTCCGTCCACGTGGGAGTACGATCCGCGTACCGATGAATCGTATTTCCACTCCTTTGCGGTGGAACAACCGGACTTGAATTGGGACAATCCACAGGTACGGGAAGAAATTTATGACATGATGCGCTTTTGGCTAGACAAGGGCATTGACGGATTTCGTATGGATGTCATCAACCTGCTTGCTAAACAGCAGGGCTTTCCTGACGCGGAACAACCGGATAACATCTCTTATTTAGGGAACAACCCGGGTATACATGAATATTTGCAAGAAATGAATGAAAAGGTATTAAAACATTATGATATTTTCACCGTAGGCGAAATTCCTTTTGTCACACCTGAGGACGGGCTTCTTTATGTAGGGGAAGATCGGGCTGAACTTGATACCCTATTTCATTTTGAAGTATGCGACTACATGCCGCACTGGGACATGCACCGTTTCAAAGAGATTCAGAAGAGATGGTATGACGGGATGTGGGGAAAAGGGTGGAATTCGCAGTTTCTCAATAACCATGATCATACAAGACTCGTGACCAGGTTCGGCAACGACAGCACCTACAGGGTCGAATCGGCTAAATGCTTTGCTACATTGCTTCATACGCTCCCTGGCATGCCTTACATTTATCAAGGGGAAGAAATCGGGATGACGGGCGTGCGTTTTGAGTCGATTGATGACTACGACGATATTGCTATGAAGAATAAATATAAAGAGGAGGTGGAGAAAGGCCGCGATCCGCAAATGGTGTTCGAGGAACTTCTCCATCTATCGAGAGACAATTCCCGCACACCGATGCAGTGGGACACGTCGGAGCAGGCCGGTTTTACCCAAGGAACTCCTTGGATCAGAATGAATCCGAACTATACGAGCATTAACGCGGAACAGGCGCTGGCCGACCCGGATTCGATATTTTACTATTACCAAAACCTGATTCGGCTGCGAAAAGAAAATGAAGTTATGATTTATGGTTCATATGAGCCATTGATGGAACAAGACCCGGAAATTTACGCTTACTTACGGGTTTTGGGACAAGAACGTTGGTTGGTGCTGCTGAATATATCGGATCAGTCCGTCAAATTCGAGCTACCCGGGTCGTTGTCTGGAAAGTTAGGAGAAATGCTTACTTGTAATTATTCTCAACCGGTAGAGGATGATCTTAGATTAAGGCCTTATGAAGCCCGCATATACCGGGTATCGGTTGGACTGTAGGGATTAAAGCCATTCCATTCGGAATGGCTTTTTCATTGCTTCGGGAGTCAAGCCGGAGTATGGAATATAGAGCAGCGCACAGGCTTTCCGCCTGTGCGCTGCTCTTTTATGATCTTTTAGCTGTAGTGTTCCCAACAACAAGATCGGCCTCATAAGACGACGATAAGGCTTCGTTACCTTGAATTAGCTGGAGGAGGGTTTCAAAGGCCTTTTTTCCCATTTCTTCTTCTCTTTGGCGCATGTGTGTAAACCGGCGTTGCTCCGAAGAAAAGGCCGGGTGGTCAAAGCAAAGGATGGACAAATCTTGCGGGATTTGCAGACCCAGCGATTCGGCTGCGACGGCAGCCATATTAGCTATGTTATATTCTGCTGTGATGACGGCGGTCGGGTTCGTTTCTGAAAGGTAGGACCGGATTGCTTCGACGTTCTTTTGCGAGTCCGTATGGAAGTAAGTGGTGTCCGGCAGTTCCAGAATTTTCTGCACCATGATTCCGTTCTCAGCATGACTTTGGATATAACCCTGAATCCGATCGTCGACTACAGTTGTGACGGCTGTAGGAGGGGCGATGAATCCGATTTTCTCGTGTCCCAGCTCAAGAAGGTAATTCGTCGCCTTAACGGCCGCCGCTGCGTTATCCGTGCATACCGAGACTGCGTCCAACCCCTTAAGCGGCCTATCTACCAACACAAGAGGGAACTTCTCCACAACTAGTTTCAATATCTGATTGTTATAGGTGTCGTTGCTTGAGGGCCAGATGACCAAACCGTCCACCCCGGAATTCATCAGAAACTGAATGGCCTCTTCTTCTTCTTCTCGAATACCGAGGGACCTTCGTACAGTGAGGAAGCACCCCGTCTCTGCAGACTTGCGCTCTAACCCGTAAAACAAACGCGGACCATAGGAATCGTCGTAATCAGGTGTTATATATCCAATGACAGTTGGAAGTACCGCTCCTTGTTTCCGCGGGGGATGATTCCTGTTGTCTTCGGAAGCCGGCTGTGCGGAATAGGAATCAAGAACGAAGGATCCCCGTCCCGGATGCCGGTAGATATAACCCTGGGCCACAAGCATATCATAGGCTTTCTTTGATGTGATTCGGCTTACCCGGTATTGATCGGCCACTTCCTTCTCGGTCGGCACTTTCTCTCCCGATTTATAATGGCCCTCTTCTATATTTTTCTTCAAATCGTCGTAGATGATTTCATACATGGGTTTGGCAGAAGTACTGTTCATAGGTTCACGCTCCAGACTATATATTCCACATCTTATAGGAACCTTCTGCAATGAGCAAGTGAGGGTATGTGATAAGACATAATCATAATATCATATACAACATTATATTTATATCATTTATATCAAAAATAACATTGACATCTTTAATATGTAATATTTATAATGACAATTGAAAGCGTTAACTACATACATCAAGCATAAAAATTAACGCTTATATCCATTTGGGGGAGGAAATATTCGATGAAGAATTGGAAAGGCATATTTACCCTGGCTTTAGCACTTATGCTCATCTTTACAACGGCAGCTTGCAGCAACTCTAACAACGCAAGCGGCAACGGAAACGGCAACACAGCAGCAAACACAAATAAAGACGGCAATGGAGGCAGCGAACCTGCACCGGAGCCGAAAACAGTGAAAGTGGCGTTTGTGAAGTGGGGCGAAGACCATATTTGGATCAAATGGATGAATAAGGTGAAGAAAGAATTTGAAGAGAAGCATCCGGGGGTTACAGTGGAACTGATTCCTGTACCGGGCCAGGATTTTCAAACTAAGTTTTCTCTCATGATGATGGATGAGAAGACTGCGCCGGATGTACTGACGGAAGATACGTTCCTGGTGAACTCCGATGTGGCGGCAGGCAACTTATCCCCGTTGGACGATAAGCTTGCCGCATGGGAAGATTGGTCCAAAATAAACCCTGCAGTACATGAGGCTGTGAAGGGCGCGGACGGTAAATTGTATGGAGTCCCGTTCAATACAGATACCCGCGGACTGTATTACAACACCAATATCTTTAAAGAAGCAGGCATTCCGGTTCCTTGGCAGCCGAAGAACTGGAACGAGATTCTAGATGCCGCAGCCAAAATTAAGACAGCCAGACCGGATGTAGTTCCATTCTGGGCTAACGCAGGTAAAGCTACAGGCGAAGGCACTACGATGCAGACGTTTGAAATGCTGCTTTATGGAACCGACGATACTTTGTATGACTACGATCAGAACAAATGGGTAGTAGAAAGCCCGGGAATCGTGAAATCTCTGCAATTTGTCCAAAATATGTTCTCTAAAGGGCTGGGGCCGAAACTATCTCAGATCCTTACTCCGCAAGCCCCGCAAATTCTGGAGAAAGACCTGCTTCGCAAAGAGAAAGTTGGTATTGTCCTTAACGGCAACTGGATGCCGGGCCCGTTCCGTGAAGGCGGAACGCTTGCATGGCCTGAGATGACGAAAGTGTATCAGCTGGCTGCCATGCCTACCGAGCAAGGACAAGGGAAAGGCTTTACGTCCATGTCCGGCGGATGGGCGCTGTCCGTTCCAGCTAAAGCTCAGCAGAAAGATCTGGCATTCGAATTTGTAACGACAGCTATGAACTACGACAACCATAAGTTCTTGAGTTTAGGCGACGCTTCACTAACGCCTAGAACGGATTTGGCGGAAGACCCTGAGTATAAAGATGCGCCGGGCATGGTTGTCGGCAGAGCGGCAGAATTTATTCAATACACGAATTTCCGTCCTGCTTTCGCTGAATATCCTTCCGTATCCACTCACATTCAAGAGATGGTTGAAGTAGTGGCGGCAGGTAAGATGAAGCCTGAGGAAGCGATGAAGCAATTTTCCAAGAATGTCGTTCGTCTAGTTGGCGAGGATAAGGTCATCAAGAAATAATGTTTTCATTACATTAGTCCGGGATAAACTTCTTCCTGGACTAATGATTTTAATGCCCCGGAGGATTCATAGCATGTCAAAAACCGTAAACAGCAGCCTTCAACGGCACACGGCAGTGAAAGCTTCCTTTTTCCTATTGCCGGCATCTGCTTTAATGATTTTTTTCTTTTTTGTACCGGTAGCCATGACTTTTTTCTACGCCTTCACAAATAAGACTCTAAACGGACTGCATGCCAAACAGTACGACTTTGTAGGATTCGATAACTTTGTTTTCCTGTTCTCCGATGATAATTTTCGGGCTATCCTATTGAACACTTTGGTCTTCCTGTTCTTCTCGGCGATTGTCGGGCAGCAGGTGCTTGGATTTATAACAGCTTATTTAATGGACGAAAAGCCGAAGTTTATCCGAAGCGCGGTAGGTATCATTCTTATTGCGGCCTGGGTAGTTCCGGAGACGATCTGCGCATTTATCTGGTTTGCCTTTTTTAGCGATGAAGGAACGCTGAACCGCATTATGGATTTCGTCGGCATTAAGCCAATTGCTTGGCTCATCACGTTCCCTATGATTTCAGTCATCGTAGCCAATATCTGGCGCGGTACCGCTTTTTCCATGATGGTATTTCAAGCGGCTCTCGGAGACGTTCCGAAAGATATCAAGGAAGCAGCCAAAATGGACGGTGCCTCAGGCTTTCAAATGCTGATCCGCGTAACCTTGCCGGTGATCAAAAACGCCATCTTAATGAATATGGTACTGATTACATTAGCTACCTTGGGCGTGTTCACCCTGATTTTTGCCATGACCGGAGGCGGCCCAGGCATACAGACCGAAACGCTTCCTTTGTATATGTATCATCAAGCTTTTGTAGGATATCAAATCGGCTATGGAACCGCCATTGCTCTGATTCTGTTGTCAGTAGGGATTGTGGCCAGTCTGTTGTATATCCGGATTCTCAGAGTAAAAGTATGACCTAGGCAATAGTCAGGAGGAACTATGAAAAACAACGCTTATTTGAAGTTATCGTCATCTAACCCGGTTCTTGCTTACGGGATACTCGGCCTATTGGCTATTATTTTCTTGCTGCCCCTGCTGTGGGTCATTCTATCATCGGTCGATTCCAATGCTACGGTGTCCCTGCAGGCGCCGAGATCGTTGACACTGGATCATTATAAGGATGTTATCGGCAACAAGGAACAGCAAAGAGCGTTTATAAACGGACTTCTGCTGTCCATCGGGGCAACCTTAATCGTACTTGTGCTGGCGGGATTTGCCGCTTATCCCCTTTCCCGTTACCAATTCAAGACGAAACGCATGTACTTGTTTACGATTCTGTTCGCAACAGGGCTGCCGTTGTCGGCGGTTATGATTCCTGTATATCAGATCTTTGTGTACTTTAACCTGCATAATTCTCTGTTGTGGACATCCGTGTTTATGGCAGCAACGGCCTTGCCGGTAGGGATTTGGATGTTAAAAAATTTCATGGATTCGATTCCATACGAGCTTGAAGAAGCCGCTTGGATGGACGGTGCTTCCGCTTTTCAAACGCTGACGAGAATTATGGTCCCGCTGATGCTTCCAGGATTGTTTGCGGTAAGCATTACGTTGTTTTCAGGAGCATGGGGGAATTTCTTAGTTCCGTTTCTGCTGCTTCAATCTCCCGATAAGGTACCTGTTTCGGTCACTGTATTTCAATTTTTTGGCCAATACGGGATGGTTGAATATGGGAAGTTAGCGGCGTTCTCCATTCTTTATACGGTGCCGATCGTTGCGCTGTATGCTATGGGGCAGCGGTACATGTCGCAAGGATTCAGTTTCGGGGGAGCTGCCAAAGGCTGAGCAGGCTGCAACCAATAGAAACCAAGCATAGTAAGGAGTATAGGTATGTTCTGGACAGAAGAGAAACTAAAAGCACGAATAAGGGAACTATCATCCTACCGTTACAGAAATATGATCGAAATTGAAAGCTTTCAGTTTCGGCTGGGACAACAGGAAGATGTTCTGCGCCAAGGGGATCAATGGGGGGGGCGCGATGTTTATGCGGGTCTCAGTGCGCGATTTTCTTTTCCTAAGGACTGGCGCGGGAAGACTATAATAGGATGGTTCGATTTCGGGAAAACGGCTTTCGGCACGACGGGAGGATTCGAGTCCTTGCTGCTGGTAGACGGAGAGCCCTTCCAAGGGGTGGATACTTTTCATAGGGAAGTGCTGTTTCCTTCGGAGTTTGCGGGGCAGGAGAAGCAGCTTGAGTTCCAAGTCTGGTCAGGACTGGAAGGCATGCAGCGGGAGCAGATCCAGATGGTGCATCAGTTTAAGGCAGCCCGGATCGGCTGGTTGGATTCGGCGGCGGACGATCTGTATTTTACCGGCAGAGCCGCATTGGAGACACTGTCTGCTTTGACGGATGAAGCACCCGAGAAGCCGCTTATAAGGCAGGCGCTGAATAAGGCGTTTCAGCTTATTGATTGGGGGCACCCTGGATCGGACCAGTTTTATGCATCATTGTCCTTAGCGCTTGCGCATCTGAATCAGGGGATAGAAAGGATCGGCAAGCACCACCCCGTTACCGTGCTTGCCATAGGACATACGCATATTGATGTAGCCTGGCTATGGCGGCTCAAGCATACCCGGGAGAAGATCGCCAGATCTTTCTCTACCGTGTTAAGGCTGATGGAGCATTATCCGGAATATCAATTCCTGCAAACCCAGTCTCAGCTGTACGATTATATCCGCGAAGACCATCCTGCTATTTACAAGCAGATCAAGGATCGGGCAGCGGAAGGACGCTGGGAAGCGGGTGGCGCGATGTGGCTGGAGGCAGACTGCAACTTGCCGTCAGGGGAATCTCTGGTGCGCCAGATCCTGTACGGTACCCGGTTTTTTCGCGATCAATTCGGTGTAGAGTGCACCTATTTATGGCTGCCTGACGTATTCGGATACTCATGGGCGCTTCCCCAAATTCTGAAAAAATCGGGAATCGAGATGTTCATGACCACCAAGATCAGCTGGAACCAGTATAACCGTATGCCGCATGATACGTTCCGGTGGCGGGGCATCGACGGTACAGAGATACTGACTCATTTCATAACAACGCCTGATGTTGATAATACTGCGGCAACCTCTTACACCTATAACGGCGTTGTGGCTGCGCAGACTGTCAAAGGTATATGGGATCAATACCGGGATAAGGAACTCACTCAGGATTTATTAATGTGTTACGGATACGGCGACGGCGGAGGCGGCGTGAACAGGGATATGCTGGAGATGCGGCGCAGGCTGGACCGGATGCCGGGCATTCCCCGCGTCCAGACAGGAAGAGCCGATGTCTATTTCGATAAGCTCCGGCAGACGGTGGAAAACACAGAGGCTTATGTACATACATGGGATGGAGAACTATATCTGGAGCTGCACCGGGGAACCTACACAAGCCAAGCCGCCGTCAAAAAAGCCAATCGCAAGCTTGAGCTGCTGTTCCGTGAATCGGAGATCCTGAACATTTTGTTGGGCATACATCAGGAAAACCTCGATATGTACCCTAAAAAGCGGCTTCAAGCAGGATGGACGATCTTGCTGCGAAATCAGTTTCACGATATTATCCCAGGTTCGTCCATTCAAGACGTCTATAAGGACAGTTTGCAGGAGTATAGTGAAGCTGACGCCATTGCAAGAGAAACGATAGGGGCTGCCGCCGAAGTTTTGCAGGCGAGTGAGGAACCGGCATATACCGTCTTTAATACAGTTTCGTGGAAACGGGACGGTCTGGCTTTGCTGCAGGGTGCAGACGCTGAGCAGAGTTCCGCTCGCTGGACCGATTCCCGAGGACGGCTGCTTGTCAGCCAAACGGATAAACAGGGTGTATGGATCAAGATGGCCGAAGTACCCCCGATGGGATATCAGACGATTTATCCTGCCGGCAAAGCAGTACAGGTTTCGAAGGAGCTTCCATTCCGCTTTACGCCCACAGGCATAAGTACTCCTTATTATGAAATGAGCTGGAATGAGTGCGGGCAGTTTACCCGGATTTACGATAAGCAGGCTGCCAGGGAAGTGCTCAAGCCGGAGGAAAGAGGCAACGTACTTCAAGTATATGAAGATAAGCCTTTGGACTGGGACGCTTGGGATATTGAGCTCTATCACAGGGAGAAAATGTTGGAGGTTACCGGCTCTTTAGAGATAAAGCTTGTAACGGAAGGTCCGTTGTTCGCGATTGTCCGAATGAGCTGGCAATACCAGTCTTCGACCATTGAGCAGGATATCGTATTCTACTCAGAAGACAGGCGTATCGATTTTCGTACCAAAGTGCATTGGCACGAACAGAATCAGCTGCTGAAGGTATCTTTCCCTGTGAACATCAGAGCCACCGAGGCTACTTACGATATTCAGTACGGAAACGTGAAGCGCCCGACCCATTGGAATACAAGCTGGGATATGGCGCGCTTTGAGACGGCAGCTCACCAATGGGCGGATCTTTCAGAAAGAGGGTACGGCGTAAGTATCCTGAACGATTGTAAATACGGGCATGCCGTGAAAGATCATATTATGACGCTGACGCTGATTAAGTCGGCTGTATGGCCAGACCCCCAAGCGGATCAAGGTTTACATGAGTTTACTTATTCCCTGTATCCACATCAGGGCGACTGGGCCCAAGGCAGCACTGTTCCGGCGG
Source organism: Paenibacillus gansuensis (assembly GCF_042684925.1). Lineage (NCBI taxonomy): Bacteria > Bacillati > Bacillota > Bacilli > Caryophanales > Paenibacillaceae > Paenibacillus > Paenibacillus gansuensis. The sequence goes on along the minus strand of NZ_JBHUME010000002.1, from coordinate 388,045 downwards.
CCTGGGATTTGAACCAGCCTCTTACCGTCCTGCCCGGAAAGGCGGCGGATCGTCCGGCCGAGAAATCCTTTGTGACCATTTCACAGCCTAATGTGATGTTGGATGCATTAAAGATGGAAGAGGACGGTTCTTCCCTGATTGTACGGGTACATGAATATACGGGACAGAGCGGGCCTGTTGAGATTACGGCGGATTTCTCCGTTCAAAGCTGGCAGGAATGCGATTTACTCGAACGCGGGTCGGGGGAGATGCGGACAGGAAAGTCGATATCTTTTGATATCAAACCATACGAAGTCAAGACGTTTCTGCTGACGATCGGGTAGCATTTCGGGGCGGGGCTTTTGAGAGGGGTGATGCCGGAAGGTTTTTGACACCTTAGATAGACTTGAATTAGCAATGGGCTTCTACAATTTATTGAGGAGGAATTGTTACATGCTAAGTGTAAAGTCGTTTCGTGCAAAAACGCTCAAATGGATTCTCCTGTCGGCCTTGCTGCTCACCTTGATTCCGGTAGGGACCGCCCAGGCAGCGGTAAACAATTTTTACAATGTAATCATGCAGGACGGTGCAGACCCTTGGATGTATAAACACACCGATGGCTATTATTACTTTACCAAGACCACGGGTGATGGGGTTACTTTGTGGAGATCCAAAACGATCAGCGGTGTGGATGCGGGCGAACAGAAGCAGGTCATGTCCGGATGCTGCGGCATATGGGCTCCCGAGCTTCACTGGATCAATAATAAATGGTACATTTATTACGCCAAAGACAATGGAAATAATGTGAATCATAGAATGTATGTGTTGGAAAACAGTTCGGCAGACCCTTTCACCGGAACTTGGACGGACAAAGGGCAGATTACCGACAGCACCAATAAATGGGCGATTGACGGGACAGTGCTGAATAACGGCGGCAACTTGTACTTCCTGTGGTCCGGCTGGGAAGGGGATACCGACGGCCAGCAGAATCTATACATTGCTCATATGAGCAATCCTTGGACAATTGATTCCGCCAGAACCAAAATTGCAACTCCGCAGTACAGCTGGGAAACCAATACTTATCCGACGGTAAACGAAGGGCCGCAAGTGATCGTTCGCAATGGAACGATCAGTCTGGTGTACTCCGCCAGCGGCAGCTGGACGAACGGATATTGCCTTGGATTGATTACGGCAAGCACAAGCAGTGATTTGCTGTCGGCGTCTTCCTGGACAAAGCGTTCCACGCCGATTTTCTCCAGCGCCAACGGAATTTACGGCCCCGGGCACCACAGCTTTACGAAGTCCAAAGACGGCAACGAGGACTGGATTATTTATCATGGCGCACGCTGGGACGGCGCAGGGTGGACCCGTTCTGTACGCGCACAAAAATTCACTTGGAATACAGACAACACTCCTTATCTCGGTTCGCCTGCGAGTCCTAACACTCCTATCACGCTTCCGTCCGGAGAGGCCCAGCATGACCGTTATGAAGGAGAGTCTGCTTTCATGTCCGGAGGCGCTTACGCTTCGTCGGACACCACGGCTTCCAACGGAAGTAAAGCGGGGCATATCGACGCCGCCGGCAGTTACGTCGAGTTTACCGTGCAAGCGCCTGCAGCAGGCAACTATGTTGTTGCTGCAAGAACAGCGAACGGTACATCGGGTCAACCGATGGCTACTTTTAAACTTTCAATAAACGGGGGTACGGGAAGTACGTTCTACGTAGTATATTCCGGCTGGCAGAATTGGACGAATGCAACAGCCAAAGTATACTTAAATGCAGGGACGAACAAGGTGCGTTTCACGAGGGATACGAATTATGCCGAAATCGACGCCATTGACGTCTTCCCTGTGCAATAAAGACTGTTTCCAGCCCTAATTCAGTAGGAGGCATTATGAACAGAAAAACTTCGGGAAACCCCATAGCAGAAGGATATTACGCCGATCCGGAAAGCCGTTTTTTTGAAGGGAAGTATTGGATTTATCCAACTTGGTCTGCACCTTACGAAGAGCAGCGCCATCTGGATGCGTTCAGTTCAACGAACCTTGCGGATTGGGACAAAACAGAGCGAATCCTGGACGGTGACGTGATAAGCTGGTTCACGCATGCCTTATGGGCGCCATCGCCGATCGATGCGAATGGGAAGTATTACTTATACTTCAGCGCGAATGACATTCAAAACGACAACGAGCTGGGCGGCATCGGCGTAGCCGTAGCGGATCGGCCGGAAGGCCCGTTCCGCGATGCGCTGGGCAAGCCGCTCATTGACAGGTTCCATAACGGAGCGCAACCGATCGACCCGCATGTGTTCCGGGATGATGACGGAACGTACTATTTGTACTACGGCGGTTGGAGGCACTGCAATCTCGTTAAGCTCGGTGCGGACATGACCAGCATCGTGCCGTTCGAGGACGGCAGCGTCTACAAGGAGGTTACGCCTGACGGCTACGTGGAAGGTCCTTGCATGCTGAAACGGAACGGCGTTTATTACTTCATGTGGGCCGAAGGAGATTGGGGCGGCCCGGGATATTCCGTCGGATACAGCATGTCGGACACCCCGTTCGGGCCGTTTAAGAGGCTGAGCGTGATCCTGAAACAGGATGAGAACATTGCTACTTCAGCAGGACATCACAGCTTCCTTCAAGTTCCTGGGAAGGATGAGTGGTACATCACCTACCACCGCCGGCCGCTGGGAGAAACGAATATTCATCACAGGGTACTCTGTATCGACAGGATGCATTTCAACCCGGACGGAACGATCCGGCCGGTAGCGATGACGCATAGCGGTGTGGAGCGGATATAGCTGTACAACGGTTTGGGAAGGTGCCCGGCCATGACCAACAGGTCATGTGCCGGGCACTTTTTTTATGGTACGCTAGCTAAAAAAGGAGGACAAGCGATGCTGAAGCTGTTAATTGCCGACGACGAACTTTGGGTGAGGCAGGGGCTGACGGAAACGATCGACTGGATCGTCCTAGGTATTTCGGAAGTAAAAGAAGCGGCTACCGGGGCCGAAGCGCTCCGTATTTCCAGTGCCTTCGAGCCGGATATCATTATCACGGATATTAAGATGCCTGGGCTGGACGGCCTGCAATTCATTGAAGAACTTAGAAACACAGGGAGCAAGGCGAAGGTGATTTTTATCAGCGGGTTCAGTGAATTCGGCTACGCGCAGAAGGCAGTGAAGCTCGGGGCGTTCGATTACATGCTGAAGCCGATCGAGGAGCCGGTCCTAATGGATATCATGGAACGCTGCGTGAAGGAGATCCGCAAAGAACAGGAATCGGTCTTTCAGCTTGAATCCATGAACGGCTGTATTCGGGAAAGCCTGCCTCTGGCCAGGCAGAAGTTTATCGAGCGCTGTTTAACGACGCCAGTAAGGGCGGAGGAATGGAAGAGAGGCGCAGAACAGCTTCAGCTTCAGTTACATACAGGGAATCTGTACGCTGCATCTATCATAGTCCACCATTGGAAGGCCGGCCGTTCGAATGGACTCAGCGACATGAACTTACTGCGGTATGCTTTAGGGAACATGGCGGAGGAACTGCTGGGAGAAGCGGGGCTTCAGGTATTCTCCTGTCCGCTGCAGATGGAAGGGCAGCCGGATGTGGCTCTGGTGCTGTCTTATGCAGAGGCAGGGCCTTCAGAAGAAGAAATCGCTTTGGCGGCCGGCAGGTTGGTTCAAGCTGCCGGGCACTATTTGAATATGCCGATAAGTATAGCCATTCGTTCATGCCAGACGGAGGAGACTCTTTTTGGAACATTCCAGAAAGCGCTAACATTATGTGCCGAATCCTTTTACAGCGGTGAAGGCAGCTTGTTCATTTCCATGAAAGATGAAACGTCGGTCCCTGCACTGAGCGGTGTTACGGTCGATAAGCCTGCGCTGATGCCCGTTGTAGACTCCACCTGGGGAGCAAGGGTGCTGCATGCTTCGGCTACCGGCGACAAGGACAAGCTGCAAGAGTTGGCCGAAGAGGTGATCAGGCGCCTGTTAGCGATTCAAGGAACAGCCGAAACTCTGCGGATCCGGCGCGAGGTGAATTATCAGCTGCAAGGTCTGCTTTTTACGTGGGAAGAACGGCAGCAGAGGTCAGTTTCAGCGGCAGAATCTGTATTTGATAAGCTTACACTGATGCAATGTACATTAGCTGGCTGGAAAGAAGCCTTTCTCTCCGTGTTCCTTCCTGTACAGCGGGAACGCCCTTCTGCTGCCCGCAGACCGATTGAAAAGGCGCTCCAGTTTATCGAGGAGAATTATAACCGGAGCATCACTCTTCAGGACACGGCCGATCTGTTATATCTCAACCCCTCCTATCTCAGCCGCCTGTTTCATGAGGAAACCGGGGAGACATTCAGCAAGTACATTGTACGTGTAAGAATGAGGCGTGCCAAAGAACTGCTGAAAAATACGCCGCTGAAGGTTTACGAAATTGCTGACCGGGTAGGTTACAAGGACTTCCGCCATTTTGCGAAAACATTTAAGGAAACAGAAGGCATTACGCCAGCTCAATATAGGGATTATGGAAATTAGGAGGGCAGCGAATGACATCGCCTGGTTTTTTGAAATGGAGATCGGTAGGGTTAAAAGTATTCGCCTTCTATTTTCTATCGATGGTGCTGGTCATTGGCGTCATGGGTTACTTGTCTTATATCCGCTCGGCCGACATGATGAACTCGAAAATCGGCGGGGTGGCCAGACAGTCTGTAGAACAGACGCGCAAAAGGCTAGAGATGATTGTCAATGAATACGAGAATAGAGCTTGGCTCATTTTCAGCAATCAGGAAGTACAGAAACAACTGCTCAACCACTACGCCGACGGTGTGGAGAAATCGGAGGTTACGCTTAGGAACAACCGGTTTCTCTCCAATTTAATCAATGCCAATAACGACACGGTGAATATATATTTACTGAGCGATCAGGACACGTCATACAGGTATTCTCCGAATAACCAGTTTTTCGTGTATAACAACTTTCCTAACACTTACCGTGAGGAAGCTTGGTACAAGCAAATCCAAGAGGCGGACGGGCAAACGGTTTATTTCGGGATCAGGCGCTCCAATATCCGTTATATCGCGGACCAGGATCCGGACCGTCCGTTGTTCTGCTTTGGCAAGGCGATCAAAAATTTGGCGAACCGGAATGAAATTATCGGAGTTATGCTTTACGAGGTAGATCCGGAGCAGATAAGAGGTATTTTGGAGGAACTGGACTTTAACCACACAGGGGAGACATTTCTTATCGAGAATGAAGATTCCAGCGTGGTAGCGGACAGGATGGCCAGCGGAAGCGCAAAGCCATTGCAGGTGAGTGCGCAAGCGCTGTCGGATCGTACGGGTAGCTTCAAACAGACCGTCGGCGGGAGGGAAGAACTGGTGGTGTTCGATCGGTTTCAAGACTATCCGTGGACACTGGTCGGCTTGATCCGTGCAGAAGAGTACATGAAGGATTCAGCGGAAATCGGGATATTTATGACTGTGATTGCAGCCGGGTTTGGGGCTATAGCTGTTGCTCTCGGCTTTTTTGTAGCGCGCCAGGCTCACAAGCCTCTCTACATTATGATCCGGGCGATGCGCAAAGCGAGGGAAGGGGACCTGAATTCCCTGATTTCCCATAGGAGGAAAGATGAATTCGGCATTTTATATACGCACTTTAATGCGATGGTCATGGAGCTTAAGGAACAGATTAACGAGGTTTACGTTCAGAAATGGCTGCAAAAGGAACTGCAGATGAAAATGCTCGGCTCGCAAATCAACGCTCACTTTCTATATAACACCCTGGATTCCGTTCATTGGATCGCAAGGATCCGCAAGGTGGATGAAATTAGTACGATGGTGTTCGGACTGTCCCGATATCTCCGTTTGAGCTTGAATGAAGGACGGGATGAGGTGTCCCTGTCTGAAATTAAGGAGCTGCTGGAAAGCTATTTGTCCATACAAATGGTGCGTTACCGTGATAAATTTACGTTTTCCCTCGAAATAGAGGAGAGCCTCTACGAGTACCGGGTGCTGAAATATATTTTCCAGCCGCTCATTGAAAATGCCATTTATCACGGGCTGGAAAAGAAAGAGGGCAGCGGCAGCCTGCGGGTACGGTTTTTGAGGCAGGAAGGGCTTTTGTGCTTTGAAGTGGAAGATGACGGCGCAGGGATTGCAGAGGAAGAATTGGCAAGGCTGCAGGAAATGCTTGCACAGAAGGAGACGGCGGGAGAGCATTATTTTGCCCTGAGGAACATAAGCGCACAAATCCATATCACCTACGGACCCGAATACGGACTAACGATCAAGAGCAGACCCGGAGCAGGGACGCTGGTCCGGATGATCATTCCGCTAAAGAAGTAAAAATACACCACTAAACCTCAAACCGCTCTCCTTACGCTTCCCTTCGGGAACGCTTACAATTTACTTATCAGGGACGCCTGACAACATCATTTACACAATGAAGGGGACGATCGTTATGCCAGCAAACAGAGCGTGGAAGTGGACGGCCGTTATGGTGCTGCTCTTTGTATCCATCTTGTCCGGGTGCAGCGGCGGGAATAATGGCGGCAAAGAAGGAAATTCAGGGGAACTGTCTGCTAATAATCAGGCAAACAATGCTGACGCAGGCACGGACAAATCCGATGCCGGCCCGGTGACCATCAACTTCTGGTTCCCATGGAGCGGCGACTTTCAGAAAGATTTCAAAAAGTTTGTAGTAGAACCGTTTGAGGCGTCTCACCCGAACATTAAAGTGAAAATGACGTTTGTGGAGAACTCGGGCAATACACAGGCCTCCGACAAGCTTCTGACAGCCGTTGCCGGCGGAAAAGCGCCGGATGTGGCATTGTTTGACCGGTTCATGGTCGGCTCCTGGGCGGAAAAAGGTTCACTGGAAGACTTGACGGACCTCATTGCCAAGGACGGGGTGAAACCGGAAGACTATTACCCTAGCGTTTGGAAAGAAGTGAATTATAAAGACCGCGTTTATGCGATGCCTTGGAATACGGATAACCGCGGAATGTACTATAACAAGACTTTGATGAAAAAGGCGGGCCTTGACCCTGAACAGCCTCCAAAAACGATCGAAGAACTAGACCGTATGGCGGAAGCTATGTTTGTGAAAGGCAAAAACGGCAAGTTCGAGCAAGTCGGGTTCATCCCTTGGATGGGGCAGGGCTATCTGTTTACGCAAGGCTGGAATTTCGGCGGCCAATGGGAGAAAGACGGCCAGCTTACGCCAAACGATCCCCGCATTGTGAAAGCGCTGGAGTGGATGGTGGGTTATTCCAAGAAATATGACACGGCAACGATGAACGCATTCTCCGATGCGGCAGGCCAGTCCGGCCAAAATCCGTTCATTTCCGGTAAAGTCGGCTTTATCTTCGACGGTAACTGGCTGCTGAACGATATCGAGAAGTACAAAGCTGACTTTGAGTGGGGCGTAGCGCCGATGCCTGCACCGGAAGGTTATCCGTCGATCACTTGGGCGGGCGGATGGTCCTATATTATGCCAAAAGGCGCAAAACACCGCGATGAGGCATGGGAGTTCATCAAGTATGTTGCAGGTAAAGAAGGCGTATTAGCTTGGGCGAAACGTCCGAATGCTCAATTCGACATCACTTGTCTGCCTGCTGCCAATGAAGAACTCGGTATGACCACCAAACCGAACATGAGCGTGTTCGTGAATATGATGCAGACTTCCTTTACGAGACCGGTATCCCCTGTAAGCGGATTTTTGTGGAACGAAATGTTCCGGGTTCAGGATTTAGCGCTGAATAACAAGGGGAACCCGCAGCAGCTGCTGGATGATGTGAAGAAGAATGTAGATGCGGAACTGGCGAAGCTGAAAACACAATAATGAAGTGTGCACGGGAAAGCGGGCGGTACTTGTGATGAGGTGCCGCCTTTTTATCGGGCAGAACGGCCGAAAGGAGACTTATGAATGCCGGATCAGCAAAGGTCGTTGGCGAATCGCCATGCTGTAACGAATGAAGCCTATATCCCGATACCTCGGAAGAAGGCGTGGAACGCATATGAAAATAAAATTAAACTGTACGGGTTTTTGTTTGCCATGCCTTGGATTATCGGATTGCTGCTGTTTAATGCATTTCCGCTGCTGGCCTCGCTTTATTACAGTTTTACGAATTACAGCATATTAGAATCAGGAACCTGGGTCGGTTTAGAGAATTACCGTGCTTTGCTGCAGGACGATATCTTCTGGGTCAGTATATACAATACTCTTTACTATACTGCCATTTTTGTGCCGGTGAGCATTATTGCCGGAGTCGCACTTGCGCTGTTGTTAAATTTGAATATCCGCGGCCAGGGAATTTACAGAACGTTATTTTTTATTCCCAGTCTGGTGCCGTTAATCGCTTCTGTCATCATCTGGATGTGGCTGCTGAACCCGCAGTTCGGAGTCATTAACTATTTGCTCGATCTGGCGGGAATTTCAGGTCCTTCCTGGCTGGGTGACGAAAGGTTCTCGAAAATTTCCCTGATTCTCATTTCGTTGTGGGGCATTGGCCAATCGATCGTGATTTATCTTGCCGGTCTGCAGGATATCCCTCAGGATTATTACGATGCTGCGGATGTGGACGGTGCCTCGGTGTTTCAAAGATTGAGGCATATTACATTGCCCCTGCTCACGCCTGTTATATTCTTTAACCTGGTTATGGGGACGATCGGCGCGCTTCAAAACTTTATTCTGCCACAGGTGCTTACTGGCGGGCAAGGAACCCCTGCAAATTCCATGATGTTCTATGTCATGCACTTATACCGGAACGGTTTCGGATATTTGAAAATGGGGTATGCCTCCGCGATGGCGTGGATCCTGTTCCTGCTGGTGGTAGGACTGACCGCCCTGATTTTTGCAACACAGAAGAAATGGGTTTATTACCAGGGAAAAGAATAACGGCATAAGCAAGCGGAAGGAGAGGTAGCATGAATTCCTGGAGTAGTAACAAGCTGCTGCAGCGCTCAGCAGCACATATCGTTTTGATCATCGCGGCATTATTCTTTGCGGCTCCGCTGCTGTTCATGATCTCGATCTCGGTGAAGCCGAACAGCGAGCTGTTCGATTGGCCGCCCAAGCTCATTCCGGGCGCCTTCGAATGGAGAAATTATACAGACGCCTTGGAGTACATCCCTTTTTTCTCCTATTTATGGAATACAGTCAAAGTAGCTTTACTGGCAACAGCCGGGATCTTGTTCTCGTGTCCTATGGTCGCATATAGCATGGCGCGGTTCCAATGGAGAGGTTCCAAGCTCCTGTTTGCGCTCACCTTGGGTGTCATGATGCTCCCTTTTCAGGTGACGATGATTCCTATCTTTATCTTTTTTAAAGAGATTGGCTGGGTAGATACGTATTTGCCTCTGTGGGTTCCGGCCTTTTTCGGCTCGCCGTTCCTCATCTTCCTGTTAACGCAATTTTTTCGGGGACTTCCCAAAGAGCTGGAGGATGCCGCGAGAATCGACGGCGCTAACGAACTGTTGATTTATCTGAGGATCATGCTTCCGCTCTGCCGGCCTGCCTTGCTGACTGTAGCTTTATTCCAGTTCATGGGCAGCTGGTCGGATTATATCGGTCCGCTCATTTACTTGTCGGATGATACCAAATATACGGTTATGCTCGGATTGGCCGCGTTCCGTACCCAGCACGGCGTAGAATGGCAGATGCTGATGGCGACCTCGATGATGGTGACAGTTCCGATTATTGTGCTGTACTTCTTTGTGCAGAAATCGTTTATTCGGGGAATTACATTTTCAGGGATCAAATAAATCGGAGGAGGCTGTATTATGGGAAAATGGTGGAAAAGCTGCGGAATCTGGTGTGTTGCCTTACTATTAATTGCAGGTATTATTCCGGGAAAGGCTCTTGCGGGCACTCCTGATTTCAGTAACCCGGTTCTATCCGACGGGGCGGATCCTTATGCGGTTTTCAAAGACGGCTATTATTATTACACACATACTACCGGCGGGGATGTAACGATTTGGAAAACCAAGTCCTTGACGAATCTGGAAACAGCCCAGAAAAAGACGATCTGGCGCACAACCGACAATCCGGGGCTGTGCGACGGTGCGAACTGTACGTACGTATGGGCTCCGGAACTGCATTATACCGCCGGTAAGTGGTACTTATACGTCGCCTTGGATTTCAAAGTGTACGCATTCGAAGCCAATACCCAAGATCCTATGGGGGCTTATGCGCTCAAGGGATTGATGACCAGCGGTATTGACGCGACTTTATTTGAATTGAACGGGAAAACGTATTTTATGTATAACGACTGGCTGAACGGCACGAACGGTATCTTTATTCATGAAATGAGCAATCCGTACACGTTGACATCCAAGCGCACCCGTATTGCAGTGCCTACTTATAACTGGGAAATCAATCCTAACTCCCAAGGGGGTACGAACGAAGGGGCGGCTGTGCTGATAAGGAACGGGAAAGTATTTATCATCTATTCAGCGAATGACTGGATGTCCGAGAACTACTGCCTGGGACTGTTGACCGCATCAGCTTCAAGCGACCTGTTTAACACCGCTTCCTGGACGAAATCGGCGAACCCGATTTTCCAGAAAAACTCCGCAAACGGCGTGTACGGACCGGGCCATAACAGTTTTGTGAAATCACCGGACGGTACAGAAGACTGGAATGTATATCACGCCAAGAAAATTCAGGCACAGGACGGAGCGAGAAATGTCAGAATCCAGAAAGTAACCTGGAATCCGGATGGCTCTCCGAATTTGGGCATCCCGCTTGCACTGAGCGCTAAACAGCTGGTACCGTCCGGAGATCAGCAAATCCGATATGAAGCGGAAGACGCGAAAATAAATCATGCAGCAACGGCTTCGGATCCGAATGCTTCCGGCGGCAGCAAAGCGGCTTACATCGATTATTCGGACAGCTATGTTGAATATTCGGTGAAGGTTCCCTCTTCCGGAACTTACAGTATGAAGGTACGGTACCATAACGATTGGGGAACCAGCACGCATAACGTCAGTGTCAATGGCGGCTCGGGCACGGCCCTTTCCTATGGCAGCGGCTATGGTACGGCAGTGTTGAATGTGAATTTGAATGCGGGCAGCAACACGATCCGTTTCAGTAAGGGCAGCAGTTTCGCGGAATTAGACTACATCGATATACCGCTCCGCCATGAGGCGGAGAAGGCAGTCCTAAACCATGCAGGTACAGCGTCCGACAATACTGCCTCCGGCGGGCAAAAGGCCGGGTATATCGACTACGCCGACAGTTATGCGGAATTCAGTGTGAATGTGCCTGCAGCCGGAACGTACAACGTGCAAGTCCGCTACCATAATGACTGGGGAGCCAGCACCCACAATGTGTCCGTCAATGGGGGAGCGGGGTTCAGCCTTTCCTACGGAAGCGGGTGGAACATCACCTCATTCAATGTATCGTTAAATAAGGGTTATAACAAAATCCGCTTCAGTAAAGGCAGCAGCTATACGGAACTGGATTACATTGAGGTGGCTTACCCTTAATGATGCAGAAGAAGGCTTGGTTTAGCAAAATTGCGTTGGCCGCCTTGCTGCTTGCGGCGGCCGGCTGGGGAGGATGGGTGTTCATGTCTCATTCGGAACAAGTATCGCACCAAGATTCGGACGGCAAACCGGAGACTGCTTCCGTATATCAGAATCCTGTCTTTGGGCCGACGTTCGCGGATCCAACGATATTGAAAGCTGGCGACGGCTACTACTATGCATACGCTACCCAAGAGGATTGGTACGACGGGAACGGTACGCATCTGGTTCCGGTGATTCGGAGCAAGGACCTGGCCGCATGGGAGTACGTAAGGGATGCCTTCGACCGGAAACCGGCTTGGCGGCCTGACTCTTTCGGCATTTGGGCGCCTGATATCTCGTACCATAAGGATGGAAAATATTACCTATACTACTCATTGTCTGAGTGGGGAAATTTGGCCGATCCGGGTGTCGGCGTTGCGGTGTCGGACCGGCCCGAGGGGCCTTTTAAGGATCAGGGCATGATTCTGGACACGGCGGGAAGCGGGGTCGGGAACTCGATTGACCCGCAATATGTGGAAGATGATGACGGGAAACCCTATCTGATATGGGGAAGTTTTCATGGGATTTACGGAATACCGTTATCCGAAGACGGCTTGAAAGCAGTTGGTGAGAAATTCCCGATTGCAGGACCTGATTTCGAAGCGCCGTATATCGTTAAGAGAGACGGTTATTACTACTTCTTCGGATCTACGGGAACTTGCTGCGAAGGGGAAAACAGTTCGTACGCGGTTGCTGTGGGCCGGGCGGAATCGCTGAGGGGACCATACCTCGACAAGGAAGGCAAAGACTTGTTGCATTCTTCGGGAAGCCTGCTGTTGGTGGGAAGCAACCTGTGGGAAGAGAATGGGACATTTGCCGGACCCGGGCATAATTCATTGGTAACGGATGAACAGGGAGAGGATTGGATCGTTTATCACGCGATCGACATCAAGAAGCCATATAACGACAACGGCGGTACGGTCCGTCCGCTGATGGTCGACCGGATAAAGTGGAAGGACGGATGGCCGGAAGTCGCGGGAATGGTACCCAGCCAGACTCCGCAGGCGTTAAAAACGAAGAAGTGAAGGCAGAACAGCCCGCGAGGGCTGTTTTGTTGTGTTTGCGCGCTGACCAGGAATTCTGATCATATCCGAAGATATGCAGCATTTCCCCTAATCCATGCGAAGTATGGAATGACTATCCGGGATATAATGGCTTCAGTTAACAAAATCCGTAATTAACTGGAGGTTATACCAATGACAACCCAAGCTCTTTCGAAGCAGGAAGTTGAGTTTTATAAGGAAAACGGATATTACTTGTACAAGAAACCCCTCTTTAGTGCCGAAAAAATGCAGGTTCTGACTTCCATCTTTGAAGAGCAGCTTGCAGAGAAAGGAAGCAAATTGTCCGACGAACTGGATACCCCCCATTTCCGTGATGAACGGCTGCTGGATTTCCTTTTGTCGGATGAGGTACTTGATCTGGTAGAACCGATCATCGGGCCGAATATTGGATTGTGGTCGAGTCATTTCATCTGTAAAGATCCGTATGTAGGCCGCGCTACGCCATGGCATGAGGATTCGGCTTATTGGAACGGCAGATTGAGCAGCTTCGACAAAATCATTACCGTCTGGCTGGCGATAGACCGCAGCTGGAAGGAAAACGGATGTATGCGCGTTATTCCGGGCACGCACCGTAATGGGTTCTCCGAATACGAGGAAGTGGACGGAACCAGCAATTTGTTCAACACACAAATTAAGAGCGATGCCGTCGATGAGTCACAAGCGGTATACTTCGAGTTAGAATCGGGGGAATGCTCGCTTCACGATTCACGGATTATTCATGGCGCAACGCCGAATACAAGCCCGTATCGCCGCTGCGGTTACACGATGCGTTACTTCTCTACAGAAGCGCTCGTATATCCTGAGAAGAACCCTGGTTTTAAAGTTTGGCTTGCCCGTGGCAAGAATATAGCCGGAACGCAATTCGTCAACGAATAACCGGAATTCGGCCCTGCCAATTCCGGTTATATGCATACCCTTCCATACACCAAGGCTGCTGTAGCGGATTTATGGGATGTTAACGAGTGGATGGCGGCTAGAATCGCAGCAGAAATGAAGACTTTATAGAAGGAAATACACGCAACAAGCCGGACTAAAAAGTTCCGGCTTGTTTAACGTGCGCATGGCAATGATTCCCGCCTAAAGTCCCATTTTCCAGATTTGGATAATGGAGCGCTTTTGTGATGACATCTACAGATAGTGTAAACTAGGAGCATAACATTGCTTATTAAAGGGGGCCCCAATGAACCGACTTATCTTTGTCTATAACGCGAACAGCGGAATGCTAAACGGCCTGTTGGACAGTATACATAAAATCGTTTCCCCGGACACGTATCCCTGTTCTTTATGCTCTCTGACCTACGGCTACGCAGGTATGCGTAAAGAATGGCGAAGCTTTATCCAGGAACTGCCGGTGGAAGCCGCATTTTTGCACCTGGATGAACTGCCGTCCCATCTTCCGCCAGCGGAGTACCCTTGTGCCTTCCTGCAGGATGGAGATCGTGCGCGCTTGCTCATTTCAGCGGGTGAATTAAATGCATGTACTAGTATAGAAGAACTTAAAACACTGGTCCTCTCGAAAATAAAGGGAAATGTTGGATGAAAGCTTTAAGATCAATAAGGACTAATGTATCGGGGAAGGAGTGTCTCTAGTGGAGCGAAAGCAGCCCCCCAGGCTGACCAATGCCGAATATATTTTGCAAAAGCATGTTCCTGTTCAAGTGTTTCACGGGATCCATTCGGGAACTATTGCCCTTCATTGGCATGAATTTTACGAGTTGAGCTTTGTTGTGTCCGGAGCAGGGGAGCACCGGCTGAACGGTTCTTCTTACCCCTTATCTGCAGGGACTGTCTTTCTTCTGACTCCTGCGGATTTTCATGAGCTGGTATCCCTTGCGGATCAGCCTCTGGAAATATATAATTTCATTTTCACGGAGGCTCTGTTGGATGACCGTTTGTATCATTGGCTGTTCAGCGGAGGGCTGCGTCTTCAGGCACAGCTACCAGAGGAGCAGCGGCGTCGGGTGTATTTGGATTATGAGCGCTTGCATGAAGAGACCGCGGTTTGGCAGGAGGGCAGCGAAATTGTTGTTAAGGCAACACTCCAGAGGCTGCTCGTAGATTTGTACCGCGCAAGCGCAGTAAACTATATGGAACCCAGAAGCCAGCTTGCCGAACCGCAGAATCTAAACCTCAATTTGCAAAAAGCGCTGATTTACATTCATCATCATTTCCGCGAAAACCTGAGTTTGGACGATGCCGCGGCGCAAGCCAATTACTCTGCCACCTATTTCAGCGAAAGTTTTTCAAAATCGATAGGGCAGCCGTTCCAGCGTTATTTGCAAAATGTCAGGATGCAGTTCGCCGAATCGCTGCTTAAGGCGTCCGCCCTGCCCGTTACCGAAATTTGCTATGCAGCCGGCTTTAATACGCTGGGGCATTTCGAGCGGGTGTTCCGTCAGCGGACGGGGATGTCCCCTCGGGAATATCGGACCGTTTCGGAGATAGCGGAAAGATCCGGGAACGGCTGAATATGGATTTCGGAGCCATGCTAACCCTGTCGCTTCTTCTGCCGATCGTTCTTTTGCTGGTTTATATCTTGGTAAAAATGGCAACGAAAAAGGAAATTCCTGAATCGAACTATACGCCTCTGGATTTTATTATGGGGCAGACGCCAATTGAGTTTCATGAAGAAAAGAAAACGAAAGAGGAGCAAGAAGGACAAGGAGAAGATAAGTAACCCGTCCATGCATAAGGCAAGCCCCCCAACAGGCAGAGACGCGTTGGGGGGCTTTTCCTGTTACTTGATTTGTTTCGTAACCGAGTAGGTTAACAGCATACGGGCGTAGCTGATCTGGTCTCCCAGCTTTTGGACCACGACGGGGTTGATCCCGGTAGTATCCAAATTAATCAACGCTTCGATCTGTCCCAGCATAGCCTCTACGCTTCCATAAGCCTTCCAAGGAAGGTCTTCGTTTAACTGCTTCGTTACAACTTGGACTTTCTGTTCCAGCAATTTGGCCGTTTTCTCATCCATAGCTTTGCGAGGCACATACACTTCGTTCGCGTCCTTTACCATGGATTCCAGCAGCGCTGCTATAGCCTGTTGCGGATGCATGCCGGTAGAGACTGCCTTGTCTCTCCACGGGCCTTTGCGCAAGGCATCCACAGCCAGCGGGCTTGCCTGGCCGAAAGCAAAAATCGTAGTGCCGTGATCAATGTCGCGTGCCGCCTGTACTTGGGCTACCGTTTCGTAAGGCCCCATGTGCACATACATCGGAAAGATGCCGCTGTAAGTGAGGTTGCCCGGCTTCAGCTCGGACATATGCTGCTGAACGGACTCTCTAACGCTATCCACGCTGTAGGAGTAGGCCTGCGGAATGACAACGTCGACGTATTGCGACCAGTTGCCGATTTTCTCGGCTTCGGCTCCCGGTTCCGGCGTAGCTGACACTACGAGCTGGCTGTTCAGCGCTTTCATTTCACGATACACCGTTTTGACAAATTCGTCTTCGGCATCGACGATCCAATCCGACCACTGTTTCCACTGCTCAGGCTGGGTTTGGGGATCCAGGGTATAAGGATCTATGCCGGACTCCTTCGCATAGGCTGTGCGCGAGTAGTCGCTGAAGTTGTAGCTTTCTTTCCAATCGGACGCATGCGGGAAGCGCATGTAGTCGAGATCCACGCCGGCCATATGGTAGGACGTCACCATTTCCTTTGTAATTCCGAGCAGGTAATTCTGTACCGCCGGGTTGGTTATGTCCATCCAGAAGTAGCCGTTGCCCTTCTGCGGCATAGGCTTGCCGGAACCGACCTGGCTGCGGGATACAGCCGACCAGTCCGGATGGGCTTTCAGCACCGGACCGCCGGATGGGTCAATGCCTACCATGAATCCGTCAAGCCAGGCATGTACGGCGATCCCTCTCTTGGCGGCCTCCTCCATGAACACTTTCAGCGGGTCCCATCCCTTAAACAGCGGGTTCTGTTCTGCGATGCCATGCTCTGCCGCCGTCTTACTCGGGAAGATCGTATACCCCTGCCACCATGTCTCCAGGTACAGTTCATTGAAGCCGGCTGCCTGCATCCGGTCCAACGTCTTGGCGATTTGCTCCGGACTCTTCTCGAGTGGACGGTACCAGACACCGCGGCTTTCCGCTGTCCGGCTTGGAAGGGAGAGGTAGAAAGCATCGCGCGCTGCCGCTGTAGCTTGTTTGGAAACGTATACGCTTGCTACCGGATCGGATTCCAGCACTAAGCGTGCCTGCTTCAGCAAAGTTTCTGCTTTCTGCACTTGTGCGGAGGCCTGTTCGAACGGCGCATTTACAAATTGATCATAACCCTTTTGGATGGCGGCTTTCGCTTCGGAAACCGCTTGACCCGCCTGATACACGTAAGAAGAGGCGTCTTTGGATATGGTCAATGCCAGTCCGTTCAACTGCACTTTCGCGCCAACCTCGGAAATCGAGCTCAGCCAGGCTGCATTCGTGCCATGTGCGCTGATGACATATCCGTTAGCAGGAATGGCCGAATCCGCGCCGCCTGCAGACTGAATGATCCCGTCCACGACAGTCACTTCATAGCCGTATTGATTCGTCCGGGTAGACGGGCCAAAAGCAGGGGTATATACGAGCAGCTGATCCGGTCCGCGATATCCGTCGAATAGCGCGCCCGCCGGGTTATTTTGCGGTGTCGGGTCGATGACCATGACGGTGTTGCTTGCTGATTTGGTTATAGGTTCGCTGTACGTAACTCGATCACCGACTTTGAAATGGGTTAACAAGTCCTTGCGAACGTCCGGCGTGCCTCCAGGGCCTGCTGATAACACGAGGCCATTAACGGGAATTTCCGAGTTACCGCTGCGCGAAACGTCGCCGAAAGCGGAATTCACGTCTTTTACCTCATATTGTCCCGGTGTTCCTGTCTCCACCAGCACGACTTCGGCTCCGAATGCATTCGTCGAGGTGGAATAACCCCACAGCGGAGTATAGGCTACCAGCATGCCTGCTCCTCTTGTCATATTCAATCCTGAGATAACTGCTGTAAACCCGTCCGAAGCGGTGACCGAATAGCCTGAATCCGCGCTTTGCGCATACACGGCGGCTTGCGGCGCACCGGGGAAGGGAGCAACTGCGGCCATGGCAACTGCTAACGTTCCGGCAAGAGCCGCTTTACGGAACGCAGGTCCAAACAAGGTTTTCTCGTACATCATGTACCTCCTTCAGTTTAGATAATCTTTAATAATGAAAACGCTTTAACGATTGCGTGATTATTATAAAACAGAAAGAAGGAAATTTCCACCACAAATTTAATTTAAAAAGAAATATATTTTCTATTTAGCATAAAAAAAGGGCAGATTCCCTGACAGGATCTGCTCTTATGGCCAAGCGTCTATTCTATGGATTCCCGAAACCCAACCAAGCTGCCGGCAGCCGTCTCCGGCTGTACCCATACAACTCCGTCAGCTGAAGTTTGATAGGGGATACCGCTCTTTTGCAGCATGTGATGGACCTGTGGCATGCTCTTTACGGCGACGATGAACCCTAAAAATCCGTTCCGGATGTCCGTCTCGAGCCCGGAGAATCGTTCCCGCGAGCGGGCCTCATCCAGCAGCGTAAGCCGGCCGCACCAGGTCACATGGTTCTGAAGAGGGTTTACGTTACAATGGGCGAAGGATAAGCTGCCGTAGCGTTCTGCCGCCTGATCTGTATCGTCTACAAGCAGAATAACCTCGTCCAGCCTGAAAGCTCCGTTCGGATGCTGAAACCGTTCTTTTTGATAGATCAGCTCCGGCGTAAGATGCTCTACAACACAGACGAGCCCTTCGGGGAAGGAAGGTTCCGCAAAACCGAACCATTCAAAAGAGGCGGTGCCTGTTACCTCCCCATGAACGGCGGGACGCGTGGAAACCAGCGTGCCCGCAGGCTGCAGCGACAACCGCTGAAACGCCTCGCGGCTTGCCTGCGCGTTGCCGGAAGCCATGGCAAGAATATGGAGTCCTTCACGGCGGCTCACATAGCGGGCCAAGTGATCGTCTCCTTGAGAGGCGATCAGCTCAATATAACCGGCATCAAATACGAAGTGACTGTTCCGGGAAGGCTGCCTTCCGCTGTCATCCCCAAGTGCTAGAGAGGTCACGCCGGGAGAATAAAATCCCAGCCTGCCCAAAGCCTCTCTCATCTCAACTACATTGCGGCCCACGATTCCGACATGATCGATAGGAACGTTCAGCGTCAGCCGGCCCCTCATCAGATTACGGCAATGGCTTCCATCTCTAGAAGCAGTTCAGGGTAATACAGGCCGGTGATCGGGATCGTTCCGCTTGCCGGAACGGCTCCTTTAAACATTTCATTGCGAATCTCAGCCACAATCGGCATATGAGTAATATCGGTCAAGTACCATGTCGTTTTTACGACATCGGCTAAGGTCGCCCCGGCTGCGGCCAGGATGAGCTCCAGGTTCTCAATGGTTTTACGGGTTTGTGCCCGAATATCTCCCGCGCCAACCACATTCCAGTCCACATCAAGAGCTGTAATCGTTCCTGTGTAAATCGTCGAAGTGACATTGCTCACTTTAATCGCTTGGGCATACGGTCCGCGAGGGGGGAGTACTTCCGGGGTGAAGACAATTTCTTTAAGTGCTTTATGTGTCATGATTAAGTTCCTCCTGAAGTATGATTATTTCCAGTAATCCGGTTTGGAAAAGCCTTTGGACGCTTCGTCAGTTTCAATGAAAGTTTTAAATTCATCGGATTGGTAAGCCTCCACAAGATCTTTGGCAAAAGGCTTATCTTTGTCCTCGCCGCGTACCGCCAAAATGATTTGATAGATCGCCGGCGGTTCTTCCAGCAGCAAAGCTTCGGAAAGCTTCATACCGGCTGCAATGACATGATTCCCGGTAATGACCGAAAAGTCAACGTCGGCCAGCGAACGAGGCAGCTGCGGTGCTTCCAGCGGAACGAATTTGAGGTTTTTAGGATTTTCCGTTACATCTTTTTCCGTTGCAAGCAGCGGGTCGATATCCGGTTTGATTTTGATCAGGCCGGCTTTCTCAAGCAGTACCAGGGATCTGGCCAGGTTGGAAGCGTCGTTAGGCAGCGAAATTTCCGCATTGTCTTTCAGCTCGTCCAAACTCTTGGCATTATTGGAATAGATGCCAAGCGGTGCGGTAGGAACTTTAATGAGTTCTGTGATATCGGATTTATCTTTCTCGTTAACAGATTTGAGATATCCTTCATGCTGGAATACATTCGCGTCAATAGACTTGTCCGTCAGAGAGGAGTTAGGCTGAATCGCATTGCTGAATTCAATGACTTCGACTTTGTACCCTTTCTTCTCCAGAACAGGTTGAACGGAACGTTTGAACTGATCGCTGTAAGGTCCTGCCATAAAGCCGAGCTTGATGCTTTTCTTGTCGCCTTCCTGTTCTTTGCTGCTGCAGGCCGATAAGCCGAATGCCAGCGCGATGGCCAGCGTGGCAAGTGTTGCTGTTTTTCCTAACTTCGATAATTTCATGTGGTTTCTCTCCCTAAAATGATTATTTTCTTTTATCTAACCGGCCTGCTGCCCATGTGCCCACAGACTGTACCAGCTGAACCAAAAACAATAAAATAACGATACACGTGACCATAATGTCGGTTTGAAACCGGTAGTATCCGTAGCGGATCGCCAGATCGCCGACCCCGCCTCCGCCAACCGCTCCCGCCATGGCCGAGTAAGAGATGAAGCTGACGATGGTAACGGTCAATCCCGACATCAGGCTTGGCCTTGCTTCGGAAAGCAGCACTCTTCGAATGATGAACCAAGTGTTCGCACCGGTGGAGACCGCAGCCTCGATAATTCCCCT
The DNA here is from genome assembly GCF_042684925.1 of Paenibacillus gansuensis. Taxonomy (NCBI): domain Bacteria; kingdom Bacillati; phylum Bacillota; class Bacilli; order Caryophanales; family Paenibacillaceae; genus Paenibacillus; species Paenibacillus gansuensis. The sequence goes on along the minus strand of NZ_JBHUME010000002.1, from coordinate 367,651 downwards.
AGGCACCTCTCTCAGGCTTTGCTCCACCAGCCTGCCGAAAAAAGGAATAGCGGCTACTGATAAGGAAACGGACGCTGCTACGGGCCCGATCGTCGTACCCGTAATGAGACGCGTAAGAGGGATCAAGGACAACAGCAGAATAATAAACGGAAAGGAACGGACCAAATTGACCAAATAGTTGGCCGTCCGGTTTAACCAGCGGCTTTGGTGAAGGCTGTTCTGTGAAGTCAGGTAAAGGAAAATACCGAGCGGACCGCCGAACACAACCGCAGCCGTGATCGAGATGACAACCATCATAATGGTCTGTTGAATGGACTTTACAATCTCCGGAAGCATATTGATGATGTTATCCATACGTCACCGTCTCTTTCGTCCAGCCGCCCGCCGTCTCAAACAGAAATTTGCCCAAGTCCGTACTCGGAGTCACGTCGCCGCGGGTCAGATCCAGGTGTTCGATAATCTGCCCGTTTTCCATTACGGCTGCCTTGTTGCATATATATTTGACGACATTGATCTCATGCGTAACGATGACGATGGTTACGCCCAGCTCGCGGTTGATGCGTTCCAGAAACTTGAGCAGGGAAAGAGTCGTATGCGGGTCCAGCGAGGAAGTCGGCTCATCGCAGAGCAGCACCTTCGGATTATTCGCCAGTGCCCGGGCAATGGCTACCCTCTGCTTCTGTCCGCCGCTGAGCCTTGCAGGATATTCAAGCGCTTTGTCGCCAAGCCCGACAATGTCCAAGCAGTCCGCCGCGCGTTTGGTCCGTTCCGAGGCAGGCACACCTGCCACTTCCAGCGCGAATTCCACATTAGCAAGGCAAGTCTCGTTGCTCAACAGGTTAAAATGCTGAAATATCATGCCGATCGAATGTCTGGCTTGCCGTAATTCCTTGGCACCTAAGGAAGTCAATTCCTGTCCGTCCACCGTTACCGTGCCTGAGGTCGGCTGTTCCAAAAGATTAATCAGCCGCAGCAGAGTCGATTTGCCTGCGCCGCTGAATCCGATCAGTCCATAAATGTCGCCTTTCTCCACTGTTAGGGAGGTTGGGGATACGGCTTGAAGGGTGTGTTTGCCAGTTGTAAAGCTTTTACTGACATTGCGCAATTCAATCATGTAGAAGAAACCCTCCTTTTCATAGTAGTTTACTAGGATTTAACCCAATGTAACATGAAAGAGGGGAAAGATCAATATTGTGAGTGTCAATTTATGTCGAAGTGAGAGGGGAGCAGCATAGGATAAATTTCAGTTTTACTGCGGCGGCGGCTCTCTGAAATTCTGATGAAAAATAGGAAGCCCCCTGCGACGGATTACAGGTGGTTTTTTTCTCCGTGTTGCGTCAGGCCCCATCTTTACTCCCTAAAATAGGCATGCTATGATCTACATCATAATTGATATATCTGGTAATTAACAAACTTTCTTGGTGGAGGTACGTAGGATGAATGGATTCTCGCTTTGGTTTGAAAGGGCTTCCATGGAATGGGCGCAGGGCTTGCCTGTAGGAAACGGCAGACTGGGCGCTGTTATTCACGGAGGGCAGGGAGAAGAAGTTTGGAGCTTGTCGGAATCGACCTACTGGTCCGGCCGTCCCGAGCCGCTTGCTCCGCCGGCTAACGACAAGGCCGGTTTGGAGCGGATGCGCAAGTTGTTTTTTGAAGGCGATTACATAGCGGGCGAGGCGCTGGCACAGCAAATGCTTCAGCCGGCAAAGCGAAACTTCGGCACGAACCTGCCGTTAGGAAAGGTTAGGCTGCAGCTGGCAAATGAGTCCGGCAATCGCCGGAGGGAACTTAAGTTGGGGGAAGCGCTGGTAATTTCGGACTACGTGACGGAGTCCGGTCCCGTTCAAAGCGAGGTACTGGCTTCACACGCCGACGGCGTGCTTGCCGCTCGAATCCGGAGCGGGCGGGGCGGAGGGGTGAACTTCTCCGTCGCCATCGAAGGGGATCATCTGGCGGTGATAGAGTTGTCGGCAGCGGTGGGCTCGGGTGAGCTTCGCTTCTCGGCGCAGGCGCTCGAGACAATGCACAGCGACGGTACTTGCGGCGTTCGCTGTGAAGGAATACTGCGCTTGGAAGCTTCAGGCGGTGCCGTTTTGTACGAATCGGGAGCCCTGCATGTGCGTGATGCGGATGAGGCGATTCTATACTTAGCCGTGTCTACTGATTACCGTGCGAAAGACGATGACTGGGCGCTGGAATGCGGAAGGCTGATTGCTCAGGTGAGTTCCAAAGGCTTCGATAACGTGAAAGCCGACCATCTCTCCGATTACCGAGGACTATACGACCGCGTGCAGCTGGAGCTGGGGGACACGCCCCGATCTGCGCTGCCGACCGATGAACGCATTCGGCTACTTGCGGCCGATCCGGAGGGAGATCCGCAGCTGTTCGCGTTATTTTATCAATATGGACGCTATTTGATGATTGCGGGATCCAGGGAGGATTCGCCGCTTCCCCTGAACTTACAGGGCATTTGGAACGACGGCGAGGCCAACCGGATGCAGTGGAGCTGCGACTATCATCTAGACGTCAATACACAGATGAATTATTACCCGGCTGAGGCCGCCAATTTGGCGGAGTGCCACCTTCCGCTCATGCGATTTGTACAGGACCTTGCTCAGTCAGGGGAGAATTCGGCGAGGCATTTTTACGACAGCGAGGGCTGGGTAGCGCACGTCTTCACGAACGCTTGGGGCTTTGCCTCCCCCGGATGGGAAACTTCATGGGGGTTGAATGTGACCGGCGGGCTATGGATCGCGGCCCATCTGAGGGAGCATTATCTGTTCGGACCGGACCGGGAGTTTTTGGCGAATACTGCCTACCCGGTATTACGGGATGCGGCCCGCTTTTTCCTGGATTATATGACCATCCATCCCGCTTACGGCTGGCTCGTGACAGGGCCGTCCAATTCGCCGGAGAACAGCTTCTATCCCGGCGGCGGAGAGCGTTCGCACCAGCTGTCCATGGGGGCTACGATGGATCAGATGCTCGTCCGGGAGCTGTTCGAGTTTGTCCTCGACGCGGCCCGGCTGCTTGATGCGGATGAAGAGCTTCAGAGGAAGCTGGAAAAAGCCGCCACCAAGCTGCCGCCGCTTCAAATCGGAGCCTGGGGCCAGCTCCAGGAATGGCTGGAGGATTTCGGCGAAGTCCAGCCGGATCACCGCCATCTCTCTCATCTGTACGGATTGTATCCGGGGGATCAGATTTCTCCGCTCACCACGCCGGAGCTTGCGGCAGCGGCGAAGCAAACGCTCGAGGGCCGAAGCAGCCGAAACTCTCTCGAGGATGTTGAATTTACCTTGGCGTTGTTTGCATCCTGCTTCGCAAGGCTCCGCGACGGGGATGCGGCTTACCGGCAGATCGCCTATTTAATTGGAGCGCTCTGCTTCGATAACCTGTTCACCTATTCCAAAGCGGGTATTGCGGGCGCCGAGACGAACATTTTTGTCATCGACGGAAATTTTGGCGGCACGGCCGCAGTTACCGAAATGCTGCTGCAGAGCCAGCTGGGCGAGATCGATCTGCTGCCCGCGCTCCCGGCCGCATGGCCGAACGGCAGTGTTCGCGGACTGAAGGCGCGCGGCGGCACTGAAGTGGCCGTCCTCTGGGAGAACGGCCGGTTAAAACGGGCGGAGTTCATTCCAGCCGCGGCAGGCAAGCTTCGCATACGTTCCGGTGAACATACGGCTGAGCTGGAGGTCCAAGCGGGAGTGCCGGTTTCCATTGGTTCTTTGCTCGAACCCTTGCATGTGTAGTGTTAAGCGGCAGAGGCGCCATTGCCGATGCCGCTTGGATGCAATATAAGGATCACGAATTTGCTAGTGTTATCATAAAAAGGGAGGTCTGTTTGTGCTGAAACCTTCCCCTCTTTTCCGCCGGTTTTTGGTTTCCTACCTCGTTATTCTTCTCATTCCCAGTCTCGCCGGCTATATGTCATACCGGACTTCGATTTCCGTTGCGACGTCGGTATCCATCGAGAACGGCATTTCGCAGCTTAGAAGCAGCCAACAGCTGCTGGAGCGGCGCATGGCTGAGGTGGAGGGGTTTACGCGACAGCTCGCCATTAACGAAAATTTGAACCAATTGATGAATGAGTATGCGACGGGCGGCAAAACCAATGTGTTCGGCATATGGAAAAGCATGCAGGAAGTCACGACGTTTGGGCAGACGAATGATTTTTTGCGCCATTATTTTATTTACTTGCGAAACTACAATGTCGTACTGACGCCCGGATCCGCCTATGTAAGACCGGAGCATTACTACGAGAACTATCATTATCGGAATATGGCCTTCACGGAGTGGAAACGGGAAATTATCGGAAAAACCCACCAAAGGGAGATGCTGCCTTTGCATCCCTTTGTGTCCGCGGGCGCCGGGAGCACGGTCATGACCTATATGCAGTCTCTGCCGCTCGACAGTTTCAGTGAATCCTCGCCCGCCGTCGTTGTGGTGCTTATTGACCAAAAAACAGTTTCCAGCCTGTTCTCCGGCATAACCCGGAGTTACGGAGGGTGGGTACGAGTCGGAGACAGCCAGGGCCGTACGCTCAGTCTGCAGGGCAGCGGCGCGCCGGACATTCCTTCGTTGAACCGCGATCCCCGGTTCAACCCCGCCAAGGTTACCCAACACTACAAAGACGATCTCGTCATTACTATTCAATCGGAGAAGAATGGCTGGGTATACCAGGCGGGGATCCCCGAAAGCGCACTTCTGGAGAAGGCGAACCGGATTAAAGCGATTACGTGGATGTTTACCGGCGCCGCCTTGCCTATCGGCCTTATAGCCGGCTTGGTGCTGGCCTACCGGGACAGTGCTCCGATTGCCAGACTGCTTGGCGTATTTGGGCAGGAGGGGAGGCAAGGACGCAATGCTTACGATTTTCTGCAGGGCAATATCGCGGAGATGATCACGAGCAACCGGAAGCTGGAGGCGGAGCTGCGGCGTCAGCAGCCTTTGGTCAGAGACGCTTTTTACAAGCGGCTCATCGCCGGAGAGCTTCAAACGAGGGAAGAGATCTCAGCTGCGGCCATTCAGGCTGACGCGAGCTTAACCGGGAACGCCGGGTATGTAGCATTAGTAAAGATCAACGGATATTCCGGGATGGATAATGTAGAGGTGCTCAACGAGCTGAACGCGGCCCGGCTTGTGTTGAAGCAGGCGGTGCTGGAGAGGGAAGGTCCTGTGCAGATGACGGATCTGGGCGCTGACAAAATCGTACTTCTATACCTCACGGAAGAGGGCAGGGAGAATGAGCTTACCGAGGAACGGGTCCATCAAGGACTTCATAGGCTGGCGGACGAGATATTCCAGGAGTACAAGATTTCCGTGCTTGCCGCCGTCGGCGGGCGCTTTGAGGCATTGACGGAGATCAGCCATGTATATGAACTCGCGAAGCAGACGCTGGACCATGCCGTGCAAACGGGCAGCAAGACGGTCGTATGGTACGGCGAATCGGCATTGGACAGCGCAACCTATTATTACCCGCTCGATGTCGAGCTGCGTTTGATCGGGACACTCAGGGCCGGCGAACTGGAGGAGGCGAGGCGTTTCATCCAGACCATCCTGCAGCAAAACATGGAGGCGCGGGAGCTGTCGGCCGAGATGAGAGGCCAGCTCGGACTAGAGATCAAGGGCACATTCCTGAAGCTGCTTGAGCAAAAAACGTTCGCGGAAGCCGATGCGTTTGAACAGGTGAAGTCGCGGATCATCGGACTTCAGCCTCCCGAGTCCATGGAGACATTCCGGATGGAGATCGACGGAATTATGGCGATGCTGTGCGGGATGGTTGCTTCGAAGAAGAATGAGCTTCACGTGCGGACAGTTGAGAAGATGAAACAGTTTATTATGGAGCATTATACGGATACGGAACTGACTCTGTACCGTGTGGCCGAGCATGTGGAGCGCCCGGAGAAATACGTCTCTCAGTTATTTAAGGATGTAACGGGCACCAATATGTCCGATTATCTGGAGCAGGTCCGTATGAATCAGGCGGCTTCGCTGCTGAAAGCAAACTCGTATACCATTGACGAGATCTCCTCGATGGTCGGCTATAACAGTTCTCATTCTTTCAGACGGGCGTTCAAGCGCGTTACCGGTGTCTCGCCGAGTACGTACCGGCAGTCCATGGAGGCATAGCGGCTGAGATCAGGACATTTTAACTAAAAAGCGGAAAATCCGGGGTGCGCAGCACTCCGGTTTTTTTTATGACCGCTGATGCTTCCGATGCCAGCTTTTTTTACAAAAGCTCTTAGCCGCCTTTGGATTCGTGTTCTCAACAGCGGCTGGAGGCCTACTGAGAGGGAATAGAGGACGGTCAACGGATGAATTGGGCTACGTACGATTGGAAAGCTGTACGCATAACAACCGAATTGTACCTATTCGGCCATATTCGTATCCACTATGATGAAAAAATGAAATCGCTATCATTTTATGACGGCATGCTTCCATGCGAAGGGAGGGACGTTACAGGCCGGCTTTCACATGTAAAACCACGCATCTTTTTTAATGACCAGACAGGTAAAAGAATGGAGATGACTGAGGGTGAGAAGAAGAAGAAGCTTGTTTTTGATAGTACTGGTTATGCTCGTAGTTACAGCTCAACTCGGCTTGGCCGTGCAGCCCGCACGTATTGCAAAGGCAGCGGACAACGGTTTGGCCCAGCGTCCTTACATGGGCTGGAGCAGCTACAGTATGCAGGTTTACAGCGGCGACTCCAAGTGGATCAACGCGGCGCAAATCATGGCTCAATCCGACGCCATGCATGAGAAGCTGCAGGCTCATGGCTATAACTACATAAATATCGACGCAGGCTGGAACGGCGGCATGGATGAGTACGGCCGTCCGGTGCCGAGTCAAACGCTATATCCGAACGGGCTTCAGGAGGTCATCGATCATGTGCATGCCAACGGGCAGAAAATCGGCTTGTATATGATTCCGGGCCTTTCGAAAGAAGCCTATGAAAAGGATCTCCCCATCTACGGAGCCGAGAATTGCTCGGCACGGGACATCGCAGCACAGCCGCTGCGGACGGGGGATTACTGGAACATCGGGCTGAAAATAGACTTCAGTAATTCCTGTGCGCAGTCTTATATCGATTCCATTGCGGATATGTTGGGCGAATGGGGAATCGATTTCCTGAAGTTTGACAGCGTCACTCCCGGCTCAGGACATAACGACACATCGATCGATGCCCGTGATGACGTCGCTGCCTGGTCGAAGGCACTGAAGCCCCACGGCATCTGGTTCGAACTGTCTTGGGCGCTCGACCACAACTATGCTGATTATTGGAAGAAGCATGCCAACGGCTGGCGGATCGATTGGGATGTAGAATGCTATTGCGAAAATGTGGCGCTCACAAACTGGAACAATATTGCCCGCCTGTTCCCGTTAGCGGCCACCTGGTGGAGAGACGCAGGGCCGGGCGGCTGGAACGATTTCGACTCGCTTAACATCGGCAACGGGGCCATGGACGGCTTGACGCCGGTCGAAAGGCAAACGGCCATGACGTTCTGGTCGGTCTCTTCGGCCCAGCTGTTTACCGGCAATGACTTAACAAACCTTGACGAATACGGGCTTTCCCTGCTGACGAACGATGAGGCCATTGCAGTCAACCAGGCTGGGCATCCGGCCCATCCCGTTTCCCTCGAGACGAAACAGCAGGTATGGTATGCCAACAATGGGGACGGAACGTTAAACGTAGCGTTGTTTAATCTGGGCGACTCGGCGGCCTCCGTCACTGCCAGCTGGAAGGAACTCGGGATAACCGGCTCAGTTTCCGTTCGGGACTTGTGGAGTCACAGCGAGCTTGGCGTGTTCGAAGACGGTTTCACGGACGAGGACATTCCAGCTCACGGATCCCGCCTGCTTAAGCTGACTGTGCAGAAGGGCGGAACGGTTTCAGCTAACGACGACGACACCGATATGCGGTATGACGGCGTTTGGCAGCGCAACGGCGGCCTGGAGCTTGCAGCTGCAAGCCAAAAGCTCGCCGTAAAGGTAACTGACAGTTCGGTAGTCAGCAGCGGTCTCGATCCGGCCGAAGCTGTCTTTGATAAGAAAGCGGATGCTCAAACTGATATTACTACCAAGGTGATCGCGAACGGGAATACCCTTACCGGCATTACTTTCGGCGGGAATCGTCTAAAGGAAGGAACAGATTATACGGTTACGGACAACACCGTTACCATTCGTAAGGAGTTCCTCGCCCTCAGCCCGGTCGGCACGGTCAATCTGATCTTTATGTTCAGCGGGGGCAAGCCGCAGACGTTCTCGATTCTGGTGAAAGATACGACAATCCAGAACAGTTCCGTCAACCCAGGGGCCATCAGTTTCGACAAGGGGGACGGTGACCGGCAGCCCGTCACAGCGAAGCTCTCGTTAAGAGGCAACACCTTGACCGGCATTACGAATGGCGGGGTGCCGTTGACGCCGGATACCGATTACACAGTGGCCGGCGATACAGTGACCTTCAAGGAGGACTATTTGTTTGCGCTTCCTGAGGGATCCTCGCCGCTAACATTTACATTCAGCGGCGGCACGGCCAAAACAATCGCGCTTACGATCCGGGACACCTCCAAGGGAGGATCGTACACGATCAATGACACCGATTCCAATATTGCCTATCATGGACCGTGGAATTACAGCTATAACCGGAATCTTGGAGATTACCGCGATGACGTCCATTTCCTTGAGGCGGACGGTGAGTACTTCGAATACACGTTTCAGGGTACGGGCATTGAGGTGTTTACCGAGCTGGATCCTTCCCAAGGAGCCATTGACTTTTACATGGATGGGGACTACAAAATGACGGTAAACGCCGTGAATACAGGGCGGTTGACCCAACAGGCCGTCTTCAGCACGGCCGGTCTTGAGGCCGGCACCCATACAGTGAAGGCCGTGAAGAAATCGGGGTGGTTCATGCTTCTCGACAAGCTCCGCGTCACGCTGCCGGACCTGATCGCCCCTGCGGAAGCGTCGTACGACAAAGCCGCGGAAGGGCAGACCGGCATCGTTATTACCCTCAATCATAACGGCTTGACAGCAATCCGCAGCCAATCCGCCCCGCTTGCTTCGGGCAGTGATTATTCGGTAGAGGCGAATCAGGTTTCCATTGGCAGCAGCTATTTGGCTGCGCAGCCGGTGGGCACAACAAAGCTGACTTTTGACTTCCAGGACGGCTCCACGCAAACACTTGAAGTGAGGATCGACGACAGTTCCGCAGAGAATAGCACGATTGCTCCGGATACGGCTGATTTTGACCGGAAGACGGATCGGCAATCAGACGTATCGACAAAACTCACATGGAACGGGAATACATTGCTCGGTATCAAGAACGGCGGTGCGGCCTTAACAGCCGGAACCGACTATTCGATTTCGGGAGATCAGCTTGTGATCAGCAAAGCTTATCTGGCCAATCAGCCGGTCGGGACGACGAAGCTGATATTCACTTTTAGCGCTGGAGCTTCGCAGACTCTTACAGTACACATCTCCGACACGACAGCTCCTAGCAGCGAGATCCGTCCCTCCGCCGCAAGCTTTGATAAAGCGGGAAGCGATGCGGGTGTTGTAACGACGATCATACCGAACGGCAATACACTGGCAGGGATAACGAACGGCGGAGAGCCCCTGAACGCAGGTGAGGATTACAGTGTTTCCGGCGACATCGTTACGATCAGCCGCGAATATTTGGACGCCCAGCCCGTCGGGATGACCGGACTGCAGCTTCAGTTTAGCGCAGGGCAGCCCCAAACACTGGCCATTGCCGTATACGATTCGGCGCTCGGCCGTTACGTCTCGCTGAACGACGACGCGTCAGGAATCCAGTATACAGGCTCTTGGCAGACCAGCCGGGGACGAGGACTCGGCGATTATTCGGATGACGTGCATTATACGGAAAAGAACGGCGACTACTTTGAGTTTTCGTTCACAGGTACGGGTATTGACATTGTTACTGAGAAAGAAGGGGCACAGGGCGATATCGAAATCTGGATTGACGGCGTGCAGCGCCAAACGATCAGCACTTACAACCCTAGCCGGCTTGTGAAACAGACTGTGTTTGTTGCCGCCGATTTGCCTTATGGACCTCATACGCTGAAGGCCGTCAAAAAATCGGGGTATTACATGCTGCTTGACCAGCTTCGTTACAAAGTAACGGATCTCATTACACCTTCAGAGTTCATATTTGATAAAAATGATGCAGAAGCCAAGGACGTAACCGTGTCAACAGCCGTCGACGAGAGCGGACTCATCAGCGTCCGCAACGGCGAAGTTTCCCTATCGGCGGGGACGGATTACACCGTGAACGATAATCAGATTCTCATCGCCAAAAGCTACCTGGCTGCGCAGCCTGCCGGCACGAGCTATCTATCGTTCGACTTCGCAGGCGATTTCAGGAATGACGTTCATGCTTCGGCGGGTGACGGCGCTTCCGTGTCATACACCTTTAAGGGCTCCGGCTTCTCTTGGATCGGACCGAAAGGCCCCGGACTCGGAGATATTGATTTCTACGTCGACGGCGTTTACCGGCAAACGGTCAGCGCTTATCATTCCAGCCGTCAAGTCGAGCAGACGCTCTTTACCCTAACGGGGTTGGCGGAAGGGGTCCACACCGTAAAGGCGGTCAAGAAATCGGGAGATTACCTGCTGGCGGACCGGTTGGATTATCAGGTCGGCGCAGCGGGCTTGGAGCTGGCGAATACGGATTTGCCTGATGGCAAGGTCGGCCAGCTCTACGAAGTTCAGTTGGCGGGGAAGGGCGGAACGGGCTCCTACCGGTTTGAAGTGACCGGGAAGGGATTGCCGGAAGGGTTGACGTTAAGCCACAGCGGCAACCTCTCCGGCACTCCAGAGAAGCCGGGGATGTCTAAATTCAGCCTGACCTTAACCGATGAAGCCGGCGCAGTCGTTCATCGGGAGTTTAAAATCAAAATTTCAAACGGAAATAAACCGGCCAAGTAATCTTAAGGGCGTTCTTCCGGCATTCTGCCGGGGGAGCGCCCTCTGGTTTAGGACCGGAAAATCGGGATTGGGATGCCTGCCGGTGAATTGTACCTTGGGCAAGAAGCATGGTTCTGCAGCATACAGCAGTTCAACAATCGACAGGCATACCTTAAGTAGTTACCGGATCTGCTGACATTAAGCGGAATGCTGTACCCTTCCCTCCGGAGGAGAATTGTACGTTCTCCGTCTTAAGTTGTACCTACTCAAGCGGTGTCCGATCAGCTAAGATCGTGGTGTAGAAAGCGCTAACATATGCGCCACACTATCACTAGGGGGGATCCTTCTGCAGCAATTCACAACTTCGCCACATCATACGCATAAGCGCCGGAGGGTAAAGGGGCACGGGCTCGGCAGGCAGGCGTCGAAGAGCTTCCGAAAGCATTGGCAGCTTTACCTGCTCATCTTGCCGCCGCTTCTGTTTTTTCTTATTTTCAAGTATTACCCGATGCTGAACGCGGTACTGGCCTTCAAAGACTACAACGTGATCAAAGGCATTTGGGGCAGCCCATGGGTAGGCCTTAAAAACTTCCGTCTCCTTTTTGAGAATCCAGCCTTTAAGGATCTCGTGAAGAATACGCTTCTGATCAGCTTCTATCTGCTGGCGGCGGGCTTTCCGATCCCGATTCTGCTTGCCTTAATGCTGAACGAGGTGCGAAATGCCCGGTTCAAGCGGTTCGTCCAGCTGGTAACCTTTGCGCCGTATTTCATCTCTACGGTTGTCATGGTCTCTATCATCATGCTGTTTCTGGCGCCCCGGCTTGGCTTTGTCAATACATTTTTAAATCATATGGGGCATGATTCCGTAAATTTCCTCGGTGAAGCAGGTATGTTCCGTTCCATATATGTATGGTCGGACATATGGCAAACGGCCGGCTACTCCGCGGTGATCTATCTGGCGGCGCTTGCGGCGGTCGACCCGACACTATACGAAGCAGCCCGTGTGGATGGAGCATCCCGGCTTCAAAAAATCCGGCATGTCGATCTGCCGGGTATACTGCCAACGATCTCAGTTATTCTGATTTTGAACGTGGGCAATGTGATGGCGATCGGCTTCGAGAAAATTTACCTTCTGCAGAATCCGCTCAACACGTCAACTTCGGAAACCATCGCTACTTATATTTATAAAATCGGGCTGTTAAACGCCAACTACAGCTTTGCAACGGCCGTAGGGCTGTTCAATTCCGTTATTAATCTGGTTTTGCTGGTGGTCGTAAACAGTCTGGCCAAACGATTCTCGAACAGCAGCATCTGGTAACTTGGAGGGGAAATATGGAAGCGAAACTCGAAACGAGAAAATTTGTAACGCAGCAGGCCATTCGGGACTCCGCCGGCGATCGGACGCTGATGATCTTCATTTATCTTGTGCTTGCTGCAGTACTGGTCATCGTCCTGTATCCATTGATTTATATTCTGAGCAGTTCCTTGAGCAGTCCGTCGGCGGTCACCTCCGGCCGGGTTTGGCTGTGGCCCGTGGAGTTTTCCCTCAAAGGATATGCCGCGCTCACAAAGAATCCGCAAATCATGACCGGTTATGGCAATTCATTGTTCTATACGGCTGTAGGCACGATCATCAGTGTTACTTTAACCATCATGCTCGCTTATCCGCTGTCGCGGCGTTCCTTTTTCGGTCGGAACGGGCTTATGATGCTGATTACATTTACCATGCTTTTCAACGGAGGGCTGATTCCGACCTATTTGGTCGTCAAAGCGCTCGGTATGATCGATACCCGCTGGGCGATTGTTATCCCGAACGCCATTTGGGTGTGGCAGGTCATCATCGCCCGGTCCTTTTTCCAGAGCAATGTTCCGGAGGAGCTGATGGAAGCAAGCGAGATGGACGGATGCAGCGATTTGCGCTTCCTGTGGAGTGTCGTCGTTCCGCTTTCCAAACCGATCATCGCGGTACTGGTTCTGATGTATGCGGTCGGCCAGTGGAATGCCTATTTCGACGCTCTGATCTATCTAAAGTCGGCGGAACGGTTTCCGCTTCAGCTGGTGCTTCGGAGCATCATTATCCAGAACAACAGCACGGGTCTCATGGATGCCATGAAGCAGGTCGAGCGGCAGCAGCTGGCAGAGCTTCTGAAGTATTCCTTAATTGTTGTCGCCACATTGCCTGTATTGCTGATTTACCCGTTCGTACAGAGATATTTTGTGCAAGGTATGCTCGTCGGCTCCGTTAAGGGTTGATGCTGACTCTGCTCCGGCAGGCACCTTGCCAGGGGGGGATTGCTATGTGATGATTGAGCGGCATGAGCGGTTCCGGATAAGATCATAGTAGATGAAAAAGGGAGAGTGTCACTTTGAAAAAGAAAATAGCAATTCTTCTTACTGGACTTCTTATGTTCTCGAGCGTGCTTGCAGCGTGTTCGAAGAACGGCGGGTCGAACGAGGTTTCTTCGCCTCCGGCTGAGAACAGCGGGAATACGGCCTCCGCCGCCCCTGTAACCGTCAAGATGTTCGCCATTCAAGAGCCGAATATCGATTTGCAAACAAACAAATTCACAAAATTTGTAGAGGAGAAGTTTAACATCAAGATCGATTGGCAGACCATTCCGTCCGACGGCGCCAAGGAGAAGAGGCAAATCTCGCTGGCGAGCGGCGACTACCCGGATGCTTACTTGCTTCCGGCTTACTCCGATCAGTTTACACAGGCGGATGTTCTGAAATATGGGAAACAGGGCGTGTTCGTTCCGCTGAATGACCTGATTGACAAGTATGCTCCCAACATCAAGGCGGCTATGAGCGAAGATGATTCACTCCGTGCGTTCAACACGGCCCCTGACGGCAACGTTTATGGACTGGTGGCGTACAGCGAATGCTTCCACTGCTCTTATCCGAACAAACTGTGGTTGAATACAACCTGGCTGAAAAAGTTGAATCTGGAAATGCCGAAGACACCCGAGGAGTTCAAAAAGGTACTGGAAGCATTCAAGAACAACGACCCTAACGGCAACGGCAAAGCGGACGAAGTGCCGCTCAGCGGGGCCATCGAAGATTACGGTGTTCGTGTCATTCCGTTCCTGATGAACGCATTCGTTTACGACGACGATCGCAACTATTTGAATTTGACGAACGGCAAGGTGGAGTCCGCCGCCGTCAAGCCCGAATGGAAGGAAGGCTTGACCTACATTAAGTCGTTGTATGACGGGGGGCTCATCGATCCGGGCGCCTTTACACAGAACTCCGAAGCTTATAAGAAGATAGGTGAGAATGCGGATGTTCAAATTCTCGGCGCAGGAGCCGGGATGCATCCGGCGATCTTCGTTAACATCGACAAAGGAAACAAATATTCCGCTGATTACAACCCGCTGCCTCCGCTGACCGGACCGCATGGTTCCTTTGTAACGCATGACGGCGGCGGCGTCGCTCCGGGAGCCAAATTCGTCATCACGAACAAAGCGAGTGAAGAGGCGCGTGTTGCCTTGATCAAGCTCGTGGATTATCTGTTTACGCCGGAAGGCCAGACAAACGGGGCTGCGGGCATGAAGGGCATCGACTGGACGGATCCTGAGCCTGGAGATAAAGCGCTGGGCGAGAACGTCAAACCGATGATCAAGCCGATTCCTGCAACGGAAGGGGAGGCGCCGCGCAACGCGGGCTGGAGCGGCCTCGCCCACTTCTACATGCCGAAGGAATACCGCGACAGTTACGTACAAGGCACAGACATTTATGATTCGGCAAACTACGAGCGCCGCCTCTACGATGCAACGATGCTTTATAAGGGACATGAACCGAAGGAGCTTCTGCCGCTGTGGTCGATTTGGATGGATCCGGAAACCATTGACGAGGCCAGCATTCTCCAAACGAACATCAAGAAATATATCGAAGAGAACGCGCTCCAATTCATCACCGGGAACAAGGACCTGAACAAGGATTGGGACAATTATGTAAAAGGGCTCCAATCGTTAAATCTCGACCGCTACCTTGAAATCCTGCAAAAAGCGTATGACTCTTCCGCCAAGTAAGTTCATGGATTAAAATATGAAACAGCAGCAGACAAGGACTTTTTTAAGTCCTTGTCTGCTGCTGTTTTGTTGAACGTTAAGGGGCGGATTACTATTTGTTTTTTATATATTCAACCCATTGCTCATGCAGCTCTAACTCAGAATGACCAAAAATTTCAAGGTAACCATTTGGAATCCTGATCAATTTATTCAACGCGTCCAATCCATATTTATTGACAATGAACTCGACAATCAGATAAGAAAATTGAAATCCTTTCATCGTTTCAAAATCCCAAGTATCATTATTTAACTCTTGAAAAGACGGGACAACAAGATTATGAATGTGATCCAGAGTACTGCTCTTGATGAATTCTTCGCTCATTCCTTTTGATTCATATCCCCCAATACCCTGGCGCAGCCATCTTGGAGCATGCTGATTGATGTCACTGATTAACCACATGGTGCACAAGTGTACGGTGGACTTTAGAATGGATTGATACGTATGCGCTGGTCCGGAATTCAAAGGGGACACAATTTTTAAATAAAGAAAGAGACTCCGAAAGAATTGGTCGGCCGAATCTTCGGCATTCAGCAAACAGTGACCAGCACCCTGATGATCGCAGCCCCTCTGACCGGTGGTATGTTAATCCAATCGTTAGGAGCAGGCTATCTCTTCCTGCTGCTGGGCTTGTTAACGGGAGCGCTCGGTTTGCTTGGGAACGTGTGCCAACGGGTAATCTGGCCGAGGGCCGGAACCCGGTCCCATGATAAGCAACTGCTGCAGGGGCAGCAGTTGGATTTATAGCTTTACGCTTCCTCCAGCGGAGTCAGATAGCTGATATTGCCGCGGTTGGTCCGGCGGAACGTGCCGGGGGTGACTTCGTGGAGGAAGAATTCCGCCGCAGCCTATAATGGGAAACAAGAAAGGCCGTTCTCAAATGTGACTTTGAGGACGGCCTTTTTCTGTGCAGGAGCTATTCCCGGTACTGTAACCCGCCGATCTGAGCGGTCACCGGCAGCCATAATGGCTGGAAGCTGCGGCTGTCAGCCGGAGCAAACTGGGACAGATACGCGTAATCCGGGTACGAAATCTGGTCTAATAGATAGGCTGACTCGCTGGCACCCGGGATCCTGCGCTTGTTCAGCGCCTTGATCATGTCCTCAGCTGAGCGGATGCCCAACCCGTGACCGTAATAGGAGTCGGTGCCCATTTTGATCACATTTTCACCCTGCCACTCCATATGGTCCGGATCCACATCCGGATTTTTGAAGTACAGCACATCGCCGGGGCGGGCAAAAGCACTGTCGGTATTTCTGGTAGTCAGGCCTAGGTCGCTGTCATAGTTCCAGCTGTACAACAGCAGGTTGGGAAACAGTTCGTTAAATTTCTGTTCACCGATCGTATCCAACACCGCTTTATAGAGGAGGATGACAATGGCAACCGCGCACTCGAACGCATATTTTTTGCCGTCGGTAAAAATATCGCGGATTCCGTCCGCAGGGGTAACCCCCTTGCGAAGCAGAAATCCCCCCTGATTGGTCAGATGCCAGTACTTTTCGTTGCATTTGGCCGTCCGGAACGACGCAAACCGGGTCCCGCCCCGGTGCATGTCTTCTGCAGCTTTTAGTATGTTGGACCTTAGCTGGCTCTCAAAATTCATGTCCGCCTCACCTTTCTCCTATGGGTACTTGGTGATATTATATGGGCGGGCAGGTGCAGAGGTGATGGGAAGAGCAGGTGAAATTGTACTTGACTGAGGCTGCTCGGTAACCGGCTGCCTTCATGATATAATACGGTTACTGTCAGCTAGGAAATGGATAAAGGATATAAGGTGCCTCCTACGCAAAAGGAGGGTTTCCCGCTTTCCTCGGATACTACAAGCACAAGGGCATCCGTTCTTTCGGAGAGGCCGATGGCGGCGCGGTGGCGTGTTCCGAGCTTATAAGAATCATACTTCTGTTCTGTCAACGGGAGAATGTTGGCGGCCGAATGGATTGTGTCGTCGCGGATGAGAACGGCCCCATCGTGCAGCGGGCTGGCAGGTACAAAAATGGACTCCAGCAGGGAACTGGTAATGGCGGCGGCGAGCGGGATCCCCGGCGTAATCCAGCTGCTCAGCTCATCGCTGCGTTCCATTACGATGAGGGCGCCTTGGCGTTTAGTGCTTAATTGCTGGATCGAGCGCGAGATTTCATTATATTTTGTGGTAAAAGGCGATAGAAAGCAGTTGAGATAGTACGTCGAAGCCAGCGTTTCGGTTTCGGTAAATTTACGGGACAATCCATCGAATTGGTTAAGCAGGCATTTGTCCGAATCGTTGTCCAAAATAGCAATAATGGTATCAAGCTGCTCTTTTATCGCTTCAAGCTGTTCTTTCAGATAGATCCGCAGAGGGGAAAAGTCACAATTGTCATGTTCCAAGGTCCGTGGCCTCCTGTTCTTTTGTTTACTTTTTCCAGAAAGCGGGCAAGTTATTCTTTATAGAGAAAAGGAGAAGTTGCATTATGAATGGAAAGCAGGCGGCGGGTGAACTCGCTGTAAAATATATACAAGATGGAATGAATGTCGGGCTCGGTACCGGATCCACGGTATACTGGACGATTCTGAAGCTCGGCGAACGGGTACGGGAGGGGCTGCAAGTACGCGCAGTGCCTACCTCGGTGCGGACGGAGGAACTGGCACGGGAGCAGGGAATTCCGCTGATCCAGTTTGCCGATTTGGCACGGCCGCTAGATCTGACTATTGACGGAGCCGATGAGGTGAACCCGCAGCTCAGCTTGATCAAAGGCGGCGGCGGGGCGCTGCTCCGGGAAAAACTTGTCGCGGCCTATTCCGAACGCTTCATTGTAGTAGCGGACGATACGAAGGAAGTAGCTGCCTTGGGGCGTTTCCCGCTTCCTGTGGAAGTCGTGCCGTTTGGCTGGGAAATCACTTCCCGGCGGCTTGCCGCGTTAGGTTGTGAGCCGATTCTCAGGCGGTCGGACAGAGACGGCACAACGTACCATACAGACAACGGCAACTATATTCTGGACTGCCGCTTCGGAACTATTAGCGATCCGGGTAGCTTAGGCCGCGAACTCAACGCGCTGCCGGGTGTCGTGGAGCATGGGCTCTTTGTCGGCATGGCGGAACGCTGCCTGCTAGGCGGGGAGAACGGGAGCGTGCGGGAAATCGTGATAAGATAATGGAATAATCCTAATAACCGGGGCGGGGATGCTCCGGTTTTTTTGTGCAATATCAGAATGAATAACTTGTCGGCGGCAGCCGTTTAACTCTGTAAAGCTTCCTTTTTTTGCTATAAAATGAACCTTATGTGGTTCTCGGTTGTTTATAGTTTGTAAATGGAAGGGAGGGTGAAGATGAGCGAACGGGAGCTGTTTGACCTGTACAAGAAGGAGATTTACAAAACATGTTACTATATGCTGCAAAATCAAGCGGACGCGGAGGATGTGTGCCAGGAAGTATTTATTTCCGCATTCAAGCATGACTGGCGGCGGGTGGAGTTTGTGAAGACATGGCTGCTGCGGATTGCGGTCAATCAATGTATGAATCATTTGAAAAAACAGTCGAGGGCCCGCGAGAAGATTGCTGCTTTGTTTCATTCGGCCCGGCAGGACACACATAGGGCGGCTGAGTCCATTGTGATGGATCAAGTCGGCTGGCAGGAATGCGTGGATCTGTTACATCTGGTACCTGTAAAAATGCGGTCGGCCCTTTTGCTGCGGTATATGCACGATTATAGCCTGAATGAAGTGGCCGAAATTTTGGACATCCCTGTAGGAACGGTGAAATCCCGTCTGAATAAAGGGCTCGCATTGTTAAGGAACAGGCTGGAGCACACAGGAATGTATAAGAACGGGAGGGATTTGCATGGACAAAGCGACTCGGCTGTTATCCCATATTCGCGGACGTGAAGAGGAAGTGGAATATCCGGATTTTGAAACCATGTGGCAACAGGTAGAACGGCAGCTGCCTGATCCGAATACCCGGCTAAAAACAGTATCGGCCCGGAGCGGGAGAAAATGGCGCAAATACACTTTACTTACGGTAGCTGCGACGGTTTTGGTGGCGACTCCCGTGCTTGCTTCCGTAACGAACCAGTGGGATCGGCTGTTGTCGTACAGGTCTGGCCTTCAAAATGCATTAGATCAAGGCCTCGGGCAAACGATCGAGAAAACCGTCACTCAAGGCAACTCGAAATTAACGGTCAATACAGCTCTGATTGACGAGAATCGGACGGTTATTTTGTTTACTTTGGACACGGGGGTGGGAAAGGATAAGTTCCCCGGGTTCTCAAAATCAGTATTAGTAGATGCAGAGGGAAAAGAACATGGAACTGTCAGCACTATCCGTTGGGATGAAACAACACAAAAATGGAACGGTTATTTTGAATCACATTGGGTACCTCAAGAAATGGAGAGCGAAGTAAGCTTCAGACTTGATGATTTGCATTTAGCTAAACAAATGTATAAGAACATAGATTACTCAGTTAAAACATCGGGAGATAAAATTCATAAGATTAGTGTTAACCGGGATGGGATCCAGGACGTCAAGATCCAAGCTTTTGATCAAGGAGATAAAGTGATGGTGGATATGTTCACGTCTTACTCTGCTGAGAAAAATAACAATATTGTATCGTTGAAAATATGGAAAGGTACGACGCCCATTAAGGAAGCGGGAACGAGCAAACTTGGAACACCGAATGAGTCGGGTGAGATTAATGCTCAGCACTATTTTAACAAAAAGGATCTCGAGCAAGACAATCTTCGTTACACACTTTCATATATGGCTGAAGAAGCTCGACCTAAGCTGGATTGGTCCATTCCATTAAGTCTAAACAAGGCAAAGATGTTGTCGGCAACCGTAGAGAAACAGATCGATACAACTTTTGAGTATGCAGGAGTTACAACGCATTTTGATAAAATGATACTTACGCCAACACAAATTAGATTGCAGGGTACTGAAATAAAAACTAAAGGCTACCTGCCGTTTCCGTTTCAACATATTGCTCTAAAAGTTGATGGTATTCAAATTAATGGTTCCATGGAATATACGGATCGGGAGAGTAATGAGGTTACTTATCGATTTGAGATTCCACGACATTTTAAAATGAAATCTGATGCCGTTGTATCTTTTGTTGGAAAGTATGAAGTGTTATTAAAGCGGGACGTGCGCGAGCCCATTCATATGAAGGGGATCAGCGAAACGAAAAAGTCATTGGTTACCAAAGTAGGCGGTTATGATGTGAAATGGACTTATTATAAAAAAGACGGAAACCTCTATGTTCAAAGCGAAAGCGATGACCCAACCTTCGGGGGAGTTAACCAAACGTATATAAAATTAAACGGTGAACGAACTTCCGCAAAGCCAGTTTCCTTGAACTTTACCGGTGATGGCAACAACAAGGCAGTCGATATGTATAAGGATTATCCTTCCGATGAGGCTGAAATCTATATATTCTGGTACTACGCAGAAGATCCGCAGAAAGAAGTTGAAATTGAATTGAAGAGTGCAAGCAAATAGTCCTGAATATGTAACAAAGCCGTCTTCTGCTTAGTATCATTGTTAAAGAAGGAGGAGAGGCTAATGTTTTACCGCGGAAGAGTGAAGCCGAGCAAGGGAGCATCATTGCTGGGAATGATCGTGGGGGGCATCTTTGTCATCATTGGATTCACAACTGTGCTGCCGACGTTTGGCTGGTTCGGGATCGTCTGGACTCTGTTTGCTTTGGGGATTGCGATCAGCCATGCCGTTAATTTTTTTGGAAGAACAGGGGTTGCTAACTGGGATGTGGAAATGCAGGTGCCGAGTGCTCCAACTTCAACTAACGATTTCGAATCCAAATTGCGGAAGCTGGAAAAGTTGAAACAAGACGGTCTTATCTCGGATGAGGAGTATGAAGATAAGCGCAGCCAAATTTTGAACGATATATGGTAGTTGTAAACTGGCAAGACTCCGTTGCGTTAAGCGTGACCGGAGTTTTTTATTTGCTCTGAGAAAAATGTGTAACCGCCTATTCGCAAGATCCGATGAGCGTCATGCAGCACTCGAAAGGGAGTATGTCGTTTATATTGAAGATGACGCGCAAGGTAGAATTCTGATGTACCGGTTCTCGGATGGTGCTTTTCCTGATTTGAACTCCGGTTAGGAATGGCAACCTGGGGTTAATCACTAGTAGTAAAACTACATGTCCAACACAACTAAGGAGGAATCGCGATGAAGTGGAGAGGACGGCAAGGCAGCGCCAATGTGGAAGACCGGCGGGGAATGGGAATGGGCGGCAAAGGGATGGTCGGCGGCGGACTGGGCTTGATCATCGTGCTGATCGTGACGCTCCTCGGAGGCAATCCGGGGGATCTTCTGGGAGGGTTGCAAAATGCGGGTCAAGGCGGAGCGGCTTATGAGGAAACTGCACAGGACAAGGAACTGGCCGAGTTCGTTTCCGTCGTTCTTGCGGACACGGAGGAGGTCTGGTCGGATGTATTCCGTAAAGAGGGGCTCGAATATACGGAACCGAAACTTGTTCTGTACTCCGGCAGTGTCGAATCCGCGTGCGGAACGGCCGGGTCGGCGGTAGGCCCATTTTATTGCCCGGGCGATCAGAAGTTATACATTGACCTAAGCTTCTATCAAGAGCTTCAAAACCGGTTCCAGGCTCCGGGAGATTTTGCTATGGCGTATGTGATTGCGCATGAAGTAGGTCACCACGTGCAGACGCTGCTGGGGACAACGGAGAAGCTGGCGCCCCTGCGCCAAAAGCTGAGCGAAAAGGAGTATAACAAAGTTCAGGTCAGATTTGAGCTGCAAGCCGACTATATGGCGGGCGTGTGGGCGAACCATGCGCAAAGCATGGACTTGCTGGAACAGGGAGACCTGGAGGAAGCCGTGCGTGCAGCCAGTGCGGTAGGCGATGACAGCATCCAGAAACAGTCGCAAGGCTATGTCGTTCCGGACAGCTTTACGCACGGGACATCGGAACAGCGCATGCGGTGGTTCAAGAAAGGCTTCCAGAACGGGACCATCGAAGGCGGAGACACGTTCAAGGCTAGAGCTCTGTAAAGGCCATTTCCTCATAAAAACACACATCTATTAAAGACACCGGTGATTCTTACCGACTGACGAAGAAAGGCACAAAAAAACAAGCAGAGCTGCACAGCCCTGCTTGTTATCTCATGTTTGATTTAGAACCCGCCGTCACCCAGGTTAAACTGCCAGTGGATGCCGAACTTGTCCTGCAATTGGCCATAGCATTTGCTCCAGAATGTTTCCTGCAGCTCCATGCCCACTGTGCCGCCGTCGCTTAGCTGTTGGAAGTAGGATCTCAGTTCGTCTTCGTTGTCCAGAACGAGGGAAAGCGAAACGTTGTTTCCTTCGATGAATTTCATGCCCGGGAACACATCGGAGAACATAACCCTGCTGCCGCTGATTTCGAGGCGAGAATGCATAACCATGTTTTTGGCTTCATCCGGCATTGGATAATTCGGGTCAGCAGGCACATCACCAAACGCCATGATCTTAGGTTCAGGCTGTCCGAATACTTTGGCGTAGTACAGAACCGCATCGCGGCAGTTTCCGTTAAAATTCAGGTACACATCGATTGACATGAAATTCCCTCCTAATGTATGTAGAAGCTTCTTCCATATCATAACTCGAAAGGGTCTTGGCTACAAATAGAAGATGGAAGGCTTTGCCGAGCCTTAACCGCGCTGCGATTCCGTATATGCTCTCCTGTATGCGGTCGGCGTACAGCCAAATCTGTCTTTGAAAGTCAGGTTAAAATAACTGAGGTTCGCGAAACCGCAGTCCAGAGCGATCTCCATGATGCTTTTGCCTGTCCCGCGAAGCAGCAGAGCGGCCTGCTGAACCCGGTACGTATTGATGTATTCAATGGGGCTTTTCATCGTATAAGATTTAAAAAAACGGCAGAAATAAGATTCGTTAACGGACAACAGTGATGCCAGTTGATGCAGCTGGATCGGTTCTTTATAATGGCTTTCGATATATTCCAGTACGCGCTTCAGCCGCTCAGTTTTACTCCCGCTTCCGCTTCGGTCTGCAGCAGGCGGTGACGACAGCTGCAGCAGCCGGGACATGCCCAGGCACAATAATCCTTTCGTGGCCAGTTCGAAGGCCGGAGGCCTGGAGGTGTTCAGTTCGAAGAGTTCATGCAACAGGTCCAGCACGTAGGCGTGTCCGCCGGCTTTCCGGGTCAGATAGACCGGGGGAGCGAACTTTCTATCCAGCATCGGCTGCATATACAGTTCATGAAGGCTGTCTGCGGAGCGTCCGCCCAGCAGGTCCGCATGAAATACCACGGCGCGAAACGCGCACAATTCCCCATTTGTAATAAAACCTGAATGAAGTTCCCCGCTGTTTACAAAAATGGCTTCTCCCGCATCTACCTCATAATCCTGAATCCCTACCCGAAACACAGCGCTTCCCTCCGTAACCAGAAGAAACTCTAATTCGTCATGCCAGTGCAGTTCCAGCAAAGGCTGCTCCGGTGGACAGGAAATATCATAGATGCTGAGCGGATAAACCGGGTCCCCATGGACCCGGTCTTCTTTAAGCAGGTCCTTGTTCATAAAACTCTCCTTATCATTGGGTCAAAATTGTGTTAATGATAGTCAAAATTGAAGCGGAAACCTTTTGAAATAGTCAATATCATTATAATTAGTTAAAGGAGGCGGTTACAAATGAAATTTACCGACGGGTACTGGGGAGTCCGGGACGGGGTACATATGGAGTATGCCACTGAGGTAAGGGATTTGCGTATCGACAAAGACACGGTTTCCGTTTATTCAGCAACCAAATTCGTACGCTCCAAAGGCGAGACGCTGAACGCAGCTTTGCTTACGGCGGAAATTAGCTCTCCCATTCCCGATGTCATTAAAGTAAAATGGATTCATCACGCCGGCGGGCGCATCGAAGGACCGCAGTTTCCCCTGCATTCCGATCCTCTGCATAAGGTTCGGATCGAAGAGAAAGCAGACTATGTAACTGTTCAAAGCGGAGGTCTAACGGCCAGAATCCGCAGGTCGCCTATGTGGGGATTGGATTTTTGGCAAAATGGTAAGCGCTTAACCGGTACAGGGGCCAAAGGAGCAGCTTACGTTACGGACAGGGGTACGCCCTATATTCGAGAGATGCTGGATCTGGGTGTCGGGGAACAAGTTTACGGGCTGGGCGAGAGGTTTACCCCTTTTGTGAAAAACGGCCAGAGTGTTGATATATGGAACGAAGACGGGGGGACGGCCACGGAGCAGGCTTACAAGAACGTGCCTTTTTACCTGTCGAGCGGGGGATACGGCGTGTTTGTGAACCATCCGGAACGGGTCTCGTTTGAGATGGCTTCCGAATTCGTATCCAAAGCAGGCTTTAGTGTTCAAGGTGAAACGCTGGAGTATTTCATCATCGGCGGAGATACGCTTAAGGATGTTCTGGACAACTATACGAAACTGACAGGAAGGCCCGCGCTGCCGCCTGCGTGGTCGTTCGGGCTGTGGCTGACGACTTCGTTTACTACGGATTATGATGAAGCGACCTGCCTTACGTTTATTGAGGGCATGGCGGAGAGGCAAATTCCTTTGCATGTGTTCCATTTTGACTGTTTCTGGATGAAAGAGTATCAATGGTGCGATTTTGAGTGGGACCCGGCCATGTTTCCGGACCCCGAGGGCATGCTGAGGAGGCTCAAAGAGCGCGGGTTGCGCATTTGCGTATGGATTAATTCTTATATCGCCCAGAAATCGCCTTTATTCCGTGAAGGAGCCGAAAAAGGCTATCTGCTGCGCAAGCCGAACGGGGACGTCTGGCAATGGGATAACTGGCAGGCGGGTATGGGACTGGTCGATTTCACAAATCCGGATGCGGCGGCGTGGTACCAGGGACATTTGAAGCGGCTCATGGATATGGGCGTGGACTGTTTCAAAACGGACTTCGGCGAGCGAATTCCGACCGATGTCGTTTATTATGACGGTTCTGATCCTGTAAAAATGCACAACTATTACACTCAGCTCTATAACAAAGCGGTCTTCGAGGTGCTGGAGCAGCATCGGGGTGTGAACGAGGCGATGCTGTTCGCCCGTTCGGCAACGGCAGGGGGCCAAATGTATCCCGTACATTGGGGCGGCGACTGCTCTGCTACCTATGACTCTATGGCGGAAACGCTGAGAGGCGGATTGTCGCTGGGCTTGTCCGGCTTCGGGTTTTGGAGCCATGATATCAGCGGTTTTGAGCGGACGGCGCCGCCGGATATTTACAAGCGGTGGGTCGCTTTCGGGCTGCTGTCTTCCCACAGCAGGCTGCACGGCAACGAATCGTACCGCGTACCTTGGCTGTTCGATGAGGAGGCGGTGGATGTACTCCGTTATTTCACGGAACTGAAATGCACCCTGATGCCCTATCTGTTCGGCTATGCGGTTGAGGCCGGGAAACGCGGCCTTCCGATGATGAGGGCGATGGTACTGGAATTTCCGGAAGATCCGGCTTGCCGGTATCTCGACCGGCAGTATATGCTCGGGGAGAAGCTGCTGGTTGCTCCGATCTTCAACGAGGAAGGAACGGTGGAATATTACGTGCCGGAGGGTCGCTGGACCTCCTTCCTAACGGGCGAGGCTGTAATTGGAGGCAGATGGATGAAGGAGAAGCACGGTTACTTGACGCTGCCGCTCCTGGTGAAGCCTAATTCCCTGATCGCCATAGGCGCGGATTCGCAGAAGCCGGATTATGATTTTGCCGACGGGGTGACGCTGCATCTGTTCGAACTGGAAGACGGGAACTCTGCGGAGACTGTGGTGTACGATATGCAGGGAACGCAGGAGCTGAGAGTACAGGCTGTTCGTAAGGGGAACGAAATTACCGTAACTTCCGAGGGTGCTAGGAAACCGTGGCATCTGCTTCTTCGAGGCATCGGAGACGTAACCGCCCTAGAGGGTGCAGCATCGGAGAGCTCAGCGCGGGGTGTGCTTGTATCCCCAGGCCTGGGTGTGCAGCAGTTCAAGGTTGAGCTGTAAAACTGATGTATAACTGGCCGTAGCAGGGAGGATATCCTCCCTTTATACAGACTTATCCATAGAGGGAGGATGAAAATGATGATTAGCAGCAAATTGCCGAAACTGTGGTATGGCGGTGATTACAATCCGGAACAATGGGAAGCGGACGTATGGGCGGAAGATGTCCGTATGTTCAAGCTTGCCGGAATTGATATAGCAACGCTAAACGTGTTTTCCTGGGCGCTCAATCAGCCCGCTGAAGATGTGTATGATTTCGCCTGGTTGGATGAAACGATTGATAGGCTCTACAGCAACGGGGTCTATACGTGCCTTGCGACGGGAACCGGCGCACATCCAGCATGGATGGCCAAGAAGTATCCGGACGTGCTGCGCGTGGATCATGAAGGGCGTCAACGCAAGTTCGGCGGCCGGCATAACTCCTGCCCGAACAGCCCCGCTTACCGGAAGTTCTCTGAGAAGATGGCCGATAAGCTGGGAGAGAGGTACAAGGATCATCCCGGCGTGCTGATCTGGCATGTCTCCAACGAATACGGAGGGTATTGTTACTGCGAGCGCTGCGAACAGGCATTCAGGACCTGGCTCCGGAACCGGTACGGCACTCTTGATAGGATCAACAAAGCGTGGAACACGAGATTTTGGGGACACACCTTTTATGATTGGGATGAAATTGTAGTTCCGAACGCGCTCAGCGAGGAGCGGGGAGGCCGTACCAGCTTTCAGGGGATCTCTTTGGATTATCGCCGGTTTCAGTCCGACAGTCTGCTGGAGTGTTACAAACTGGAGCATCGGATGTTGAAGAAACATACGCCGCACCTGCCCGTAACGACAAACCTGATGGGAACCTACCCTGAACTGGATTATTTCAAGTGGGCCAAAGAAATGGACATCGTATCCTGGGATAACTATCCCTCGTTGGACACACCTTTCAGCTACACAGCAATGGTCCACGATTTGATGCGGGGATTGAAAAGCGGCCAGCCGTTCATGCTGATGGAGCAGACGCCGAGCCAGCAGAACTGGCAGGCTTATAACACCCTTAAACGTCCGGGCGTGATGAGGCTGTGGAGCTATCAGGCGGTAGCCCATGGAGCCGATACCGTCATGTTCTTTCAGCTGCGGCGGTCGATCGGGGCCTGCGAGAAGTATCACGGTGCCGTCATCGAGCATGCGGGACATGAGCATACCCGCGTATTCCGGGAATGCGCCGCGCTGGGCAGCGAACTTCAGCAGCTTGGGGATGCCGTCCCCGATTCCCGTATACAGGCAAAGGCGGCCATCGTCTTCGATTGGGAAAACCGGTGGGCCGTTGAAATGTCAAGCGGACCGACCGTCGCGCTCGATTATGTAAAAGAGGTTCATAAATACTACGATGCGCTGTTCCAGAACCACATCCAAGTGGATATGGTCGGTACTGACGAAGACCTCTCGGCCTACGATCTGGTCATCGCCCCGGTGCTTTATATGGTGAAGCCTGGCTGGGCCAAGAAGATCGAGGAGTTTACGTCGGGCGGAGGCACGTTTGTAACGACTTTTTTCAGCGGCATCGTGAATGAGAACGATCTGGTTGTAACCGGCGGGTATCCCGGGGAGCTGCGGAACCTACTTGGGATCTGGGCGGAAGAAATCGACGCTTTGTTCCCGGATCAGCGCAACAGCATCGTCATGAAGCACCCTCCAGGCGGACTTAAGCATATCGATGGAATGAAAGACGTTTACGATTGCGGGCTGCTCTGTGACCTGATTCATCTGGAAGGGGCGGAAGCGGTTGCGGAATACGGCCAGGATTTCTATAAAGGCATGCCTGCGGTGACCGTAAATAAATTTGGCAGAGGGGAGGCATGGTATGCAGCCACGAGTCCGGAGCCTTCGTTTCTTCAGGCATGGCTTGCCCGGTTATGTGAGAACAAGGGGATTACACCGCTTGTCCGGAATGCGCCGGGGGACTTGGAAGCATCGCTTCGAACCAAGGATGGCAAAGAACTATTATTCCTTCTTAATCACGGATCCGAAGAGGTACAGGCTGGGCTCCTTAAAGAAGGTTATACCGACCTGCTGACGGGAGTTAGGCATGGGGATACCGTGACGGTGCCGGCGAAAGGTGTTATGATTTTGATAAACTAGCCCGGCAGGGGGACTTAAGAAATGGCTCCGACCTTAACCCGCATCATCAACGATATGAAATTGCGGACAAAATTGTTCGTGTCGTTTATCTTCGTCGTATTCGTTCCGGTACTGATCGTGGGGCTTTTCCTTACGGTGCAGCTTCGGGAAATGGCGCTTGGTAATGCGGAGGAACAGACGGCTGCGGATATTCAGAGGGTGAAGGTGCGAACGTCGGAGCTTCTTAACGTCGCTTATGACAGCGCTTACCGTTTGGCGAATGACAGCAGGCTGGAACGAATCGTGAACCGCAAATACGAGACGGTGTACGATGTGGTGGAAGCTTACCGCAGTTACCCCGATTTTAAAGAACTGTTAAGGCTTTATAAAGAAATTTCAGGCATCCGGTTCTATATGGACAACCCGACCATGTTGAACAACTGGGAGTTTCTGCAGCCGGACAAACAGATTATGGACGCGCCTTGGTACAGATCCGCACAGTATACCTCTCCTGGTATTGTCGGGTGGGACTATATCAAAGATGAGCGGGACGGAAAGATGTATTTGAGCCTTGTGCAGAAGGTCAGCTTTTATAAGGAGCAAACCAGCGGAGTTCTCGTCATCAATATCAACATGGCTTTGCTGAATTCTATTTTGAAACAAGAAACCTTCGATACGATGATTGTAGATGATAACGGCAAGATCATTGCTTCCAACCGCGCAGGCTGGAACGGTTCCACGCTGGATGATATCGGGATGGACCGGCGCGTAATCTCCGAGACGGAAGGGATTTTCCGGTCCGATGTGGACGGACAGGCGTCGCAGATGCTGATAGAGCCGTTGATTCCGAAATCGAGCTACAACTCGCTTCGCATTGTGTCCGTTCTTTCCATAGGCAGCGCTGTGAAGGATGCCAACCGGATCAACCGTCTTGCCTTGACCGTCGTTTCCGCAGGTCTTATCATAGCGATCCTGCTGATTTATGCGGTTTCCACCATTCTCTCCAAAAGGATGCTAAAGCTGAGCAAGCACATCAATAAGGTGGCAACGGGCAATTTGGAGGGGGCCTTGGAAATCGACGGGAAAGACGAGATCGCCCAATTGTCCAGGCAGTTCAATGCTATGGTGCAGAGCATCCAGTCGCTGATGACGGAAGTGCAGGAATCGAACCGGAAGAATATGATACTCGAGTCCAAGCAGAACGAGATCAAACTAAAGATGATGGCGAGCCAGATCAACCCTCACTTCCTGTTCAACACGCTCGAGTCCATCCGCATGAAAGCGCACCTGAAAGGGGAGCGGGAAATCTCACAGATCGTAGGGCTGCTAGGAAAGCTGATGCGCAAAAACCTAGAGGCGGGACGCCGGAAAACCGCACTGTCCGATGAACTCACAATTGTCCGCTGTTATCTGGAGATCCAAAAGTTCCGTTATGAGGACCGTCTTCATTACAAACTTGAAATTGATCCCGAAGCGGAGTGTGCGGGCATTCCCCCGCTGATCATTCAGCCATTAGTGGAAAATGCGGTGATTCACGGTCTCGAAGGCAAGGAAGAGGGCGGAACGGTTACCATCTCTGTTCAAGCCGAAGGGGACCGGGTTCATGTAAGTGTGGCCGATGACGGAACCGGTATGGGCAGGGAACAGCTGGATAAGCTCCGCGGCACGCTGGATGCTGCGGAGGAAGAAGAGCAGGCCCGGATCGGGCTGCGTAACGTCCATACGCGCTTGAAGCTTTCTTATGCCGGGAACCCGGGTTTGGATTATGACAGCATTCCCGGGAAGGGGACGAAAGTTCGCTTTACCATTCCATGGGGAGGGGACGCCGATGAAGTATAAGGTATTGCTGGTGGATGACGAGCCCTCCATTAGGGAAGGTCTCCGCACCTTACTCGATTGGGGGATGCTGGGTTATCAAGTGATGGATACGGCAGCGAATGCCAGGGAAGCTTTGGCGAAGTTCGAGGGTGTTCAACCTGATCTGATCATTGTTGATATTCGGATGCCAGGCATGTCCGGTCTTGAGCTTGTAGAGAAGCTAAGGGAACAGTATGATGAATTCCATGTTCTTGTCCTGAGCGGTTATGCCGACTTCGACTATGCAAGAAAAGCGATTGTGAATCAAGTGGACGGTTATTTGCTGAAGCCGGTGGATGAAGAGGAACTCGCAGCGCACTTAACAACATTGAAAGGCAGGCTGGACCTGGAACAAAGCAGAGTAGGGAGCATAGCTCATACGAGAACGCCGGAAGAAATCATTTTGGCGGTGCTCCAAGGGGGCATGGAGGGAGATGAGCCGCTTCCTGTTCCGGAGTCTCTTCTCTGGTCCGGGTACGAGGCGGTGCTTATTCAGCTGCAGGATAGAGGCGGCCCCGACCCGGATTCCGTTATGCAGGTCAAACGCCTTCTTACGGAAAGTTTAGAACAGAGAGGCCGGGGAGTCGTATTTGCCTTGGGACCGCACCTGGGCATTATGGCGAAAGAGAACGGCGGCGCCCGTCAGGCATCGCTTCAAGTGTACCAAGAGATCATTACTGCTGCATGCGCTCAGGCAGGGGTTGATTTTACTGCGGTTAGCGGCGGTGTCGTTCCCAGTCTTGGGGACCTGACCTTGGCGGTGAACCGCGCTTCGGAGCTGCTGCAGGACAAGTTTTATTACGCTAAGGGTACGATTATCTCGGAAAGCTGCTTCCGCCAGGGCAGCAGGTCAAGCATGCTTGAGGACAATGGATTCAAGAGTGGAGCCCTGTGGGTGGACCGGCTTTACTTAGCAGTGGATCTCGGGAACCTGGAGGCTGTAGACGGGCGGACGCAACAGCTGTTTGAAGAGCTTAGAACGGGGGGCCTGCGCGAACAGGACTTTAAGACGGCGCTTGTTCATATCATTACGTCCGTTCTGGCGAAGCTGGCCCAGCACAGGCCGCAGTTCCAGGAACAGCTTACGGGTTTAACCGCCAGACTAATGGAGGCGCATGTGCATTACAGGTTCGATGACCTCCGCCTTTTTATAAGGGATCTGCTCCGTTCCGCCGCTGCTGTTCTCGATACGGCCGATCCTGAGCGTCACATTGCCAAAATGGTCGATTTAATCCATAGAAATTATCAGGAAAATTTGAAGCTCGAGACACTGGCCGAGGTATTTAATTACAACAGCGCTTATCTGGGGAAGCTGTTCAAATCCGCTACAGGAGAGTACTTTAACACTTATGTCGACAAGGTACGGATCGATCGGGCCAAAGAGCTGTTGGAGCAAGGGATGAAGGTGTACCAGGTGGCAGAGAACGTCGGATATACCCATGTGGATTATTTCCACAGCAAATTCAAGAAATATGAGGGAAGATCCCCTTCCGCTTACCGCAAAAAATAGACGTCTTCGTCCCGAATCACACCCTCCGCGGTGTGTTTTTCGGTTTAATTAAGCGCTTACACTAATTTCTGCATGATTTTCTGCTAAATCCTTCGGGTAGAGCCGGTAAAGCGCTTGCAGTATGATAAAAGCAACAGGCAGGAGGGGAATACATGAAAGCGATAGTCAACCAATCCGTTCAACCTGCTGCGCGTGCCGGCAAGATTCGGTCTGGCTTCTGGCGCAGGGCACTGCGGGACAGGTATCTGTATGCGATGTCCATCCCGTTCGTCATATGGGTGTTCATCTTCAGCTATTTGCCGTTATGGGGCTGGACGATGGCTTTTCAGAACTACCGCCCGGGGAAATCGTTCGGGGAACAAAAGTGGGTCGGATGGAAGCATTTTAAAACCCTGTTTCAAGACGACACGTTCTACCTTGTCATGAGAAATACGCTGGCCATGAGCTTTATGGGCCTGGCCGCCGGCTTTGCGGTAGCCATTGTGTTCGCCATCTTCCTGAATGAGGTGCGGCACATGGCGTTCAAGCGGTTCACGCAAACCGTATCCTATTTGCCGCATTTCGTATCCTGGGTCGTCGTGGCCGGGATCGTAACCAAGATGCTGTCCACCGAGAACGGGGCCGTCAATGACTTTCTGATGTGGATCGGGGCTATCCGTGAACCCATTCAGTTCATGGCGAAGGGAGAGCTGTTCTGGGGCATTGTCACCGTTTCCGATGTGTGGAAGGAAACAGGATGGAACGCCATTATTTACTTAGCGGCGATCGCCGGCATCGGGCCGGAACTGTACGAGGCGTCCAAAGTGGACGGAGCCAGCCGTCTCCGCCAGATCTGGCACATCACGCTGCCGGGAATCCGGCCGACCATCATCATACTGCTCATTATGTCTATCGGCCACCTGATCAGTATCGGTTTCGAAAAGCAGTTCCTTCTCGGGAACAATCTGGTAAGCGAATACTCTCAAGTGCTGGATCTATATTCCCTGCAGTACGGGCTTCAAATGAGCCGCTTCTCCTTCGGGACAGCGATCAACATATTTAACTCCATCGTGAGTCTGATCCTGCTGTTCGCTGCCAACGGATTGTTCAAGCGGTTCACCAAAGAAAGCATTATGTAGGAGGGAGAACGATGACTTCGAGATGGAGGGGCGCACCCGTATCCGACCGTGTATTTGACATTGTGGTGTACTTCACGATTATGATGGCGACGCTGCTGACGCTGTATCCCTTTTTGAACGTGCTGGCGTTGTCCTTCAACGATTCCATTGACAGTGTTCGCGGCGGCATTACCGTTTGGCCCAGAGAGTTTACGCTGAAAAATTACCAGGTCATCTTCGGTTTCGACGGCTTGACCACAGGTTTCAGAATTTCATTACTGCGCACAGTGGCGGGGACGCTGCTTGGGCTTGCGAGCGCCTCTATGCTGGCTTTTACGCTGGCAAGGCCCGACTTTCAGGGAAGACGATTTATCTCGGTGTTTCTGGCACTGACGATGTATGTATCCGGCGGCCTCATTCCCGTCTATATGCTGATCCGCGACTTGGGGATGATGAACAGCTTTGCGGTCTACATCCTTCCGGGATTGGTATCTGCTTTCAATGTCTTCGTCATCCGTTCTTTTATTGACGGGATCCCATATGCGCTTCAAGAATCAGCCAAAATAGACGGTGCGAATGATTTCACTATATTCTGGCGGGTGATCCTGCCTATGACAAAGCCGGCTCTGGCCACTATTGCTTTGTTTCTGGCGGTAGGGCAGTGGAACTCCTGGTTTGACACGTACTTGTACAACGGTTCATCCGAACAGCTGACTACACTTCAGTATGAGTTAATGAAAGTGCTGCAAAGCACAACGACAGGCAACGGGGATTACCGCAGCAATAATATGACGCAAGTCATGACAGCTGTGTCTCCCGAATCGGTGAAGATGGCGATAACCATTTTCGTTACCGTGCCGATTTTGCTGGTGTATCCGTTCCTGCAGCGCTATTTTGTAAAAGGAATGACACTGGGAGCCGTGAAAGGCTGATTGCGGTATGTACAGGGGCACCTGTTCTACATGATAACTAAGACAAACGGGAGGGTTTATCGATGGCAAAAAGAAGACGGGCCGCGCTTGTCCTGACTGCCGTGCTGATTGCGGGAGCTTTGGCAGGGTGTAGCGGGAACGGCAACGGCGGGAACACGGCAAATACGGGAACCGGCAAGAACGGCGGCAGCACCAATGCAGCCTCTGAAAAGCCGATTACGATGACGTTCTACAGTGAAGATCCGAGCCCGAACTGGGCGAATATGCAGGATGACATCGGCAAGGTGCTGACGGAGAAGACAGGCATTACGCTGGATGCTGAATTTGCCGTCGGCGATCCGGTTCAAAAGAGCGCCTTAATTGCGGCAAGCGGCAATTATCCCGATCTCATCAGCTCGAAGAACAGTATCAATAAATTTGTGGATGCCGGCGCCGTGATTGACCTGACCGATCTCATCGAGGAGCATGCGCCGAACATCAAGAAGCTTTTTGAAGGCCAAATGAACCGTCTTCGTTACAGCAATGAGGATAAATCCATCTATGTAATTCCGACCTATGCCGGTGTAGACCATACTTATTTTAATGCCGGCGGAGGGTTTGAGCTGCAGCACCGTGTCGTAAAGGAGCTGGGCTTTCCTAAGATCCGCACAGTGAAAGATTTTGAAAACGCGATCAAAACATACCTGCAAAAACACCCTAAAGATGAGAACGGCAACCCCAATATCGGCCTTTCCTTGAATGCGGATGATTGGCATATGTATATTTCGGTTACTAACCCTGCGTTCTACACTACAGGGGCTCCTGATGACGGGGAATATCAGATTGACGTCGATACCCAAAAAGTAACGTATCACTTCCGCCGTCCGGAAGAGAAGGAATACTTCCGCTGGCTGAACCACATGAATGCGGAAGGGCTTCTGGATAAAGAGAGTTTTGTGCAAAAGTACGACCAATATAAAGCGAAGGTGGCTTCCGGACGTGTGCTCGGTTTGATTGATCAGGACTGGGATTACGGCGACGGGGAAAAAGCATTGAAGGCCGAGGGGAAATTCGAGTACGGCTACGGCCACTATCCTGTTACTTTGACGGAGGATACGAAAGAAACCTCGTTCTGGCCGACAGGCTTCATGGCCGGCTACGGTGTCGCGATTTCCGCAGATAACCCGGATCCGGTAAAGACGATTAAATTCCTGGATTATTTGGCGTCGGATGAAGGGCAGGTACTGGTGAACTGGGGAATTGAGGGCAAACATTACAAAGTGGAAAATGGGAAACGCGTTATTCCAAAAGAAGTCAACGACCGCAAAGTGAATGATGCCGCCAACTTCCAGAAAGAAACCGGCATTGGCACCTACACCAACATTGGGCCGCATTACGGCGACGGAGTGAAGGATGCAACAGACAATTACTATACAACCAGCTTCCCGGAGCAAATTACAGCAAGCTTTAACGAGGTGGAGAAAGAAGTGCTGGCAGCTTACAAAGCCAACACTTGGAAAGACCTGTTCCCGTCGGAAGATGAGTTCCCTGTAAGGCCGTGGGGAGCGGCTTGGAACATACCGGTGCCGGGTGAAAGCGAAATTACGATTTTGGATGAGAAACTGAAAGATATTACGTGGAAACGGATTCCGGAGTTGATATTGGCCAACCCTGCTAACTTCGATAACATATGGGACTCCTACATGAAGGACCTCGAAAAAGCGGGAGTAGAGAAGGCTGAAGATCTTCGCGAAGAATTGGTGAAACAGCGCGTACAATTGTGGTCCGAAGAATAAACATGATCAAGGGCCCGGGTTTCCCGGGCTTTTGAACTTGGGGAGGGGCGTACGAACATGCCGGAACTTGGCGGAAATGCGGAATGGAAGCTGTGGTATGAGCAGCCGGCTTCGCGCTGGGAAGAAGCGCTGCCTATCGGGAATGGGCGGTTAGGAGGCATGGTCTTCGGCGGAACGGTATCAGAAGTGATCTCATTGAATGAAGACACATTATGGGCCGGTTTTCCGCGGGATACGATGAATTATGAAGCAAGAAGGCACCTGTCCGCCGTGAGGGATTTGATTCGGGAACGCCGCTTTCGGGAAGCGGAAAAGCGGATCGAACAGCGGATGCTGGGTGTGGACTGTCAGCCTTATTTGCCGCTCGGCGATTTGACGTTTCATTGGTTGGGTGAGGGCTCGCAGCAGGTAAGATACCGACGTGAGCTTGATCTTTCTACCGGTATCGCTGCTGTGGAAGCCGCTAGTACCGGCGGCAGCCGGACTTCGGCGTATTTCGTCAGCAGTCCGGATCAGGTTCTGGCCGTGCGGCATGCTGCCGCCGAGGGAGAGACTATCGGGTTTGATGTAGGTTTGTCCGCGCAGCTCCGGTCTTCGGTTATTGCAGAAGGGACGAATGAGCTTGTTTTAACCGGCCGGGCACCGAGCCAGGTCTCGAACAATCATAGAGGGGACCATCCGGAACCGGTCCTGTATGAAGAAGGGCTTGGACTATTGTTCGAGGCAAGGATCATAGTGGAGACCGACGGCTTGGTGAACCGGAGCGGGGACGGCAAGCATCTGCAAGTACGGGACGCTGCCTGGGCGACAGTCTATCTGGCGGCAGGCACTGCCTTTGCTGGATTTGACAAGCAGCCGGCAGAGGATGGAAGACAGTCGGTGCATTGCCGCAGTGCTTTGGACCGTGCCCGGCGTCTAGGATATGAGAAGCTCCGGGAAAGGCATGTACAGGATCATCTGTCTCTGTTCGGGCGTGTAGATTTACAGTTGGGGCGTTCGCCGCAGGCCGACCTTCCAACCGATATGCGTCTGGAGGCTTATCGGCAGGATAAGAATGATCCGGCCCTGGAAGCACTGTATTTCCAATACGGCCGCTATTTGCTGATGGCCAGTTCCCGTCCGGGCACGCAGCCCGCTAACTTGCAGGGCATTTGGAATCCTCATGTGCAGCCGCCGTGGAACAGCGATTATACGACTAATATCAATACGCAGATGAATTACTGGCCCGCCGAGGTCTGTAATTTGAGCGAATGCCATGAACCTCTGTTCGATATGGTGGAGGAGCTTCGGGTGGCGGGAGCACGTGCTGCAAGGATCCATTACGGGGCCCGAGGCTGGACCGCTCATCACAATGTAGATTTGTGGCGTATGGCGACACCTACAGGGGGAAATGCGAGCTGGGCTTTTTGGCCGATGTCAGGAGCCTGGTTTTGTTCCCACTTGTGGGAGAGGTATCTCTTTGGGCGGGATGAAGCATTCCTCAGACAAAAAGCCTATCCGGCCATGAAAGAAGCGGCTTTATTCTGCCTGGATTGGCTTGTGGAGAATGAGGCCGGCGAATGGACGACAAGCCCGTCTACTTCCCCGGAGAACAAGTTCCTGGATGAGACGGGTGAACCTTGCAGCGTATCCGCCGGATCCACCATGGATATCAGTCTGATCCGCAGCCTGTTTCTGAGCTGTATCGAGGCTTCCAGCATTCTTGTAACCGATGGGGAGTTTCGCAGGGAGTTGGAGAGGGCGCTTGGCAATCTGGCTCCCATCCGAATTGCAGCTAACGGAACGATTCAGGAATGGAGCGAGGATTTCCCTGAGTCCGAACCTGGGCATCGTCATGTATCTCACTTGTACGGTCTGTACCCCGGCACTTTGATTCATGACGGAACGCCCGAGCTGCTTGCGGCGGCGGAAGCTTCGCTGGAACGCAGGCTCTCGCACGGCGGAGGACATACGGGCTGGAGCTGTGCATGGCTGATCAATCTATATGCAAGACTGAAGGACGCCGGCCGAGCACACACGTTTGTGCAAACGCTGCTGGCTCGCTCTACATATCCCAATCTGCTCGACGCCCATCCTCCTTTCCAGATTGACGGAAACTTCGGCGGTACCGCGGGCATGGCTGAAATGCTGCTGCAAAGCCATCAAGGGTACATCGAGCTCTTGCCGGCTTTGCCCGCTGCGTGGGCGACGGGCAGCGTAAAGGGGCTTCGGTCCAGAGGAGGGTTCACGGTGGATATGGAGTGGATTGATGGACACCTGGAAGAAGCGGTACTTTACGCAGAGGCAGGCGGATTATGTAAAGTGAACTACGCGAGATCGCGGCTTGTCTTGGAGGAGGGTTCCGCAATGATCCCGCTGGATGAAGGGTTTACTGCCGTTAAAGGGAGGGCTTACCGAATCCGGAGTGTACATCGGCTGGCGGAAAAAGACGTTCACATCTAATAGAAGGGCAGCCCGGGAAGGTTTTTGAAACCTGTGGGCTGCCCTTTTCGTTCATGAAGAGTATCCAAATAATCCTAATTAAGGTAAAATTAAAGGGATGCTTCAAAATAGTGATGAAGAGGAGAGGTAGTCCATGATCTCCACAGCAATGATTATCCTACTGCTGTTAAGTACGGATGTGTATAACATGGTGAAACATCCGGCAGCATACCGCGCATGGCGGGCGGCACTGAACTTTGGAATCGGCTGCTTGAGCATAGTCCTGGCCGCGTTATTCTACTGGAACGCCTACCGGCCCAGAGTAGGCCCCGTAGGCAATGGGCCGGATCATGAGCAGGTGTGGTGGCTTTTTGTGTGGATGCTGGGCACCGGTATTGTGTTCATCATTATGGGTTGTGTAGGTTTATGGATCAGGGCGAAATCTAAATATGATCATACGGAGGTCCTTAATGAAATCCATTAACATATGGTCCTTTGCTGTATCCTCCTGATCATTGGCTGGCTGGGCGGTATGGCCTAGCTTAAAGTTAATCTTTCTTGTTCTGCGCGAGTTCGATGAGATAATCCAGTTTCTTATTCATTTCGATGGTATGATGGCGGGCGGCAGTGGAATTACCCAGCAGTTTTCTAATAAAAGCTATGAACGATACCGCGAAAATTACGAGAAGACCGATAACAATCAGCATAAACAGGACGGCAGGCCAATTGATGAAGTACATGGAACATCTCCTTATGGTTTTTAACATAGATTATACAAGTAAAGCCCGAATATGGGAAACTCTGGTTAGGGATCCATCCGACCAATCAGCATAACCAAAGTCACATCACGTCAAGGTGTTCATGATCTATGATCCCTTACAGGATGTGTTTTTTTGTGCGAAAAAAGCCCCGGCCGAGTATGCCTAACGGCTCATTCCTGTTTGTCCACCGCATAATCCGAATAATTCCGCCGGCATGTAAATATGTTTATAGTACCTCAATGGTAAGCGTATACATACAAATTGGTCTGAACATGAGGGTTCACTTTCAATCCAGAAACGGAGGGCTTAGACATGTCAATCGGCAAAAAATCAGTCACCATTCTCTCGACCGCCATTCTCTGCGCATCTTTGTTATTCGGCTGTACGACGAAAACCGAAGACGGGGATTCCAAAGGGAAAACAACGATCACAATCACCTATAGAGACGACGGTGCCGGGAAAAAAGGCTCGCTTTATAAGTGGATTGAAGAGGTTGCAGCAAGTTACCCTGACAAGAATGTGGTGGTCAAGCAGACCCCGATTCAAGCTTCGGAAGGGGATTATTTTGCCAAAATCGCACTGGCCCTGAAATCCAAGGATACCGCACCGGATATCGTGACGGAGGATACGTTCATTCTGAATTCCGATGCGAGCGCGGGCTTTCTGGAGCCGCTGGATGACAAGCTGAAGGAGTGGGAGGACTGGACGAACGGCTCGTTTATCGAAGCAATGAAAAAAGGCGTGACGGCCAGCGACGGTAAAGTATACGGCGTCCCTTACAATACGGATTCCCGCGGCCTGTGGTATAACAAGGACATTTTCAAAAAAGCGGGGCTGCCGGAAGACTGGAAGCCAAAGTCGTGGGATGAGGTGCTCGCCGCCGCAAGAACGATTAAGGAAAAAGCACCGGACGTGGTTCCTATCTGGATGAACATGGGCAAAGCGACCGGGGAAGCGACCTCGATGCAGACCTATGAAATGCTGCTGTACGGAACAGGGGAGCGTCTTTATGACGATGCCAGCGGTAAATGGATCACCAAGAGCCAGGGTATTCTTGACGCACTGACCTTCATTGAAACCGTGAACAAAGAGAAGCTGGGACCGCCGCTGTCCAAGGTGCTGAACGGGCAGGCGGGCAATACCTCCTCCCGCGAATACCTGCCGCAGGGCAAGCTGGCGATTTCACTGGACGGTTCTTGGATTACGGGGAACTATTTTGAAAGCGGCGCTGCGCCTTGGCCTGAATACAAGGATGTTTTAGGCTTCGCTCCTATGCCGACCAGCAAAGGGCAGGAGCCCGGATCGATTACGCTGGCCGGAGGCTGGGCGCTGTCTGTCCCGAGCAACGCGAAGCATAAGGACGAAGCGTTCGAATTCATCAAATATGCGTTGAACAAGGAGAACTCCAAGAAACTGGTCATCTCCTCGGGCAACATTACGGTGCGGGCGGATGTAGCGAAGGATCCGGAATATACGAAACTGCCGTTCAACGAGATTGCCACCGAATATTTGCAAAATGCGGAATTCCGTCCGGCACAGGATAAATATCCGGAAGTGTCCACCCAAATTCAAACGATGGTAGAGTCGGTCGCCTCCGGAACCTCACCGGCGGATGCCGCAGCGAAATATGCGCAGGATGTCACCCGAATCGTCGGAGCAGATCATATCTTAGAAAAATAATGGCAGCATGCCTGCCCAGGCCCGGTTCTTAGGAGGACTTGGGCAGGCTGAATTTTGCAGGAAAAGGAGAGGAGCAGCTTGAGCACAGCAGCAGCGGCAAACGGATTGTACAAGCGGCGCAAGTACAGCTGGATATATTTCCTGCTTCCCTCAGCGGCGATTATGCTGGTGTTTTTCATCTACCCGATTCTGTTGACTTTCTTCTATTCGTTCACAAATCTTGCTCTGACCGGGGAATCGGCTAAAGAGCTGAAATTTGTCGGGATAGACAACTATATACATATGTTCCGCGATCCGACGGTGAAAATCAGCATCTGGAACACCCTGATCTTCCTGTTCGGTTCCGCTGTCATCGGGCAGCAGTTTCTTGGGTTTTTCATAGCTTTGTTAATGAAGCATAAAAATCGGACGTTCCGGCGTGTGATCGGGACGATTGTTTTAGCCGGCTGGGTGACTCCCGAGATTGTATGCGCGTTGTGCCTGTACAGCTTTTTTGGGGACGATGGTACGCTGAACGCCATTCTGCATTTCTTTGGTATGACGGAAGTAGCCTGGTTGTATACGCTTCCGATGCTGACCGTCATTTTGGCGAATATCTGGCATGGGACCGCGTTCTCGATGCTTGTGTTTCAGGCGGCGCTGGACGATGTGCCAAGTGAGATCGAAGAGGCTGCCGTAGTCGACGGAGCGTCAAGGTGGCAGATTTTAACCCGCATCATTTTGCCGTATATCAAAG
This sequence comes from Paenibacillus gansuensis, assembly GCF_042684925.1. NCBI lineage: Bacteria > Bacillati > Bacillota > Bacilli > Caryophanales > Paenibacillaceae > Paenibacillus > Paenibacillus gansuensis. The sequence continues at coordinate 326,824 of NZ_JBHUME010000002.1, read as the reverse complement.
ACACATTTACTACGAATATGATGCTGGTGACGCTGCAGACATTGGGGGTATTCGGGCTGATTTACGCCATGACGGGCGGAGGCCCCGGTACATCGACCACCACGCTTCCCATTTTTATGTACAATCAGGCTTTCGTGAACTATCAGCTGGGTTACGGAACCGCGATCTCGTTAGTGCTGCTGGTGATGGGAATTATTTTGAGCCTGTTCTATATCCGTTCCATGAAATAGGCCGTAATCAAGGAGAGTCGCTATGAATGCCAAACAACGAAAGCTGGTATTTCGCATCCTACCCTATGCAGTCCTCACCCTCATTGGAATCTCCTTCCTGCTGCCGCTGTTGTGGGTGCTGGTTGCTTCCGTCGATGCGAACGCGCTTCAGTCGCTAAAAGTTCCTTCCCGCTTCACCGGCGGAAATTATGTCGATGTCATCACCAATCCCGACAATCAGCGTGCTTTTCTGATCGGGATCGTCATGTCGCTAGGTCAGGCGGTACTTGTCGTACTGCTGGCGCTGCTGGCGGCCTATCCGCTGTCCCGGTACCAATTGAGATATAAAAAGCCTTTCATGCTGACGATTTTGTTCATGACGTCCTTGCCGATCACTGCAGTCATGGTGCCTGTGTACCAAATGTTCCTGACCTTGAAGCTGTACGATTCGATTGGCGGCGTGATTTTGTTCTACGTAGCTTCTTCGATGCCTTATGGGATTTGGATGCTCAAAAACTTCATGGACTCCGTTCCGGCCGACCTGGAAGAAGCAGCATGGGTGGACGGCGCCTCGGTTTTTGCGGGGATCCGGAAAGTAGTCGCTCCATTGATGATTCCCGGCATCTGTACGGTCGCCATCTTCACGTTTTCGGGGAGCTGGGGGAACTTTTTCGTGCCTTATATTCTGCTGCAGAACCCCGAGAATTTCCCGGCTTCCTTAAAACTGTACCAGTTCTTCGGGCAGTACGGGATGGTCGATTACGGCAGCTTGGCGGCTTTTTCGGTGCTGTATGCGCTCCCTTCGGTGGTCATGTACGTGCTTTCGCAGCAGTTTATGTCTAAGGGGTTCGGGCTGCAGGGGGGAACAAAGGGGTAAGTTTTCTATTTAAATACTACTAAGACGCCGAAAGGCGTTTTCTTTTTGCCATCAGCATGATGCATATTCAAGCCAATTAGAGGGAAACTGAAACGGTGGAATAAAGTGCCAAAAGGTACTGAAAAATCAGATATTTACAATAGAGAAAAATCGGAGTATTATAAGTCCAACAAACTTGTATACAAGTACACATGTTTTTATAGGAGGCTGTTACGATGCAGTTAGGTATGATTGGTTTAGGAAAAATGGGATACAATCTTGTTCAAAATTTACTTGACCATAAACATGATGTGGTGGTGTATGATGTGAACCCGGAGCCGGGCCGGAAGCTAGCAGCTTTAGGTGCGCGTCCTGCAGATACGATTGAGGAAGTGGTCGCTAAGCTGTCGTCTCCGCGTGTGTTGTGGATCATGGTTCCGGCAGGAAAAATTGTGGACAGCGTCATCGATACCTTGCTGCCGGTCCTGGAAGCGGGCGATATTGTGATTGACGGAGGAAACTCCCATTTCAAAGAATCGGCTGCGCGTACGGAGCGGCTGGGTGCGAAGGGCGTAAAATTCTTCGACGTGGGTACTTCCGGCGGAACGCAGGGTGCAGCGGAAGGCGGCTGCTTCATGATCGGCGGGGACAAGGAAACATTCCCCGTCATTGAGCCTCTGTTCCGGGATATCGCGGTGGACAAAGGATATCTGTATGCGGGTACGAACGGGAGCGGCCATTTCCTGAAAATGATCCATAACGGAATCGAATACGGCATGATGCAGGCGATCGCCGAGGGCTTTGAAGTATTGTCCAAAAGCGGTTTCGACTACAATTACGAAGAAGTGGCACGCGTCTGGGCGAACGGATCGGTCATCCGCAGCTGGCTGATGGATCTTACGGAGTCTGCATTCTCGAAAGATCCGAACCTGGATGGAATTAAAGGCGTTATGCAGAGTTCCGGAGAGGGCAAGTGGACAGTGGAAACGGCGCTGGATCTGGAAGTGGCCACGCCTGTTATGGCCATGTCTCTGCTCATGCGTTACCGTTCCCTGGAGACGGATACGTTCCACGGTAAAGTGGTGGCGGCACTGCGCAACGAGTTTGGCGGCCATGCGGTAGTCCGCAGCGATTCATAGGAGTAAGAAACCCCTGTAGAACGTTCCGCCGCCGATATGGTAAAATTGGAAGAAATGATTGCATACTGGCGGTGTTACCGTTACCTGCAAAGGGGTACGAAAGATGAAACAATTTCCTTCATCATGGCTGCAGGGTGTCTCCCGCGGCGAAGCGATTACCTGCGAGCTTAGGCTGCAGATTCTCGACGGCAGAATCAAATCGGGTGAGGTTCTCTCGGAAAACCGGATTGCAGCAGATTTCGGCGTAAGCAGGTCGCCTGTGAGAGAGGCGCTGAAGGCGTTATCGAGTGAAGGGCTGATCCGGCTGGAACGCATGGGCGCTGTGGTGCTCGGGCTTAGCCAGGAACATGTGGAAGAGCTGTATGACGTCCGCTTCCTGATCGAAAGCTTTGCACAGCAGCGGCTTGCCGACGGGGACCATCAAGCACTGTTGAATCAGCTGAAACAGGCAATCGATAAGATGGAACTGGCGGTGAAGCATGACGACATCGTCCAGTTTGCCCAACTGGATTTCGGGTTTCACGAAGCCATCGTAACCGAGGCGGGCCATACCAGAATCCTTCACTTATGGAACAGCATCCGGCATCTGGTGCTTACGCTGATGCTGATTACAACCAAAGAAGTATTTTCCGAAGGGGAAGCGAAACTGCAGCTGGTTATCGATAAACACCGGACGATTGTCCAGGCGCTGGAGTCCCGGGACCGGGAACAGATCCGGCGGACGGTCAGCGACTATTTCGCAGATTCAAGGAAAACACTGCATATTAGCTTGCCATAGCAAAACAGGGGAAAAGATGAGCCATCTTTTCCTTGTTTTGTTTGAACGGATACATACAGCACTTATCGTTCTGATTATAAAACCAGGCAGCGCGTGTAAACATGTAGAAGATAATGAACGCGGACAGGGAGGCAGATAGGGAATATGGGTGTCCAAAAGTATATGATCGGAGTCGATATCGGCACAACCAGCACCAAGGCGGTACTATTCAAAGAGAACGGGGCGATTGTTACCAAAGCCGACCAGGGATATCCGTTGTTTACTCCGACCACGGTGGCGGCGGAGCAGGATCCGGACCTGATTTTTCAAGCGGTTATCAAGACACTGAAGCAGGTCATGGGTACAAGTAAAATCCTTGCGGAGAACGTGCTTTTCACTTCTTTCAGCTCCGCTATGCACAGCGTTATAGCAGTGGATGCGGAAGGCAAGCCGCTTACACGGTGCATCACCTGGGCGGATAACCGGAGCGCAGGCTGGTCGGAGAAATTGAAAACGGAGATGAACGGGCATGAGCTCTATTTGCGGACAGGAACTCCGATTCACCCTATGTCCCCTCTGACCAAGCTCATGTGGCTGCGCCACGATGAGGAAGCGCTGTTTGCAAAAACAGCTAAATTTATCTCCATCAAGGAATACGTACTGTTTAAACTGTTCAACCAATATGTAGTCGATTATTCCATAGCCTCTGCAACCGGGATGATGAATTTGGAGCAACTGGCATGGGACGAGGAAGTGCTGCAGCTGGCAGGCATCACAGAGAGCAAGTTGTCCAGGCTGGTTCCGACTACTTATGTACTGAATGGGCTAAATCCGGTGTTTGCACAGGAAATGGGGCTGTCCGCGTCTACGCCTTTTGTCATCGGAGCAAGCGACGGGGTGTTGTCCAATCTTGGCGTGGACGCAATCGAGCCGGGCGTGGTGGCGGCTACGATCGGTACGAGCGGCGCCATCCGCACCGTGACGGACCGGCCTGCGACGGACCCGAAAGGGCGGATCTTCTGCTACGCTCTTACCGAGAAACATTGGGTCATCGGAGGGCCGGTGAATAATGGCGGGGTCATCTTCCGGTGGGCACGCGACGAGTTTGCGGCCTCAGAAGTGGAGACCGCCAAACGGCTCGGTATCGATTCCTACGATTTGCTCGTTCAAATTGCGGAAAAGGTACGCCCAGGTGCCGATGGATTGCTATTCCATCCCTATTTGACCGGCGAGCGGGCGCCGCTGTGGAATCCGAATGCCCGGGGCTCCTTTTTCGGATTAACTATGCATCACCGCAAAGAACATATGATCCGGGCCGTGCTGGAAGGCGTCATCTTCAACATGTACACGGTGCTGATCGCGATGGAAGAGGTTATCGGCCGCCCTAAAAAGATCCACGCGACCGGGGGCTTCGCGCGTTCCCCGCTATGGCGGCAGATGATGTCCGATATATTCGGCCAGGAAGTGGTCGTGCCGGAGAGCTACGAAAGCTCTTGTCTGGGTGCAGCCGTATTGGGACTGTATGCGACCGGCAGAACCGATACGCTCAGCATTGTGTCCGGCATGGTCGGTGAAACTTACGAACATAAGCCGATCCCGGCCCATGCGGAAGCCTACCGGAAGCTGCTGCCGATCTACATTTCACTTTCCCGGAAGTTCGAAGAAGAGTACGCCGCGATTGCGGAGTTCCAGAGGAGCCCGTTCAGCGGATAACAAAGGAGATGACTTGAATGCATGCCACGCAGGATATTGTCTCGATTTGGAGTAAATTTGACAACTTTCCGATGGAAACGTTAACGAAGGCCTGGTACTTCCAGCGCGGCGGCGAAACCAAGCAAAGAGAAGTTTCTTTGATGCGGGAACACCGATTGCAATATGGGATTGCCGGGAACTGTTTCGATTTATCGTTGTGGCTGCTGCATGAATTTAGCGAGGCAGGGCTTAAGGCATATCCTGTTTTCACGCCTGATGCTCATGTAGCGGTAATCGCTGTCAATGACAGCGGGCACAGGTACTTTTGCGATCTCGGCGACCAATGGCTGGCCCCGGTACTGGTGGATAGCACCCATCCTGATTTTACAACGGAACGGATGACGGGCTTCTTTCCTGCGGCGGAGATCCAGGTTTCCGTAGAGGGGGAGGATTTGACATTTGCGTATCATCGGCCAAACGGGAAGTCAAGTCATCAGACATTCAGCCTCAGGCCGGTCCCTCATCAAGAATTTATGCAGGCCGCTGAAATCTGCCAGAGAAACCGGAACCTGAAGCCCCTTTTGGAATGCCGGGTTCCTTTTGCGGGGCAAAGGGCCCACTGGGAGTTTTACGATTGGGAAAGTGCGGAAAGCACGGATAAGGGAATAAAGAGAGAGCCCAGGAATCTGGACGTTGCATACTGGTGCAGCAAGATACACGAGAAAACGGGGTATGATCCAGACTTTCTGGAGGAAGCCCTGCAGATCTATGCCTCCCGGCGGACTTCTTCCGAAAAGTAAAAAATATGTCCATCACTCCTAACAAAATGTCTGTAGGTTCGGGCCGACCGCTGTCGTATGATCATAGTGTATACCGAATCAGGAGGGGACTTTATGAGCGTAAACCTGACCATTCCAACTCAGCAGTATGATCCTGCAGAAATCATGGGAGCTTTGTACGGACCCGGCATTTTAGGGTTAAAAGGAGCCTTTACCCGTGAGTTCGCAAAGGAACTGGGCGAAGATATTGCAGTTCTATATGAAGAAGCTTTGAAAAGACCGGGCGGAGCCGTAGGCCGCGGCCCCAAACGCCATTACGTGGAGATTCATCCGGAAGATATCCGCGGCTTTGTAGAGCTGGCTACTCATCCTTGGGTGAAAGCGGTATGCGAAACGGTTCTGGGCCCGGACTACAAAATCGTCGAAATCGGGTTTGACGTGCCTAACCCGGGCGCCGAGAACCAACCGTGGCACCGCGATTTTCCCGCACCGGAGGACACTGTGAAGGGCAGAAGGCTGAACTCGCTTGCCTTTAACCTGACAACAGTGGATGTAGAGCCGGATATGGGCCCATTCGAAATAGCACCGGGAACCCAATGGGATGATGCATCTGCCTTCGAACATGAGATGTTCCCGCCTAAAGAATTTTATTCCCGGTACGAAGAACGGGCAGAGCAAAAGATGCCGAAAATGGGGGATATCTCTGTCCGCTCTGCGCTGACGATTCACCGGGGTACCGCCAACCGTTCGGATAAAGCCAGACCGGTTCTGGTGCTGGGCGTAGACGCTCCAGGAGCTAACAACCATGAGCGCCATGATCTGCAGGTCACGAAAGCTTTTTATGAGAAGCTTCCGGATGATCTGAAAAGCCGTTTGCTCTGCCGCATTGTCGATGAGCTGGAAGTCATCGTGCAGGGGCATACGATTGAAGGGCTGATGATGGGAGAGGCTTAATTCGTTACAACATATGAAACGCAATGAGAATTGCTGCATAGAAAGAGGGCTGCCGAGGCAGCCCTCTTTTTCAAAATTTCAGAAAGTATAAATGTTCACGTTATACCCGATTCTGAAATTTCTCCGGAATGAAACGAACTGACGCCTAGAAGGACGGCGCCAACTCTTTCACCTTGTGCCGGTTTTCTCATTGGCGAATAACTGCATCTAACGTTTCCACAGTGCTCCTACCCTGCCCGCGGAACACACTGGGCGCCACCCCGACCCAGCGTTTAAACTGCCTGCTGAAATGGGCGGTTGTCCGGTATCCCAGCATCAAACCGATCTGGTCGATCGGCATTGGGGTCTGGAGCAGCAATCGCTTGGCCTCCTCAGTCACCAATTCAGTCAAATATTGGCGGGGAGGCTTGCCGAAGGCTTTGCGGAACGTCCGGTTTAATCTGGACGGGGAAATGCCCAAAGACAGGGCAATCCAATGCAGCGTGGTACGCTCTTCGTGAGCATCATTATGGAACAGGGTTTCCCTGACCGCCTGTTCCATATGCCAGGCGATCTGCTCCGCCAACTCACCGGCGGTGGACCCTGTTTCCGGCTGTCTCGTCTGCAGCAACTGTTCACCCAATGCGCCAAATAGCTCAAACATTGCCGCGTGAAGGCGCATGCGTTGAAGCACTGACGAGGGAGAGGATGCAGGGTTTTTCGATAACTCGCATAAGGAAGCCAATGCAGGGACGATAGCCGGGGTAAGCGCAGAATCGGATGGGAAATACACCTCACGCTGCCGCAGCAGTTCAGCCGCAAACGCATGATCGTCCATGCTGAAATGTACACAGAAATAGGTAAACCCGTGGGGACCGGATTCGATACACGAATGGGTCATTCCGGGCCGGATTATCAGCAAGTCACCTGCCTTCTGGGGGTAGGGCTTTCCATCGACCACCATCGTCATTTCTCCCTCCATCACCCAGTGAATCTCAAATAGCGTGTGTTCATGAGACGGATAGGTCCATCCCCTGGAAACGCTGCGGACATGCAGTCCCATCAGATGAAGCGTCATTCTGACGTCAGGTAAGCTGCCTAGTTCCTTCATTCCAGTCATGACTGCCTCCCAGCGAAAAGAAGTGATGTTCGAAAAGGGTAACAGTCCGTTCAAAAAGACAATGGCTGACCTCATCGAAAGCGTGATACGTTGATCATAACTGAAAAAGGAGGAGGAACGCCAGATGCATCCGAAATCAATATTTTTTAATGCACACCATGCTCCCATTGGGGCTTTTGCCAGCTTTACGTTAGGCTATAGAGGCGCCAAGGGAGGGCTTGGCCTGGAATTGGGGAAACCGGCCGACCAGAATATCTATATCGGGGTTGAGTCCGATAAGGGTAATTATTACGAGGCTCTTCCGTTTTTTGAAGCAGGGGAAGACGAGGCTGTACGCTATGACGTAGAGAAAGTGCAGGGCGGGCGGGCCGCCGGACTGGGCGTGGTTCCTTTTGCTAAAGAGGAGATCTCCAGGAATTTTGGAGCAGGAACAGATTCATGGACAGCAGGGGACTTGATGTTTACCGTGTTTTCGCCGTTTCGATCCGTACCCGATCCGGCCGCAGGCAGCACGGAGCAGTTGAAGGAAGCCATTCTTCCCGCCGTATTGGCCGAACTTACCATTGATAATTCACAGGGGTCCAAAACCAGAAGGGCCTTTTTCGGATATCAGGGAACAGATCCATACAGTGCAATGCGCAGAATTGAAGAGTCGGGAAGAGGAGTGGCAGGGGTTGGGCAAGGACCGCTTACTGCCATTGCAGTGCAAGAGAACGGGGTGGAGACGGCCGTTGGATTCTCGATGGAATCGCTGCTGACAGCAGAAGCGAAGGAAAACTGGAAGTTCGGGCTGGGCGGCGTTGCCGCAAACTTGATGGATGTGCCTGCAGGCGAGCGCCGCACCTATAGATTCGCCATTTGCTTCTATAGGGGCGGAATCGCTACGTCCGGGTTGGAAACGACCTATTACTATACCCGTTTCTACCGGAATATCGAGGAAGTGGCTGCGTATGCTCTAGCGAATTTTGACCGGATCAAAGAGGCAAGTCTGGCGTCCGACCGCGTGTTGGAGGAATCCAGTCTTACGGAAGACCGGGCATTCATGTTGGCGCATGCGATCCGGAGTTATTACGGAAGTACGCAATTTCTTGCAAACGGCGACGAGCCCGTATGGGTTGTCAACGAAGGCGAGTACCGGATGATGAATACGTTTGATTTAACCGTGGACCAGCTGTTTTTTGAAATGAAAATGAATCCCTGGACCGTTAAAAACGAGCTCGATCTGTTCGCGGAAAGGTACAGCTACGAGGACGAAGTGTTCTTCCCGGGCGCACCGGACCAGCTATACCCGGGAGGGATCAGCTTCACTCATGATATGGGCGTGGCTAATGTGTTCTCGCGTCCCGGTTTCTCCTCCTATGAACTGCACGGCATTGACGGCTGTTTCTCCCATATGACGCACGAACAATTGGTGAACTGGGTGCTGTGCGCGGCGGTGTACGCGGAGGGGACCAAGGATACGGAATGGCTGGGCCGCAGGCTGGGACTGCTGCAGTCGTGCTTCGACAGCATGCTGAAACGGGACCATCCGGATGCGGAACTCCGCAACGGCGTTATGGCGCTGGACAGTTCCCGTACGATGGGCGGCGCGGAAATTACAACATACGATAGCCTGGATGTATCGTTAGGGCAGTCCCGTAATAATATTTACATGGCAGGCAAATGCTGGGCCTCTTATGTGGCGCTGGAGAAGCTTTTTGACGAGAACGGTTTGAAAGAACTGGCGGAACAGGCCAGACTGCAGGCTGGAAAGACCGCTGCGACTTTGGCTGCGCAGATTACGGAAGAGGGATATATCCCGGCAGTCATTCAGGAAGGCAATGAATCCCGGATTATCCCGGCAATAGAAGGGCTCGTTTTTCCTTATTTTACGGGGCGTAAAGATGTGTTGGAGGAGAATGGGCCTTACAAGGAGCTGCTGCAGGTTTTGGAAAGGCATTTGCGAACCGTACTGCAGGAAGGGGTATGCCTGTTCGAAGACGGCGGATGGAAGCTTTCATCGACCAGCAATAACTCCTGGCTGAGCAAAATCTATTTAAGCCAGTTCGTAGCCCGTCAAATTCTCGGTTTAGAGGACGATGAGAAGCTCCGCCGGTCCGATGCCGCACACGTCGGCTGGCTCCTTCATCCGGAAGAATCCTACTGGTGCTGGAGCGATCAGATGATTTCGGGCGTTGCCAAAGGGAGCAAGTATTACCCGAGAGGGGTCACGGCTATGCTGTGGCTGGAGGAGAGCGCAAACCGATAGGAACAATACAAGAAAGGAAGCCCTTAGGCTTCCTTTTTGTCCATTTTGTCCTTGCCGTCCGTAAACCAGAGAGGATCGTTATTGTCGACTTCCCCGTTATAATTGATCAGAATTTCGTCGCCAGCTTTAATATCCGTATAAGCATAGAAGTCCACGGTGAGATTGTCGAAATTCAGGTCATAGGTGCAGTTTGGCGTATAAGAATGGTTGAATAAGCTGCCGTATCCCAGAACGACGGCACCGTGGTTAATTCCGAATTCGAAAACGTAATCGGACAGCGAGGAATGTTCAATCAGCACGTGTTCCTCATTAGGGTAAGTGATCACGGGAGCCACGTGAAGGAGCTCGCCCTTGGCAATGTCACGCGTGGCGAACACTCCCCGGTTAAATTCGCCTTCACTTAATTTGGATGTTTTGACTTCAATCATAGGTCACCTGCTATTTAGTCGTTTAGGGATCATTCTACTCCACTCCGCTGGAAACAGCAAATACAGCAGGTCTATAAAACATAGTACTCCTGCGGCGGCAGGCACCCGGGTACAATGTGAATATAAGATCAAGAGCTGAAGATTCGGGTAACAGATCAAGTGCTAAAGGCGGGGATCAAGTATGAGCGGCAAAATTGTACTGGCGGGCGGGAGCGGTTTTATCGGAACCTATCTGGCGGACAGATTCAGAGAGCAGGGAAGCAGCGTGGTTGTGATATCCAGGTCTGCAGGGGATCTCGGCTGGGATGATCACGGGAAACTGGCGGAAGTTTTGAACGGGGCCGATGTACTGGTTAATTTAGCGGGGAAGTCGGTGGACTGCCGTTATAACGATAAGAACAAAAGGGATATTCTGCGGTCGAGGACAGATACGACACGGGCGCTGGGGGAAGCTGTGCTCCGGTGTGCGCGGCCTCCGAAGCTGTGGATTAATTCGAGCACAGCCACCATCTACCGGCATGCGGAAGACCGTCCCATGACGGAGGAAAACGGGGAGATCGGCACCGGGTTTTCCGTTAGTGTGGCGAAGGCGTGGGAGGAGGCTTTCTTCTCGTTTGCGCTTCCGCATACCAGAAAGATCGCGCTTAGGATCTCGATTGTATTGGGCCGAGGCGGCGTCATGAAGCCTTTGAGCAGGCTGACGGCATTGGGCTTGGGCGGCACACAGGGTCCGGGGAATCAGATGTTCAGCTGGATCCATATCGAGGATCTGTGTCGGATCATCTGTTATGTCCGGGAGCGGGAGGATTTGGACGGAGTGTTTAACGCTGCGTCACCTCATCCGGTCATGAACCGCGAATTCATGAAGCAGCTGCGCAGCGCATGCGGTCGCAGTTTCGGGCTGCCCATGCCCGTCTGGCTGTTGGAAGCAGGAGCACGCCTCATCCGCACGGAAACCGAGCTCATTCTAAAAAGCCGCTGGGTTACCCCCGAACGGCTGCTGAGGGAGGGCTTTTCGTTCCGATACGGGGAGTTGCGCGAGGCGTTGGAGCAGATATTCGAATAAGATCATTCCCAAAATAGGTATCATATGGTAAGTTTGGGTTTGTATTAACTTAAGCCGGGAGGGTGTTATGGATACAAGTTCAGGGTGAGCATTTTCATTAGTTCCGTTTCTTTTCATTAGTGTTTTTTATGTGGTATTACTTTGTTTAGGTATTTACGGCTTTATCCTGTTCGTCAAACTGGCGAGGCGCGGCATCAAGGCTTTGGATATTTACATTTCGAAAAACTCAGGCGCTCAGCGGATCGATATGAACAGGGGGCAATAGAGGGATGTTGTGTATGTTTGTTTGTTTATGTTTTATAGCAGTTTCGACATTTGCCTTTAGGAGGGCTGGGATGACCAACCCATATTCTAAAGGATTGTTCCTTGCTATCCTGTTATCCATTGTATCGGTTATCACTCTTGCTCAAAACTATACCCAAAGCCTAATTCCAGAAGCAAACGACGGAATAGGCATTTCAAACTCTCTGGCTTATTGGATTATTGGAGCTGACGGATGGTCAATAGACAGCTTCCGGGACGCCTACCAGAATTCAATATATGTCAGTCTTCTTCTAGTTGCTGTATATCCAATTGTGTTAATTTATGAATCAAGATTCAAAAAGAGATAAACCAGAGTGTGGGGCAGCAGTGTGAAAGATAGGTCAAAGATAGGATACAAATAGTTAGTTTGCAGTCAGATAGTTGGTTGAAGCGACTGGTTGGCGGCTAACGAATCTGAGGCACCTTATTTGATGTGTTTTGAGTAACTTTCTGCTCTAACGAATCGAGGGAACCTTATTTGACCAGTTTCGGAGGTTTGGGCTTGATAAAAGAACAAATAAGGTGGCTGCGATTCGTTAGAATTTCAAATCGGCTAATTTGGGCGAAATAAGGTGTCTGTGATTCGTTAGGATTTTCAAAGTGGCTGATTTGGACGAGTTAAGATGTGTAGGGCGTTTAGCATGCCGGATGTTTCAACAGCCTAGCTAGCCGGAACCCTACATTCCGACATGCTAGCTGGAAGTCTGAAGCGGAACAGTAGCGACCAAGTCGCTCGCACCCGCCAGCGGTAGAACTGGCACCCACGCGCCAAAAAGGACCCTCTCGGGTCCCTTAAGAGAAAGTTTATAGTTATTTGGAAGCGGCCAGGTGTTCCGCCAATCTGTCCCAAGTCTCCGTAATGCCTTGCAGCATACCCATATCCATCACGGCTTTCAGTTCTTCCGGCGTATTGTAGCGGGTTCTGCTTACAAGTTTCGTTTGACCGTTCTCGTCAAGAAGTTCCATGGTCGTGATGGATGTAGGCATCCCTTCCACAATGTTTCCATCGGCATCGGAGAAAGAATCGGAATAAACGATTCTGTTCGGTTCGTCGATTTCGTGGTAAGTTGCAATACCCCAAGATTCCATGCCGTAGAAATCCCCCTGATTCTCATCCATACACTTCATGCAATAGTGCCAGGTTCCGCCGGGACGGAAGTCCACGCGGCATACGCTGAGAATCCATCCTCGAGGTCCCCACCAATGCTTCAGATGTTCTTCTTTCGAGAAAGCCTGAAACACCAGTTCACGGGGGGCGTCAAATACACGCTCCAGAATCAGATCATTGCCTTCCACACGGGACACCATTTGATTTGCTGCATTTGCTTGGGACATTGTTCATTACCTCCAATAAAGTAGTAGATGAATGCAAATTCCGGGGACACTGGACCGAAGGCCTTTATTTCGAGTCCCCATTCTTTCCTTGCAATTCGCGCAAATAATCGTCCAGCCGGTTGAACCGGTCCTCCCAAAGGCTGCGGAACGAAGTGATCCATTCTTCCATCTCCAGGAACGGTTTCGGGCTCAGCTTATAAAATCGCTTATTTGCACTGGGCTGCACTTCCACCAACCCGGATTCATTCAGTACGCGAAGATGTTTGGAAACCTGCGGTTGCTGCAGCCCCAGACGTTCGGCAATTTCGCCTACGGTCAGAGGCCCCTCCCGAAGCAATTCAACGATCTGATACCGGTTGGGCTCGGCGAGTGCGCTCAAAGTTGTTAATTTCACGCCCATAGCAACTGCTCCTCTCTGATACAAATATACATTAAAGGGAATATTCCTGTCAAGGAATATTTGGTTGTTTTTTCCGCTAATCCCATTTCGTAATTCATCCGGTCGTCTGTTTTCCGCATGGCCCCGCTAAATTAAGGAAGTCGCTAGATACGTAGGACGTTTGGGGAAACAGTGAATTAGGCCTATTTTTCAAAAGACAGTTTACAAATTTTCTCTGTTCCTGTATTCTTGGGATGAATTGAATATGTTTCACGGGGGCTCGGAGAACCGGGCTGAGAGGAGTGCTGATACGGCGCTCGACCGTTATACCTGAACTGGATAATGCCAGCGGAGGAATGAAGCCTAGAGAACGTGACTACGGGACCGCTTGTTTATGCTTGCGGTCTTTTTCTGTTTTGTTGCGTTGATCGAAACCAAGGGTGGACCTCTATCTATGTACCGTCCGCATGCATGTGCGGAATCATGAGAAGGAGGTTTTTTGCTGTGTCCAAAAAGGGAGAAGAAGCGGTAATCGGCGGGAGCGGAGAGAATAATAGGCTGATTCAGCCGTTTCCGGCAAGCCGGAAAGTGTATGTGGAAGGGGAAACGGAGACAGTTCGGGTGCCGATGAGGGAGATTCGGCTGAGCCCGACCCGGCTGGCTGATGCAGAAGAGGAGAACTTGCCTGTTCGAGTATATGATACGAGCGGCCCCTACACGGATGATGCGTATCAAGCGGACATTCGCAAAGGCTTGCCGGCAGGCAGGTATGAATGGATCCGGTCCCGCGGGGATGTAGAAGAGTATGAAGGCCGTACAGTGAAACCGGAAGACAATGGGCTTGCGGCAGGCAAAGTAGGGGATGCGGCGGATGTGTTTCCTTCGAACAGAAGGAGGCCATTCAGGGCCAAGGCGGGGGGGAACGTCACTCAAATACATTATGCCCGACGCGGGATCATTACGCCGGAAATGGAGTTTGCCGCGATCCGGGAGCAGGTCGATCCTGAATTTGTCCGCAGCGAAATTGCCAGAGGACGGGCGATTCTGCCGAACAACGTGAATCACCCGGAGAGCGAGCCGATGGTGATTGGGAAGCACTTTTTGGTGAAAATCAATGCGAATATCGGAAATTCCGCCGTCACCTCTTCGATCGAGGAGGAAGTGGAGAAGATGACCTGGGCGGTCCGCTGGGGCGCGGACACCATTATGGATTTGTCGACGGGGCGGAACATACATACTACCCGCGAGTGGATTCTCCGGAACAGCCCTGTTCCTGTAGGGACGGTTCCGTTGTATCAGGCTCTGGAAAAGGTAGGCGGGAAGGCGGAAGAGCTGACTTGGGAAATTTACCGGGACACGCTGATTGAGCAGGCGGAGCAGGGTGTGGATTATTTTACGATTCATGCGGGTGTCCTTCTGCGGTACATACCGATGACGGCCAAGCGCTTGACGGGCATCGTGTCCCGCGGCGGTTCGATCATGGCGTCCTGGTGCCTGGCTCATCATAAGGAGAATTTTTTGTATACGCATTTTGAGGAAATCTGCGAAATTATGAAAGCTTACGATATCGCATTCTCGTTAGGTGACGGGCTGCGGCCGGGATCGATCGCCGATGCCAATGACGAGGCGCAGTTCGCGGAGCTGCAGACGCTGGGGGAGTTGACGGACATCGCCTGGCGGCACGACGTCCAGCTGATGGTGGAGGGGCCGGGCCATGTCCCGATGCACAAAATCAAGGAGAATATGGACCTGCAGGCGGACATCTGCAAGGAAGCCCCGTTTTACACGCTGGGCCCGCTGACGACCGACATCGCGCCGGGCTACGATCATATCACTTCGGCCATCGGCGCTGCGATGATCGGTTCCTTCGGAACTTCCATGCTGTGCTATGTCACCCCGAAAGAGCATCTGGGTCTGCCGAACAAAGAGGATGTAAGGGAAGGCGTCGTCACTTACAAGATCGCCGCACACGCCGCTGATTTGGCCAAAGGCCATCCGGGAGCGCAGGAACGGGACGACGCGCTGTCTAAAGCGCGGTTCGAATTCCGCTGGCGCGACCAGTTCAACTTGTCGCTCGATCCGGAACGCGCGATGTCCTATCACGACGAGACGCTGCCTGCCGAAGGTGCGAAGACGGCGCATTTTTGCTCGATGTGCGGGCCTAAGTTTTGTTCGATGCGAATTACGCAGGATATCAGGGAGTATGCAAAGCAGCACGGATTGGAGGACGGCGAGGCCTTCGAGCGCGGTATGCGGGAGAAGGCGGAAGAGTATACGGGGAGCCGGGGGTGAGCGGGGTGGTCTGGTTAAGCAGCAGGGAGGCGGAGGGGGACTCGCAGGAAAGTGATTCGCGGGAACAGCACTTGAAGGGACCGGACTTGCAGGAACGAGACTTGCGGAAGAAGGACTCGCAGGAACGGGGAGAAACGAGGTTGGAAGCGGAGGCAACACCTAGGTCCACATCCGGCCTTGCGGAGTTGCATGTGGTGTCCGACGGGAAGCAGCCGTGGGATCGGCTGATTCGTATTGCCGCAGAGATCGCCGGAGACGTGACGGCGATCCACCTGCGGGAACCGCAAGCGGGCGCAGCTATGCTGTGCGAGCTTGCGGGTTTGATGATCGCGGCGGGCGTGCCTGCCGCCAAGATCATCGTGAACGGCCGCGCCGACGTGGCCTGGGCCATGCAGGCGGGCGGCGTGCAGTTAGGGCACCGCAGCATTAGTGCGGTGCAGGTGCGCGAACGCTTCCCGGGGCTGCGGATCGGGCGGTCGGTGCACCGCCCGGAGGAAGCCGCGGAAGCGGCGGCTCTAGGAGCGGATTACGTGCTCTACGGGCACGTATATGCGACGCAGTCTAAGCCCGGGCAGCCGGGGCGGGGACTGCGGGAGCTCTGCGAAGCCGCGCAGCGGGCGAGCGTGCCGGTCATCGCGATAGGCGGCATCGCGCCGGAGCATGCGGCGGAGCTGCTGGATGCCGGGGCGGCGGGGATCGCCGTCATGTCCGGCATCTGGGGCGCGGCCGATCCGGCGGCGGCTGCTGCAGACTATCGGGCGGCGCTTGATGAAGTGAGCGCGGGTAGGTGGATGCCGGCATGAGCGGTGAAACCAATGAAAGAGCGGCTGATCTTATTATCGTGGGAGGCGGAGTCATCGGCTGTTCGGCTGCTTTTTATGCGGCGAAACGCGGATTGAAAGTGATCGTAATCGATGGCGGTTCGGTGGGGGGAGAAGCTTCCGGAGCAGCTGCCGGTATGCTTGGGGCGCAGGGCGAAATGCTGCACGGCGGACCGCTGTTCCCGCTGGCAAGAAGAAGCCGTGCGATGTTTCCCGCATTGGTGGAGGAGTTGGAAGCACTAAGCGGGATCTCCGTTGGTTATGTGAACGAGGGGATGCTGAAGCCTGCTTTTGATGGGGAAACAAGGGAAACCTTACTTGCCGGTGCAGCGTTTCAGAGGAACGAGGGAGAGCGGGCGGAATGGCTGGAACCAGAAGAAGTGCTTACGATGGAACCCCGATTGTCCCGGTCGCTCTTGGGAGCACTTTACCTGCCATCGGATGGTCAAGTTTCCGCACCGGAGCTTACCCGTGCTTACGTCTATGCGGCTAAAGCGCTCGGGGCGGCGGTTCGGGAATACGAACCGGCACTGGAACTGCTAATGGATTACGGCCGATGCCGCGGAATAAGGACACCACGAAAAACTTATTATGGGAATGAGATAGTGCTGGCCTGCGGTGCATGGGCCTCCGTATGGTTGAACAGTCAGGGGCTGGACTCGATAGAATCTATCCCTATCAAAGGTGAATGCCTGATGTTACAAAGCGCTGAGCCGCTAATAACACGCACTGTGTTCAGCAGGGGCTGTTATCTGGTGCCCAAACGGGGAAACCGTACACTGATCGGGGCAACATCTTATGAGGGCTGCACTGACCGCAGCTTAACCGTCAACGGTGTTCAGCAGCTTTTGAATGCAGCTTGTTCGGTTGTTCCCTCAGTGCAGCAGGCTAGTTGGGAACGAGGCTGGACGGGGATCCGGCCAGGGACGGAAGACGGGCTGCCGGTCATCGGACGCCATCCCCAAGCGGAGGGATTGCTCGCAGCTTACGGCCATTATAGAAACGGAATTTTGCTGAGTCCCGTTACCGGTGAGCTTATTGCAGAGCTGGCGGCCGGACGCAGTGAGGAGGAGCTTGGCATCGGGGCGTTCGGATTCGGTAGAAATGCAGCCGGTGAACAGGTGAAACCGAAGCATAGCAAGGAGGCGGCATATCCGTGAATTTGATCATTAACGGCGAAACGGTGAGCGTGCCGGGGGATTGCACCCGCGTGGTTACGCTGCTGGAGCACTTTGGCTTTCACACGAAGGTAGTCATTGTGGAACATAACGGAAACATATTGGAGAAACGGCTGCATGAAAGCACTCCTTTAGTTGAGGGTGATCGTGTGGAAATGATTCATTTTGTCGGAGGAGGATAAGCTTATCATGTTGCAAATCGGTCATCACTTATTTCAGTCCCGCTTGCTGCTGGGTACAGGGAAATTTCCAAACGCGGCGGTGCAAAAGGCAGCCGCTGCAGCGTCCGGGTCGGAAATTCTAACGTTTGCGGTGCGGAGAATGAACATTTATGAGGGGAGTCAGCCGGATCTGCTGGAGCAGCTGGATATATCCAAATACAAGCTGCTGCCAAATACGGCGGGGGCCAAAACAGCGGAGGAAGCGGTCCGCATTGCGGCACTGGCCAAGGCATCGGGCTTATGCGATATGGTTAAGGTGGAAGTGATCGGGGATGACCGGACGCTGTATCCGGACCCGGTGGAAACGCTGAGGGCATCGGAAATGCTGCTCGGGCAAGGCTTTATCGTTCTTGCTTACACTTCCGACGATGTGGTGCTTGCCCGCAGGCTTCAGGACCTGGGCGTTCATGCGATTATGCCTGGCGCGTCGCCGATCGGCTCCGGTCAGGGGATTATCAATCCGCTCAACCTTAGCTTTATTATCGAGCAGGCTACCGTCCCTGTCATTGTGGATGCGGGCATCGGCGCGCCTTCGGATGCGGCCAAGGCGATGGAGATGGGAGCTGACGGCGTGCTCTTGAACACGGCGGTCAGCGGTGCGGGCGACCCGGTCCGAATGGCGGCGGCGATGAAAATGGCTGTGGAAGCGGGACGCATGTGCTATGAAGCCGGGCGGATTCCGGTGAAGCGGTATGCGTCGGCCAGCAGTCCTTTGGATTCGGCGAAGCTGCCAGTGTAGGCGAGGAATGAAGGGGACGGAAAACGGTAATGAAAGCCCCGCCCCCCAATTCATCTTGAAAGCGAGTGGAGGAGAGACTGCCGTGACAATTTGTAAAGCTCTTACCATTGCGGGTTCCGACAGCGGCGGAGGTGCAGGTATTCAGGCGGATCTAAAGACATTTCAGGAATTGGACGTTTTTGGGATGAGTGCCGTGACCGCCGTGACAGCCCAGAATACATTGGGCGTTCATGGGGTGTATCCGCTGGGGGCGGTAGCCTTGATTGCCCAACTGGATGCGGTTGGTACGGATTTGCAGCCGGATGCTCTAAAAACGGGGATGCTTTTTGACCAGTCTTGTATAAAAGCAGCTGCGGATCGTATTCGGCATTATCGTTGGAGGAATGTAACCGCGGACCCGGTCATGATGGCAAAGAACGGCCAACCGCTTCTACAGCCGGATGCGGTGAGGACAATGATCGAATTGTTGTTTCCTCTATGTACACTCATCACGCCCAATCTTCCGGAGGCTGCAGCACTTACGGGTATGAAGGACATTTGCGGGATGGACCGGAAGCGGGAAGCTGCCCGGCGATTGCATGCGATGGGGCCAACCTATGTTCTGCTTAAAGGGGGACATGATGAGTCCGACCCTTCGGTGACTGACTTGTTGTATGACGGAGAAGCTTTTATAGAATTTAGCGGTACCCGCATTTCAACCCGCCACACTCATGGAACCGGCTGCACGTTGTCTGCTGCGATTACCGCCGAACTGGCCAAAGGTGCCACTGTACCGGCTGCCGTTGCAACGGGAAAAGCCTTCGTTCAGGCCGCCATCGAGGACGCCCTGCACATCGGTGCGGGCCAGGGCCCTACACATCATGGCGCGTTTCGGAGAAGGCTGCAAGAGGGAATTGTTGAGCAGGGAGTTGAAAGCATATGTTGACAGATCCAACGAAGGAAAGCAACTGTATCGTGGAACACACTTTACCTGAGTCACACTCGCATGAGCGCGTGCGATTGATGCTGCAATTGTACTTTGTCGCAGGCACGCCCGACTGCCCGGGCGGAGACCTCGCCCGGGTGCTCGCGGAAGCGATCCGCGGCGGCATCACCGCGTACCAGTTCCGCGAGAAAGGCCCCGGCGCGCTGCACGGCCGCGCCCGGTTCGAGCTCGCGGCGCAGCTGCGCGAGCTCTGCGCCAGCGCCGGCGTTCCCTTCATCGTCAACGACGATGTGGAACTGGCGCTGGCGCTCTCGGCCGACGGCGTGCACGTCGGCCAAACCGACGCCCCTGCGGCTGAAGTCCGCCGCCGCATCGGCGCCATGCTGCTCGGCGTCTCCGCACACGACGCCGGGGAAGCCCGCCGCGCCGCCGCAGACGGCGCGGACTACCTTGGCGTCGGGCCGATGTACCCGACCGCCACAAAGCTGGACGCCCGGACCGTTCAGGGCCCGGGCGTCCTGTCCCGGCTGCGCGAAAGCGGCCTGATGCTGCCGATCGTGGGGATCGGCGGCATCACCGCGGCCCGTGCCGCTGCCGTGACAGGGGCGGGAGCCGACGGAATCGCCGTCGTCTCCGCTATCAGCCGCGCCGCGGATCCGTTCCGCGCGGCGCAGCAGTTTAGCACACCGGGAAGTTTAGCTTATAGAGATTGACTTTTGTTCCACCATCGCCATAATGAGGACATAAGAACCGGCTTGCCCTCAATAACCGCATCGGATGTGACACTTTTGACCAGCAAAAAGCCCCGTCGGCCTAAAAGAAACGAACTGTTGCCGTATTTACCCAATACAATCTCTGCAGAACAAGTGACTGAAATGAAAAAGACCGCTGTTTGTGCACTTACCGGCTCTCCGGAGGGCGTGACTTTGGATCATTTCATTCCCGTGGCATGGGGGCATGGCGGGCATTACCCGGGCAACATCTATTTCGTTAAGCGTGAATTGAATATGTTTAAATCGAATCTGAATCCGTTCAAATGGATCAAAAAAGTTTCCCTACACAAAAACATCCCTCTGACGGGATGGGACTTATTGGTGAGGACATTGGCCGAACAAAATGAAGTAACTGTTAAGGAATTCAGGCAATATGTAAATTGGTGCGAGAAACATAAACGGACAAAAGAGATGCTTATGTCGGACCCGCGTCCCTCGCTTGAATTATGGAGGGAAACCTTAAACTGATCCGATTAGGGAACCCATAGGAGAATTTATTGACTCACATACAAAAACCGTCCCCGGCGATAAACACAAAGAACGGTTTCAATTTAACAGCAGTTCGGTATTAGATTAGGCCAGTCATTCTGATTTACAAGCATATGCAGAGATAGTCCGCAACCTGGCGCCAACCTGGGCGGACTATTTTCGTTTATTCAAGTACGTTAACAACGCGAGAATGAACATTCCCATCATCATTACTTCCCCAAAAGTAAACGTCATAGGCATCACCTCCGCTATGGAGGCGACCTTTCCCACCCAAGTTCATTGTGCAACTCTATTATATCAGACACACGGCTAGAATTACTCTATCTATTGAATCGCTCAACAAAACAATGGCAGTCAGGAGCATATCATTTCACCTCCCGACTGCCTTTATAAATCTATTTACCTTCCAATATATCGCTCAAACACAAACCCGTAATCTTTCAAATGATACTGCTTCCGCGCATCCGTCAACCAGTCGAAGGCCGCCTGATTCAGCGCTTTGAACTGTCCTGCCAAGTCAACTTCTTTCGGTGTTCCGCGGCCTAATGCAGTGGAGGCGAGATTCAAGCTTTGACCTGCCTGGTTCAACGCAATCTCGTTCTCATGGCTGATTTCGGCAATCCGCAGCAGCGATTTGTAGATGTCCTTAACGTCTTCGATGAACTTCTTATGCACATCGATGGAGTAGGCTATGCCGCCCATGCTGAATTTCAGCTCTACGTCCAGGTCTACTGTACCGGCCGTTTCCATCAGCACATTGGAAATCGGATGCGTGCTGTAGCTCAGTCTGCGAAGCGTGCGCTTCTTGCTCATAGCACTGGTGCCGTCCAGGTGAATCAAAGCGAGATTGGTGAAGCAGTACTCATCGGTTTTAGACTTAATCAGAAAATAAATCTTCTCCTGATCTTCATGCATCACATAGTCGTCAGCGTCTACTTTGTTGTAATCCTCCGGTTTAATTACACTTCCCACATCACTTAAACCAAGCATATCCGCCGCTACTTTACCGAACAAGAACATCAGCCTCTTTCTATTTGGAATTACAAATAATACGATCGGCTCTGTCATTAAGTTTCATGATACGGGGCGCGAATAACTGCTTGACAAATGCCTCCCAATGATTTATCTTTAATTCAAGATAATCATTTAACAACGCTTGGAGGCAGAACAACGTGTCCCACCATTTGGATTCAGATCCCGCACAATCGCTGAAGCTGTTCGTTATTTTGTCAAAAGCTTACAAGACTTTAATGGACCAAGCGGTCCGGGATATGAAGCAGTATGGTCTTTCCCCGTCTGAATTTACAATACTGGAAGTGCTGTATACGAAGGGGAGCATTCCGCTGCAGCAGATTGGTGACAAGATTCTGATTACAAGCGGCACTATTACTTACAACATCGATAAGCTTGCGGCCAAAGGGCTGCTTCGCCGGGTGCCGTGCCAGGAGGACCGCAGAGTCACGTTTGCGGAAATTACGGAGGAGGGGAACCGGCTGTTCGATACGATTTTTCCCCAGCATGCCGGCCGCCTGCATTCTTTGATGCACGGACTTTCACCGGAGGAGAAAGATGCAGCAATGATTTTGCTTAAAAAGCTGGGCAAAGGGGCTGCCGAAGGGTAGCTCATCATCTTTGGCCCAATATCTTGAATTAAAGATTTTTAATTGCCGTAAAAGAGTATTTTGGACCCGAATGGGAAAATTAAGAAAAAGTGCAGGAGGAATTTAGGATGTCATTACAAACCGCAGGAATTCATCACATTACCGCTTTTGCCCGCAATCCGCAGGAGAACGTAGACTTTTATGCAGGGGTGCTGGGACTTCGCCTGGTGAAGCAGACGATCAACTTTGATGCGCCGGAAGTGTATCACTTGTATTTTGGGGATGAAAAAGGAAGCCCGGGAACGATCATCACGTTCTTCCCATGGCCGAACTCCCGCAAAGGGCGGATCGGCGGCGGCCAGGTCGGCATTACAACTTACATTATTCCGCCTGGCTCGCTGAGCTTCTGGGAAGACCGCTTGAAAAAGCTGGGTGTGTCTTACAGCAGAGCTACCCGTTTTGAGGAAGTATATCTGCAGTTTGCGGACCATGAAGGGCTTCGCCTGGAGCTGGTTGAGCGGGAGGAAGGACCGGCCAGCACGTGGTCTTTCGGAGGCGTGCCTGCCGAGAAAGCGATCAAAGGCTTCGGCGGAGCCGTGTTGTTTAGTACGGAACCTCAATCTACTTCCGATACGCTGGCAAATCTCCTGGGTATGGTGAAAGTGGGCGAAGATGTAGGTTATGCGCGGTATCAGGCGCAGGGGGAGATCGGCAACCGGATCGACGTATCGCTGACCCGCATGCCGCATGGCAGCGGCGGGGCAGGCACAGTGCACCATATCGCATGGCGCGCCAAGGATGACGCACAGCATGCCGCATGGCGTGAAACGGTTGCAGGGTACGGCTTCCAGCCGACACCGATTGTAGACCGCCAATACTTTAATGCGCTGTACTTCCGTGAAGAAGGCGGGATTTTATTCGAGATTGCAACGGATCCTCCGGGCTTTGCGAAAGATGAAGCGCCTGAAACGCTGGGCGAAAAACTGATGCTGCCGGAATGGTTCGAGCCGCACCGGGAACAAATTAAAGCCGGATTGGAGCCGTTCGTAGTCCGCGTGCTGGAGGGGGATAAAGCATGATTCATCTGTTCGAAAAAGGGAGCGATCCGTCCGCACCGACACTGGTACTATTCCACGGCACAGGAGGAAATGAGCATCAAATGGTTCCTTTAGCGAAAGAATTCAGCCCCGGTTCCTCGGTGCTGAGCCTTCGGGGGAACGTACTGGAGAACGGCATGCCTCGCTTCTTCCGCCGCTTGGCGGAGGGCGTGTTCGATGAAGCGGATCTAATTTTCCGAACGCAGGAAGTGAAGGATTTTCTGGATCAGGCGGCTGTGGAGCATGGCTTTGACCGCGACAATCTGGTGGCGGTGGGCTACTCTAACGGTGCCAATATCATTGGCAGCCTATTGTTCCATCATGAGGGTGTGCTGAAAGGGGCCATCCTTCATCACCCGATGGTACCTCGCCGCGGCGTCGCGATTCCTGAACTGAAGGGACTGCCTGTCTTCATCGGCGCGGGCACGAACGACCCGATTTGCCCTCGCCCGGAAACGGAGGAGCTGACCGGATTGCTGAGCGATGCAGGCGCTGATGTGATGCTGCATTGGGAGTCGTTCGGGCACCAGTTGACCAACTCGGAAATAGACACTGCTGTTCAGTGGTTCCGGAAGAATTTTGCGTAAGGGCTTTGCTGTGATGAATGGCCTGTCTGTTTCACTATTTTTCCATAGGGGTACTTATAGACAGGACGGAAAACATTACATCACGAGGAGCTGAAGATCATGTTTAAAAAAGTAAAGATTACTTGTTTAACACTGCTTGTAGCTGCCGCGTTTAGTTCAACTGCTGCTTTTGCGGCACCGGAGAATCAGGCTGCGCCTGCTTCATCCACGCAATCCACCAACGCGACAGACAACGATGACGGTATGGACTGGGGTTGGCTGGGACTGCTTGGTTTAGCCGGGCTTGCCGGATTGAAACGCAGGGATGACGACCGTATTGTGGACCGTGACAGCCATTAATTGAATGTACCGATTAGTGAAAATAAAGACAGAGAGCCCATCTTGACATTCAGTCAAGATGGGCTTTCTTGTGTTCAAATAAACTGTTGTTTCCTAACCTTATTACTTAATGTTCTTACGAAGAATCTTAGCTTCATTTAATCTCTGTTCGGGTGCGGCTTTTTCACTATTATCACATGGGTCGCTTTGCTCTGCGCGCCGTCCTCGTCAGTAACAGTGAGTGTGACGGTGTACGTACCCGGGCGCTTAAATCTTTTGTTGACGTTCACGAGCGAAGAAGCGGTACCATCGCCGAAGTCCCAAGCATAGTTCAGGGTAGTCCCGTCAGGATCGCTGGACCCTGAAGCGCTGAATGCATTATCCTTTAACGAATCTGTCGTGGCCGAAGCTTGGATGACAGCTACAGGGGCAAGGTTCCTGACATATAATTTCCCTAGGGCTGCGGTATCTGTCCGATTGCCGGCCTGATCTACCGCGGATACGGTTATGGCTGCTCCCTCAACTAACAGACTGTTTGGAATAAGGAAGGAGCCTTCGTAATGCCCCGGCGTCTTCTCCGTCAATTTCCAAGTACTAGACATTCCTGAAAGGAGAAGACTTGGCGGGATAGCGACTGAGAACGAGGCTGCAACATCCGGCTCACTGTCGAACGCTACGTTCAGTGTTTGCCCCCTAGCAAGATACAGATCTACTGCAGGTTCTATATTTGTAATTACAGGCTTCGTCGTATCCAACGTAACGGTACGGATGAGGTCGGTCACATTCCCCGCCTGATCGCTGGCTTGAATGGCTATTCGGTTCTCCCCGTCTTTCAAATGGACCTGGGTGCTGAACTTCCCGCCATCGGCTGTTTGGATTGTTTCTCCGTTTATCTTTAGTTCGCCTGGATGTTCGTCATAGGTGGTCCCAGTAACGGTAATCGTACTTTGATTCGTTCGGGTACCTTCAGCCGGTGAAACTAAGTTAATAATGGGAGCTGCATTATCCAAATTGATTGAAACCGAAGCTGAACGCTCACTTACCAGGTCATCGTAGGACAACTCGGCACTGATTTGGTTAAGTCCCGGCTGAAGAGTTACTGGTATGGTCAGTTTTCCATTTACTAAAGCACCAGTCGCCGCAAAGTTCAAACCATTGTAAACATGTGCTGTAACACCTTCCACCGGCGAGGTCAGTGTGACATTCACACTTGACTGATTCGTGACGCGAGGGGATGCAGGATCAGTGATAACAGGCGCATCCAGAGGGTTGAGAACGTTTGCGCGTATCATGTATTCACTATTAGCATTTAATCCCGAAATAAGTCCCCACAAATTGTTATTCCTATCCCAACTTCTTCGTTCTGAAATCTTAGAATACCAAGTACCAAGCCAAGGTGCATCTTCCGAATCCCCAACTTGAATATAAACAATGTAAAACTCACTGGCCATGGAGACGGGTTCAGGGAAAGTAACCGTAGTCAGCTGTTTATTTGGTAGCCCCGTTCCGGTGAATGGCCCGGAAATCATTTTACCTGGTGAGCCATTCGGACCGCTTGCATCCATGAGTGCATATTGGAATTCATATCGTCGAGGCTTGGGATCTTCGCCGTCATCCCTTAACAGGAAAGAAGCACCCGTAACGAGCGTACCTGTTGCTGGCGGTGTGATTCTGAGAGCAAAAGCGTTACCTCCCTTCGCGAATCGGGTACCACCGGAATTCAAACTTCCGTCATCATATTTAATCTCTCCGGGAATACCAGCAAAGGAACCCAATGTAATATCTACTGCAATATCTCTATCCGGAAGCACAGTTACTGGTACATTCTTGATCATATAGTTGTCAGCAAAAACAGCCAGGGTGTAGGTCCCCTCCAAAGCTTGTAAGGTAAACCGACTGGAATCGTCTGTTGTTACCGGACTCACTCGTGCATCTTCCCTGACCATGACGGTTGCTCCGGCAATGGCCTTACCCGTAAGTTTATCCGACACTGTTCCGGCAATCGTGCCGTAAGGTTTGGCTTCTAATTGGAAATCCAGGTTCGTAGTAACACCGTTACCTGCAATGGTAACTTGTTTCGTCTGCGGATAGTAACCGTATGATTCCGCAGTTACTTCATAGACGCCCGCGCTATGAGTGAATGAGAAAGCGCCCGTAATTGGGTCCGCACCTGTTGCCAAACCGGTTTCTCTCAACGTTATGACAGCCTCTACCGGTAGAAATTGAGGCGGATCATTTGCTGTTTCATCACCAGTTGAAAAGGTGACTGACTCTGCAGTCTGTTGACTTGTATCGGCATCAGCTTGAACCGTTTCATCTTCAAGGGAGGACACTTCTGCTGATGTGGGCCTATAGCTGCTGATTTCTGAACTTACTACTGAAGGAATTTTTAGGCTTGGAACAACGTGTGAACTGAAAACTTTGAAATTATCTAGATACCAACCTTCATAGTTACCTCCCTCATCAGAAGTTAGACGATACCGGACCTGCACCTTCTGTCCGGCATACTTTGACAGATTATAAGTTATACTGTTCCATTTATACCCTATTACGTTGTTGTTGTATTTAGCAAGTTGGGCCCAAGTTTTTCCTCCATTATTAGTTATTTCAACTATACCGAAATCACGGTAGCTCTCAATCACATACCATTGGTCAAACGTCAAGGCAACTTCTTTCCTGCCTGTCAGATCCAGTATAGGTGAGATAAGAGATGCGTCCGCATTGCTGGGATAATAACGATTTGGGCTGGATGCCCATGCGTAAGGCGCTGAGACGGCAGTGCTGGGTCCGGGGTAGGCAGGGCTTACACGCTGCCAGAGATCCTCTTTACCGCTATGTGTCCAACCATTATCGTCCGGCCCGTCGAACGAATCTTCAAATAGAATGTCCGGACCGTACACGGTCATGGTTACGCCGTCGGATTTTGAGCTTTCATTCCCGCTGTAATCTATAGAACTTACAGAGTATACGTAAGTATTATTGATGAGTGCTGAAGTGTCCGTATAAGCTTTTGTCTCCACGGTGGCCAATCGTTCAGGTTCAGATCCGCCATACGTTGTACGATACACGGAATAGGCATAAACATCATAATCTTCTGCGGCATCCCAGGTAAGTTGTGCATTTCCGTAGAGATTAGAAGTTCCTTTTAAACCGCCGGGAGCCGATGGCACCGTTTGATCCCGAGTCCGTAAAGCTAGGTCGTCAATAAACCAGCCTGATTTGTTGTGAATAAAATCGGAGGTGAAAGTAAACTTAAGGAATATCCGTTGTCCGGCATATCTCGTAACGTCCAGGAATTTTGTTGTCCAGGCTTTCCCGGTACCCGTTAGGCTAAATTGTTGAACATATTCATAATTAGTCTCTTTACTTGCAATCCAGATCCCTCCAAAATCAAAATCCGTCTCCATATCGTACCAATGCTTAAAGGTAATGAAACCTCCTTCGTCCGACTTGGTTAAATCAATAGGAGGCATAATGATTTCAGTGTTTGTCTGAGGCTCATATAATTTGTTCAGCGAGGTGGACAGCACTTTCTTGCCGGAATAAGCGGTTCGTGGACCCGCAGTCGGGATGCCCCAAGCCCAAGGCGCACCGGACTTGGCCTGAATAGTGAATCCATTCAGATCGGTTTCAAAATCCTGAACATAACCAGGTGTAATCCCGTTAGATACATCTACGTGATAAACCGGTGTTTCAATCACATTTTTACCATAGTCGGTTATCTGAATATAATATTCCAATCCTGCAAGCTGTATCATGGATTTAGGAACTACAGCGGTATAATTCCCGTCTCTTGCGTCGCCGTAAGTACGCTTCATTGGAAAGGGAATATAGGGCTCCGTCCCCGATACGCGTCCGAATACCTGCACAGAAGAGACGCTGATGTTATCTCTAACATTTGCAGTAAGCACGGCTTCTACGTCCTTAAATATGGAAACAAGCGGTGTATGGGTAATTACCGGCACTTGCGTATCTGTTCCCTTCACCATAACGGTTCCGGAGACCTTACCGGCTCCTTCCATTACGGAATTCACAGCTTTAAGTGCATTCACGATGCCGTAGCCATATCCCTGGTTTGGTGAACTGGGATATTCGGTATCCGTCCGAGGCGTTGCTGTGTTCTGCAGCACCTCTTCCAATTGCTCCACAGTCAGCGACCGATTGGCTTGGAGCAGCAGCGCAGCTATAGCTGCAGTATGAGGTGCGGCCATAGATGTACCGCTCCAGCCCCCTTCATAGTACCCTTTAGGAACCGAGGAACGTATATAGACACCGGGAGCTGACACTTCCGGCTTCAGCTCTCCATAGGGAGAGGGTCCCCGCAGGGAGAAATCTGCGAGTTGTCCGTTACTGTCCGTGGCTCCTGTTGCGAACGACTCTGGATAATTTGCAGGATTAGCAATGGAGCCTGCTTCGCCAGTTTCCCCATCGTATTGTGTATTTCCTGCGGAGAATACGGGAAAGATCCCGGCAGCCCGCCAAGCCTCCACCATCGGGCGGAACCACTCATCTTTATCAGATCCGCCGCTCCAGGAGTTGTTTACTATGTCAGGTGCCATCTCGGGATGGAGTCTCCCTTGTTTATCCATGGGAGCAAGCAGCCACTGTGCACCACGCAGGATGGTGGAATCGTATGCGTACGGATCGAACAAACGCAACGCAATCCATTTTGCACCGGGAGCCACCCCGATCTGGTTCTTTCCATCATCTTCAGAACCGACCATAGTCCCCATCGTATGGGTGCCGTGTCCATCTGTATCGATTGGCAATTTATTGTAATTGTCCGCATCATACCAGCTCAGTTCAGGATTCTCAATTTCTCCCCGGGCGTTGTATCCCCGCCATTTACGCTTCAAGGCAGGATGTGTATAGTCTACGCCTGTATCCATGTTAGCCACGACAATGCCAGTCCCGTCAATTCCCTTGCTCCATACCTCCGGAGCCTGAACACGTTTGACGTTCCATTCAATTTCTGAGGATGACGTTCCAATGGAATTTGGATTTAAACTAGACGGTTCCGTTTGGATTGCCTTGTCCAAGTATCGTTTGCGGTCAGGTACGATAGTGAGAATATCGGAACGCGCGGCCAGCTCTTCCATAACCTCCTTTGTCGAGGTTACAGACATGGCATTCACAATGAAGTAGCTTTTAAAATCTTTTACGCCTTTATTGCCCAACTTCAGTTTTGTCAGTTGGTTGTGAATTGGGCTCTGTGTGCGGGAAGCTGTCTCCCTAAGTGTGGTGATGACTGCATTGCGGGCAGATAATTTCATGGCTGCGGGTGTTGCACGGTTTGCTTTTGCTTTACGTTGGGCTTGCAGGGAAACCGTCTGGGGATCCGCCTGTTCTTTCATTTTGATCAGATAGCTTACATAGACCTCATTTTCAAATTGCTTCTTCAATTCCTTGTCTACTTTTGGAACGGGAGGAACGGAACTCTCAGGAGCCTGGTACTGAATGGCGGGGGGATCTAAAACTTGGACCCCTGATGGGGTATCAGCGGCATTAACCGGAAGGGCCAGTGTGAGAGCCAATACGGTAACAATCCCTTTGGACAGCATCTTACGCAGTTTGTATCCGTTCACGAATGTACAACTCCTATTTATGTAATATAATTCCTGATACGTATCGTATCACGTGAGTTGCAGAACGAAAAGGAGATTTTATTGACCTCCATACAAAAAAACGAACCCCCTTGAGTGATACAGAAGAGGGTCGTCTTGCTGCTTATCCCATAGTCATTACTGCCCATCTAATTCAGAAGTACAGTGCTTTATTACCGAGTAAATACCTGGAGGAAGATACTGGAATTGGTCCGTTATATCTATATACCATGATAAGGTTTAGTGTTACTTTAACTTTGATACACTATGTATCATAAATCCGATTTAAACTATAAAGAGGAGGCCTGCAGGTACCGGAACGATAAAAGCATATATCTACGGGCGGTTCATAGCCGAGGAAAGACTTACATTGAAACGTAAACTAACACCGGATTATTACAAACCTACTAATGGCGATTGGGGGCATACTGCGGATTTGCGTTTAATGGCAACATGGGAGGACGGTCCGGCAGGGCCTGCAGACAAATATTTATTTTCTTATTACGGCAGAGGGGCTACGGTAGCTGGACGACAAGAAGTTCAATATCAGCCCTTTCAATATCAGTCCTTTGAATTTCCGAAGGCCAATTTCAGATATATAGAAGTCCGTTCTGTATACGGTGATTTTGTAAGCGAGCCAATGATTATTAGAGGAAACCTTCCGTAACTAACAGGTAATGACAAAAGCCCATTTGATCTAATGATCAAATGGGCTCCTTCTCATTCCTCCAACTTACTCCCCAACCCTCATAACCTCCGCAATCAACCGGTACGAATTCACTCTCGCAGCAAAATTATGCACAGGCGTCACGATCATAAACTCATCCGTACCGTACCTTTCGGACATTTCCAGCAGTTTCTGTTTCACCTGCTCCGGATTGCCTACGATTCTGCGGTGGCGCCGTGCATTCATATGCTCCAAATCGTAAGGCGTATAAGGATAATCCATGGCCGTTTGTACGGATGGGAAGGTGTCGAGCATCCGGCCCTGTTCCAATCGCAGGAAGAACAGATCCGCGCTGGTGGCCAGCCGGTTCGCTTCTTCCTCGGTTTCGGCGCAGATGACGAGCACAGCAGCCAAGGTACGCGGTTCGTCGTTCAGCACGGAAGGCTGGAACTGCTCCTTGTACAGCTGAATGGCCTGCTCACTGCCGGGCACGCCGAAGAACTGCGCGTAGGCATAGGCCTGGCCCATTGCGGCCGCGATTCTTGCGCTGCCGAGGCTGGAGCCGAGCAGCCACAGGTCCGGCGCCGTCGGAATGGACGGCGCGGTGTGCAGCCCGGGGAACCGGTGGTCCTCGGGCAGCGATTCATGCAAATAGCCGGCCAAGTCGGCGATTTGCTGAGGGTACAGATCCACATCGCTGCGCTTGCCTTCCTGCAGCGCGCGGGTGGACAGCGGCATGCCGCCCGGCGCGCGGCCGGTGCCGAGATCGATGCGGCCCGGGTGCAGTGCTTCCAGCAGGCGGAAGTTCTCCGCCACCTTGTAGGCGCTGTAGTGGGTCAGCATGATGCCGCCTGAGCCTAGCCGGATGCGCTGCGTCAGCGCCGCCATGTGCGCAATGAGCACTTCCGGGCTGGAGTGGGCCAGCGCTTTCGACGAGTGGTGCTCCGAAACCCAAAAGCGAGTATACCCCAGCTTCTCCGCTTCCTGTGCCAGCCGGGTCGTTTCCATCAACGCATCCTGCGCAGTTCTTCCTTCACTTATTTGCGATTGGTCCAAAACACTTAGCTTGATCATATGATATTCTCCTCAATGTGAGACTATATTTAAATAAGTAACTTATTTCAAGTGTACACTACATGGCATACAGTGGCAAACATCCTGCTGATTGGCGATACTCTGTTCGAAGGGGGGATAGTTACAAGCACTAAGCGTAAGTCGTTGAAGCAAGGCAACGTTTCGTTTGATATGGTTGCCCCCCACTAGTGTGAAGCATGCACCCCATATGATATGATCCCAGTGTGACCATTTTCTTTACAAAGGAGCTTGAACTTGTTCGCTTTCATTCCTATTTTGCTAGTGTATCTCGGGTTGAATTATTTTATCGGCTGGAACGGATCGCTGCTGTTGTCCTATTACGGAAATCCCGTTCCGCAAGGCGTGTATTGGACGTTATTTGCTCTGATGGTGTTTGCCTATCTTCTTGGCAGATCCCCGTTTCCAGGCGGACCGGCCGGCAGGGCGCTGAAGTGGATCGGCTCGTATTATTTTGCTTTCATGGAATTTGCGGTCATTGTACTTCCGTTAGCGGATCTCAGCTTGTGGCTGGCGAAACGAAACGGGGGAAATCCTGACGTTTATGTACCGGTGATCAGTTCCCTGACGTTATTGATCTTTGTCGCTTTATTGATCCGCGGCTCCTGGAATGCATGGAATCCGGTTGTCCGCAAGTACGAGATTGAGGTGGACAAGCAGGCAGGGAACCTGAAACAGCTGCGCATTGCCGTGGCTTCGGACCTGCACTTGGGAGATATTGTGGATAACCGCCATTTGGGGCGTCTGGTATCCATCGTGAAGGAAATGAAACCGGACCTCGTCCTGCTGCCGGGGGATGTAATCGATGATGTGGTGGAGCCTTTTATCCGCAAAAACATGATCGAACAGCTGAAGCAGCTCACCCCGAAATACGGTATATATGCGGTGCTAGGCAATCATGAATATTACGGCGGCCATATTAATCGCTACACAAAGCACATGAAGGAAAACGGCATACCCGTTTTACAGGACGAAACGGTGCTGATCGACAATTCATTCTATGTAGCGGGCCGCAAAGATAAAACCGCGCAAAGCATGGACCCGGCGGGAAGACTCAGCCAGGCGGAGCTGCTGTCAGGTCTGGACCACAGCAAGCCGATCGTCCTGATGGATCATCAGCCTTACCAGTTCCAGGAGGCGGCCGATGCAGGTGCGGACCTGATGCTGTCCGGACACACGCACCGCGGGCAGTTTGCCCCGAATCACTGGGTGACGCGCCGATTGTTTGAGCTGGACTGGGGTTATCTAAGGAAGCACAACATGCATGTCATCGTCTCCTCCGGCTTTGGGACCTGGGGACCGCCGATCCGGCTGGCATCGCGTTCGGAGATTGTGGAAGTGAAAGTTATTTTTAAAAAGTAACCGTTTTCTGATGTTACAAAGCGTAGCAAGCCTATCTGATACCAGTTATAATGATATCGGATAGGAGGGAGAGCATGGATTTTGCCTATATAATAAAAATCATTTATACGCTGATGTTTCCGCCTTCTTTACTTTGGCTGGTACTGAGCGGGCTGGCCGTGTACACCTTCTGGAAGAAACGCCGACGTTTCGGCTATGTTTTACTCGCTTTGTCCATCTTTAGTTACATCACCACCTGTTCGTTTACGGGATACCTGTTGAACCGCAGTCTGGATACTCAGCTGGTTTATCCTCAGAACATCGAGGGGGATGTCATTATTGTGCTGGGCGAAGGGGCCTCCTTGCGGGTGCAGAGTGTGGATGATATCGGAGAGCTTCAGCCTAATTCCGCACTGAATGTGCTGGTGGCAATGAAACTGTACCGCAAGCTGCATGTGCCTATCCTGCTTTCCGGCGGGCAAGGGCTCGGTGTCAGCTCGGCCGGCAACGAATCCGATATCTCACGACGGTATTTGCTCAGTATGGGAGTGCCAGAACGAATGATACTAACAGACAATGGAAGCAGAACAACGCTGGAGAATGCAAGGGCATCCAAACGGATCCTGGAGCAGGAAGGGTTCAACAGGCCCATTCTGGTGGCCTCCGCCTTTCATATGGAGAGGGCAGTCACCCTGTTCACGGAGGAAGGGATGAACGTCCTCCCGGTTCCGTCGCTGCTGCAGCCCAAAGTGGTTCACCGGTTTAACCTCTTTGATTTTATTCCTTCCAGTGCAGGCAGTTTTGCTGTACAACGGGGGATAAAAGAGATGCTCGGCAGATTACAGCATTGGTTCGTATAAAACCTTCTTATTAATAGAAGGTTTTTTCTTTTTCCTATGGGTCATAAGTATGTAATGAACTTGAGGAAGGGGCTGAACCCGTGAGCGTATACCAGGCGGTTGGTTGTTTTCTTTCGCTGATTCCCGGAGCAGGGCAGTTTTATCTCGGCAGAATGGCAGCGGGGACGTTCTATGCTGGTATGCATGGACTTTTATTATATTTTTATTTGCAGGCAGAGGGCTCCAATATGTTAGTTGTAGCTCCTCTGGGCTTTTTGGTCTATGCGGCTGGAATGCTTGATTATGTCTATTTATCCCGCAAGCAACCTATACGGATTGGCATCATTCGCTCTGCAGCCAGAGGGCTGGCGGGCGTTTGCGTATTTTTCATGATCTGTACAACCAGCTTTTTCGTTTATCAAATCCCTCAATTCTTCCATAATACGGTTGAGGAATCCGTGCAGGAGAGAATCCAAAAGTATCTGGAAAACAAGTATGGCCATCCATTCGAATTTGTTTCTATTACGGGAGGCATTTCCTCGCAAAGATACAGGGCTGTCATGTATCCCCTCAACGATCCCGGTATCCGTTTTCACGTGACGCAGGCATATGCGGGCTCGGTTACTTTTCAAGACCAATATCTTAAGGTGCTTTGGTCCGTACAGCTCAAGAGCAAAGTCAACGCCTTACTGCGGACCCATTTCCCGGGAAGTACTGCAACTGTATCCGTTCTTCCCGGCGGCAGGCTGAATAAAAAGGCGTATCAATATGAGGATATACTTGATAATCCTAATGGCGAGGTGCGCCAAATACAGGTGAAACTCAGCATAAAGAAGGATACATCAGGAGCATCTACGGAAACAGTCTACATACAGAAACTCGCAGAGCTTCTTCCGGAGCTGAGAGGGCTGGGTGTACGGGGTGTACCTTTCTACGTTTATGCAAACGGTGTGCTGATCGGGGAGTGAACGTGTGCAGGGATGAGGTAGTATGAACTACATAGTTTTAAGACTTCTAACATCTATCAAAATTTGGATGTGTCATCTATAATGTTACATATTGTATCAATAGACATAGAAATAAACCTTGGAGGGAACCATGAACAAACGTTTAGAACTGATTCAAGCTTCAAGAGCGCTGGTACCGCTTCTTGTCATTGCCTTTCATGTTGCGATCGTTATGAGGGATTATTTTGATTACAATTTCCTTCATGCGGCCAGCTTGGAAAAATCGGGAGGCGTGGATTACTTCTTTGTGCTTTCCGGCTTTATGATTTTCTTCATCTACTATAAACATATTGGGGCGAAGGAGAAATTTAAGAGTTACCTGATTTCA
This sequence comes from Paenibacillus gansuensis, assembly GCF_042684925.1. NCBI lineage: Bacteria > Bacillati > Bacillota > Bacilli > Caryophanales > Paenibacillaceae > Paenibacillus > Paenibacillus gansuensis. Next base: position 291,662 of record NZ_JBHUME010000002.1, on the reverse strand, counting down.
CGTATGATTCGAATTTACCCCGTCTATTGGGTGCTTACGCTCTCGCTCATCCCCGTATATTTCCTGATGCCGGCCTTTGGCGGAGGACATGAAACCCAGCCGGGAGTTATCATCCGCTCCCTGTTACTGCTGCCTCAAGAAAATGCCCCGATTCTTACGGTGGCCTGGTCCCTTACACTTACATTACTCTATTACCTGGCCTTTTCACTGATGTTTATCTTGCCTAGATTTGCATTATGGGCCTTATATTCGATATGGGCGGCCCTCATCATATTCGGTGTAACGGGATTCCTTACTTTCGATGAAAACATGTATCTGGAAACGCTGTTTCATCCGCTTCTGTTGGAGTCTCTCGGCGGCAGTGTCTGTGCGTTTATCGTGCTGAAAACTAGGCCTGCTATGGGCTTGGCTCCAGTAATTTTGGGTGTCGGGGGTTATGTGTTCGCCTGGGTAAACGGGGTCTATGAATGGATCGATGTTCCTGCCAGCCTGCTTTACGGAGTATCTTCGATGCTTCTGATTGCGGGATTGGGATTCATCGATACTTCTCGTCAAATCAATGTCGGAAAAGTATTGAATTATATCGGAAACGCCTCATTTTCCATCTATCTCACGAACTTTATTACCATATCGTTATGCGCCAAACTATTTCAAAAAGCCAAAGTGCATGAAGCAGCCGGAGGCCTAATCAGCAGCATATTGATGATTGCCTTCGCGGTGGCTGCAGGCTGTATAGTGCATACGTTATTGGAAAAACCCATTGGCACCAAGTTAAAGCACCGGGTGCTGGGACGCAGCGGCCCGGTATCTGCCCGGAATCGAGGTACCAATGTGTTAGCTGCACAAGGGAAATAAACACTCGTCAACAGGGAGGCAGATATGTGATGAAGCGAATTGAATGGATCGATGTCGCGAAAGGGATTGGAATTATACTCGTTGTGATGGGGCATACAAGCAGTATTACTTCAGATGCTGCGCGGATGATTTTTTCGTTTCATATGCCATTATTCTTCTTCTTATCCGGCTTTGTGTTTTCGGCTTCAAAATACAAGACGCTGCTCAGCTTCGTAAAACGCAAGGCTGTCACATTGTTGATCCCTTATGTTACCTTTTCCGTCCTTACCTATGGATTCTGGGCAGTAATTGGACGAAAGTTTGAGGGACAAGACGTGAGCTTATGGAAGCCTCTGCTCGGCATTGTATATTCGAATGGAATTGACAATTGGCTGGTTCATGGAATTACACTCTGGTTTTTAACCTGTTTGTTTGTGGTTGAGGTTGCTTTTTACCTGATATTCCGAAACCTGTCCGTAAAAAGGGTGGGATTTCTGCTGCTTGTTTGTTCGGTGATCGGTTATGCGGACAGTTTGTATTCCGGTTTCAGGCTGCCATGGAGTATCGATGTCGCCTTTACGGCTATCGTGTTTTACGGTCTAGGATACATAGCGAAGAAGCTCCAGTGGAACCCGGCCGCCTATGGCAGCGCGCAGGCACTTCTGATCCTGATTGCCGCTGCAGCGGGGAATATTGGTTTCGACATGTTGAACGGATCTGTCCCAAAGGTGGATATGAACAAAAACCAACTTGGTGTTTACGTTTACTTTTATCTCTCGGCAATCTGTGGAATCGCAGCAATCTTGGTGTTATCCAGCCTGGTTGCGCGCTTTGGCAAAATGTTGACTTATCTGGGCAGAAATACGCTGGTCATCTTGGCCTTCCATATTATAACGTTTAAGCTTATGAAGGCTGTACTCACGTACGGTTTCCAAGTATCTGCCGAACAGATGGAGAAATCGCTCGTGTGGTCTATCGGATTTACAATAGCGTCCCTGTTGATGCTTGTACCCGTCAATTATTTCTTTACTAAGTATATGCCGGTGATGATCGGCAGACCAAAGAAGATTGGCTTGAACTCTCAGTTGCAGGCTTCAGCATCGCAAGTATGAAGCTGTCCCTGTAACATGCGTAAACTTAGAGGGCGTGTCCTTGCGGCATGCCTTTTTGCTTTGTGCAGAAAAGCACGATTCCGACATGGGAAGCGTTTCCTATGCAGCAGTCCGGACTTTGAGTGAGGTAATTTGAACTGTAATAACCAGTTAAGTCCCACAAAATTTGGTAAGTACTTATTGTTCTGCTGACTAAAGACAGCGTTTACTAGAGGATCACATCATTCGTTTTTTTGAATTCTACCAAGCAAGGAAGCGCTGCCAACCAGCCTGCTGATTTGCCAATTCTAAGGTCCTGTAAGGAGAAAGGCCTATACCTGTCAAAATCGGTCTGATACATAACGGAGCATGCCATAGGATGCAGGACGTTTAGGGGGGGATGCAGAAGAAAACGTTTTATTCATCAAATGTTTACAAGATTCAGGCGGGCGGACCTAAGAAAAATCATACAAGTCAGGAGAAAAGGACGTAGCTGAGAACAGGTATGAAAAGCTATGCTTAGTAATAGATTTATGTATGATATTGGATTGCGTTTGTTCTCTTCCTAGGCCGGTAACAATGTTATTTTCCACTGAACGGCACAAAAATCGGTTTAAAACACGAACATTGTGTACATACCTGTTACGGCTGAGTCAACAATCACTAGAAACCTAAAGAAATAGAATAGGGATAGGAGAGGTTTGATGATAAGCATGGCGAAGAAGGAGAATAAAGTGGATGTAGATGTGCGTAAAGTAATGGAGCAGCTCGGGATCCGGCAGGACATCGCCGAGCTGCTCAGGGAGTGGAAAGAGGACGTTCAGCCGAATGCAATTACCGGATAGACCGTTCCGCTCGGATGAAGGCGATAAACCGCCGGGCTTCCTCTTTGGTCAGCTTTTTCCCGTCGATCATCAGATTATATTTCTCAAGTAATTCTTCGTCAGACAGTTCCAGCTCGCTTACAAAATCGTGAACGGCGGGTTCTGGAACGGCGCTTGTTTCGGAAGTGCGGCCGATTAAATAATCAATGCTGACTTTGAACAAGTCGGCGATCTTGGTCAGGGTCTCGTAGTCGGGTTCGCGGCGATTGGTTTCATAATGTGACAACGAGGCTCTTGAGATGCCAAGACGTGAAGCCAGCTCTTCCTGGGTAAACCCTTGTTTCTCCCGCAAGTTATGGATGATCGTTCCGTATGGCATAGACATGTTCCCTTCAATGGAGAAATCCGTAAAGTGATGCTCTTAATTAAATAATAATTTCAATGCTTAGTACATGTCAAAAAAAAGAAGAAATATGATACAAAATGTATTTTTTAATCAAAAATTAATCTTTTTTTTCGTTGACACGATACATTTTGTAACATATAGTTTGAACTGGATTGTATCATCATCCTTTTGTTAACAAAATTTACATTAAATTTACATCTTAACCTTTACTACAACAATATCGGAGGATGGCCATGGAAACGAATGAGTTCAAAGATTATCTAACTATGTTGAAACGCAGATGGCATATCATTACCTTGATTGTACTGCTGACAACGATTGGGGCGGGATTGTACAGTTACCTGGTAATCAAGCCTACATATGAAGCTTCCACGAAGCTGATCGTTAACGTGAAACAGAATGTCGGGCTCCTGGGAGAACTGAAGCTTGATGACATCAACTCCAATATGAAGCTGGTCGATACGTATAAGGAAATTATCAAAACTCCGCCGATCCTGGATAAAGTGGCCGCGCAATACCCGGAGTTGAGCGACAGTACTTCAGGGTTAAACCAGAAAATTTCGGTCAACTCCGTAAACGGTACACAGGTGATGACCGTTAAAGTAAGGGATCAATCCTATGAGAAGGCAGCAAAGATTGCAAACGCCGTATCGGTTGTTTTCAAGCAAGAAATCCCGTCCATTATGAAAATCGATAACGTTACGATTCTCAGCCTGGCCAAGGCCGATGCGAATCCTGCACCGGTTGCTCCAAATAAAGTGCTGAATATCCTGGTCGCTTTTGTGCTTTCTTTAATGGTTGGAGCAGGACTTGCATTCGCACTCGAATTTATGGACGATACACTGAAAACGGAAAGCGACATCGAGCGTTATCTCGGATTAAGCACACTTACTACGGTATATTCGATTACGAAGAGCGACATCACCTCGAAATCGAACCGAAATTATAAGAGGGTAGGTGAACCTGGTTATGCCACAATCAACCAATAGCCCGCTGCTCATTGCAGACAGCAACCCGCACTCTCCGATTACGGAAGCTTATCGTACGCTGCGCACGAATATCAGATTCTCTTCAGTGGATAAGCCGGCTCAAGTCATCATGGTCGGTTCGGCGGTTCCGGGTGAAGGCAAAAGCACTACGGCAGCAAATCTCTCCATTGTCTATGCCCAGGAAGGAAAGAAAGTGCTCCTGATGGACTGTGACTTAAGGAAGCCAACAGTTCATACCAGGTTTGCCGTTCATAACCGTAACGGGTTAACGAATCTGCTGGCGGGAAATTATCAGCCTCATGAAGCTTTCCGTGAAACAGGAGTCGATAATCTGACCGTAATCACCTCCGGTGCCATTCCTCATAATCCTTCGGAGCTGCTTGCTTCGAAGAGAATGGCGGGATTGCTGGAGAAATTCCGTGCAGACTTCGATATCATCATCATCGATACTCCTCCGATCCTTGCCGTGACAGATGCGTTGATCGTCTCTTCCTTTAGCGACGGGGTGGTCCTCGTAGTGAAATCCGGAAAGACGAAAAAAGCGCTTGTACAGAAAGCCAAATCGAGCTTGGATCATGTCAATGCCAATCTGCTTGGTGTCGTGCTCAATAACAAGAAACGGGAAGACGCAGAAGCAGGCTATGTTTATTACTACGGAGCGGACGAAGCGAAATAATCGCCCGACGCTCCTTCTATAAGGCACAAATATATTCCACATGATACATTACGTATCAAATACAAAAAGGAAACGGATAGGTGAACAGGATGAGAAGAGTAAAAAAAGCAATTATCCCTGCTGCCGGTTTAGGAACAAGATTTCTGCCAGCCACCAAAGCCATGCCCAAGGAAATGCTGCCGATCGTAGACAAGCCGACGATCCAGTACATCGTAGAGGAAGCCGTTGCCTCAGGTATTGAAGATATCATCATCGTCACCGGAAAAGGAAAACGCGCGATTGAAGACCATTTCGACAACGCTTTTGAGCTGGAGCAGAACCTGATGGAAAAGGGCAAGCTGGCGTTATTGGACGAAGTACGCCGCTCCTCCCGCGTTGAAATTCATTATATCCGCCAAAAAGAGCCGAAGGGTCTCGGACACGCGGTGTGGTGCGCCCGGAACTTCATTGGGGATGAACCGTTTGCGGTTCTGCTCGGAGATGATATTGTTCAGGCTCAGACGCCTTGCATCAAACAGCTGATTCAGCAATATGAGGAATCACAGAAATCCGTTATCGGTGTGCAGCCGGTTTCTTATGAGGAAACCAACCGTTACGGAATCGTGGATCCGATCGAATCCATCGGACGCCTAAGCACGGTCCGCCAATTCGTGGAGAAGCCGTCGCTAGGAAAAGCTCCTTCCAATCTGGCGATCATGGGTCGTTACGTCCTGACACCGGGCATCTTCAAACATCTGGCCCTGCAGGAAACGGGGGCCGGCGGAGAGATTCAACTGACGGATGCCATTCAGAGGCTCAATGAAGAAGAAGGCGTTCTGGCATACGACTTTGAAGGCGCACGCTATGACGTAGGGGAGAAGCTGGGATTCATTACTACAACGCTTGAGTTTGCCCTGCAGAACAAAGACATCCGCTATCCGTTGATCACGGCAATGGAAGAAATCCTTGAGCGGGTTCACTTAAATTCTATGCTATCAATTCGAGGTGAAGAGCAATGAATATGATCAATCCGAATAAAGAGGCCTATTACAGTACGGCATTAAGTGCAACAGCGGCCAGTGAGAGGCTTAGTTATGCAATCGGCAAAAGAGTGATGGATTTCACAGGAGCGCTGGTTGGCCTAATTCTTGCGTTTCCCCTATTTCTGATCGTTGCGATTCTGATCAAATGGGAAGATCCGAAGGGCCCAGTATTCTTTAAACAGAAACGGGTCGGTAAAAACGAGAAAATCTTCTATATGTTCAAATTTCGTTCCATGGTAACCGATGCCGAAAAGATGCTGGATAAGCTCTTGGCTCAGAACGAAGTGAGCGGTGCGATGTTTAAGATGAAGAACGACCCGCGCGTAACGCGTATCGGCCGTTTCATCCGCAAGACGAGCATCGACGAGCTTCCGCAGCTGTGGAACGTATTGAAAGGCGAAATGAGCCTGGTTGGACCACGGCCGCCTCTTCAAAGAGAAGTGGATGAATACACGGCGTACCAAAAACAGCGCTTGGCTGTAACGCCGGGCTGCACAGGACTTTGGCAGTGCGGCGCCCGTAACTCCGTAGGTTTTGAAGAAATGGTCGAATTGGATCTGAAATACATCGCGACGAGAAGCATCAAGAACGACATCAAAATTATTCTCAAGACGGTCAAAGCCCTGACGGGTTCCAACAACGCATTTTAATGGATGCTATCCATTCCCGGCACAGGCCTTCTTCAGAAGTAAGGAGTGAGCAGCAATGAACAAACGTGTTTTGCATGATGTGAAAGTGTGGTGGTTCAATCCCGCGATACTGCTCGGACTGATCGGAACGATCATTATCACGGGTGCCGCCGCCATACCGGCACAGAATTACTACATGTATTACCGTGTCACAAAGTACATTACGCTCGGTAACGTGATGTATATGATCATGCCGCTCCTCTGCTTTTTGACAGGCTGCCTGCTGGTGTTCCAGCTGTTTCGGCCGCTAAAGAAGAATGCCGGGTTTTATACGGAATTTGAGTCCAATGCAGGCTTGTACAGGAAAGCGATATTTGTACTCTTCTTCCTGACAGTTACGGGGTACGCCTTGTGGATGCTTTCTCTGATCCGCAACGGCGCCACACCCGCCACATTCCTTAATGTACTGGCAGGGAAGCAAAATGCGATTTTTGAGATCAAGCATAATTTTTTGACCAAGGTATCCGGTGTGACTTCCTTAACGAATTTCGGTGTTCCATTTATGATTTTGTCGATGTATTTCAGTTATTTGTACAAAGACAAAACGGTGCGCCGGATGATGGCTGTCATCGCCCTGCTTGCCGTTTTCCGGGCTATCTTCTTTGCTGAACGGCTGGCTATTCTGGAACTGCTTGTCCCGTCCATCGTCATTTACGTGGTCATGCGTCTCAGGGACGGGAAACGGATTCCGCTGATCGGCATGTTTCCGGCGATAGGATTTGCTTTTGTTGTAGTGCTGTTCGGTATCGGGGAATATTTCCGTTCTTGGGTCAATTATTACATGTACGTTTATCCATCTTACTTTGACTTCATTACGACCCGGTTTTTCGGATACTACGTAAATGCGCTCAACACCGGTATGCTCTACTTTGAGCACTTGGGAGCAGGTAGTAATCCGTTTCCGTTCTTTACATTAAATTGGTTCTGGGAATTCCCGCTCATTAGCGGAAAGTATGCGCAGCTGTTCGGTACCGATCCGGACGCAAACGTGCTGAATGTGCTTACGACAATGGGGAATCCCGAATATAACAACCCGTCGGGCATCATGCTTCCGTATCAGGATTTCGGCCTGGTCGGCACCGCCACGTTCTGGCTCCTGCTGGGAGCATTGACCGGTACGGCCTATACGTTGTTCCGCAAAGGATATATGCTCGGTGCCATGTTATATCCGATCTGGTTTCTGGGACTGACGGAGCTGCCGAGATATGTGTATTTCACGACTGGACGTTTCTTTCCGGCCTGGATTTCCTTCTTCGGAATCCTCGCCATCGTAGCTTTTAGAAAAAGATTTGCAGCAACACCATATAAATCAAGGGTTGGGGAGAGAACTTTCTATGAAAATTACAATCATGAACGCTTACACGTGGTTCAACAAAGGTGACGCCGGCATTTTGATGGGGCATTTGAACGAAATCAATGCGGTGGTGGAAAATCCGGAGATTCATATTCTTTCCTTTACGCCGGAAGTGGACTATGACCGTTACAGCAAGCTGCAGAACGTGAAATCCGTGAAATCCAACTTGCTCAATCCTTATCCGTTCAAAAAGACCAAAATGGGCAAGCTGATCGCCATCTCCAAGCTGGCCGTCATCAGCGCGCTGCAAATGATTCTGTTCTTCCTGTTCCGCGGCTTGTTCGTGAATGCGAATAAATCGATGAAGACGCTGAAAGAAAGCGATCTGATCATCGTCTGCGGCGGCGGGTTCCTGGGCGGGAATAAATTTAACAGCCTGATCCATCTGCATCAGATCTTCCTGGCGACGTTCCTTGGACGCAAAGTTGTGCTATGGGGAACTTCTGTAGAGCCGCCTACGAACAAGCTGATCAAAAAGATTACCGAAACCGTGCTGGGCCGTCTGGATTTCGTATATCCGCGCGAGGACGTAACGGTGAAATACTTCCAGACGTTCCTTCCGAAAGACAAATTTGCTTTCACGCCGGACCTTGCGTTCATGGTTCCGAAGAAGAACAGCCCGCTGGTAGACGACATTTATGCGCGCCTGCCGCAGGACAAAACGCTGATCGGCCTTACCGTCCGCAAATGGCATTTCCCTAAGAGTGCGGATAAAGAAGCGGCCGCAGCCAAGTACAAGGAATCTGTTGTGACGTTGATCCGCCGGATTTCCCAAGAGAAGAACGCAGTGTTCGTGTTCATTCCGCAGGTTATTTTTGACGGGGACGATGACCGCATCATTGCTAATGAGATCAAGAACATGCTGCCTGAGAAAGTGAAGGACAGCTTCATCATTTTGACGGAAGACCTTAGCCCGATGGAAATTAAAGAGCTGATCAGCCGCTTCTACATTTTTGTAGGAACACGTATGCACTCCAATATTTTCGCTACAGGCGCCGAAGTGCCGACTGTTGCGATCGCTTATGAGAAGAAAACGAACGGCATCATGCAGATGCTGGAACTGAACAATTATGTTGTCAACATCGAAGACATTACACCGACGAACATTGTGGAGATGGTACATCACTGCTTGCGTTCCCGCGAGCGCCTGCATGAACATCTGGGCCGTAAAATTCCGCAAGTTCAACAACTGATCCGCAGCAAATCTGCATTTTTGGGGGAAATCACGAATGAACATCACCATCTTGTCGCTCAGAGGGCCAACCAACTTTCCACATAAAGGAGGGGCGCGCGAGTACATCAAGTATCTCGCGGCTCCGTGGCAGAAGGAAGGGCATAAGATCACGCTCGTGTGCGGAATTGAGAAAAAGTACGGGCTGCCGGGGCATGAATTCGTCGACGGGATCGAAGTGATCCGCATCGGCAAATCGGGAACGCCGATTTTGGCCATCTGGAAGTACTACTGGAAGCATCTGCGCAAGAGTACGGATCTGCTGATTGAGAACATGGTATCGTTCCCGATGCTGTCGCCGATGCTGGCCCCGGGGAAAAACAACACGACGATCGTGCATCACTTGACCGGGAAAGCGTATTGGACGACGCAAAGCCTGCCGAAGGCGATCATCGGGACGTTCATGGAGCGTGTCGTTCTGCCGGTCGTGTACCGGCGGACCAAAATGGTGGCCGTCAGCGAGCTGACCCGAGGGGAACTCGTACATAACGGGCTGCGTGAGGACCGCGTTGAGATTATCGAGCCCGGGGTAGACAACAGCTACTTCTGCCCGGACCCGTCCGTGGCGAAGGAGCCGCTGATCTTCTACATCGGCCGTATGGGCGGCGTTAAGAAGGTCGATCACCTGATCAGCGCGTTCAAGCAGCTGTCCCCGTCATATCCGGAGCTCCGCCTTGTGGTGGCGGGGCCGGGCGAGACGGAGGAGCTGAAGAAGCTGGCCGGCGACGCGCCGGTGGAATTCGCAGGGTTCCTCAGCGAGGAACAGAAGCGGGATTTGTATCGTCGGGCGATGGTGTTCGCGAGCCCGTCGCTGCGTGAGGGCTTCGGCATCACCTATGTCGAAGCAAATGCCTGCGGCACGCCTGTCGTCGGCTACAAGATCGACGGGCTGGCCACGGTGGCGGACGGAGCCGGAATCTTCGTGGATTCCGGGGACGTGGATGCGCTGGCGGACGCGATGGAAAGCATCGTGGCCGACAGCGGGCTGCGCCGCCGGATGGAGGAGGCGGCGCTGGCGAGCGCAGCGCGGTTCAGCTGGAAAGTATCCAGCCGCAAGGGGCTGGCATACGTGAAAGCTGAACGGACGGCGAAAGCTGCCGTGACCGGGGCGCAGTTGTGAGTTCGGGGAGGAGGAACCGTCCGTGAAAATAGTAATGGTATCGGAATGTCTTGGCGGAGGTGTGCTCACCTATGTGCAGACTCAGGCTAATTTCATGGCGCAGGAAGGCCATGACATCGTTCTGATTTACTCCCGCAGGGAACAGACACCGCCGCCGGACACATTAAGAGCGATGTTTGATTCTCATGTGCGGATGATAGAGGTGGAGTTTAAACGGAGCAGTGTATGGTCTTTCGTACGCTACTCCCGCGAGCTTCGCAGGCTGGTTGACAAGGAACAGCCGGATGTAGTGCATTATCACTCCAGTTTTGCCGGACTGTTCGGACGCATGGCTGTGAATACGAAGGGGATTTCTTCTTACTATACTCCTCACGGTTATGCGTTTCTGCAGATCGTGAAAAGCAAGCTTGCCCGGAAAATCTATTTCCTAATGGAACGCGCCGCTGTCCTCATGGACCGCAGTACCGTCATCATTCCGATCTCGGCATCGGAAGAGGCCGCAGCACTGGATGTTTCCCTGAAAGCTGCGATCGTGAAGGTTGATACAGGGATCGACATTGAGCTGCTTGAAGCCAAACGCGCGGGCATTGATTCTCAAGTACGGGCTGCCTCCCGTAAGCAGATTGTTTCGTGCGGCCGGTTGTCGCAGCAGAAAAACCCTCTGTTGTTTGTAGAGGTGGCCAAGGAATGCGTGAAGCGCGGTGTGGATGCCGACTTTCTGTGGATTGGCGGCGGTGAACTGGAAGGCGAAGTGCGGGCAAAAATGGCGGAGTACGGTTTAGAAGACCGCATTCGCATAACGGGCTGGGTCAAGCATGATGAAGCGATCCGGGAAATGGATCTCCATACGGATATTTATCTGCAGACTTCCCTCTGGGAAGGGCTGCCGATTACGGTACTGGAGGCCATGTATCTGGAAACCTGCGTGATCGTCAATAAAGCGCCTGGCAATGTGGATCCGATCGAACACGGCCGCAACGGTTTCATTGTCTCCGATGCTGCCGAATTCGCGGACGTAATCGAGTTCGTCCTGAACGAGCCTGCCCGCAGGGAAGCGATCAAATGTTATGCAAGGCAGCATATCGAGGAGAACTTCAATATGAAGCACAATACGCGCAAAATGCTGCAAAAGTATACGGATGATCTTCGCCAATCCGCTTCGGAGAAGCTTGCGTTATCCGTAACAAGATAGATTATAGAGAGTTCGGCCTATCGGACAAATACTGTTTTTTGGGAGTGCATGCATCATGGGACAAGGGCGGAACGTACCGGGCTCGGGCTCGGTCGTAAGGAGCGCTTCATATAATACGATCACCCGGGTAGTCAGCGCCTTTTTCGGTTACATCAACCTGGTACTGGTAGCAAGGATTCTGGATATTAACGATTTCGGGATCTATGCCTTTCTGATCAACCTGTTGGCTATCGCATATATCGTAGCAAATGTGGGGATGGAAAATACGCTGCTCGTGCTGCTGCCGAAGCGGAGGGAAACCGGGGATTACCGGGATAGCAACGGAACCTTAGTAACGGCTCTGGCCTATACTTTAGGCGCGTCGATCGTGCTTTTGGCGGGGTTGTGGCTTGCAACGCCGTTATTCAGCAGCATGTTCGAAAGCACGCATTCCATCCGGCTGTTCTTTCTGATTATGCTGGCTTCGATCCCGTTTCAGGCGATTGTCGTGTATTCCCGGGTTGTCAATCAGGCGAATTTCCAATTTCTGCGATCGACCTTTCCTGAGAATGTCATCCGTCCCGTCAGCTATTTCCTGATGCTTTGCGCCTTTCTGCTGTGGTTCCGGGATATGGGGGAGCTTGTGCTATGGGGATACCTTGCCAGCTTCATCCTGGCCTGTGCTTTTGCTTACACCTGGGTAATGAAATCGACGAAGCTGTCGTTCCGCCGCTCCGATGTAAAGCATGACGCGGAAGTAATCAAGCTTGCTCCGCAGTTTATGTCTATCCAAATGCTTAACCAGATTGCGCCTTTCGTAGTGACGTTCATTATGGGGCTGTATCTGGCGGCCGAGTTTCTCGGTTACTTCCGGGCTTCCCAGCAGACATCGGCGTTGATTGCGTTCACGCTGCGTTCTCTGGAGATGGTGTTTGCTCCGATGATCGCTACATTGTATCTGACAAAAGATATGCCTGCGATCAGCAGGTTGTACAAAAGCATCACGAAATGGATTTTTGCTACGGGCGGATGGATTTCCATCGTGGCCATCATCGGTGCGGAACTGGTTATGAACGCATTCGGAGACCGTTTTGCCACCGCTGCCTATGCACTGCAGATTTTGGCTGTAGGCCAGCTGGTCAATGCCGCTTCCGGATCATGCGAGTATTTGCTGATGATGACTGGCAGGCAGAAAACGGTTGTGTATACGACCGTGATGCAGGTAGCTTTGGTAACTGTGTTAAGTCTGGTCCTGATTCCGGTATGGGGACTTTTGGGTGCGGTACTGGCCGTATCGGTCGGCATTATTGCCTTTAAAGCAACATTAATTGTGATTGTCTACCGGAAGCTGGGCATTACGCCTTTCTCCAAAACCTATTGGGGTACGGCAGCCAGTATCCTTATCTCGTTCCTGTTTACCTATGCCGTATATCGTGCGGTAGGAACGGAGGATTGGATGCTGTCCCTCGCCGTTCTGGCGGCGGCTTCTACTGTAAGCTTCGTGCTGCTTTTCTGGAAATTAGGCCTGTCGGCCGAGGAAAAAACGACCGTCTTCGCAAGAGTGAAACGCTTGTACATCAAACCTTCAAGGAGTGGAGCCAGATGAAAATTATTTTGCTGTCAGGGGGATCCGGGAGCCGGCTTTGGCCGCTGTCCAATGATGCCCGTTCCAAACAATTTCTGAAGGTGCTGGAAACGCCGGAAGGCGAGACTGTATCGATGGTGCAGCGGGTGTGGGAACAGATTCGTTCCTGCGGATTCGAGGGCGAGGCTGTCGTGGCTACCAGCAGCACGCAGGTGGAGATTTTGCGCAGCCAGCTTGGCGAAGAGGTACCGTTAATCGTAGAACCGGAACGCAGAGATACGTTCCCGGCAATTGCGCTGGCTTCTACGTATTTATATTCGGCGCAGTCCGTCAGCCTGGATGAGATTGTGGTTGTGCTGCCGGTAGATCCTTATGTGGAAAACGAGTTTTTCCATAAATTGAAAGAACTGGAATCGGCTATCCGCCAGACGGAAGCGGAACTAGCGCTTATGGGCGTGTACCCGACCTATCCTTCCACGAAATACGGTTATATCGTTCCTGAAGAAGATGACGGATCGGCTTACCGGAAAGTGAAGAAGTTCGCTGAGAAACCGGATGATCTGACGGCCCGTCTGCTGATGGAAATGAACGCTTACTGGAACTGCGGCGTATTCGCTTTCCGTCTGGGCTTCATGATCGATACGCTGATCGCCAAGCAGGTGCCGGTGCAGTACGACGAACTGCTGAAGCAGTACGGTTCGCTTCCGAAAATCAGCTTTGACTACGAGGTTGTTGAGAAGGCAGAACAAATTACCGTCATTCCTTACAGCGGGTACTGGAAGGATCTTGGCACGTGGAACACGCTGACTGAAGAAATGTCTTCCGATACGCTGGGTGACGATGTATGCAGCCATGAATGCCGGAATACGCATGTGTTGAACGAACTCGATATTCCGATTACCGTGATCGGTCTCGACGATGTAGTTGTTGCAGCCAGCCCTGACGGAATTCTGGTTTCCGCCAAGTCGGAGAGCCACAAAGTGAAGGAATTGATGAAAGTCAAGCAAGCCCCTCGCTATGAAGAGAAAAAATGGGGCTGGATCCGCATCCTCGATTCGAACACGTATGACGGCGGCTACAGTGTCGTTACGAAGCGAATCGGCATTCATGCGGACAGCCATTTGGGATATCGGATGCATACGATGGTTGATGAAGTTTGGACCGTCGTGCAGGGAGAAGGAGAATTTATTTATAACGGAAACCGGATGCACCTGGCGCCGGGCAATGTCGTTCACATCCCGAAAAAGACGCTGCATGGCGTAAAAGCTTCGGGAGATATGGAAATTATTGTTGTCCAGACCGGACATGGACAGGAATCGGATGAAACGATTGAGCTGTATGACGGTTGGCAGACACAAGCCGCCAATTAACCGCAGTAGGGTATAGAGAGATAGACGCACCTTGACCACAGGACACAACCTAACGGAAAGGGCGTCTTTCCTGCTATTCCTGCGGAACTGGAGGGAACAACTATGACAAAGCATACTGGAACTGGAATGAAACCTTGGAAGAAATGGATGCTCGGCAGCGCAGCGGCGGTATTATTGCTGGTGCTTGGCGGAGCGGGATACTTGTACTATCAGATTCAGTCTATTACTACGGCTGATATTTTACAGCGCCATCCGGAACCGGGTGAATCCGGGGACTCCTCGCAGGACAAACCGGCAGCGCAGGTACCTAAACCCCTTTACGGCGCTGTGGACAAGGCTGGAGAGCTGGCTAATCAGAGCATCAATTCTAAAGATGCGATGGATGTGGCCGCTGTGCTGCTGAGATCAGGCCTGAGCATGAAAGAAATTATGTATTTGCAGGGCAATGCCACAGAGAAGCTTTCAAACGAGAAGAAACAGGAAATCCGTGATTTGCTTCTAAAGAAGCTTTCTCCTGAGGAGATTAAAGCATTGCGTGCCGTAACCCATAAATACGGAAAGGGATTAGTCATTCTAGATCCCGAATATCCGATTGAACTTGTCGGCGTATATGACGAGAAGGAACGTGCCCGCATTAAAGAGGAACTGAAGAAGAAGGCCCAGTCCACAGGAGCAGGCGATGCGGCGGATACAGGTAATGTTGTTTCTGCAGGCAGTGACAAAAACACAAGCGGTAAGGCTTCGGATCATCCGGATTTGTCGCAAGACAACAACGAGGTTAAAGATGAACCGAAAACAGCGGCGGCCAAGCCTAACGGGACGTCCGGAAATTCCGGATCGAAAGGATCAACAGGCACTTCGGGATCATCAGGATCAACCGGTACATCGGGTACCTCCGGCTCTTCCTCAGCCCGGAAGGCGGCGGAACGGAGATATGAAGGGAAACTGGCTTCCCTTAGGTCCAGCTGCCGCTCGAAGAGCAGCGCTATCATTGGTCAGATCAAATCCGAAGTCAGTGGAGGCTCCGTTTCCTTAAAGACACTGCAGAGCAAGTTCCTGCCGAAGGTGGCTGCGGCCGAAAGCTCCTGCGACGCTAAGTTTGAATCGATCATCGGTTCGGCTGTCAGTGAGTTTAAATCGAATGGATGGAGCCAGTCTGCCATAAGCCGCTGGAGATCAGAGTATAACAGCTCTAAGGCGGAGATGCAGGCTAGTGCAGCAGCCCAAATTTCTTCGATGATGAACTAGGAAACGGTACATTCTTGGAGGAGTTGATGCCTATGTGAGAAAGAATACCGTTCTCACGGGCTGTATGGCCCGAGTAAGAAATGTTGCAGTCATTGATTTATTTGAGGAGGACAAGCACTCATGATTAAGAAGAACAAATATGTCGTACTAGCGGTTTCTGCATGCTTGCTGATGAATGTTTCCGCTGCAGGTGCGTTAGCTGCGGCTCCGACGAAAGCTGTTGTAAAACCGGCAGTAAAAGGGTCGTGGGTTTCCGTTGCGGCCAAAGCGAAAGTGGAAGCAGAAAAAACGGACAAGAATGACAAGAATGACAAGGACAAGCCTCAAAACCCTAACCAGACTCAGAATCAGATTGATAAAGAGGCGGTTGCTGCTTTCCAGGAACTCCGCAAGGAAGCGGAAGCTGCTTTCACGAAGCTGCTGGTCCAGTATATGAAGGCCGGTACAGCGGAAGAGAAACAGCAATTGGTGCAGCAGGGAAAGTCCGAATTAAGCGAAATCTCCACCAAGTTTAACCAGACATACAATACTTATTCGGCAAAAGGCGCGAGCCAAAGTGTGCTGGATACAGCGCAGAAACAGTTTGATAACGGTGTAGAACAGTTATACAGCCACAACAAGTAGTGTCCATGGCAAGGCACACGTTCCCCAGGCGTGTGCTTTCTTCAAGACCAAATACAAGATGAGGTGATTTTTGATTATGAAATGGAACAAGAAAGTAACCGCTTCGATTATGGCAATGAGCATGTCTACAGGGCTTTTATCAGGGCTTCCGGTATTATCGGGAGATGTTGCAGGTAAGTTAGGTTTGGCATCCGTCGTTTCTGCGGCTGAAGCACGCCCGACCTTCATCGATCCTGCCATTACAGCAAGAATGGTGGAAATCCGGACCGCCCTGGTGGCAATCTCGCAGGAATATCCGCAAGATTTGGCTAACGTAAGAGCGGCCAGGGACCAGGTTAAAGCGTTGGACCCGAGCAATCCGGCTCACTTGAATCTGATCAATCCAACTTGGAATCAGGTGAAATTCCTGTTCCAACCGGACGAATATCAGGAAATCCGTGAGGATCTGCTTGGCTTTGTTCAAGCTTTGGCCATCACTTACTACGGTGAT
The DNA here is from genome assembly GCF_042684925.1 of Paenibacillus gansuensis. NCBI lineage: Bacteria > Bacillati > Bacillota > Bacilli > Caryophanales > Paenibacillaceae > Paenibacillus > Paenibacillus gansuensis. The sequence continues at coordinate 274,938 of NZ_JBHUME010000002.1, read as the reverse complement.
GGAAGTGAATTGGAAAATATCGCATTGCAGAACCAATTCAATGATACGGCCCGAAAGTTTGCCCTCAAGGCAGGAGTAGACCAGAACATTCGCGTGTCTGATTTTGCTGAATTTATTTTCGGTAATGACAGCTACACAGGAGTAGAGCCCATTGTAAGAAAGCATATTAAGGGCCTGAACATGCCTCAAATTTATGCACTTTTAGAAGACGACGCAGCTAAAAAAGAGTTTATGATAAAAGTATTGAAAGATGTCTTGGACGAGCCTAACGTGAATGACAACGTTATCGGTAAGATTCTGTCTTTCTACGCAAAGCTGTCCCCTGGTATTTTACCTAGTTTAGCAGAGACATCTGCGAATTTTGAAGCGAAGATCCCAGCAGGCCGCGCCGCGGGTAACGCGATGCTGTTCGCCGTCATGAGAACTGAGTCCGAAGCGTATATTTCCAAACAAACTGGCAACGGAAGAAAAGCTGAAGCCAATCTGAAAGTGCTTGGGCGCGAAGTTCCGTCTATGCTCGTGGAATGGTCTGTAAAGAAGGGGACTACTCCAACAGCAAAACTTACATCAGACGGTGACATTACGATTGAGAAGAATCAGTCTACAGGCAGCGTAACTGCTGTAGCTACCGTTCTGGGGCGCCCTTTGGCTGAGGAAACCTTCACATTAACCGCGGGCAAACCGGGTAACGGCGGCGATAATGGCAGCCCTCAAGAGGAGTATCAGGCAGCAATCCAGAAGCTTACCGTCCAGTTCCTTATTAAACTTCAAAATGCAACTACCGAAAAAGAGCGTACAAAACTTTACCAGCAATATTACAAAGATCTGCAGGAACTAGCCAAGAAATATGAGGATAAATAACCTGCCGAAACAAAGCAAAGGGTAAGCAGCCAATTTAAATAGCCCCCTTGTCAAGGTCATTTAAAAGAGACGTTAGGCAGCATGACAAAAAAAGATGATTCCTGTTCTGAAAGTATGGACGGGGGTCATCTTTTTTTATCTCCATTGTTATCCGGATTTTTTGATGAGTGAACCTATCAAAGTGTTAAGTACTTAATTAGCATTCAATTAGAAGATGTATTTACTTTAATATCCTTTTAAAACGATTCCAAGCCGTTGTCGGCATGGGTTCGTTTTCTAATTGGCGTCATGTTGCAACCTGAATGAATGAAATCCATCAAAGTGGTATTCATTTTGAATATGTCTTACTTTATTTGGAATAATAGCAATGACAAAGGTAAGCAGGAGGATCTTTCATGAGACGGTTTAATAGAGGTGAATTCAGAAAAAACAAAAATATTTATCAAATGAAAATTACTAACCTGGAAGAAGACAATATAAATGAGTTTACAACGGACATGGAGCAAAACGAAAAGATATTAAAAGAAGCGTTTGAGGATTGTTCTGATTTGGAATACCGAAAGATTGAAGTTAAGCATAACCTTCAGTGGCTCATTGTTTACATTGATAATTTAATTGATAAAAATATGCTTGAAGAGCATGTAATTAAACCAATGTTAAAGAGTGTAAATAGGGATACGGTTCAGTTGAAAGAAGTAGACATGAAAAATGAAATTATATCCATAGGAACCACGAATAACTCTACAAAAGTGTCGGATACCATAAGAAACGTCTTAGAAGGGCATGCCGCCATTCTAATGACAAACAGCAACAACGTAATGACGGTTTCAGTTCCGGGTTTATCCAAAAGAAGTCTTGAGGAAGCGTCATCCGAACCGGTAATACGCGGACCAAAAGACGGCTTCATCGAACAAATTTCCACAAACATAAGTCTGATACGTTCTAGACTTAAAACTTCACAATTAAAGGTAGAGTATTTCACCTTAGGAGAGATTACCCAGACTCGAATCGCGATTTTATACCTAAAGGGTATTGCGCCGGACACATTAGTTGAAGAAGTTAGAACAAGATTAAAGCCAATTGAGCTTGACGGAGTTCTCGACTCAGCTTATATTGAAGAATTTATTGAGGATCAACCGTTTTCACCATTTCCCCAAGTGCTTAACACGGAGCGCCCCGATGTGGTATCCGCTGAATTGCTTGAAGGAAAAGTAGCCATAGTTGTGGATACTACCCCCTTTGTCCTTATTGTTCCGATGACGTTCTGGACAGGACTACAGGCAAGTGAAGATTACTATATTCGTTGGCCTGTAGCTACTTTTGTTCGATGGATTCGGTTCCTCTTTATCAATTTTGCGATATTTGCTCCATCACTGTATGTAGCTATTACGACCTTCCATCAGGAGATGATACCCACTAATCTTTTACTTAGTATTTCTGGCTCGAGGGAATCCGTTCCCTTTCCTGCGATGATCGAAGCTTTATTTATAGAAATCATTTTTGAAGCCCTCCGGGAAGCAGGGATTCGTCTGCCTAAACAGATAGGCCCAACGATAAGTATAGTTGGAGGTATAGTTATCGGGCAAGCAGCGGTTCAAGCTGGATTAATATCTGCTCCGGTAGTAATCATCGTAGCCATCACTGGAATTTCCGCGTTTACGATTCCTCGATACACCTTTGCGAACGGAATCCGATTACTCCGTTTTCCCATGTTATTCTTAGCGGGGACACTGGGCCTTTATGGCATTGTTCTAGGATTACTAGGCATCATGTTACACGTGACGAACCTTCGATCATTCGGGGCTCTTTATTTTTCTCCAATAACGCCGCTTAAGGTTACCGCATTGAAGGATGTTTTGATTAGGATACCGATTTGGGCGAAATTTCGTCAACAGGGGAGACAGAAGTAACAACTCCCGGGAAATTGGGTTGAAAGTTGGAGGATAACAAATGAGATCACTAAAATATATGTTTCTTCTCTTATTCGTTATCATTTGCGGGTGTTGGGATCGTACAGAGATTAATGATCTAGCATTTGTTATGGGTACTGCCATAGATGTGGCGGACAATGGTAACCTGCTATGTACCATTCAAATCGCCGTCCCCTTATCTATTCAAGGAGGAATGAATGGAGGAGGGAGCGGCAACAAATTTTTCTATATAACCGCAGAGGGCAAAAATGGAAATGAAGTTCATGACAATCTCCAGAAAAAAAGCTCACGCCTTTTGTTTTACTCTCATCGCAGCGTCGTGTTTCTTAGTGAACGTTTAGCTAAACAAGGAATTGAAAATGTACTGGATATTTTTACTCATGATCCTAGGAATCGCTTGAAAACCTATCTTATGGTTGTGAAAGGGGGAGAAGCGCGGAATATTCTGAAATTGAATTCTCCTTTAAAGCAAGTACCGATTGAAGCGGTTAGAGGAATCGAAGTTTCGGGAGAAGATGTAGGAGTAACCTTGCGCGATTTTTTTATTGCATATGAAAGTGAGGGGGTTCATCCTGTTGTAGGGGTGGTTGAACAAGAGAACCGCTCAAACGATCCGCATAAGCAAGTATTTAGGGTATCGGGGACCGGCGTTTTTAAAAATCTCAAACTATCCGGTTTATTAGATGAAAGAGATACACTAGTGCAGTTGTGGGTGACAGGCAAGCTGAAGAACGGTCCTTTCACTGCCAAATTACCTAAAGGTAAGGGGCAGGTTGGGATGATTATAAACCATTTCGATCGTAAAATAATTACGCAGATTCAACGTGATTCAGTACATTTTAAGATCCAACTGAAAGGTCAAGGGAATTTAGTCGAGAATAATACCGAACTGGATATCAACGACCCCCAAAACTTGAAACTAATCAAAAAAGCGTTAGAAGATGCAGCCAAGAAACAAGTTCAAGATTTTATAATTAAAATCCAGAAGGAATATAAAGCGGATAGCGTGGGATTTGGACGGGAAATATATAAAAATTATCCGGAACAATGGGATATTTGGAAGAATAAATGGGATAAGCGGTTTCCAGAATCAAAGATATCGATTGAAGTAAACCTTTCGATAAGAGGAGCGGGAATGGTCCATTCTTCTTTCGAACAAAAGGAGACCGAATAATGTTCGTTGTACATATCGTAACTTTTGTTATATTAATACTGGGATGGACCATCTATGAAGCTCAGATTTTTCTAAATGCAAAACAGCTTAAAGCGGCTGTAATATATTGTTGTTTGATGGGATTATGTATGGTCCTAGGCTCGTTCTTGATTGCCCAGGTTCATATACCGAGTACAACGGTTCCTCCGAGAATCTTATTTGAGGACATCGGTAAAATGATTTTGCAGCAATGAATTTAAGGCACTGACTTCTTCCATCGCCTCTTTATCGTATCAATGATAAGCAGGAAAAGGGGCAATATAAAATGTGTAAAAAATGCATAACTGGGATACGTATTTCTTAGATAACTGGCTAACTCAGTGGAATAATTCACAAATATGGAAACAGATCCTATCACGGATAATATTGTTAATGGGACTACAAAGTTCCTGTAACTTTTCAAGTTAAAAAGGTGGGCTATGCTTATACATATAATAAAGAAGGTAATTGATACTTTTATAAAGCAACCCATAACCCATATAGCTACCGCAAAGGCCTCCAAGCGTTCAAAGCTTCCTTCTATACCTATATACTGAATTACGCTTAATACGGGAAAAGCCAATTTTTTTGTTAACGGCCCAAACATCATGATGAGAGGTAAAATAGTAATGCAGAAAAGGCCGGAAATGATTAACAATGAGATAAACGAAAATGTAGTTGCCTTCTTCGGTTGATTTAAAAAAGGAAGAAGCCACCCCAAAATAATAAATTGAGTTAAGTACGCAAGAGGGAATACAGTCGCCTGAAGGACGGGAACGACTCCCTTACTTAAGACAGGACGGAGCCGCTCCGGATCCGATTCAGCGAGCATGAGGAACAAAAGTGGTATGAGCAAAGTAAAGATGAGTAAGGCGAGAGACTCATTACATCTTGCGATGGCTTCGATACCCATATAGACTGCTATACCGCATATGAGTGCTAACGTTAGACTGACAATGACAGATGGAGTTCTTATGAGAAAAACGGTATTAATAAACTGTATGTGTTGATTAAGGATAATGAAATCAAAATTAAGCCAGTAATAAAGAAAATAACATCCCAGGAATTTTCCAGGCCATTTGCCTATAATTTGAGTACTATACTGTGTAATTGTCTGTCCCGGATAACGATTTGATAATATGATCATTATCCAAACATTTAATGCTGCGATCAAAGCCCCAGGAAAAATCGTGAGCCAAGCATCCTGTCTGGCTATTTTTTCCATTAGACTCGGTGCGACAAGAATCAGGGTGGGAGCAATAAAGGAAAAAACTAATAAACTCAGCTGAATTCCCGATATTTTTTCAGTGGTCTTCATTCGCGTTCTCCTTCTGGTCAGATACTCACCAAGTATTCCCATCTTAGTTTCTTGTATACGGTGCAAAACAATCTGGGAGTGGCTAGAGCCCCTCTGGAAATACATGATATTCTGGATATTCTCTTCCAGCATCGAGATTTCTTCTTGTAATTCCGAGTAATCTGATGTACTATATTGTAGATTACCCAATTGCATATGTGGGAACAGGTGTTGCGGCATGTCTAGACATAGGCGGCTGTAACTTAATAGGGAAGTTTGGTGCAATGCCAACGCGGTCCCGCCACTGTAACAGAGGAGTTTTCAGCAAGCAAGAATGCCACTGGCCTTACGGCCGGGAAGGGCGCTGAGGATGAGGATACTGGAGCCAGGAGACCTGCCTGTTCTGACGACACTGCTTAACCTACGGGAGATAGGGAGGTGTTGAGATGGCAGCCTGCGCATGGACTATAGCAAGGCATTCTTACCCATTTTGACATCGGGGAAGAATGTCTTTTTTTGCGTTCAAACAAATTGAATTTACAGGAGGCGCATCAACATGAGTCAAGCCGTTAATACGAGTTTAGGATACCCGAGAATCGGGCTGAAAAGAGAGTGGAAGCGGGCGCTGGAGAGCTTTTGGTCGGGCCGGTCGGATGAGGATGAATTCGAAAAGAGGATGAAGGAGATCCGGTTGAGCCATCTGGCTGCCCAGCAGCGGCAAGGATTGGATCTGATTCCGGTCGGCGATTTTTCCCTGTATGACCATGTGCTGGACACGGCGGCGATGTTCGGGCTGGTGCCCAAGCGGTTTGCCAAGCTCGACGATGGAGGCAAAATCACAAACGAACTGTATTTCGCTATGGCTAGAGGCAGCAAGGAAGCCGCAGCCTGCGAGATGACCAAATGGTTCAACACGAACTATCACTATATTGTGCCTGAGTTAGGCGGGACAGAGCCGAGTCTCCGGGAGAACCGGCCTTTACAATTATTCAGGGAGACCAAGCAAGAGCTCGGCATCACAGGCAAACCCGTACTGCTTGGATTATTTACCTTCCTTAAGCTTTCCAAAGGGTATGCAGCTCAGGACATCCGCCAATGGATTGGTAAGCTGCTGCCCTTGTACGCTGTAATTCTGAAGGAGCTGGAGCAGGAAGGAGCAGCTTGGGTCCAAATCGATGAGCCGATTTTGGTAACAGAACTGACGGAAGAGGACCGAGCCCTTGTGAACGAGATTTATAGTTATTTACGCGGAGCCGCACCCGGGGTCAACCTGATGCTGCAAACGTATTTCGATGCGGTGGACCGCTATGAGCAGATGGTCAAGCTGCCGGTAGCCGGGATCGGGCTGGACTTCACCGGCAACGGTGCCGTTCAGCTGGAGCAAATCCGTAAGTCCGGTTTCCCACTGGACAAAATTCTGGCCGTTGGACTTATCGACGGGCGCAACATCTGGCGGGCGGACCTCGAGCAAAAGCTGAAGGTACTTGCGGAGATTACGGCAATCGTTCCGAAGGAACGGCTTTGGATCCAGCCCTCCTGCAGCCTGCTGCACGTGCCGGTCAGCACAAGTGAAGAGAAGCTGCTGCCGGATGCGGTACTGGATGCGCTTGCCTTTGCCAACGAGAAAATCAGCGAAACGGTACTGCTCACAAGCCTGGTGAACGAAGGCCGATGGAATTCGGTAGAAGATGCGCAGCTTCTGAGCAACAAGGTGGCGCTAATGGAATTAAACACGCTTCCGGAGCGCCGTAACGAGGAGGTACGCGCAGCATCCCGCGATGCGCAGCAGCAGGATGCGGCCAGAGCGCTGCCTTTTGCCCAACGCAGACTGCTCCAGCAGAAGAAATGGATGCTGCCGTTCCTTCCTTCGACGACGATCGGAAGCTTTCCGCAAACACAGGAGATCCGCAATGCTAGAAGAGCATGGCGCAGCGGCGAGTGGAGCGAGGAGCGCTACCGGCTGTTCGTGCAGGAGCAGATACGGGAGTGGATCGCAATTCAAGAGGAAATCGGCCTGGATGTGCTTGTGCACGGGGAATTTGAGCGGACGGATATGGTGGAATTTTTCGGTGAAAAGCTGGAGGGATTTGTCTTTACCTCGAACGGATGGGTGCAGTCCTACGGCTCCCGCTGCGTGAAACCGCCCGTTATTTATGGGGATGTAACTTTCCGCAGCCCGATGACCGTGGAGGAAACCGTGTACGCCCAGTCGCTCACCGCCAAGCCGGTGAAGGGAATGCTGACCGGCCCGGTGACCATACTGAACTGGTCGTTCGTCCGGGACGATCTTCCCCGGGACGAGGTTGCCTCGCAGATCGCCGTCGCCATCCGAAACGAGGTTCAGGCACTGGAGCAGGCCGGTATCGAGATGATCCAGGTGGACGAGCCTGCTTTAAGGGAAGGGCTTCCGCTGAAAGCATCGCAAAAAGACCGGTATCTGCAATGGGCGGTGCACGCGTTCCGTATAGCGACAGCCTCCGTTCGGGATACGACGCAGATCCATACGCATATGTGTTACTGCGAATTTCATGATATGATCGACGCGATCCGGGACATGGATGCGGATGTGATTTCGATTGAAACGTCCCGCAGCCACGGCGAATTGGTTTCCAGTTTTGAGGAACATCGCTACGGGCAGGGAATCGGCCTAGGCGTATACGATATTCACAGTCCCCGCGTGCCGTCCGTGGAGGAAATGTCCAACATGATCGAACGGGCGCTGCAAGTGCTGGATCCCGAATTGTTCTGGATTAACCCGGACTGCGGCCTGAAAACGAGAGGGAAGCACGAAACGGTAGAATCTTTGAGACATATGGTAGAAGCTGCTAACCAGTTTAGAGCCGCTAGAGCCGTATTAACCTCCTAATCATTTGATCCGCCTTGAGTCTGATAGATTCCGCAGCTGCTTTTGATGCGGAATCTATCAGGCTTTTTCTGTTTCATGGGTCGACATAAACCGACATTCTATGTTATATTGGGATTCTGATAACGTGGTAACGTACTAAAGCATTTTATCCATTGATAACAAAGGGGACAGTCATTCATGAAGCGTTTTACAGCAATTTTCATTGTATTAATTCTATCGGCAAGCCTGCTGGCGGCTTGTTCCAGCTCTAAGGACAGCGGCAAGCTGGTGATCGGGATTGACGATAAGTTCGCGCCTATGGGCTTCCGGGACGACAAGAACGAGATTGTCGGTTTCGATATAGACTATGCTAAGGCGGCTGCCGAAAAGATGGGTGTGGAAGCGGAGTTTCTTCCTATCGATTGGAGCGCTAAAGAATCTGAATTGAACAGTGGTCGGATCGACTTGATCTGGAACGGATATACGATTACGGAGGAACGCAAAGGCAAAGTGCTGTTTACCAAGCCGTATCTGGAAAACTCTCAGGTCATCGTCACTAAGAAAGATTCCCCGATCCGCAGCATGAGTGACCTGACAGGAAAAACCATCGGATTGCAATCCCTGTCTTCGGCTGCCGATGCAGTGAACGGTAGCCCTCTCAAAGACCAAGTGAAGCAAATTACCGAATATAAGGACAATGTGCTGGCGCTGAGCGATCTGCGTATCGGACGCATCGAAGCGGTGGTCATTGACGAGATTGTCATCAAGTATTACATGTCCAAGGAAAAGGATGCGTTCTCCCTGCTGGATGAGTCGGTAGCACCGGAAGAGTACGGTATCGGCGTGAAAAAAGGAAACGAAGAGCTGTTGAACAAACTTCAAAAGGCACTGGACGAACTGAACGCCGACGGAACGGCAGCGAAGATTTCCCGGACCTGGTTCGGCGAAGACAAAGTATTGAAATAATGTACGCGGAACAGGATTTCCTTCCCGGAAATCTTGTTTTGTTTTTAAGGAGAGTGCAGGCATGTCGCCCGACTATATTCTAAATATGTTAAAACCTATGCTGGAAGGCGCACAAATGACGGTGCTGCTGTTCCTGATCGCCATTGCGGCATCCATTCCGCTCGGCTTTCTGCTGACCTTGGCTATCCGTAGCCGAATCAGGGCCGTTGCGTGGCTTAGCCACGGATATATTTACATCATGCGGGGCACCCCGCTGCTGCTGCAACTGCTGTTTATCTGCTTCGGGCTGCCGCTCATCCCCGGAGTGGGCGAATACCTGGTGTTGGACCGGTTCGTCGCCGCCTGCCTGGGCTTTACGTTAAACTATGCGGCGTATTTTGCCGAAATCTTCCGGGGCGGACTGCTCGCCATCGACAAGGGGCAGTATGAAGCATCTCAGGTGCTGGGCCTCAGCAGATGGCATACGACCACGAAGGTTATTCTGCCGCAGATGTTCCGCGTAGCGCTGCCTGCTGTCTCTAACGAGTCGATTACCCTCGTGAAGGATACCGCCCTGTTGTACGCGGTAGCCGTTCCGGAGCTGCTCCACTATGCGCAGACCGTCGTGAACCGTGATTTCACGATCGTGCCCTTTTTCATTGCGGGCCTCATTTATTTGATCATGACCCTATTGTTGACCCTGTTCTTTAAATGGCTGGAACACCGCTTCAAATTCGAGTGAAAGGAAGGTGCGGTATGGCGATCATCGAAGTAACCGACCTGAAAAAATCTTACGGCGCCTTGGAGGTGCTGAAACGAATCACGCTGGACATCAACAAGAACGAGGTCGTGGCCATCATCGGTCCTTCCGGGTCCGGAAAAAGCACTTTGCTCCGCAGCCTAATCCATCTCGAGGAGATCAGCGCGGGAACCATTCGGATAGCAGGCGACGATCTGGTAAGGAACGGCGTTTATGCCAAGCCGCAATACATCAAGCGGATCACGTCCCGGATGGGCATGGTATTTCAGCATTTCAACTTGTTTCCGCACTTGAAGGTACTAGAGAATCTGGAACTGGCTCCGCGGCTTGCGAAGCAGGGATCACCGGCCGAACTCCGCGACCGCAGCCGTGAGCTGATGCATAAAATCGGTCTCACCGAGCGGGCGGAAGCGTATCCTGCAAACCTTTCCGGCGGACAAAAGCAGCGCGTCGCTATCGCCCGGGCCTTGATGCTGAACCCGGAGATTCTGCTGTTCGACGAGCCGACCTCGGCTCTCGATCCGGAGCTGACCGGCGAGGTGCTGGAAGTGATGAAACAGCTCGCCAAGGAGCAGATGACCATGATCGTGGTGACGCATGAGATGGGATTCGCCCGGGAGGTGGCGGACCGGGTCATTTTTATGGATCAGGGAGAGATCATTGAATCGGGGACGCCGGAACAACTTTTCATGAACCCGGTCATGGATCGGACCAAAGCCTTCCTCCAACGGAGCTACAAATGAAGAAAACATGGACTCCCCCTCATGGGAGAATCCATGTTTTTCTTTTTACCGTTAGGAATAGGTCCCGTATTATAATTTAATCGCCTTCTCCGCATTTTTCACATCGGCTGCAAGCAGCCTATCGAGGTTATAAGCGGGGTACAGGTCCCGCTGATACATAAAGTTAAACACCTTTGCATGCATGTCAATTGCTTTGTTCAGATGCTTCCGGAACGTTTCCCGCAATTGGGGGGTAGCTGTCTCGGTAATGGCGATGGAATAATTGCGAACGGCTGTTTTGGCAAAAATCAGCAGCTGTCCCGCATAAAATGGAGTAAGGTCCCCTTCCGCTACCGCTCTCATTGGCTTAGGAGCTTGAGGGTAGTAGGCCAACAGCTCTTCCAGGTTTTTCTCCAGGTTTTTGATGGCCTCCGTATAAAGTGCCTTCAGCTGAGCGTCCTTCACATTCGGCATATTCATTTTCAGCGCCGTCAAATTATTCGATTGAAATGCAGTCAGTTCATGCAATTCTAACGTTTCATGCCAAGCAAGGTGCTCTTCAGGCTTTCTGTATTCTTGCGACAACGTAATCCCTCCAATGCTGTAATGGTATACCTTATGCAGGCAGGTGCGGAAATGGAAAGTTGTCTGCAAAAGGATACAGGCGGAGCCCTGAGTGGAAACTTTTTTCCATGATTTCCGTATATATGCTGATTGGAGGTGTTTGCTATATATACCATCAGGAAGCTGGCAGCATGGATCAGGAAATTCAATACCGCTTCTTTAGTGACGTCGGCTGTCGTACTTGTGCTCCTCAGTTCATGCGTCATCCGGCTGCTGGAGCCGGACCGGTTCCCTTCTTTGTTTACGGCGGTCTGGTACGTGATGACTACAGTGACAACAGTAGGGTACGGCGATTTGTATCCCGAAACGGTCCCCGGCAAGCTGGTTGCGATGCTGCTGTTCCTCTTGGGGATCGGTCTGATCGGTGTAGTAATCGGCAAAGTAGTGGACGGATTCGCTGCATTTACAAGAAGGAAGGAGGAAGGGCGGATGGATTATCAGGGCAGAAACCATATTGTAATGATCGGCTGGAGCAAAAAAACGCAAATTGCCGTGGACGAGGTTCTGGATTCGGACAATGCGGCCGAAGTCGTACTGATCGACGAGTTGGAACGAGCTCCGCTCCAAAGGCACAGGTTCCATTATATTCAGGGGGATCCTACGGATCCGGGGACGCTTCGGCGGGCGAATGCGGCTTATGCCAGATCCGCGATCCTGTTTGCGGACGAACGGATTCAGGATGCTTCTCTGGTCGACGGAAAGTCGCTGCTGGTTGCTTCCACCATTGAAAGTCTGGCACCGAATGTGTATACGACAGTGGAAATTATGCAGGAAAAACATATTCCCAACTTTCAGCATGCCAAAGTCAATGATTTCATATTATCTCAGGAAACCATCTCCAGACTGGCCGTACGTTCCGCTCTCACCAGCGGGATTACCTCCTTGTATAACCGCCTGATCCGCAAAGGGGAGGAAGCCGGTGAAGGAGAGCTGTACGAAGTCAGGCCGTCCCGTGTTTGGCGTACGTACGGGGACGCTTTCGAGGCGCTGCTGGCTGAAGGAGCGACGCTGATCGGCGATCAGCACCATTTGGGTGTAACTCAGCGGCTGGGCGAGGAACTGCCAAAAGATGCGAAATTGTATGTGCTGTGTGAGGAAAAGAGCTATCGTATCATCTTATCGAAATACAACGCTGGAGGAGAGGCCTGATGGCATCAAGTGACACGATTGACTTAACTTATCTGGAATGGGATGAATCCCGCAGAGAGTCTTCCTCCGTCTGGCTGCAAACCGGCGTGGCCCAAGGCGAACTCTTTCTTGCCAAGCTTGTAAACGCCACTTTGTTCCGGAACCGGCTGGGAGAGCACGTATCCAATGAGACGGACCAGTACGGTCATGCCGCTGTGTACATAAAACCTTGGATGGACAGCTGCCTGCCCGAGTACGGTGCAGCGGTCCGTGAAGCGTTGTTTGATTATTGCGACGTGTCGGAACAGATGGAGATGGAATATTGGCGTTTTGAGGAGGGGCGGTTTACCAAATGGATTAAGGAACCCTTATCCTCCGCTTTGGCTGCTGCTTCCATCCTGCTGGATCATTACCGGACGATCCATTATACGGATTATGAAGTGTTGTATGCTGTCCATGATTTGGACCGGAAGAAAGTCGTTATGTTTTTGAAACAAACGGATGAATAGATAAAGGAGTGTCCACATGAATCCACAACAGATTGACAGCTGGTACCGTCGGGAATGTGCTTCGGCAGGTGTACCTGAGGAGCAGGAGAAAACGCCTTTGGCCAAAAAAATGCTGGCCTTTACGCTGATGGTCGCTTTGCCGGTCGCCGCCACGGGATGTTCTTCCAATGCACAAGCCGATGCTTACAGCGAATGCCGGTGGGAGAAGGAACAATACGGTTACGAATATGATTGTGACGACGATACGAGCTCCGGTAGCTGGTATAAGAAGAAAGGATATTCCTCTAAGCACTCTTCCATCTCAACCGCCGGGGCCTATTATAAAGCCAAAGGCTTCGGAAGCGGGGGAAGCAGCAAGGGGTCGTGGGGCGGTTGACGAAAGGCAGGATCGTAAATCTCCCCGTTCCTTATGATGCAGCGTTTGCGGGCGAGCGCGGAGAACGTATTCCTTACTACAGAATGTACGGGAAGCCCTATTGCCTGCCTTCCCTCACTGTGTATACAGTCAGCGAGGTCGAGAGGCTGCAGGAGGCTGCGGAGCGGGTGGATCAAGTGTACAACAAAGTTCTCCTATTTGTGCAGAGGGAACTGCCGGACGTTTTTCTGGTCAAAGTGCTGGGACTTCGTCCCGATATGCTTTCTGCCGCCCGTATAGAAGTGCCTTATCACGGTGTTTCCCGTCAAGACTGGATCTTGACACCCGCCGGGGAGTTGAAATGCATCGAGAACAATACCGACACGCCTACCGGCATACCTGAAGCTGCTTGGCTGGCGGGGTCTTTCATCCAGGACTGCCCGCAGTACAGGAATCTATCGGCTGGGATGGACGGTCTCATCCGGGACGCTTTTGCAGCCTTGATCCGCTATTATCGCGAGCAGGGTACGGAGGGGGATGTCGTTTTCAGCAGCTACGGCTGGCATGAAGAGGACTCGGCCAATGCGAAGTATCTGCTTGAGCAGGTGAAGGAAGCCGGGGTGGAAGCGCGGTTTGCGCCCTTGGAGGAAATCGAGATTGTTCCCGGGGAAGGCCTATACCATGACGACAAGCGCATCGGCATCTGGTACCGGTTGTATCCGCTGGAATATTTGGCGGACGATCAGGACGATCAGGGCAACCCGATCGGCAGCGAGGTGTTCCGGCTAGTACAAGACGGGCTTCTTGCCGTGATCAACCCTGTGCAGAGCCTGATTACACAAAGCAAAGGCTTCATGGCGCTCATCTGGTCGCTGTATGAGAAACAGCAGGCGGTTACGGAGCTGATGGGCACCGAAGAGGCGGTATTGGACGCAGCTGACATGGAGACAATCCGGCGTTATTTGCTGCCAACCTATACAACGCCGCAGCCTTTTTTGGACCGGTCGATCCCGTTTGTCTCCAAAGGCTATTGGGGCCGGGAAGGCAAGGGAACGGTACTTCATGATGCCGCCGGAAGCGAAGAAATCGTGGAAAAGGGCAACACGGACCCTGAAGAGGCGGAGGAAATTACTTCCTATTACGCGCAGCAGCCGAAAATTTATCAGCATAGGATCCCGATGGAGGCAATTGCAGCAGACAGTGGGGAAGGTACGGTACAAGGGTATTTGCTTACAGGGGTGTACGTGATCGGACACCGGTTTGCCGGAATTTTGCCGCGGGTCGGGGGATTGATTACCGGTGATTTGGCTTGCTTTTGCCCTGCGGCGGTTAGGGACGAACAATAGACAAGGGAAGAGGGACGGGAACTATGGAAAATATGCTTACGGACTTATGGCATGTGTTGATCGGAATTGCACTGATTTTGGTCATGATGGCAGCGGGGTATCTGGTTTTCAGCAAACTTACGAAATTCGATGATTACGCAGAAATTCAAAAGGGAAACGAAGCGGCGGGCATTTATATGGGAGGCAAGCTGCTGGGCCTGGCGATTATTGTAGGCCTGGTATCGTACAGCTCTGACTCCTGGGTGGAAATGATCGTGTGGTCTGTAGTCGGGATTATCGCACTTTGCCTGGTTTACGTGCTGTTCGATTTCCTTACTCCCAAGCTTGATGTATGCCGTGAAATTGAAAAAGGAAACAAAGCCGTCGCCCAGCTTCTTCGTTCCATCCTGGTCGGTGTATCGCTGGTGATCGGCACTTTCTTGATGTAACTCTAAAAGCCAGGAAATTGAGTTACAGCGGGGAACCGCCTGCTGAATAATCAACTTACAATGATAATCTTCCCTGGACTGCAGGGAAGATTATTTTTGCATTAACCACAGTTCAAAGGAAGGGATTTACGCTCCGATTATGGAAGATATAAGAGTGGAAGTGATCCAAGCCTGGATTTTACGTATCATTTGCGGAAGCTTGTCTTCTAAATTTCAAAGCAGGATGTGCAGCGGGATGAACGGATTACCTCAAAACGATCAGGTTCTCGAAAACATATTTTCCGCCTTGCGGTGGTTTTTTCTTGTGGTATCTGCTTGGATCTATATGGCTTACTACGAGTCTGAAAGTACGGTTCTGTGCTTTTGGGTGCTGATTGCCTTCGGTACGCTGTACATGGGTGCGGCCCAGTGGGTACTGATGAAAGCCGAAATGAACACCAGAATATACGTGACTCTTACGAGGGTCGGAGTCGTCTTCGATATCGCGGCGGTAGTAGGGTTAATGATGATCACCGGCGGAGCGGAGAGCCCGATGTTTGCTATAAATTACTTGATTATTCTGCATGCTTCTGTCTATTGGGGACTCCGCGGCGGGATCGGCAGCGCTGCAGTTTTGGCCTTGAGTTATACGGGGGTTCTGCTGCTGGGGCCTTTCCAAGTGCAATCGGTGCCCTATTATGTGATGAATTATTTTTTTCTGGCGATTGTCGGTACTATGGGCGGAATGATTGTGTCCAGGGAACGGAAGCATCTAAATGAAAAAACGATTGCGCAGAATATTGCCAAAACCGATTACCTGACGGGTCTCTATAACCACAGGACGTTCCAGGAAACGCTGAAAGAGCTCGTGGACACCAATACGAAATTCACCCTGGTTATGGCGGATATCGATTATTTCAAAAGAATTAATGACATGTTCGGGCATCTATCCGGAGATCGTGTGCTTAAGGAAATTGCGACACATCTGGAACAGATGCTACCTGCGGGGAAAGGCACGGCTTTCCGCTACGGAGGCGAGGAGTTTGCCGTCCTTGTCCGGGACTTGCCGATCACGCAAGTGAAGATGATGCTACATCAGCTGCGGTCAGAGCTGCAGGAATGTGTATTCTCTTATTGTGACAGCGATATGCGGGTGACGATGAGCTTCGGTGTGGCCGAGTTTTGCGGCCAGTCTGCTGCAGGGCTTGTACGGCAAGCGGATGAAGCACTATACGAAGCCAAGCGGCTGGGACGCAACCAGGTAGTGCTTGCGGGGTAAGTGGCCTAAGTAAGCTGGACTTTTTCAGATGACATGTTAGGCGGACGTCTGTTTAGGATAGGCTGGGTGGCCGTTTGTATGGCTAAAGGTTGGATCCCGCAGTTTTTGTGGCATAATGGGAGTAGCAACGTATTTACGGTAGGGAGCTGTGAAGCATGAAGACAGAGTTGCCTCATTTAGAGGATAGTTCATTGACAATTTACATACGGCCGGTTAATCTGACGCGTTTTCAGAATGAGGACGAGCTTCGGGAGAAGGCGATTGAATGGGGCTTGATGACGGCCAATGCCAAAACCAAGTCCCAATACTGGTATAAAGGCAGAGAATATAAAAGGCTGTGTACTCTGGTAGGCTACGATCATCCGCTGACTTGTGTCGTTGAGTTCCAGGATGGGAATCTGCATAACGTGCATTATGCTTACCTGAAGGAGATGCAGGCGGCAGGGTTTAGTGCGGGTCCGAAAGTGGTCCAGCAGGATTCGGATGAGGCGGATGCGGGCGAGGATTCAGAAGCTTCGGCGGCGAATGCTGAGGCTGACGGTGCTGACTCGCAGCTGGCAAGCGGCGGTCAAGCAGGCGCTGCAGCGGTGTCTTCCGGCGCGGGGACTGAGCAGCCGGAGGAAGCTGAAGAGGCTCAGTCGGAAGAGCCTAAGCAGGCAGCAAAGCCAGCAGCTAAAGCGGCCAAGGCGCCGAAAGCACCGAAAGCGCCGAAAATTGTGCTGCCGGAGGAGAAGATGGCTGCCTCCGCGACCGTCCACGAGTTCACGACCAAGTACAACCATTTCAACGACAGCGAGGATGAGGTGGTCGTATACTCGGACGTGAAAATCACAAAACCGGACGAAGAACAGGTGGAGCTTGATTTTGCTTGGTCCAGCTACAGCGGCACGTTGAAGAAACAGGAGCTGGAAGCGGGAGACCGCATCACGTTCGAAGCCAAATTTGCGGACAAGAAGCTGAACAAAGAAGTCCGTTTCAAAATTAACAACCCGTCGAAGATCCAGAAACAATAGCTCGTTTTTTGGCGCAGTCAGCAGGTTTCTTGATCAGCAACTTACACGGCCGCCTGTGTTTACGGTCAGCAACTCTCGGGCTCACCAACCTCGACGGTCACTTAGCGGACGAGATTACCTCTAATTTGTCGGTGAATGAGGTAAATAGACTTTAGTGGAGAAAAGTTCCCTTAATTTGGCGAATATAAGCCTTTTTGAAGCGAAAAGTAGAGAATAGAGGAAGTTTTATCCTTTAAATGGGGAATGCAGCTCGTTTTGTACGAATTAGGGGAAGCTTTCTCTCTTAGTAAGTTGAAAGAGCTGCTGGATGCCGCATCGCACTGCTTCTAAGCAGCAAACGCAAAGAACCCCCGGTACTTCATCCGAAGCGCCGGGGGTTCTTTGCGTTGCCTTACATGTTCACTTCAAATTGCTGCACCAATTCATGGCCGTATACCGCGAAGGCGGAGAGGACGGCGGCGAGCAGCAGGTAAGCGACGAGGACTTTCCACTTCACGGAGCGGGGCGCCTCGTAGTAGGTGGATAAGCGCTCCAGCTGCTCGTTCACGATGGCCAGTTTCTCGTTCAGCTCCCGCTGGACACGGACCAGCAGCTCGGAAGGAGCCGGGTTCTGCGGATCAGCCTCATAGAAGTACACCGGCTGGAATTCCCACTGTTTCACCAGTTCCAGCGCCTGAAGCGAGTACCCTAAATCCAACTTCGCTTTTTCCCGCGCCAGCTTCTCGTTATCGTGGATGAACGGGATCAGCGTTTTGCGGGTGTGCTGAATGACCCGCTCGGACTCTGCAATGGTGGACTGCAGTTCCCGTTTGAGTTCAAACGTGCTGTTCATGGACGGCCACTCCTGTATGGAGTCCCTCAGCCGGACAAGATTGTATTTCTCATGCGCAACGATCGCTGCACGATACCCTTCACGCTGCCGGTTCCACCAGGTTACGACACCGAAGATGAGAATCAGAATGGTGATAGGGCTCGGGCGAAAATAGACGACGATAAAAAGGCCGGCCAGACCGATAAACCAGATTTTGCTGGATAGGACGGACACGATCCGGCCGCCGTCGAGCGGAGATACTGGGATCAGGTTAAACAAGTTGATCAAGGCGCCGAGGTAGATCACAAGAGCCCAGAACGGATCCTCTGTTGCATAGTACAAACCAATGGCAGGCAAGAACGAGATCAGGCCTGCCAGTGGACCGCCGTAGGCAAGGTAAGCTTCCGTAGCTGCATCGCGCGGCTTGTCTTTCATAGAAATAAATGCACCTACGAACGGAATGAACACAGCCGGGGAAGTCGTGATTCCCTTACGCCGCGCTGCTATCACATGACCCATCTCATGGACAAAGATCAAGTAAATAAGCGCAACAGCGAACTTCCATCCATAAAAAACCGCATAAGTCGCAAGGGAAGCAGCCATAGTGATAAACGTGCCTCCGAACTTGGACCATTTGAGCAGGGCGAGCACCCACTTGAATTTGGCTATAAGAAACACGCCTGCGGCGGCAAGAAACGATTTATTGCGTGTACCGGACAATTGCATTCTTCCTTTCCCGGGAAATGATTTTCAAGGCTAGACTCTATTATACGATAAAATGAAACCTGAAGTTTCGCCGCCGCATCCATCCCAGGACAGACAAAGAAACCCCCATCAGCCTCGAGGCAAAAAAGGGGTTGGTGCAACCTATAGTGAAAATCCTACACGCGGCCTCTGCCGCTCCTTCGTATCGATCGTAATCGCCCGGATCGAGCTAACCGGGATATACAGCTCCTGATACTCGGTCCGGTACTTCACGAACTGTTCGTTCGCTTCTTCCAAAATCCCGTCCTTGGCGGCTGCCCCGTCCAAAAATACAATCGTAACTTCTTTCCCCATCAACTGTTCCAGCATGGTAACCGTTCCTCCTTCTTAATCCTCTTACAAAGAGGTGATGATTTTGTCAATGACGCCATAGTCCATTGCTTCCTGCGCGGTCATGAAGTAATCCCGGTCCATATCCTTTTCGACCTTGTCTGCCGATTGTCCTGTACGTTCCGCTGTAAGCTGCACCGTTTTTTCGCGTATTTGCAAAATCCGTTTGGCGCTGATCGCAATATCGCTGGCCTGCCCTTGGGCGCCGCCGTGAGGCTGATGGATCATGACCTCGCTGTTCGGCAGGGCGAGCCGCTTCCCTTTGGTGCCCGCCAGGAGAAGAATTGCGCCAAAGGAGGCAGCCATGCCGGTGCAGATGGTACTTACATCCGGTTTAATAAACTGCATCGTATCGTAGATGCCGAAACCGGCAGAGGTTGATCCGCCCGGACTGTTAATATACATATGAATGTCTTTCTCCGGGTCTTCCGCCGACAAGAACAGGAGTTGAGCGATGATGCTGTTAGCCAGCTGATCGTCAATTGCCGCCCCTACAAAAATAATCCGGTCCTTCAACAGCCGGGAATAAATATCATACGAACGCTCGCCGCGGCTGGTCTGCTCCACGACATAAGGGATATAATTCATTGAAATCGACCTCCGTCACCTGAAATTTGATATGCATATAAGTAAACGGCGTGCAGAACCGGAAGGATACGCTGGTATGGAATTTAAAAAAGATGCCGCCCGGCGTATCTTCCGAACTATGAAATTCGTATACTTAGGGCATAACTCCAATTTAAAAAACGGCCGCGAAAGGGGCGGATGCGCAATGAATCCTAACGGAACAGCTTCGCACGAGGACACAAAATCTTATCTTGCTCTAAAGCGATACTGTCTTTCATTGACCAAAACAAGTTGGGACGCGGAGGACCTGGCCCAGAACGCTTGGTTGAAAGCTTATGCATATCTGAAACAAACGCCATCCGATCTGCCTGAGGCGCTTATGATCCGCATGGCCAAACACAGCTGGATCGATCAAGTCCGGCGGCAGAATGTACTCAAACGAGTGCTCCATAAGCACGAAACCGAGGCAAAGACTGTGCAACAGACCGAAGCAGGAGTGTCCTCCGAGCTGGAGATCCTGTTCCACGGGCTCATCCGCCATCTGTCCCCGCTGCAGCGCGGCGTGTTTCTGCTGCGGGATGTCTTCAGCTATTCGGCTGCCGAGACAGCTCTGCGGCTCGGTACCTCTACGGGCGCCGTTAAAGCGGCGCTGCACCGCGCCCGGCAGGCTTTGCCTTTGGTAAGGAAGGAGTGGGAAACGGGAAGTCTTCCCGCTGCTAAGGACGAGGACACGAAAAGTTTTATACGTGCGCTTGCTTCGGCTTACACGAACGGGCATATTCAGTCGCTTGTCACGCTGGTAATGAATGACGGCGTTGATGCAGCGGCAGCAGTTACCCGGGTGCAGCAAGAAGCATCGCAAGCAGGAAAGCTGCGTAGTTCAGGGATCGGCGGGACCACTGCACCGAAGATGGCGGCTTGACTATTTTACAGGTGATGTGAAGGGTTTTAGCAGGGTTTTACGTTCATCATAGCGAACTGTATATCAAACTATGACGGCCATCCCCATGGGGATGGTTTTCGCTGCTTCCTTGGGAGGAATCATATTGGTAAGAACACACGATCAACTTTGCCTCAAATGCCAACAGGAGATCTTTTGGGAAGCTGAGATGGAGCCGGTGGATACGTGTCCGCATTGCAGCAAACCGCTTGCTGATTATTGGAGCTATCAACTGAAAGAAACCCGGGGTGAACCTTTCACCCCTGAAACTTTTGCGAAAGCACTGGATGTGCTGGAAATGATGCCTTACCAGGATGTCGCCTCGTCCGTGAAGGCGGTAAAACATGCCTTAGAAACGGCTGGAAGGCTCGGTATAGAACATTTAAAAATGCGTGTCCTGCTTGTCCAAGCCGACGTCATGGGCAGGCAGGGAGAAATTGCTGAGGGCGGGCGCATGCTGATGGAGGTAAAAGACTGGGCCATCGTTCACAGGAATGCTTATGTGCTGTCGCGCAGTCACCGGCTGTTAACGGGATTTTTCCGGAGGATCGGGGACATGGCCGGCGCTTTTGAACATGCGGTCAGAGCTGTGGAGCAGACCCCGCCCGATGTTCCGCCCCGCATAAAGGCGGACCATTTGATGATTCTTGCCTTAATGCTGGATGAAACAGGAGCTTACGAGTCGGCGAGCTACCGGTTTCAAGAAGTGATGGAAATCGCCTCCGAGGTGCAGGATTCGCAGCTGGCGCTGAATACATTAAACAACATGGCTTTTACCCGCTATGAGCAGGGAGATGCCGTGAAGGCGATGGAACTGGTCGATCAAATGAAGGAGGTGGCCGGCCAATACCATCTTCCTTTGGGCGCGCATCAGCTTGACACGATTGCCAGAACTCTTATGCTGCTCGGACTGGCTGAACAGGCCGAAAACACGCTTCGCCCGGCCATTGAAAATCCGGAGGGACGGATGCTGGCTGAAATCTCAGCGCTGCCCGAGAGCATGATTACCTACGCGGAAGCCCATCGCGCACAGGGAGCGTTTGACCGGGCTCAGTCCACGATGGATAAGGCGCGGGAGTTATGCGATAAATACGGGTTGTCCGGGCTGAAGGTGAGAGTGAAGCTGGAACAATGCAACATTTATGCGGCTCAAGGCCGGTATAAGGAAGCGTTCGACATGCACCGCGAATATCATGCTGAAGCCGAGACGCTGCGGGCCAACGAGATGCAGGCCCGTACCCGCATACTTCAAGCCGTGTTTGATGCGGAGGAGGCGCGCCGGGTAAGCGAACAGTACCGCGAGATGGCGCTCCGCGATCCGTTGACCGGACTGCATAACCGGAGGTTCATCGATGCGCATATCGATACGCTGTTGGAACGTGCATCCGCAACGGGAGAGCATATTACGGTGATGATGATCGACCTGGATCACTTCAAGGTGATCAACGATACGTTATCGCATGCCGTCGGTGATCAGGTTCTTTTGAACATCGCTAAACTGCTGACTTCCGCCGTTGCCGAAACGGCGGCGGTGTCCAGATTCGGGGGAGAGGAATTCGTGGTGGTTCTCTCCGGTACGGATGAAAGGGAAGGCCATGCGTGCGCCGAACGGATCCGGAACAGCATATGCAGCGCGGATTGGAAGGAGATTACCGGCGATTTGCGCATTACGGCCAGTATTGGCGCCAGCACTGCGGCAGGCGGCAGGACCACCCGGTTTACGCTGCTTTCCCAGGCGGATGTCAATTTATATACAGCGAAGCGGGCAGGCCGGAATAGGGTCGTCTCTTCAGGCGTATAGTTTAGTAACGAAGGGAGAGGTAAGTCATGAGGGTTGAATGTCCATGGTGCGGCAATCATGTAGAGCTCGTTCATCAGACTTGTCCAGTGTGCCTCCATGAGGTGCTGCAGGATCATCTGAATTCGGAGGCGGACGAAGGCAAAGAAGGCAAAACGCCGGAAGCCAGCCTGGGGGAAGCGGACTTTGCAAGTATTGAAGAGGCTATTCAATTCAAGTTCAAATGCGCAAAGTGCGGATACACCGAGTGCCGGACGAAAGAAGTAGCGATGAGCGGGACAGGGCTTAGCAAACTTTTGGACGTGGAATACAACCATTATCTGTTCGTTAGCTGTGAACAGTGCGGTTTCGTCGAGGTGTACAACCCGGACGTGCTTCGCGGGCACACCTCCGGACAATTATCTACTGTATTGGATATTCTGTTCGGCGGATAGATTCGTACAACGGCTTCTTTTTATGTCTGAATCCACCTCATTACTAGTCCGTATTCACCCCATCTCTTGGCAGGCATCTGTACTACAATAGAATCAAAATCTATCTGTTACAGGAGGCGTCCCGCATGGTAACTGTCCGTAAAGTGAGAATCGAGTATAAGAGGAACCCTTTAGGTATAGACGTCCAAAAGCCGCGGATCAGCTGGCAGCTTCAATCGGACCGCAGAGGAACGGCACAGCAGGCTTACCAGATTCAAGTATCAGTAGAGGATACGTTTCAGCTGGTGCTTTGGAACACGCAAAAAGTAGATTCCGAGGACAATCTGCATATCCCTTATGAGGGGCCGGAGCTTGTAGCGAGAACACGTTATTTTGTGCGCGTACGGATATGGGATGAGCAGGGGCAGGTTTCGCCTTGGAGCGAGATTGGGCATTGGGAGACGGCTTTACTGGCTGCAGGAGACTGGGAAGCTCAGTGGATTACGCCGGCGGAAGATCATCTGAACCGGCAGGAAGAGGCGGCTTTTTTGCTTCGAAAAGAGTTCGAGGTGCGCCCGCAGATCCGCTCGGCCCGCATCTATTCAACGGCGCTGGGCGTCTATGAGCTGCATCTGAACGGTACAAGAGTAAGCGAGGACCGTTTATCTCCAGGCTGGACGTCTTATAGCCATAGGCTGCAATATCAGACTTATGATGTGACCGGTCTTCTGAACGATGGGGCGAACGCTGTCGGGATGGCTTTGGCCAACGGCTGGTATAAAGGAAACTTGGCATGGGATGGACGCAGCAATATATACGGTGACAGGCGCGCCGGCTTGCTCCAGCTTGAGATCAGATACGAGGACGGAAGCCGGCAGGTCATCTCTACGGATGAAACTTGGAGCTCCGCAACAGGTCCGGTTGTTTATGCTGAGATTTACCATGGGGAGACGTATGACGCTCGTCTGGAAATATCGGGCTGGAGCGAAGCGGGTTCTCCTTCGGGCTCATGGGGAACGGTAGAGACTTTGGCGCCGCCGGCAGCAGTATTGAAGGCTCAGGAGAGCGAGCCGGTTCAAGTTGTTTCGGAGATTAAGCCGGTAGAGCTCATTCATACGCCCAGCGGGGAAACGGTCATTGATTTTGGACAAAACATGGTGGGCTGGGTTGCATTCCGTGTCACCGGTGAAGCGGGAACAACCGTTACGCTGCATCATGCCGAGGTACTGGACGGGGAAGGAAACTTTTATACGGAGAACCTGCGCAGCGCAAAGCAGCAAATAAGGTACATATGCAAAGGCGGGCAGGAGGAACGGTACGAACCGCATTTTACGTTCCAGGGCTTCCGCTATGTGAAAGTCGAGGGGTATACCGGGGAGCTGCGACTGGATGCGTTTACCGGCCGCGTCGTGCATTCGGCTATGGAGCAAACCGGAAAGTTCGAATGTTCGAATCCGCTGCTGAACCAGCTGCAAAGTAACATTGTGTGGGGGCAAAAAGGAAACTTCCTCGACGTTCCGACGGACTGCCCGCAGCGGGATGAACGGCTTGGATGGACAGGAGATGCTCAGGTGTTTATCCGGACGGCTGCTTTTAATATGGAGGTCGCGTCTTTTTTCACCAAGTGGCTTCGGGATTTGCAGGCGGATCAAGCGGAGGACGGAGCGGTTCCTTTTGTCGTACCGAATGTGCTGGACGGCTATTCTTCGGCAGCCTGGGGTGATGCCGCAGTCATCTGCCCGTGGAACTTGTATGTATGCTATGGGGACCGTCGCATCCTTCAGGAACAGTTTGCGAGCATGAAAGCCTGGGTAGAGTACATCCGCAGGCAAGGGGACAATGAGTATTTATGGAATACGGGCTTCCACTTCGGCGATTGGCTGGGACTGGATGCGAAGGAGAACAGCTATATCGGCGCTACGCCGACGGACCTCATCGCAACCGCTTTCTATGCTTACTCCACACAGCTTGTATCCAAAGCGGCGGAGGTTCTGGGCCTGGAGGAGGAAGCGCGTAAGTATAAAGAACTGCACTCCCGGATCAGCGAGCATTTTCATCTAGAGTTCGTTACTCCGAATCACCGCCTGGCAGCTCCAACGCAAACCGCACATGTACTCGCGTTAATGTTCGGACTGGTGGAAGGCCCGGCTAAGGAACGGACCGCAGCCACGCTGGCCAAAATGATTGAAGACAACAAGTATCACTTGACCACAGGGTTCGTTGGAACACCTTACCTTTGTCTGGCGCTGTCGGAGAACGGATATCACGAGACAGCCGCTAAGCTGGTTACCCAAACGTCTTATCCGTCCTGGCTGTATTCCATAACGAAGGGCGCCACGACCATATGGGAGCATTGGGACGGGATTAAGGAAGACGGCAGCTTTTGGAGCAAGGATATGAACTCTTATAATCATTATGCATACGGCTCTATCGGCGACTGGCTGTACCGGGTATTGGCAGGGCTCGACGCGGCGGAAGACCGGCCGGGTTATAAGCGTATTCTGTTGAAGCCGCAGCCTTCCGAGGAATTTGAGTATGCCTCAGCTGAGCTAGAGTCCATGTATGGCCCGATCCGCAGTTCCTGGCGGCGGGATTCCGAGTCGCTGACCATGGCGGTCGAAATTGAAATTCCCGCAAATACTACCGCTCAGGTAACGCTTCCCGAAGCTGCAGCGGACCGTGTCATGGAAGGCGGGACGCTTCTTAGCCAGACGGAGGGCATCAATTCCGTTAGACAGCTCGGCAGTGCGGTTGTGTTTGAGGCAGGCTCCGGAAAGTACAGTTTCTCGTACCCGCTGGCAGCCCGGCTGGCGGAGCAGACAGTGTAATAGGAATTCCTCGGGATTAGGGTCCTTTTGGCATAAGGTACGGTATGGTATGATAAAAGGCATCTGAAGCCAAGGTGAGTGAAAAGCATGAAGGAAGAGAAAGGCAGCGCATCGGATCTGCCGGCTGCCGCGCTGCAAGCGGAGAACGAGGCGCTCAGGGCGGAATGGGAACGGCTGCAGGCGGAGAACTCGGCGCTGAAAGCGGAGCGGGAGCAAGTAACGGCAGAGAATGCGGCGCTGCAAGCGATGGCCGAGCAAATAAAGGCTCATGTCGAGCAAGTAAATGCCGACAATAAGAGGCTTGTCCACGAGAAGGAAGCGCTGGAGCAGGAAACCGCCAGGCTCCGCCGGTCGCTGCGGAAACAAGCCGCCGCTTACGTCCCGACGCGATTATATGAAACATTGAGAGAGTAATTTTAGGCAGGGAAACAGGTTGCATTCGGCCTCATTCTCCTCTATAATTTGAGCAGATTGGTAGCTTGAGAGAATTGAATAACCAACTTTACCGTTAGGTGCCTAGTCGCTGCGATTTTCGCTAGAGACGGGTTAAAAGGGAAGCCGGTGAGATTCCGGCACGGTCGCGCCACTGTAATTAGGGGATTGCCTCACCGAAGCCACTGTCCATGACGCACATGGATGGGAAGGCGGGGGCGAATCAGAAACCCATAAGTCAGGAGACCTGCCTTGCGGTCTAGCAGACGAAGTCCTTCGCGAAAGAGGAATCGGCGCACCGGGATCGGCACCCTGACGGGGAGGCCGACTTGTATCCTTGTTTGCTGTACCCTCTGTCCATAATTGGGCAGGGGGTTTTTCGTTTATCGGGTTGTTTGAACGGACCAGGCTCCTATCTCACTAGAATTGCAAAGGGAGAGGGACACAGATGAAGAGAAGTTTGAAGTGGCACAAGTCTTCATGGCTTGCCATGGTTTTGCTGTTTGCGTTGGCGTTGACAGCGTGCGGTACGAACGGCGGCGGGAATGCAGCGGCGGGCAGTAACGCAGAAACGAAACAAGAGGGGAATGCGGCAGGGAATAACACGGCTGCCGGCAATGCGGCTGACAACGCCGGCGATGCCAAGACCGTTTATCCGCTAACGCTGAAAGACAGTACAGGTACGGACGTAACCTTCGATAAAGCGCCTGCGAAAATCGCTACCCTCGTACCGAGCGAAACGGAAGCCGTTTACGCCGTTGGCGCCGGGGACCGCATTGTAGGGGTTGATGATTACAGCGATTACCCGGAGGAAGCGAAAACAAAGCCGAAGCTGGGTGATATGAACATCAATCTGGAAGCGGTTGTTGCGGCGAAGCCGGATGTGGTGTTCGCACATTCGAGCATACAATCCAAGGTCATCGAGGAGCTTCGGGGGCTCAATGTAAAAGTGTTCGCTTCCGATCCCAAGTCGGTGGATGAAGTGATAGCGAAGATCGATACGGTTGGACAAATCCTGGATTTACAGGCAGGCGCCAAGCAGGTGACGGACCAGATGAAAGCGGAGAAACAGCAGGTCGTTGATGCCTTGAAAGGAACTCCGCTCAAAAAAGTGTACATGGAATTCTCCCCGGGATGGACCGTCGGCAGCGGGGAATACATGGACGAGCTGGTTACGCTGGCCGGGGGAGACAATGTAGGCAAGGCGAAAGCCGGCTGGTATGAAATTGACCCCGAGGCGATTATTAAAGCGAATCCGGAGGTCATTTTATACGCCAAAGATGATGAATATCTGAAGAATAGTATCTATGACGGGATTATAAAGCGTCCGGGATTTAAGGAAATTGGAGCCGTGAAGAACGGTCAGGTATTTCCGTTGGATAACAATATGATCAGCCGGGTAGGGCCGCGTTTAACGAAAGTGCTGCTGGATATGGCCAAGGCCATTCATCCGGACCTGGTGAAGTAATGAAGCGGAAGCTGATGTGGATTTTGGGAGGGGCGGGGGTGCTCCTCCTTTTATCCGTTATGGTAAGTTTGTCGCTTGGTGCCGCTCATGTGCCTTTGACGAAGGTTTGGAGTATTTTGCTGGATCAGGTTCCTTTGGCGGGGCGGCTGGTCTCAGTTCCGTCCGGAATGGAAGCGGAAAGCACCATTATTCTGGATGTGCGGTTAACGCGCGTTGTGCTGGCTATTTTGGTAGGGGCGGCATTGGCTCTGGCAGGGGCGGGATTTCAAGGCGTGCTGCGGAATCCGCTTGCAGATCCATACACTCTGGGTGTGGCAACGGGCGCTTCAGTCGGGGCGGCTTTCCTGATCTTGTTCGGATGGCAGACGGCGGCGGGGCAGTGGACGGTTCCGGCGGTAGCTTTTGCGACGGGAATGTTGACCTTGTTCGGGGTACTCCGTCTTGCTTCCCACGAGGGCAAAATGGAGTTGGAGACGCTGCTGCTGTCGGGAGTGGTGGTACAGGCATTTTTGGGCTCGGCCGTGTCGTTCATGGTGTCCCTCTCCAATAATGTGGTCAATGAGATCGTGTTCTGGATGATGGGCAGTCTGTCGAAAAGAGGCTGGGATTACTCCCTTGCCATGATCCCCTATCTTGTCATTGGAATTGTAGTGCTGCTCAGCTACAGCCGGAATTTGAACCTGTTTGCGCTTGGCGAGCGCCAGGCGGCTCATATGGGTGTCCATGTGCAGCGTACGAAGCTGGTGGTGCTGATCGTGTCGACCCTGCTTACGGCGGCGGCGGTTTCGGTGGCGGGCGTGGTCGGTTTTGTCGGATTGGTCGTGCCTCATCTGGTGCGGCTTTTGTTCGGTCCGGACTATCGGATTTTGATGCCGGTGTCTGCGGTGGTCGGAGGCATGTATGTGCTGTGGTCGGATACACTCGCCCGGCTCGTCCTGTCCCCTAAGGAGATCCCGCTGGGTGTGGTGACGGCTTTTATCGGGGCTCCGTTTTTTGCTTATTTGCTGCGGAAAAGAAAAATGGGGAGGTGAGGACATTGGGAAAATCCGAGGAACGTGCGGTGAAGAACCCGGCGCTGAAGATGCACGGTGCTGCGGGGGCGCAGTCAAATGTATTCCGGCGTGGGTTGGGGAAAGTGGAGCAGGAAATCAGCGCGTCGGCATTTCCGATGGTCGAGGTGAGCCGGGTCAGCAAGACTTATGGTGCGGCCAAGGTGCTCGATCAGGTAGATGTTACTGTGGCTCCCGGAAGCTTCCACGGGATTATCGGGCCGAACGGCAGCGGGAAGTCCACCTTGCTTAAGCTGATGTCCGGCATCGATAGGCTGGAGCAAGGCAGTGTCCAGTTACACGGGAAACCCATTGCAGCATATGGGGCCAAGGAGCTTGCCCGGTTCATGGCTGTTTTGCAGCAGGAAGGGCTTCCGGCGGTAGGCTTTACCGTGCGGGAAGTAGTTGAAATGGGCAGATACCCTTATCAATCCTGGCTTGGCGGTGAGGCGGGGGATGCTGAGAAACTGATTGACAGTGTCATGGACAAACTGGGGTTGTCCGTTTATGCGGAACGGCCGGTTGCTGCTCTAAGCGGAGGGGAACGCCAGCGTGTAGCCCTTGCGAAGACCATGGTCCAGGAGCCGCTGTTGCTGCTGCTCGATGAACCGACAACCTTTCTGGATATCGGCTACCAGCTGCAAATGATGGACTATGTCCGCACATGGCAGCAGGAGTGCGGGATGACCGTTGTGGCGGTCCTCCATGACTTGAACCTTGCTGCGCAGTATTGCGACAGCTTGACCGTGCTGCACCGGGGCAAAGTAGCGGTTAGCGGCACGCCCCGCGAGGTGCTGACGAAGGAATGGATTGAGCAGGTATACGGTACCAAGCCGGAAATCGTGCCGCACCCAAGCACGGGCGCTCCGCAGATTCTGCTGACGCCGGGGGAGGTTTGAAGGCGGCAGCTAGAATGGGACTTAGTAAATGACCCGTGGTGAATGGATCGGATAAAGAGGGGTAGAAATTACCCACCGTTAGCGGGAAGAGCGTACGGAGGATAGAAATGACCCGCCATTGGCGGGAAGAGTGTACGTAGGGTAGAAATTACCCACTATTGGCGAGAAGAGCGTATGGAGGGAAGAATGACCCACCGTTGCCGACAAAGGTACTTAGAAGAGAGGGGAATGTTACATGGTAACGATTCAAGAAATGATTGAGCGGATTAAGCCGTTGGACCAGAAAGCGATGGAAGAGGCGCAGCGCAGGCTGGACAGCCTGACGAAGCCGCCGGGCAGTTTGGGGCGCTTGGAAGAGATGGCCAAGCAGGCCGCCGGCATTACGGGAGAAGTGACACCGGACTTGTCCCGTAAGGCCGTCATGGTCATGGCGGGGGATCACGGCGTCTGCGAAGAGGGTGTGAGCGCCTTCCCGCCGGAAGTAACCCCGCAGATGGTGCTCAACTTCCTGGGCGGCGGCGCAGCGGTTAACGTGCTTGCGCGCCAAGCCAGCGCCGATGTCGTCTGTGTCGACATCGGCGTCAATGCGGAGCTCGAGCACCCCGGACTCGAGCAGCGCAAGATCCGTCGCGGCACGGGCAACATCGCCCGCGGCCCGGCTATGACACGCGCGGAGGCCGAAGCGGCCGTGCGCGTGGGCTTTGAGCTTGTGGCGGAGCGCGCCGCCCAAGGGTACCGCGTCTTCGCGACCGGAGAGATGGGCATCGGCAACACGACGCCTAGCAGCGCAATTATGGTCGCGTTGACGGGGATCTCCCCGGACCAGGCCGTAGGCCGAGGCACCGGGATCGACGAAGCGCGCCGGCTCCACAAAGTGGACGTCGTGCGCCGCGCGCTGGAAATCAACGCGCCGGATCCGGCAGACGCGCTGGATGTGCTGGCGAAGCTGGGCGGCCTCGAAATCGCCGGACTGGTCGGCGTCATTCTAGGCGCGGCAGCGCATCGCTGTCTTGTGGTGGTGGATGGCTTCATCTCGTCCGCCGCAGCTTTGATCGCCGTGCGTTTGGCACCGCAGGCAGCGGCCTACATGGTCGGTTCGCATATGTCCATGGAGCAAGGACATGCCTTGCTGGTGGAGGCGGCCGGCTTAAAACCCGTATTGCACATGGATATGCGTCTTGGCGAGGGGACGGGGGCGGTGCTGGCGTTCCATTTTATCGATGCGGCGCAGTTGATTATGAAAGAAATGGCTACCTTCGAAAGCGCCGGAGTTTCCGGCAAAGAGTAAGCATAGATGTTACAAAACGGGCGGTCTACACGATTTAGGGGAGGGAGCATTAGGATGGCGGAACAAATGCAGGAGGATATAGCAATACGGTCAAAGCCTTCTCAACAGCAGGGTACAGAGCGCACTCCCTCCGGGGACAGCTCCCCACAAGAGAAAAAGCCGGCAAGAACTCTCATGCTCCAAGGCACAGCCTCCGATGTGGGAAAAAGCCTCCTGACTGCAGCCCTCTGCCGCATCGCCAAACAAGACGGGTACGCGGTGGCTCCCTTCAAATCGCAGAATATGTCCCTAAACTCCTATGTCACACCTGACGGCAAAGAGATCGGACGCGCCCAGGGCATGCAGGCCGATGCGTGCGGTATCCCGGCTTCAACCGACATGAACCCGATCCTGCTGAAGCCCTCTTCCGACATGGCCTCACAGGTAGTGGTTCACGGCCGGCCCTTGGCTACAATGGATGCGCTCGAGTATCGTAACAACTATCTGCAAAAAGCCGAACCTGTGGTCAAAGAAGCATTGGACCGGCTGAG
This sequence comes from Paenibacillus gansuensis, assembly GCF_042684925.1. Classification (NCBI taxonomy): domain Bacteria; kingdom Bacillati; phylum Bacillota; class Bacilli; order Caryophanales; family Paenibacillaceae; genus Paenibacillus; species Paenibacillus gansuensis. The sequence continues at coordinate 243,606 of NZ_JBHUME010000002.1, read as the reverse complement.
GAGCGGCTATGACCTGGTTGTGCTGGAAGGTGCGGGCAGCCCGGCTGAAGTCAATTTGAAAGACCGCGACATTGTGAACATGAGGCTCGCAGGCTGGGCCGATGCGCCGGTGCTGCTGGTGGCGGACATTGACCGCGGAGGGGTGTTTGCTTCCATCGTAGGGACGCTGGAAATTCTCGAGCCCGAGGAAAGAGACAGAATCAAAGGCTTCCTGATTAATAAATTTAGAGGGGACGTTACGCTGCTTAAGTCCGGTTTGGACTGGCTGGAACAACGAACCGGCAAGCCCGTTCTAGGCGTGATCCCTTTCCTGCCAAATGTGACACTGGAAGACGAGGATTCGCTGTCTCTCCAACATTCGGCCCGGGCACAATCGATGAATATAAGTAACAGTCTGCAACCCCAAAAACTGGATATCGCCGTGATCCGGCTCCCCCGGATCTCTAATTTTACAGACGCGGATCCCCTGTGGGCTGAAGAGGACGTTGCCCTCAGGTACGTCTCCAAAGCGGAGGAATTCGGTTGTCCGGACGCCGTGCTGCTCCCCGGGACCAAAAACACACTCGGAGACTTGGCATTCCTGACAGCGGAAGGGCTTGACCTTGAGCTGACACAATATGCTGCAGCTGGGGGCTGGATGGCCGGGATCTGCGGTGGGTACCAAATGATGGGCCTAACTTTGTCGGACCCCTATGGCGCAGATTCGGGTTCCGGTATGCCTTCGGAGGCACAAGGGCTTGGCGTATTCCCGCTGCATACCGTATTTTCTGAAGAAAAAACGACCGTCCGCAGTCAGGGGCTAGCGGCTCATTGGGATGAAGGAGAACTGCTGCCGGTAGAGGGATATGAGATCCACATGGGGCAAACCGAAACGGAGCCAGTCGGCCGAACCGCAACAAATGGCACAACGGATACCGCCGCGAATCCCTTACTCACGTTAGCTGATGGGACAAAAAAGGGCGTAATCACACGCTCCGGACGGCAGTGGGGGACGTATTTGCACGGCATTTTGCATAATGATGAATTCCGCCGAAGCTGGCTGAACGCCATAAGACGAAGTAAAGGCTGGGAGCCTATCGAAGGCAGTCTGAAGTTTCGCGAACGGCGCGAAGCGGAGTTTGACCGGTTAGCGGACCATGTAAGGCAGCATGTTCGGATGGATCTGATATACAGCATGGTGCATGAAGAGAGTCCGGGACCGGACGCCGGCAGGTAGAGAGGAAGAGTGGATTGAACGAAAAACATATCAACAGGCCGACGCCTGGTAAACTTGTACCGGAAGGGCGTAATGGAATCGATAGACGGCCCGAAACGAACGGACTGCTTGAAACCTACGGTCACGGCGGGGATTTGGAGACGGCAGCACAACGGTTTGGCATAGCCAGGGAAGAACTGCTGGATTTCAGTGCCAACATCAATCCGCTGGGGCCTCCGCCGAACGTAACGGAGGCAATCATAGAAGGACTCTCCTCCATTATCCATTATCCGGACCCGGGGCACCGCCGGTTGAATCAGCTATTAGCCGCACGATTGGGACTCCAACCTGAATGCATTATCGTTGGAAACGGGGCCGCCGAATGCATGGCGCTCGCTCTGCTGGGCCTCAATGCAGGGACGGTGGGTATCGCGGTTCCCTGCTTCTCGGAGTACGGGCAGCTGGCAGTTCAGTTCGGAGCGAAAGTCCTCACTGCTGCGGGCACTGCCGAGCAAGGTTTTATACCTGCCTTAGCCAATCTGAGAAGACTAATTGCAGCTTCGGACGCAGTCTTCCTGGGCTCCCCTAATAATCCTACAGGTACCGTCTATTCGCTCGGCATCCTGCACGAATTGGTAGAGCTGGCGGAGGAACACGGTACGTACCTGATCATGGATGAAGCTTTCATAGATTTCATTCCGCCCGAAGAGCGGATCACCTTGCTTCCGGAACTTCACCGCTATCCTCACCTCATCCTGATTCATTCCATGACCAAATTTTACGCGATTCCAGGGCTGCGATTAGGCTATGCAGCTGCTCACCCGGAGACCGCTGCGAAGCTGCGCGGCAAGCAGGTGACCTGGAGTGTGAACGCACTGGCTTTACTGGCTGGGGAAGCCTGTTTGGGCGGCGGTTTGGAGGACTATGAACAACGGACAAGAGAGCTGATTAAAAGGCAGAGGGAATGGTTGGTTACCCAGCTGAGCACCCCGGAACTCGGGCTTCGTATTTGGCCAAGCGCGGCCAACTTCCTGCTGCTTCGGCTGCCGGAAACCTGGACTGCGTCGGAGTTCCAACAATCGATGGGGCGCAGAGGGATTATGATCCGCAGCTGTGCCATGTACGAGGGGCTGACGCCTCAGGATATCCGTGTGGCTGTCCGCTCCGCTGAAGACAACATCCGCCTGGTTCATACGATGCGGGAAGTGCTTGGAGAAAGGGGAATCCAGGCATGAAACTCATTATGATTTCGGGAGGGGTACGTTCCGGCAAAAGCAAATTTGCGGAAGAACTCGCAACGCGGTGCGCGGCTGGATCGCCGGTTCTATATGTTGCGACAGGGCGGAGTTATGACGCCGAAATGCAGCAGAGAATTGAAGCCCACCAAGGCAGGCGTCCTTCCCATTGGGGATGCATTGAAGCCGCGGACTCGCTTGTAGGAAGCGTCCGTCACTATAACGCTTATTCCACCGTATTGGTGGATACCATGTCCGCACGGATCGGAAACGTGCTGATGTCGGCGCCGGAAACGAAGCTCCGGTCTCAGGCCATAACGGCTGCGATCCAACAGGAAATGCAGCAATGGATCGTACAGCTGCAAACCGTCACTGCGGCTAAAGAAGCCAAAACTGAGACAGTCATCGTCGTGACCGATGAAGCCGGGCTAGGCGGGGTGGCGATGACCCCGCTCGGACGATGGTTTCAGGATGTTGTCGGGGATGCGAATCAAGCGGTGGCTGCTGCTGCCGATGAGGTCTATTTTGTCGTAAGCGGGCTGCCTTGGAGGGTAAAGGGATGAATTCATTTTGGCATGCGGTGTCCTTCCTCACCCGGTTCCCGGTTCCGTCGTTTGGATCCAAAGAAGGGGACTGGGAACGAAGCCCCCGCTGGTACGCCGTTGTCGGTTTGCTTCTCGGGGCAGCCCTTTGGGGCCTTTCGTTTCCGCTGGAGTATGGGCTCGGGCCTATGGCAGGGGCTGCCACGCTCCTGGCAGTCTGGATTTATATGACCGGTGCGCTTCACCTGGACGGATGGATGGACCTCGCGGACGGGCTCGGCAGCAACCGGAGCCGGGAGCGGATGCTGGAAATTATGAAAGACAGCCGGGTGGGCGCGATGGGCGTTGTGGCGGCCGTGGTGCTGCTTCTCCTGAAGTTTACCGCTTTAGTTATGGTGCTGAGCCTGACAGGGCCGCTGCAAAGCGCATGTCTGCTGATCGTACCAGCTGCCGGAAGGTTTTTGCTGGCTGTGGTCATCCGGACTGTTCCCTACATATCCTCCAACGGGTTGGGGCAGGGGCTCCGTGAAGGGGTGACTGCTTCATTTTTAACGGTGCAGGGGATAGGCCTCGGGGGTTTGGCCTATGTTGTTTCGGGCCTGGGCGCGGTTCCCATGGCTGCGGCAGCGGCTGCGGCAGCCTGGGTTCTTACTCGAAAGGTAAGGTCTGCGCTGGGCGGCTATACGGGGGACGGATACGGCGCTTTGGTGGAAGTTACGGAAACCGCGGCCTTGCTGGGGCTCGTTTGGATGCTTAAATTTATTTAGGATGAGACAGGAGTTTAGGATATGGCACAGCCTTTTAGGGAACATGGTGATAAAAAAAGCATTCCTTACCGGTCCGCATTGCTAACGGATTGGCAAATTAGGTTCGAGGACAAGGACCGGATCGTGTTCCGTGCGGGAAAGCCGGCGGATGTTCTGAGCAGTGCTGTGTACGGCGGGGGCTGGCGGAAAGCGGACCATCTGGTGAATTGGAAAGTCCCGCTTAGTTTTGACTGCACGGATCCGGTTGCCATGATGCAGAGGCAGTTGAACGTATGGGGATACCCTGAACAGTCGACGTCCGGGTTGCAGACGGCGGCTCATCTGACGCATGCTTCTGTTGCAGAGGAACAGGGAGACGGCTATAAGCTGTTGGTCTGCTCTACCGCGGGTACCTCTAATGCAGCAAGAGCCGGCCAGCCGCGGACTACCTTTGCTGCGTATCGTGCAGGGACGATCAATATCGTCGTGATCATGGAGGGCCGGATGGCAGCAAGCGCGATGGTCAATGCGGTGATTACCATAAGCGAGGCCAAAGCTGCCGCATTGCAGGATGCAGGCATTGTGGATACCGAGAACGGGCTCAGCGCAACAGGAACCACGACGGATGCAGTTGCCCTTGCGGTAACCCAGACTGGCCCGGAGGAACTGGAGCACCGTTACGCGGGGGCGGCCACCGCCATCGGCAACGCGATCGGCCGGCTTGTGTATTTGACGGTCAGCGAAGCGGTCCGCACGCAAAAGGAGGATGCATAGGATTATGCTGCATCCTTTTATTTTTGCGGCCGCTTATGTGACCGACCTGCTGGTCGGCGACCCGCGGCAGCTGCCGCATCCGGTTGTCGCCATAGGTCGCGCGACCGCCCTGCTGGAGCGGGGCATCCGGCGCACGGTCCGCTCGGACCGCGGCTTGAAACTCGCGGGCTTTGCTTTTCCGCTCGCGCTCGTCGGCGGCTCCTTCGCGCTGACGTGGGCGCTGCTGCGGCTGCTGGCGATGGTCCATCCGTGGCTGGCCGTAGCGGCTGAGGTGTGGCTGATCGCCACCACCGTTGCCGCCAAAGGCCTGGCCCAAGCCGGGATGGACATCTTCCGCCGCCTCGCAGCGGGAGACCTGCCCGCCGCGCGCAAGGCTCTCGGCATGGTTGTCGGCAGAGATACCGACAACCTGAACGAGGCCGAGATCACGCGCGGCGCGGTGGAGACCGTCGCCGAGAATATCGTCGACGGGATTATCTCGCCGCTGTTCTATGCGGCGATCGGCGGCGCTCCGCTGGCGATGGCGTACCGGGCCGCGAATACGCTTGACTCGATGGTGGGGTACCGGAACGACCGCTACCAGCATCTCGGCTTCGCTTCGGCCCGGTTCGACGATCTCGCCAACTGGATCCCGGCCCGGTTGACCGTGCTGGCACTGGCCGCCGCAGCCTTCTTGATGAGGCTGCCGGCAGGCCGCCTGCTGCGCACGGTCGCCCGGGATGCGCGCCGCCATCCGAGCCCGAACAGCGGGTACCCTGAATCCGCCGTAGCCGGCGCGCTGGGCGTGCAGCTCGGCGGACTGAACTACTACTCGGGCGTGCCTTCGGACCGCGCCAGGATGGGCGATCCTCTGCAGCCGCTGCAGGCCGGCCACATCCGCCGGACCGTGCAGCTGATGTATTTGTCCTCCGCCTTGTTTACCGCGGCGGTTACAGGGCTGCTCTTGTTATTTTCACTCAGCTGACTCCACAAAGGTTCTTTTTAACGCAGCAAGGACTTCCTGACTTTTTGTAGAATGGTTCCTATAACCGGCAAGAAGGGAGCAAGCAGATATGGAGAATAGACGGAATTGGGCAGGAAACTACACTTACAACGCCAAAGAGATGCATATTCCGGAAACGGTGGAGGAAGTGCAGGAACTTGTGGCCCGCAGCAAGCAAATGAAAGTACTTGGAACCCGCCATTCCTTTAATGGAATCGCGGACACGCCAGGAAGCCATCTGTCCCTGCAAAAGCTCAACCGCGTAATATCCCTGGACCGTATCCAAAACACCGTTACGGTGGAAGCCGGGATTCGTTACGGGGAGTTAGGCAGCTACCTGAACAGTCAAGGCTATGCGCTGCCTAATTTGGCCTCGCTTCCGCACATTACAGTGGCAGGGGCTGTCGCCACGGCAACGCATGGCTCGGGAAACAGGAACGCTTCTCTTGCCGCGTCGGTACAATCCTTAGAGATGGTCCAGGCGGACGGGGAAGCGGCAGTCTTCTCTCATGGCGGGGAAGATAGTAAGTTCGCAGGAACCGTTGTTCATCTCGGGGGCCTTGGGGTTGTGACAAAGCTCACTTTGAATGTCGTTCCAACGTTTGAAATAACCCAATATGTGTACGACGATTTGCGGTTGGAGGTACTGGAGCGGCATTTCGACGAACTTTTCTCAAGCGCCTATAGTGTCAGCCTGTTTACGGACTGGAAACGCCCGGTTTTTAATCAGGTTTGGGTGAAGCGCAAGGTTGATGCTGGCCGGACCGAAATTCCGTTAGATGAGGTGTTCGGCGCCCAAAAAGCCGATACCAAGCGCCATCCCGTGCCCGGGTCTTCCGCTGAGAATTGCAGCGAGCAGCTTGGCATTCCGGGGCCGTGGCACGAGCGGCTGCCTCACTTCCGCATGGATTTCACGCCCAGTGCAGGAGAGGAATTGCAGAGCGAATATTTCGTGCCCCGGCACGCCGCTTACGATGCCTTGCTGGCGTTAAATGAAATCCGGGATCGCATAGCACCGCTCCTGTATATCTCGGAAGTACGCACGATTGCCGCAGATGAACTGTGGATGAGTCCTTGCTACCGTCAGGATTCAACGGCATTTCATTTCACATGGAAACCGGACTGGAAAGCAGTTCAGCAAGTGCTGCCCTTGATCGAGCGTCAGCTGGCACCCTTCCAGGCTCGTCCGCATTGGGGAAAACTGTTTACGATGGATCCGGACTATGTCCAGTCTCTATACACGAGATACGCCGACTTCAGGCAGCTGCTCTTGAATAGGGACCCTGACGGAAAGTTCCGAAACAGCTTCTTGACTTCTTATTTTTTGTAAAATTGATGTTTTAACGGGAGCGGCGGCCTTCATGCTCCGCCGTTTCTGCTACATACAATCCTTCCCCCGTTCGCCACTCTGCGTACAAAACGTTCTCCGCATCGCCGTAACCTTTGTTTATCAATTCCTTACGCAGCCACAATTCATCTTTGCCCAGCAAGAGCAGTTGTTCCTTCTGAATTTCCCCGTCTTCGATCAGTCCGGCCCCAGGATGCTGTTCCTTTTCCGGCAAGTCGAAATCTTCCCGTGTAACCTGGTCGTACCCGGATTTTTTCAGCACACTGAGGCCCCCGTTCGTTTCCAGCAGGGCGTACGCAACTTCCCGGATTGAAAACACATCCCTTTGCCGCAGCATCATCTGTAATTGTTCAAAATCCATGTTGTTCCGGTGCATCTGCCGCACATTTACTTTTCCGTCCTCGATCAGCAGCACGGGGCTTCCGTCCAGCGGACGGCGCAGCGTTTTGAACTTATAGGTCACCTTTTCCAGCGTAAAACTCAGCAAAGCCCAGAAAGCCAGCGCGTACAGCAGGCGCGAGAAATGTACCTCTTTATCGTAGACCGTGTTACCGACAATCTCGCTAAGCATCAGGGAAGAAATGAAGTCGAAAGGGGTCAGCTGGGCAATCTCTTTTTTGCCTAACAGCCGGGTCATCAGCCATAATCCGATAAATCCCGTCAGCAGCTTTACGCTGATATACAGTAAATCGGCCATCTGCACTCCCTCCTTTTTCAATTACTTAAACCCAGCCGATCCCGTTCTAACCTTCTCCCCGCCGCCATTTTTCCCCAAACTTATTTCCTGTTACAACGGAGCCAATATCTGCCCGAAAAAGTCCTTGATCATATGAGAAATTTGCACGCTCTGCTCCTCGAGGACAAAATGCCCCCCGCACAACAGGGAAGTTTGGCTATAGCTTACGACTTGATTGAAGAAAAGGGCCCCATCCAAAGTGAAAATGAAATCGTTCTTCCCCCAGGCAACTAGGACGGGAGGCTGATATCTGCGCAAATATTGCTGCCAGACCGGATATTGTTCCACATTCGTTCTGTAATCGTACCCCAGCTCAAGCTGGATGCTGCTGTTGCCCGGCCGATCCAGCAAGGGCTGATCCATATTGTATCCATCGGGGCTGATGAAATAAGGCTGGCAAGCTCCTTGTAAATACTGCCTTCTGGTGAAATCAAACGTGATCACTTGGGCAAAAGCGGCTTCCGTCCGGGGATTGCGGTCCGCCCACAGTGCTTTAAACAGGTCGAACGGCTGGCCTAAACCTTCTTCGTTTACCACTGTATTTTGTATGACAAAACCTGCCACACGCCGCGGATTTCGGATTGCCATTCGGAAGCCGACAGGTCCGCCGTAATCGTGAACGTATAGGATCATCTGGCGTATCCCCATTGCATCTAACAGCTTCTCCACAAGGATCGAAATATGTTCAAACGTATACGAAAACTCCTGCGGGGACGGGGCACTGCTATTGCCGTAGCCGGGATAATCCGGGGCTATGACATGGAACCGGTCGGCTAACAGCGGGATGAGGTCGCGGAACATAAAGGAGGACGTGGGGAACCCGTGCAGCAGGACGATGGCAGGCATCCCGGGAGACCCGGCTTCACGGAAAAAGAGGTCGATTCCTTCGATATTCATTTTTTTATACCGTATCATGGGAACAACTCCTCGGAACTAAGGTTTTTACCAACCTATGCGGGGCAGGGTTATCCAAAGTCCGTTATGGAACTAAACACGGGTGATTTTCGTTATATTACCAAACAGGAGGTGCGGTATGAATCCCACGATCAAAAGAATGGTGATGCAGCTTGTCTATGTGGCCGTGTTTCTCTTCCTATGCAAAATAGGGCTGGAATGGCAGTCCGACTATTTACAGAATGCAACCCGCGGTTATCACCGTTTTGAGAACAATGTAAGGGAGATACATCTTGTTTCTTGCTTGCTTCCCTTAGGTTTGGGCGTCCTGCTGGCGCTGCCCCGCCTTAGAAAGCTAATGAGGCAGCCAGGCACTTGGAGGGTAGACTGGTTCTCCCTGATCATCGTCGGTTTGCCGGCACTGTATGTGCTGTTGCTGCCTATCTTTTTATACTCAGGTATACGCCTAAGTTACTTGCCTCTTGGTAAAACCCTAATTACCAGCTCAGGGGGGTTGAACACAGCGACCACTTTAAGCGGTGTAATTTTAGGTTACTTATGGATCGTCGTTTGGAAGCGGGGGAGGGACACGGAATGAGCTGTGAGCTTGTGTTTTTTCGGAAGGCTTGGGAGAACGAGCTGAAGGCTTTTGTTTTAGATGAATCGCAGATGGATTATGTATTTTTACCTGCAAAAGCTTTAGATGTTCTAAATGACGAATTTTGTTTTTCCGTGGTTATTCTTTGGGAGGATGTGCCTGTCGGTTTTTTTGTTCTCCACTTCAGCGAAGAAGTCAGCCTTTTTACGGATCACGAATATGCTGTCTTCCTGCGGGCTTTTTCTATTAACCAAAAGCATCAAGGAAAGGGCTACGCCAAAGCAGCTCTGAACCAACTGCAAAATTTCATGCAAACCCATTTCCCACAAATATCAGAGGTTGTATTAACCGTGAACGAGAACAATGTGCCGGCCCAGCGGTTGTATGAGGAATCCGGTTTTTCCTATGTAGGGAAGAACAAACAAGGCAGAAGCGGGATGGAGTTAGGAATGCATATTTTGCTCAAAAGATGAGAGTTTAGGTGGCGGCTCTATTAAATTTCGAAATTGTTAAATAGTAGACATCGGTAATAACTAAATTCCCCTTAGGAGAATAAGATGCGAAAATTGATTGCTCAAGAGTTAGTCTCAATGGACGGTTTTTTTGCGGGACCAAACGGCGAGATAGATTGGCATAACGTCGATGATGAATATAGCGAGTACGCGAAAGACTTTCTCGATACATTAGACGTTCTTTTATTCGGGCGTGTTACTTATCAACTTATGGAAGACTACTGGATAACAGCGTCCGGTGACATTGCCCACAAAATGAATACGTTACCCAAGATTGTTTTTTCGAAAACCTTAAAGAACGTTGGATGGCAAAATACAAGACTAGTTGTAGACCATGTTGTTGACGAAATCAAGAATCTCAAGAGCCAGTCAGGCAAGGACTTAGCAATTTTAGGGAGCGGTGACTTAGTTTCATATTTGATGAACGCAGGACTGATTGATGAATATCAAATTACGGTAGTTCCTGTTGTTATGGGAACTGGTAAACCATTATTCAAAGACATTCATGATAGAGTGAATATGAAACTATTAAAATCAAAGACACTTCGCTCTGGGAGTGTCCAACTTTTTTATCAACCGCTCGGAAGAGAAGGATTGTCCTAGAAAAGTTACTTTGATATATACGACCAAAGGGGGGAATAGATTGTCGATTACATTGAAACGATTAAAAACGCAAGATCAAGTAGACTTGCTAGATACTGAATTTTCCAAGCATTATCCCTGGTTTACACAAAGCAACTATCATGAAACATGCTTAGCCGAGAATGAAGCGGGCACCAGAGTTACCATGTTAGCTTATTACAATGATGATCTTGCTGGGTGCTGTCATCTGCTTCGCAAATCGAAATATCCTTATTTTGAACAGCTTCATATACCTGAAATTAATAACCTAAATGTGTTTCCACAGTATAGAAAACAAAGGGTAGCGAGTACCCTGCTTGACGAGTTAGAAAACATAGCTGCTATGTACTCCAAATTCGTTGGCTTGGGAGTCGGATTATATAAAGACTATGGAAATGCTCAACGCATGTATTGTAAGAGAGGCTATGTTTTAGACGGGAATGGAGTTACATATCAAAATGTTGAAGTGAACCCTGGAACAACTGTTATGGTGGATGATGATTTGCTTTTGTATTTAATGAAAGAAGTTCAGTAATAAGAATGCGAAGAAGTGTTGATTCCCGCGATTATGGTAACGTTTTTCGTTATTATGCTGCGCCATTACTGTATTTCCACGTTTTTTGCGAAAAGTTCGGGACAAACGACCATGAATTACCATAATCGGCAGTGACATATACATAATAAGGAGAATGGTGGTTGTTTGTTGCGGTGAATTAAGGTAATCAGGCGACAGGATAAGGAAATTGATTACCATAGCACAAAGGTACAGCGGGATTCCATCATGTCACGGGGTAAAGTTAAATAAGCAGAAAAGCCGCGGTTAGCCCCCGCGGCTTTTTCCTACTTGGAATACAATTGGGCGTACACACTGCCCCGTTCCATCAATTCCTCATGTGTTCCTTCTTCTGCGATCCCTTCATTGGAAAGGACTAAGATTCGATCCGCGCCTCGAATGGTCGACAGGCGATGAGCAATGACAATGGTGGTCCGGCCCTTGGACAGCAGGTCCAAGGAATCTTTCACGATGCTCTCGCTTTCATTGTCCAGCGCACTTGTTGCTTCATCCAGGATGAGGATCGGAGGGTCTTTCAAAAATACTCTGGCAATGCTAAGCCTCTGCCGTTGCCCGCCGGAGAGCATGACGCCCCGCTGGCCGATTTCAGTGTGATAACCTTCGGCTAAACCCATGATGAAATCATGAGCGTTGGCGCGCTTTGCCGCCTCGATAATTTCTTCCTCACCCGCGCCGGGTTTTCCGTAACGAATGTTGTCGATAACGGTTCCGGCAAACAGGTACACGTCCTGCTGGACAATCCCGATCTTGCTACGCAGCGACGACAGGTCCGCTTGGCGGACATCGAGGCCATCTACCAATACCTGACCCTCTGTTACGTCATAAAACCGCGGAATCAAGGAACATAACGTGGTCTTGCCTGCACCCGACGGACCGACGAGCGCTACAAACTGGCCAGGCTCTACACGAAGAGTTACATCACGAAGCACAGGCGATAGATGATTCTCGTAACGGAACGTTACATTGCGGAACTCTATCCTTCCTGAGACATCAGTCAGCTTCTCGGCCCGGTTACTGTTTCTGATATCAGGCTGCAGATTCATGATGTCCATAAAGCGCTGGAAGCCGGTAATGCCCTCCTGAAATTGCGTGCTCATATGGGTCAGCTTCTGCATAGGTTCCACCAGAAACCCCACATACAGCAAAAAGGTGATCAAATCCGCCAAATCCAGCATGTCACCTACAATGAGGGTGCTTCCCATGATAATGATCGTGATCGTAATGAGTTGGATGATGGTTTCAAAGCTGTTATAAAATACGGCTTCCGTACGGTACGTTGTTTTACGGCTGTGAAGAAAAAGATGATTAATATGATCGAACTTTTCCTTTTCCACATGTTCATTGGCAAAAGACTGCACCACACGGATTCCGGCTAAGCTGTCCTCTACCTGAGCGTTTACCTCCGCTATCTTTTCTTTGTTTGCCGTCAAAGCCCGGTTCAGCTTCTTGTTGCTGTAGAAAGAGAGAAAGCCCAGCAGCGGGAAGAAGCAAAAGACGACTAACGTAAACGGTGTGTTGATGAACAGCAGGATCACAAAAGCGCCGATCAGGCGGACAAAATACTTCATGTAATCTTCAGGACCATGATGGTACAGCTCGGACAGAAGGAGCAGGTCGTTCGTAATGCGGGACATCAGTTCGCCGGTCTTGCGCTTGTCGAAGAAGCGAAAGGATAATCTCTGCATGTGTGTAAACAGCTCGCTGCGCATATCCCGTTCCATCCGGGCTCCGATCTCATGCCCTCTGTAGTCTACGATATAGTTGCCGACATGCTGGACAGCAGTCAGGACGAGCATCAGCGCGCCAACCCGGTACACTTCACCCATCGCTTTCGTCAAATCGCCGGCCAGCACTTCTTTGGTAATATAGCGTACGAGCAATGGAAATACGAGACTCACTGCAGAAGTGAGAAAGGCACAGAACAACACAAGTGTAAATACTTTTGCATAAGGTCTATAGTAGGACAGAAATTTACGTACCGGAAATCGCATAAATACCCCTTTATGATTTTTAGGCTGCACATAAGGGGATATTGTGCCGCTTTACTGTTGCGGACCACCCTTACGTACTGAGGTTGACGGCGTCATTGTTTTCATGATTATGCCTCCTTGTTTAGAATTACCCCCATTATACGGGAGAGACTGCGGGGGCAGTAAGGAAGATTTCATTAAAATCATACTTTCCCCAGATGGTTCTATCGATTTTCTTTACGGATATTTCCGCTGAGTACACAGCCGGTGCCGAACATGGTACCGGCTTTTTTTTTCTTAACGCCAGATCCAAGAAACAGGAATCCAAAATAGGGAATTAGTGGGATTTTATAAGTTATTGCTAACAGGTATGATTACTACTAGAAAAGAGAGGAGCACACCAACATGAATGACTTGCAGACACACACTTTAAACTCGAGGCCTGAATCCTTAGGGGTGATTTCCTTACTAAGGGAGACGTTACAATTTTGCGTAAGGCATATAGGCCCGCTGCTGTTCATTCTGTTCAGTGTCGCCATTCCATGGGAACTGCTGGACTATTTGTTTTTGAACGAAGGATCCGATATATCGAAATGGGGAATTAAGACGGCTGTCAGCGTGATATTGGGTATGGTTGTCCAGTCCTTTACAACGGCGGCCGTTATCGCTTATATGTACCGCGTACTCCTGCAGAAATCATCAATAACCATGGTTCAGGCCTACTGGTTAAGTTATCCATATGGGCTGTGGTTGTTCGGATACACTTTGCTGGTCATAGCCGCTACAGGGTTGGGGCTGCTGTTCCTGCTTGTCCCTGGAATCTTCTTCTTAGCCAGGTTTGCTTTATACCAATGCGTCATCATGTTTGAAGGAACAGAGAAGAACCCGTTGTCCCGAAGCAATGCACTGGTAAAAGGGCATACCTGGGGCATATTGGCGTCTCTTGTCCTCTTAATTATGCTCGCGATGGCGTTGCAATGGGTGTTTCAACAAACAATGGGAATACCTCTTTTGGAGCTGCCGCTTCTGTGGATGTTTGTTTACAATTTGGCAGCCCATGTTATTTTCACAATCTCTACCGTATGGACGGTTTTGGCCTACATCAGGCTTCGGAACATGGAACACCCACAGGCGGAAATCGTGCTGGCGTGAAGATAAGGGATGCTCCATAATAAAGAGTAACTAAGCCACGTACTATGAATGAACGGGGGACTGCGTATCAAAGACATTTTGTATCAATCCATGAGCAGGCTTACTTCACTCTCCAAAGAAGAGCAGCAGGCCATAGTTGATGAACTTGTGATACGTGATTTCCCCAAAGGCACCGTCCTCCTAAGTCAGGGAGACCTGCCCCACAGCTGTTACTTTATATTAAAGGGATGCATCCGGCAGTATTCGATCGACGAATCCGGAAAAGAGGTTACATCCAACTTTTATACGGAGGAGCAGGCGGTTACGGTATTTAACCAACACAAGAACGATAAACTATCGGACTATACGTATACGTGTGTGGAAGACTCCACTGTGGTTGTTGGAGAATTGGCTGTCGAACAGGACATGTACCGCAAATACACTCCCTTGGAGACGATGACCCGGAGGATGATCGAGGAGTTTTTTGGCCGGATGCAGGAAGAGTTCTCCGCTTTCATCGCTTCGTCCCCGGAAGAGCGCTATAAGGTGCTTTTGCAAAAAAGGCCTCATCTCATGGACAGGGTTCCCCAGCACCAGTTGGCGAGCTATCTTGGCATGACACCGGAATCTCTAAGCAGAATCAAGAAGAGGATCCATAACAGCGGATAATTTCATAGCTCAATCTTTTTTGCCGCCTCTAAATACCAGCCATATCGCAAGCCCCAATTCTCCTGCAGCCATAGGCAATGTAAATACATAAGTCAACAACGAAATGAAACCTTTGAGTTCCGCAAACAACAAGCTGGATAGGTGTATGGAAATATAACCTGCGGAAGCTGCCAGCAGCAGGACGCCGATCCATTTAGGGATAAAACCCGATTGGAGAGTCAACCGTCCAATAATAGCCAGATGTACGCCGAACAGGATCAGGCCCATAGACCACATCGATTCAAAAGCATTCAAGTAAAGCATTACCTGTTCTTCCGAAGCGCCCGGATGGACTGAACTGTCCAAAAGCAGCTGAACAAACAGCAAATTCATAACAGCCAACGCCAACAGTGCTGTATAGATCAGGCGGAACCAGGCTCCGAGCAGGGAAAGAGACGAGTTCACAGGTTTCAGAAATTCATACAATCCCCAAGCAGCCACTAAGTCACAAAGCACAATCACGAACCAGCCGAAAATTTCACCTGTGAACAGGTTTTTGGAAGTCATCAGATGCTGAAAGGTCGCTTGCGGGTCCCCGTCCACTACAAGGATTCCATGAGCGTAACCGTACGAGAAAAAGGCGGCCGCCGCCATAATCAGTAGTGCCAGACCGGCTGTAACAGCCCATTGTCGCTGCATTTGTTAGCCCCCTATATTAGTAATGGTATGATTATAACAAGAGGGCTGCAGCGTCTCATTGACTTAAGTCAACGGCAGCAAGACAGAAAGGGATAATTGGAATGAAAGCGAATGAACTTCTTTATACGGAAATTGTAAAACGTCATCTTGGCACAAACCTGAAGCTGGCAGATAGTCAGGTTCTCCTGAGTAAGGAAGATTACGTTGTAGTATCGATAACAACAGAACAGCCGTCTCACCGGCTGATTTTAAAGCTGGCGGGACCCAATGCCCCTTTGGATGCTCCGTTCGACCGCACCTATGCGATGAACCAACGGGTACGGCAGGAGACTAGTGTGCCTACTTTTGAAGCGATTGCTTATGATATGTCCAGCTCCGTTGTTCCCTATCGTTACCTGATGATGACACAGGTCGAGGGACGGCTTTGGGCCGAAGTCAGGCATGACCTTCATGACGATGACCGGTGCGGGATCTACCGTCAGCTTGGAAATGCGGTTGCACAGCTGCACCGTATCGAATATATCGGCTTTGGAGAGCCTGGAAACGGGGACGAAACTACCCGAGCGAAGGTGACCGATTACCTGGCTGCTCTATCCGATAGGGCTAGAAGAAGAATCAGGAACGCCGGGCACCTGGATTTATTCCTTGCTCTTCTTCAAGCAAACAAAGACGTGTTCAATAGCATTGTTACTCCCCGATTAACCCATGAGGATCTGCATCCGGGGAATATCCTCGTGAGATGTACGCATGGTCAGTGGGAACTCGCTGGAATCCTTGATTTTGACAGTGCCTGGGCGGGAGGATGCGAATCGGATTTGGCAAGGCTGGAATTATGGCGGGGGATGACCGGGCCGGGATTTTTCGAGGAATACCGCCAGGTGAATCCGATTTCCGAGGGCTACCCTCTTCGCTCATCTTTTTACCAGCTGCTATGGTGTCTGGAATACGCGGATCCGTCTGAACAACATCACACGGATACAAAGCTGATCTGCGACCGCTTGGGAATTCCGGCTATCACCTTTTTGTAGGAAGGCTTCGGAAGTCATGAGAGGGGAGACTACTTTGAAAATTACGCAGGTCGCCTGCTATTTCAGCTCAGGCATATTTTATGTCAGAGTCGATACAGAAGAAGGAGTTTCAGGATACGGGGAATGCAGCCGGATGAATAACGAGGCCGTGCTGGCCTTAGTTCGGACGGTCATTGCACCTGCTGTCATCGGAATGAGCGTGTTTGACGGGGAAAGAATCGAAGAAAAGGTTATGACGCGGAATTATAAAATCTCGGGTCAATTGCTTGCTATGGCCTACAGCGGTGTGGAGATGGCAATATGGGATGCAAAGGCGGTCTATCTTGGACAGCCCATTTATAATTTGCTAGGCGGGTCCTATCGCGACCGGGTAGATGCATATGGCTCCAGCCTTCAGCGTGATCTTGGCATCGAGGAAGAGGCGGAGCGGCTAAAAGAAGCAGCCGTTACCTTGAAGCTTCGGGCCGTCAAAATCAAAACAGGTCCAAGAATGGGAAGAGGACCTGCGGAGCTGAAGAGGGATGCGGCTAAGGTGAAGCGGGTACGCAAAGAGTTGGGACCGGATATAGAGCTAATGGTAGACGGAAACTCTTCGTATACTTATATGCAGGCCGTTCAGTTATTTCATATGATCGAAGACTGCAGGCTTTATCATTACGAAGAACCTTGTCCTTATGACGACGTGGAAGCTTATGTGAAGCTGGCTAACCGGCTGCCCGTGCCCATACATGTTGGGGAACAGGATTGGAATCTATATACGTTCCGCGAATTTATTGCGCGCGGAGCGTGTCATTACTACGCCGTTGACGCGGTCAAATGCGGTGGATTTGCGAACGCCATGCGCGCAACCGTCCTATGCAAGGCATTCGGCATCCAATATGTACCCCACAATACCTCTCAGGGTATCGGGTTGGCAGCTACGCTGCAGCTTGCCGCAACGGTACCTCACTTCGGCGGCTATGTGGAGTACCGCATTTTAAGCGAGGACCACGGGAGCCAATACCTGGCCGACAAGCTGCAGTTGCTCGACGGCGGTTTCCGGATACCGGATGGCCCGGGTCTTGGTATTCGTATGGATCATGAGCGGATGGATAAAGAGCTGCAGCAAGTGGTATTCAGGCCTTAAATCATCAGCACCTCGCGGATATCCTCCTCGGTCCATGCCGAATGAGACTCTTCTCCAGGGCGCAGCACCTCGTCAATGAGGTGTTTTTTTCGTTGCTGCAGGGCATACATTTTCTCTTCAACGGTCCCTTGGGCGACGAGGCGGATGACATGGACCACCTTCGTCTGTCCCATGCGGTATGCACGGTCAGCGGCCTGTTCCTCCACGGCGGGATTCCACCACAAATCATATAATATGACCGTATCTGCTCCCGTCAGATTGAGCCCGGTACCGCCGGCTTTGAGCGAGATGAGGAACAGTTCGCGTTCGCCTTCATTGAACCGCCGGCACAGGTCGACTCTTTCCGCCGAAGGCGTCTGGCCGTCCAGATAAAAGAACGGAATACCCCTGTACCCCAGCTCGCGGCCGATCAGGTCCAGCATTCCTGTGAACTGGGAGAAGATAAGCGGACGCTTCCCCGCACTGCGGCAGTCTTCGATAATCTGGAGCAGCTGCTCAAACTTCGCGGAACTCCCCTGATACCCCTCCACAAAAAGCCCCGGATGGCAGCAGATCTGCCGAAGGCGCGTCAACCCGGCGAGAATCCGGATTTTGTGCTTCTGATACCCGTCCACGCTCAAATGCTTCAGCGTCTCTTTCTGCAGCTTGGCGAGATAGGAGACATACAATCTCTTTTGTTCAGGCAGCAGCCCGATAGACTGGAGCGATTCAATTTTCTCAGGCAGCTCTTTGAGCACGTCCGTTTTCAATCTTCTCAGCAGGAAAGGTCGCGATCTCCGGGCCGCCTGTTCGGCAGTCCACGTCTGAAATTCTTTGAGATCCGGGAACAATTCCGGGAACACCGCGTCAAAAATAGACCAAAGCTCGTCCAGCCTGTTCTCCACAGGCGTACCTGTCAACGCAAACCGATGCCGCGCCCGAAGCTGTTTCACGGCCCTGGCCGTTTGGGTCGTCACGTTCTTGAATGCCTGGGCCTCATCCAGCAGCAACGTATGAAAGGGGACTCCTGCGTAAAATTTCACATCTTTCCGGAGCAGCGGATAGGAGGTGATCAGAACATCCGCGCGTTCGGGATTGCTTATGATTCTTCCGCGGGTTTGCGAAGATCCCTCAACAATGGCCGCCTTGATCTCCGGAGCAAACTTCTTGAGTTCGTTCAGCCAATTATAAAGAAGGGAAGCGGGGCACACGATCAGGGCCGGCTGCCCGGAACTTCGAATCTGCTCAAGCTCGGATAGGAGAAAGGCAATGCTTTGCAGTGTTTTCCCTAAGCCCATATCGTCCGCAAGAATACCGCCAAAGCGGTAGCGGGCCAGCATTTTCATCCACTGAAAACCATACTTTTGATATTCACGCAGAGTCGAACTCAACGTTTCCGGCACCGGAATATCCATTAAGTCCGGATTACGAAGGTGCGCCATGAGCTGTCTAACGGATCTGCCAAAGCTGACGATTCCGGTTCCGCCGTCCTCCTGACTGCCTTCCCACAGACGCAGCCCCCTGAGCACCGGGACTTCGGCTTTAAGCTCCTTCAAGCCGCCGCTGTAAATATCAAGCTGTTTCAGAATCCGCTGCACTTCTTCAAACCGCCGCTCGATAGGCAGCAGCGCACCGCTGCGGAGCTTGTGGTATCTGCGCTTTTCCTCCACAGATTGAATGACCTCCCGGATTTCCGCTTCCGGAATTCCCCGTATGTCGAATGTGATTTCCAGCCATTCATTCCGGTGGTCGGCATCCACCGTGATCAGGGGAACGGCGTTCCCCTGAAAGAGGCGCTCTTTCACTGCCGAGGTGGCATAGACCTGTACCAGTTTTTCCAATTCAGGCAAAATCGTATAAAGAAACGAAAACTCGGTTTCCTCGTCCGTCATAAAGTACCCGGCTTCCGTCCGGGTAAAACCGCCCAGCTCCATCCATTCCAGAATGCGCCGTTCTTCCTCGCCGCTCCGCATCAGGATCCGGTCCGTACGCGCAGAAGCGGGGTCGGCCAGAGGGTTAATGACGAGATCGCCGTATACGAACTCCAGTCCGGCAAGCAGCCGGTCACGGACCCGGTCCAGATAAAGCTTCGCCTTCAAGGGAGCCAGGTCCATACGTTCCGAAACCGAAGGTGCGATCACTACCTGTCCGAGCTTCATCAGCCCCGGTACGGCCTGGTCCATGAATGCTTCCATCTGTGCAGGCTGGAGGGGGATTGCGCTTTCTCCCGTTTCTTCCAATAAAGCTTTCATCCCTGCCAGCCGGGCCGATTGTTCTGTTGATAAAGTCCAGCATTCCCCTCCCGACAGGACGAGTTTGTATCCTTCAAACACAGTCAATACATTCAATCCGTCTATAGACAGGCTATAACCCGATACAGGCGAGTAATCCAGTCGGAACTGAAGAGGCAATTCCGCCTGGCTGCTCGGGCGGAGCCCTGAATTCTGCGTCCCTTGGTGTTCTACCGTTACGGAGCTGCAGGAAGTCAACAAAGGGTACAGCACTTCCCAGGACATCGGGGGGATAACGAACGGCCGCCGGACCTGAGCGGGAGATGCCGCCAGCGGGGCTTCGTAGATCGCCTCGCTGCCGGCGATTGCTGCAAACCGGCGCAGAACCGCATCGGTACGAGGATCGATCGTATGCAGTTCCGGCTGATAGATCAGTCCGGATGAAACACGGTACGCTTCCTTGCGTTCCATATGCAGCAGGAAAGCTCTCAGGTCCGCTATCCGGACCATGCTATCCAGCCCTGCGGACACTTCCGCTTGGAACAAATTCGTCCCTTGACCTTGCGGTACGGGGCTAAGGCGGATTTCCACCTGAAGAGACGTTCTAGTCTCAAAAAGTGCGCGGTCCGCCGTTGTTAAAGCCGCTTTCGGGCTTCTCGCAAAAAGCCCCAGCAGCTGCGAAGAGACTTGAGCTGAGCTGTCAGGGAATGCGGCGGTACGGGAACCCGTAATCTGAGAGGGATGTCCATACTGCTGGCGGTGTTGAATGGAAAGCAGCACCGCCGCCGCATGGGAGCATAACAGGCGGTATGACTCTAGGGAAGGACAGGTGCATTCGGCCTGCACTTCGTCCTTTCCGAGAAGCTCTACCTTGACTTGATAACTGCTGTTCCGGTTAGGGGTAACGATGCCCTCGAAACGGCGTTCATCCGCGGGAACGGCAGCCAGCCGGACTTTGCCCGCCCTGTAGTAGGAAGCTCCCTTATTATATGAAGTTGTGCCGCACAGCGACTTGATGCCTTTACCGGTAAGCTCGTAGTTCACGGTGGTACCTTCCCCTTGAATGGAGTTTGATAATATACGATTAATGATAACAGAAAAAAGCTCCCGCAGCAGGTTCTTGCCGCAGGAGCCCCGTGATCCATTTTGCCGTGTACTCGTTACCCTTCCCACACTTCCAGATTCATGTCCTTGTCGGAAAACTCAACCCTGGATGGGGTAATTACCAAAACGACATAATCCGGATCGTCCGGGCCGCTGAACCAATGTTCAAACTCCCGGTTCCAAATTTTGCTGCGCAGTTCCGGATCATCGCTGACTTTGCCGGTTCCTTCGAGGGAGACAGTCTCTTTGTCCATGCCAAAAAGAAGATGCACATGCGGATTGGCTTCAAGTTCCTCCACTTTATGCGTTTTCCGGTCTGTAGCTAAATATACGGTCATTTGTTCATGAAATAGCATCATATAACGGACTTTCGGGCGATTTCCCTCAACGGTAGCAAATGAACATACAGGATTGCGGTCCATTGCCTGCATAATGCGATGCTGCAAATTAGATTGATCCATGTGTCCTCACGTCCTTCTCTTTATTATTCTCCATATATTACCCAGAGTCGCACCGTGTCAATCCCTGCACGATGTTTCCCGCTTATCCGCCTGTTCAAAATATGCTACGATGAATGTACTTGAATCCAACGATGTAACGGAGGGCTCCTCCATGCTGCTGTACTTTCTGTCTTTGCTTGCAGCCGCGGCGGTCGTTGCAGGAAACGATCCCCGGTCATGTACTACCCGTTGGCTGGCCTTCTTTCTGGTATCCGCCTCCCTTGGAGGACTGGCTGAATTGATACATACCCCGGAGAGGTATAGGAACGCCTATGCCGTGATGACCTTTTTGAATCATACCCTGACTCCATACAGCGTGCTCATGTATGCCTTAAATTCCTGTACTTGCATGCCGGAAAACCGGCTGATCAAAGCAGGGGTGCTTCTGCTCTTACCCGTTCCGCTAACCGCTGTATTTACTTTTGCAGCTGAGGACTTCCGGCTGCCGTTCGGTCTGATTTTGGCCTGGGCCGGAGTCTACTACGTTTCCACCTGTATCCTGTTACTCCGTGCTTATCTTCGGGAGAGCAAGCCTTTGCTGAAAAAGAAACGCGGAATTGCAGCTCTTTTGCTGATACCGACTCTCCTTGCCGTCCTATTCTTTATTAATGTAACGCGTGTGTTTCGTCCCGATTTTCTATTCTTTCCTTATGTAGCCGTGTTTGTAGGGTTTTCGTTTGCGGCGGGGCTGTGGTTCGCGTTCCGGACGGGAGTCCTGGGCGTTCGGCTCCGGATGGAACGGGAAAGCATGGAAATGGCATTGAAGGCGGTCAGTTCCGGAACGTCTATGCTGAATCATACAATCAAAAACGAAATCGGCAAAATCTCTATCAGCACCGACAATCTAAAGGCCTCGCTAGGGAAGCACGGGGAGGAGCCGGCCGTTCGTGAGTCGCTGCGGATCATTTCCCATGCAGCTGAACATATGCGCGCCATGGCGGACCGAATTCATCGTCAAGCCCAGGAACTGGTTATGGAGCCGGGACCTGTTTCATTGTCCGTATTGGTTGAGGAAATGCTGCAAGAGCATCAGTCTTTGTTGGCAAAAGGCCGGATTGAGGCTGTTTCAGACTTCAGAGCAGATCCGGTTCTCCAAGCAGACAGGGTGCACTTGAAGGAAGCCGTTGGCAACCTGCTGCGCAATGCCGTTGAGGCGATGCCGGGAGGGGGTATTCTCACGATTTCTATTCAAGAGTTTAGCGGTTATGTGATGCTGGAGCTGACAGATACGGGGAGCGGGATACCGGAACATTTGGTGGGTGCGGCTGCGGAGCCTTTTTTCACAACCAAAAACAGAAACGGCAACTTCGGACTAGGCCTTACTTATGTATACAATGTGATGAACCGCATAGGCGGAGAGCTTCAAATTGTCAGCAAAGAGGGGCAGGGAACGACTGCCAGTCTGTTGTTTCCAGGCAAGCTGGTAATCCATAGTAACCTGGAGGTGAGGAGTGAATGAAGCCTGTACGCGTGATTTTGGTGGAGGACGATTCTGATTGGGCTTCAGCCATGTTGTCGTTTTTGGAGCGGGAGGGAGATTTGAAGCTGGTTGGAACAGCGGCGGACCGGGATTCTGCGTTAGCGCTGTTCTCCACAGTTGAAGCAGAAGTGGTGCTGATGGACATCCAGTTGGGAAGCGGCGGGTTGGAGGGGATAAGGCTGGCCGTGGACATGAGCGAGATCCGGCCGGTCAAAATCATCATGCTGACGTCACTGGAAGACGAGCAGGTGATCACCCGGGCTTTCACAGCAGGGGCCGTCAATTATGTGCGCAAAACCGACTATCGTCAGCTGCCCGCCGCCATTCGTTCGGCGGTGACGGACGGGTCTCCCATGGAAATATTGATCAGGGAATTTGGCAGGCTTAAGCGGGAGGAACAGCTGGCTCCTTTAACGGCTGCGGAGCGGGAAGTATTCGAGCTGCTGGAAGAGGGGTACACGAAGCCGCAGATTCAAAGGAAGCTGTTCAAAACCGAAAGCACGATCAAGAACCAGATGAACAAACTGCTCAAAAAGCTCGGCGTACGCAGCGGCAAAGAGGCCGTAGAGAAAGTGAAGAGAAAGGGCCTATAGAAGATAGGACTGAACACCGGATCACCTTAGGGGTATACTTGCTTTAAGAGCAGAGGCAGGGGAAGAAAGCAGGTGGTTACACAATATGAAGGAACATGATTTGCTTCTCATCGACGGCGAATGTATGCTATGCGCTCATGTAACCCGGTTTGTCATAGCCCGGGACCGGGAGGACCGGTTCCGGTTTGCCGCTTTGCAATCGCAGACAGGACAGCGGCTGCTGAAGGAGCATGGGGAGGAACCCGGCCGGATGGACAGCTTCGTCCTTGTACGGGGTGACAGAATGTATATGCGCTCGGCGGCTGCGCTTCGTGTGCTGCAGGGATTAGGCGGTGCTTGGCGTCTAGCAGTCTTCTTCCTTGTTGTGCCGCGCTTTGTGCGGGATGCGGTATACAATATGGTTGCCCGCAACCGGTATCGTTGGTTTGGAACACAAGACGTATGCCTGTGGCGGACTCCGGAGATTCAACGCAAGTTTATCGATGAATGGAAAGGAGAGGACGGCGTATATGAAGGATAATAAATGGGATCCGTTCACAATCGTTCATTACCTGGCCGTTGGATTTCTTGTCCTGGTCTGGCTCTATGTCGGTATCGTGCCGAAACTCCTGTTTCCGGACAGCGGGGAGATCGCTTTGATGCAGAAGACTGGCATGTTTCCGGGAAAAGAAGCGTTCCTCGTTACCGTGCTCGGGGGCGCCGAGGCGGCTTGGGGGATTATCCTGGCTGTGTTGCACCGATCTCGGCGGGTTCACCTGCTGAACATCATTGGATTGCTGCTGCTTCTTCTAGCCGGGCTCGGCAGTTCTCGAGATATGCTGCAGGCTCCTTTTAACCCGATTACACTAACGGTTCCTATGCTGGGTCTCGCTTTGATCGGCTGGGTAACGGCGGGAGGCCGCAAAGAAATCTAGTTCAATTTAGGTCCAGGCACACTTTCATAATATTCCTTAATATGGTAAATTTTGAGGTATCTTTAGTCAAAGGGTGTGCTTTTATGGAGCCGGGTAGACATGCTATTAAGTATCCTTTTAGTTGGCTGGTAGTTAGTTTGGCGGCTTTGCAGGTGATTTTATTTTCCTATATGAACTTCAATTACATTGACCGCCATCATCCCTTCCTATTGTTTATTGGCACTATTGTAGTTTTAATTCTATATGGTTGCTTGCTGTCCGGTTCCATTTATCTAGGTCTGCAGCCATCCGGGGAGCTGGTGTTCCAGGATCATAGCTTGATCGTGAACGGTGTCGATTTGCAGGCTAAGGAGATTGCGGAAATCCGTATTCAGGGATATTTTCGGGAGGAGTATGGCATTCGGCTGCACGACAAACGGATCGTTCCCGTAAAGCTGTGTTTCCGCTTCGTGCAGCCGGATGATCCCGCTGTTCAACAGCTCAAGCAATGGGGGGCAGTTAATCAGATTCCTTTAGTTAGAAAGCCTTTTACCAGGTGGATTTAGCGTAGTTACAATGGGGTGAAGAAGCTGTCATATTTTGTTTTTACTTGCCCGCCCGTTCCGCATTTTATTGCAGGCTGGGAAGATCTGATGCCTGCGGGGAAAGCCCATGTGACGAGGGAGCCCATCGGCGTATTTGATTTGCTTTATGTTGAGGACGGGGTTATGCCGATCCGTGAAGGAGACAACGAATGGGAGCTGAGCGGCGGCGAATTGCTGATTTTGCGGCCTGACCGGGCGCACGGCGGTCCTGCAGGGTGCCGCAGGAGTACTTTTTACTACTGGGTGCATTTTCACGCGCCGGGGTTATGGATGGAAGTTGATTCGCTGGTGAATGTGCCGCCTGTCCGGCAAGCTTATAAGGATGATCAGCTCAATAACCAGAGTACTTACCAGGTAGTCATTCCAAGAAGTATAAAAGTCCGTGATACGGTATCTATGGGCTGGCTGTTTCGTGAACTGGTGGCATTAAATTATACGTTAGATAACCAGAGGAAATTCAAGCAGCAATATTTGTTTCAAAAGCTGCTGTTGTCCATAGCCGTAACCGAAGGAGCCGAGACGAACTTCATCCCGAATACGCTGGCCCACCGGATCGCGGCTTATTTGCAGGAGAGGTATAGGCAGCCGATCACCTACCGTGATTTGGAAGCCGAATTTCATTTTCATCAAAATTATATTTCTAAAGTATTTAAACACGCATTCGGCTGCACACCGCATGTGTACTTGATGAAATGGCGCATCGATGCCGCAAGGCAGCTGCTTGAGGACTCACAGGAGGAAATCCGGATGATTGCGGAACGCTGCGGTTTTATAGATTCCAGTAATTTCACCAAGGGCTTCGCAGCGATTGTTGGCATAACGCCCAGGGAATATAGAAAAATGAAAAAGAACCCCCGTATGGTACGGAGGTTCGCAGAAGGTTAATTGGGCGCGATGTCGATGCAGTCAATTTGGGCGTAATTCGAGCCTTTGGTAAACCGTATCGTATTATTCCCTGCATTCAACTGGATCGCCACATGCGCATTACTCCAATTGCCCCATTTGGTATCAGGGTAGTCAAGAGTTGTACCCGCTCCACCGTTGATAGAAAGTTGGTGGGAAGACCACCCGTTGGAACCGTTATCGTACCTTACCGTCATTCTGTACTTACCTGCAGTCGGTACATTCACTGTAAATTCTACATAGCTGTCGGAAAAGTCAATATGCCCGACACCCTGACCGCCGGAAGTATTGGACAGAGTCTGAATTTGAGCGTTGTGCACTACTGCTTGTTCCGCTTCGTACCGGTCATGCGCGGAATCTCCTGCTGCTAGGGCAATTGGAGAGTTAGGGGATACCGGGGATCCCAAATTCGGCGTGTTGTCTGCATTCCAAGTAAATTTTTGCGCTCTCACGCTGCGTGTCCAACTGGCTCCATCCCAACGTGCCGCATGATAGATATTCCAGTTTTCCGTTCCGTTAGGGGATTGAACCAGTGCGTTATGGCCGGGACCGTAGACGCCGTTCGCACTTTGGAAAATAGGCGAAGATTGTTTCGACCAGCTGGATGCCAGAAGCAAATTGCTTGAAGCGTTAGCCGTCACCAGACCGAGACAATAGCCGTTCGTCCAGCTGCCGCTCGCCGAATAGAGCAAATTGACCTTACCGTTGCGGATATAGGCTTGCGGGCCTTCGTTCACCCGAGGCGTCGTGTTTGTTTCCCAGGAATAGACGGGGGAGGCGATTTTCACGCGGCTTCCGCTAATAGTCCAAGGATTGCTCATCGGTGCGATATAAATGTTCTGGTAATCATTCACTGTACCTTCCCAGCCTGACCATATGAAATACAGGCTGCTGCCGTTCTGCAGCACGACCCCGTCAATAGCCCAGCGGTCGTTGTTCGGATCCGCTACTTTTCCTTTAAAATTCCACGTACCGCTGAATGGGTCGGACGATGTGTTTTCCAAAGCATACATGCGGTGATTGTTGTTATTTCCGTTGTCAGCAGCGAAATAGACGTACCAGGCATTGTTGATGTACTGAATTTCCGGTGCCCAGATATTGCTGCTGTACATGGTTCCGGAAGCAGGAGTCCAGATGACCTTTCCAGGGTCGGTGTAAAGATTGGAAATGGATTTGGATCTCCATAGAGTTACATTTCCCCCGGTTGTTACAGTAGAATAGTAATAACCGTCCGTATGTTTCCAGACGGAGGGGTCTGCACCATCCGCTTTAACAATATTGTAGAAATTAGAGGTTGCTGCTCCCGTAGCAATACCGGATACACTGAACATAGAGAACAGCATGGTGAATACAAGAAGAATTTGTAGCGGATGTTTCTTTCTCATAAATTCAACACCTTTCATCTTATTATTGAAAGCGCCTTCATAAATGATTTTACTTGAGACTAGGCGTAATTCAAAAGCGGCTTTTGCAACCTAAAATGGTGAAAAGACAACCTGTCTATGTAAAAAACCGAAGTGCTCGATTGTTCGGTTTGCCATGGCCTGAAAAGGTCTCAGCTATTCGCTCATGTCATGCAATTGTAACCGCCGGCTTGATAGGGCGCTCCGTTCTCCCCGTGAAAATGGTCGGCGTGAATTCTTTGCCATGCAATTAGCCCAACCGTAAAATAGTACGAATCCGGATGAAAATGAACCGCCACCGATGAGATATAAGTACGATGGCGCCAGGTCGCCGAAATCCCCCGCTTTCTAATTTGCATAAACAAACATAAAATGTGGTGCCGGGTCAAGAATGAAAAACCCCAGCAACTATACGAACAGGTACTCCGTCAAAAGTGTTATAACAGGGGGTGCTTTATTTGGTAAATCGTTTAGTTCTGCTCATGTTGGTACTTTGGGGAACCTGGTCTATTGATGGAACGGCTTTTGCGGATTGGGCACACAAAATTGTCGTTAATGATGGAAAAAGCTACATTGTAACCGATCAGCAGATCAACGCCAGTCAAATTGGCACCAAAGTAGCGAGGTAACTTCCTATTCAGATGTAGAAGGCACCTACTCAGGCAATTTTTCAAATACCTTTCCAAAAGGCACGGAATATTACAGCATCAAAGGGAAGACCGACAAAGAACAAATCGCCATCAAAAAAGGCGGCAACTCCTTCATCCGAGCCGATTACAACGGTCCATACAAAGGAAGAACGCAGATCAACTGGCAGGTTCTGCTGTGGAGCTGTATACTGCTTAGTGCGATGATATTTTGCTATATGTACGTTAAGAAAGATGTTGGTAAATAGGAGGAAACAATGATCGTCACCAGAGTGTGTCATTTATTACAGATCGATAAATTAAATCATGGGATCGTGCGCGACCGGAAATGAACGGCTTGATTCATGGGATTCAATTCCTCCATTCAATGTCGTTGAGCTGTTTAACTTCGAACTAGTTAATCCCCAGCAAGTGTCTGAAAACGTCATTCAAGCGCTGTTTAACTTAACGGAGACCTTTCTCTTTGATTACTTTTGGATGATTATGTTCCGCGACAGTGAGATCATAAAGTACCAAAGTTACCTGAAGGAAACGATGGTATTTTCAAAAAAGTACACCTTCCAAGGGGAGCTGTGTTATCGATATAAGCCGCCTGGCTGGTAGAGCTGGACGATTGAAGAGTAACGCAAGTATAATAAAATACATCTAAACAGCATTGGATTAGGGGTGTTTCGGTTGGAAATCAAACGCGATGATGTGACAGGACCCGAAATTATCGGATTAATTACGGAGCATCTGCAAAGCATGCACCTACATTCTCCGCCGGAAAGCGTGCATGCGCTGAATTTGGACGGACTGCGGAGTCCGGATGTGACGTTTTGGACCATTTGGGATCAACAGGAGCTTCTCGGCTGCGGGGCGGTCAAAGAACTGGACGGCAGCCATGGTGAGATTAAATCGATGCGGACCGCTTCGGCCCATCTTCGCAAAGGTGTCGCCAGGCGCATGATGGAACATATTATCGAAGAGGCTAAGCAGCGCGGATATAAGCGATTGAGCCTGGAAACCGGGTCGATGGAGGCATTCGAGCCTGCTAGAAAGCTGTACGAAAACTTCGGCTTCGAGTACTGCGGACCGTTTGGAGATTATGCGGAGGATCCTTATAGTGCGTTTATGACAAAAGAATTGAAATAACAGAGAAGCTGCCGGCACAATGTTCCGGCAGCTTTTTTGAATCCGCCGATTATGCAAAAATGACTAGTTCATTTAGTTTTGCATAGCGAAATTGACTAAAAGCAGCCCTTTAACTATACATCTGATGCTATTTATGGATTGGCACATATTTTGCTCATGTAATCATGAGATGAATGTAAAGGAGACTGATCTATGCAAACAGGTGTTAACGAACCGGTTACGTTAAGAAAGTCGCTTAAGCTCAGTCATATCATTATTTTGGGTCTTGGCTACATGACGCCCACCACGGTTTTTGATACGTACGGTATCGTGACAGGGGTTACAGACGGTCATGTGCCGGCCGCCTATCTGCTTACGCTAATCGCCATTATGTTTACAGCAGTCAGTTACGGACATATGGTACGCGCTTATCCTGTAGCAGGATCCGCCTATACGTATGCACGGAAAGCGATTCACGAGAAAGCAGGTTTTATGGTCGGATGGATTGCTATGCTGGACTACATCTTCCTGCCTATGATCAATGTGCTTTTGGGCAAAATTTATCTAGGATCCGCGTTTCCAGGCGTCCCCGGCTGGGTGTGGGTGATCGCGATGACTTTGTTACTAACGCTTGTGAACGTGAGAAGCAATAATATTGTTGCCAATTTTAACTCGGTTCTGGTTTACTTTCAATTCGCCGTTGTCGGTATTTTTATTGCATTGGTGCTCAGCAAATTGTGGGGTGGTTCAGAAGCCTCGTTTACGTTTGCACCGTTCGCGAGCGACAATATGTCCATGTCCGCTTTGCTCGCAGGCGCTTCTATCCTGTGCTTTTCCTTCCTTGGCTTTGACGCGGTAACGACCTATACCGAAGAGACTGCCGATCCGAAGAAAACCATACCTCTCAGCATCTACTGGGTTAGCCTTATCGGGGGAGGCATCTTCATCACGGTCGGTTACCTGGCTTCACTGCTCTTTCCGGATGTATCACAGTTCCAGGATCCCGAAGCCGCTTCCCCGGAAATCGCCTATATTCTGGGCGGCAGCTTGTTCCAAGCCATCTTCCTGGCTGGAGCCGTCGCTTCCACTGTAGCTTCCGGCATCGCTTCGCATATGAGCGCATCCAGGCTGCTATATGCAATGGGTCGGGAAGATGTGCTGCCTAAGCGAGTGTTCGGGGTATTATCAGCACGATATCGGACACCTGTTCTTAATGTAATCATTATTGGCGGTTTCTGTTTAACCGCGTTATTTCTTGATTTATCGACAGCGATTCAATTTATCAATTTTGGAGCTTTAACCGCCTTTACCGCAGTCAACTTATCCGTCATTTTTCATTATGTCATTCAGGGGAAAGCGCGAGGACCTAAGGCAGTGTTGAATTATGTAGCCGTCCCCGTGCTGGGTACAGCGTTTATTGTCTTCTTGTGGAGCAATTTGGAGAGACCGTCCCTCCTGCTGGGGCTAGGCTGGACGGTGCTCGGTATCATCTATCTGTTATATTCAACACGAGTGTTTTCATCAAAACTGCCTGCCCGGGATACGTTCGACGAAAATTTATAAAGGAATCGGAGGAGCATATTCATGCAATATCCTTTAACGCCGGATGTGAAGCCGGAGTTCTGTACGACAGGCTCCTTTATGCGGCTGCCTGCAGCACGGGAAGGGGCTCGAATAGCGATCATCGGAATGCCGTTTGATACAGCGGCGTCTTTTCGGGTAGGCGCTCGTTTCGCCCCTCAGGCGATCCGCCAAGGGTCGATGCTCTTGTTTCCTTATCATCCCATTCACCAGGTATACCCCTTTGAGGATGCCAAAGCCATTGATGTAGGGGATGTGTCGGTCATTCCGCATAATATTCACCGCAGTTATGAGTTGATGGAGGCCAGCGTTGCGGAATTGATTGCGGAAGGCATCATCCCGATCGGTCTTGGCGGCGATCACTCCATAACCTTGTCCACGCTGCGTGCCCTGGCTAAGAAGTACGGGCCAGTAGCTTTAATCCAATTCGATTCCCATACGGACACATGGGATACTTATTATGAGGAGAAATACTGGCACGGATCGACGTTCATTCGTGCCTATGAGGAAGGGCTAGTCATACCGGATCAAGTGTTTCAAGTAGGAATCCGCGGTACTCTTAATCATCCGGGAGATGTGGATGCCAGTTATGAATTGGGCTACAACTTGATTACTACGCAAGAAATCCGCCGCCGCGGACTTGAAGAGGTCATCCTGCAAATCAAAGAGAAGATTGGAGATACCCCTTGTTTTCTCAGTTTTGATATCGACTTTGTCGATCCCGCTTTTGCGCCTGGTACCGGAACCCCCGAGGTGGGCGGATTCACCAGCTCAGAGACGTTAGATTTAGTGCGGAGCCTCAGCGGTCTTAACTATGTCGGATTTGATGTGGTGGAAGTCCTCCCGGGGTATGATCCTTCTCAGGTGACGTCGCTTCTGGCAGCCACACTGGTTCATGAATTTGCGGCTCACATCGCCCTGAACTTGAAGACAACGAAACATAGCAAGTAATACGACTGAGGAAAACCATTCATGCATGGTATCCTATGCGGTATACTTAAGGCAATCAGGCAAACAGGAGGAAAAGAAAGCATGTCTACGAAATGGTTTGGCAGAACCGTCTACACCGTTACTTTCAATTCCACGGCGGAAGAAGTCTGGACGCTGATGTCCCGTTGCAATGAGCCTTATGTGTTTGTTGAGGATATTCACCAGAAGGGGAAATTGGCTGCTTACATCCGAAACACGGATATGATGCCTTATGTAAATCAAGAGGAATGGATGGCCCGTAAAGTTTCTGCCTTGCCCTATCAAACTCGTTTGACGTCCCTGCAGCACGGCGCGGATATGTTGGATTTCTTTAAATTGTTCGGGGAAGAACTTGTCGTGCTTGAATCGGACACGGGTATGCAGAGCAGTTATCTTCGACGTGAGGACATTCTGTATTTTCTGCTCACCGAACAGTCGACCGGATCGGATTGGATCCGGTCGCTGCTGCACTCTATTCCTATGGGAATCATAATTGCCGACCTGCACGGCAGAATCGAGAACTTCAGCTCCGAGACGCTTCGGATGATCCGATTTGAGCCGGATGAACTGCGTAAAGAGCATGCCGGAGAGCTGTTGGACCGGGAAATATTCGATAAGGTTATCTTGAACGGCGAGGTCATCTTAAATCATATTATCGTCAATGAACGGATTGGCGTTCTGGCGGATTTCGGACCGATCCGCAACAGCCACGGCCATGTTACCGGGGTTATCATAGTTCTGCAGGATCTGCCCTATATCGAGGGTATGGCTATGGAATTGGAATATGTAAAGAACCTCAACATGGACTTGCAGGCGATCCTGTCGTCTATTTACGACGAGATTCTTGTAGTGGACGATCAGGGCATCCTGCTGCGCTACAGCGGCAAGCTCATTACCGACTTTTGGGAGTTCCAGCATGGGCCGGTGATCGGCACCAACCTAATGGAGCATGAGCGGGAAGGCAGCTTTTTTACTTCGATAGTGAAAATGGTCATTGAACGCAAGCGCAAAGTCTCGGTAACTCAGGAAAGCCGCTCGGGCAAGAACGTCTTGGCCGTCGGCAATCCGGTGTATGACGAAACAGGTAAGATGGAACGCATCGTCATCGCTTTGAGGGACATTACGGAAACGGTGCTTTTAAAAGAGGAATTGCGCCATGCAAAGAAAATGTCCGAGCGGTATAAAAAGGAACTGGACCATCTGCGGGATCAGAAAAGCTATAACGGCCACCGGCAAGTTATATATGTCAGCGACAAGATTGACAAAGTAATGAGATATATCCAAAAAGTAGCGAATGTCTCTTCTACAGTTCTGCTGACGGGAGAATCCGGTGTAGGCAAAGAGGTGTTCGCCCGCTGTATCTCGGAAGCCGGGCCGCGCAGCAGCAAGCCATTCGTTAAAGTAAACTGCGGGGCTATTCCCGAAGCATTGCTTGAAAGCGAATTGTTCGGTTACGTGAAAGGGGCTTTTACCGGCGCAAACGCATCGGGTAAGCCGGGTTACTTTCAGATGGCGAACAAAGGGATACTGTTTCTGGATGAGATTGGCGAGCTGCCGCTGAATTTGCAAGTGAAACTGCTGCGCGCGCTTCAAGAGAGGGAGATTGTCCCCGTGGGCAGCACAGAGGTAGTGACGATCGACGTACAGATCATTGCCGCTACGAATAAAGATTTGGAGAAGATGGTCGAAGACGGAACCTTTCGGGAAGATTTATTCTACCGGCTGAATGTGATACCGATTCAAATTCCAGCTTTGCGTGAGCGGCCCGAGGATATTCCCTTGTTAAGCCTGCACTTTCTTCAGAAATTTAATGAGAAATATGAACGTAACAATCAATTATCCCAAGACGCGTTGGACGTTCTGGAGTCCTATTCATGGCCGGGCAACGTGCGCGAGCTGCAGAACATTATCGAACGGGTTTCCGTAACCACAGATGAAGAGCTCATTGAAGCTTCTCAGATCACACCTTTGTTAAAGAGAGGGAAGTCGTCCGGCGCTCCGATCAAAGACCGTCAAGTGCTTCCGTTAAAAAAGGCAATGAAAGCACTGGAAGAACAGCTGATTAAAGCTGCTATGGAAGAGTACAAGACCACTTCCATGGCGGCAAAAGTGCTGGGCGTAAGCCAGTCTACCATCAGCCGCAAATACCAAGAGATGATGGAACGGGAAGGGAGGGGAGAGGAGATTGGACTTACGGTATAATGTAATCGCACCGTTTGCCGGGATTATCGAGCGGATCTATGTGAAACAAGGGGAATCGGTGGAACTAGGGGCCGTGTTGTTCGCCCTTCAAGCAGAGGGCATTACCCACCACATTGTCGCCCCGGTCGGGGGAGAGGCCGAACAACTGGAGGTTTCGGCGGGCGACTCCGTCATTGCAGGCATGTTCCTCACCCATATTAAAGAGCAATAAGGAGAAGCCGCTTTCCAACCATGGAAGGCGGCTTTTATTCATAACGGCATGGTTCCCAACAGACAAGGAATCTGCTTTCGGAGTAGTTATGCAGAATTGCATAACAATTGCACTGCAGCATAAATTACACTGCGCGAAGCCAGATTCTGCCTGATTTTCGTGATTATGCAGCACTGGCACGAACTTTGCTACTACTTACCATGAACCTTCAAACAGGGAGTGTGAGGCAGTTGATGAATCTGAGCATGTTCATAAATGGAACATGGGTCCAGGCGCTGGACGGCAGACAGAGGGAAGTTCGAAACCCGGCAACCGGAGAAGTGATTGCGTATGCTGCGGAGGGAAGTGCGGAAGACGCCAAGCTTGCGATTCAGGCCGCAAGGGCAGCCTTCGATTCCGGAGTCTGGTGTGATCTTCCTGCGGCGGTGCGCGCAGCTTATTTATTCGACATTGCCGGGAAATTAGATGAACGGGCGGAAGAACTTTCCGTACTGGAGACCCTGGATAACGGGAAACCGCTTCGTGAAACGAAGATTGACCTGTCTGATGCTGCTGCGTGCTTCAGGTATTATGCAGGGCTGATTACCAAGCCTTCAGGCCAGACTTACGAAGTAGCCGACCCCGTCCAAACGATCGTAGTCCACGAACCTGTCGGTGTCTGCGGCCTGATTGTTCCCTGGAATTATCCGCTGCTAATGGCCGTCTGGAAACTGGCTCCCGCTCTGGCTGCGGGGAATACAGTCGTATTCAAGCCTTCCGAAATGACCCCTGTGACCGCAGTGAAATTGTTTGAAATATTCGAACAAGCAGGCCTGCCTCCAGGGACGGCAAATCTGGTCATGGGAGCGGGGGCTGCCGTGGGGCATGAATTGGCCGAAAGCCAATTCGTCGACAAGGTCTCCTTCACCGGGGGGACCGTGACCGGACGCAGCATTATGAGGGCCGCAGCCGGGAACATCAAGAAGATTTCTCTGGAGCTGGGGGGCAAGTCGCCAAATATCGTGTTTGAGGATTCGGATCTGGAGTTGGCAGTCGATTATGCGCTTTTCGCCATCTTTGCCAATCAGGGCCAAGTATGCTCGGCAGGCTCCCGGCTTCTTTTGCAAGAGAACATACATGATGCTTTTATAGAGCGCCTTGCAGAAAGGGCAAGGGCTATCAAAGTAGGTCCCGGCCTGTCCGAAGGGACAGAGATGGGGCCTCTGGTCAGCGAGATGCATATGGAGAAAGTGCTGGGTTACATCCGGCAAGGTCAGGAAGAAGGGGCAAAGCTCGTATGCGGCGGAAACCGTCTTACTGAAGAAGGTCTCGGCAGCGGTTATTTTGTTGAACCGACCATATTTACAGATACAACACCTTCGATGAGCATAGTCCGTGAGGAAATTTTTGGGCCGGTACTGGTAATTCAGACATTTACTGACGAGGCAGATGCGATTCGCGTAGCCAATGATTCACCTTACGGGCTGGCTGCAGGGGTGTTTACGAACGACGGCGCAAAGGCGCTTAGAGTGATCAAGAAAGTAAGGGCGGGCATCACCTGGATTAACACCTACCACAACACGTACAATGAAGCTCCATGGGGCGGTTACAAGCAAAGCGGCATAGGCCGGGGCCTTGGTACTTTCGGTCTGCAAGAGTTCCAAGAAGTAAAGCAAATCAACATCAATTTAGACGTTCAGCCGATCGGCTGGTTTGAACAATAAACATCTGGAGGCGTCGCCATGACAACGGAAACTCATCAAGCATCCCAGGGTAGAAATCATATCACGGGAAAGTACTCCGACATATTTAAATACACCAACAAGGTATTGGACTTGATTGAAAAAGAAGACATTTCGCAGGAAGAAGCGGCCTGGATTACGAAAGAAACGGTCAACAATTTCAGGGATCATGTCAATCCGGGTTTTCTCGCCTACCGGAAGTCCGTCACCTTAGATGGCCAGTTTGCAGCGGTAGAATGGAAGGATTCCGGGCCGAATTGCTTTATGGATGTCAACGGTAAAGAGTATATTGATTGCTTAGGGGGGTTCGGCATTTACAACGTCGGCCACCGCCATCCGAAAGTGGTCAAGGCGGTAACGAACCAGTTGAACCGTCAAGCTCTGCACAGCCAGGACCTATTGGATCCGCTCCGGGCCATTCTTGCGAAGATTGTGGCGGATATTACACCTGGGGATCTGAAGTATGCTTTCTTCGCCAACAGCGGCACGGAAACGGTGGAAGCAGCTCTAAAGCTTGCCAAAATGTATAGTAACCGCACAACGTTTATTGCAACGACCCGCGCGTTTCACGGCAAAAGCTTAGGCTCCCTGTCCGGTACGGCCAAAGGGGTGTTCCGCAAGCCGTTTTTGCCTATGATCCCGGGTTTCAAGCATGTCCATTTCGGGGATATCGAGATGATGCGCAAAACGATGGAAGCCTGCGCGATGGTAGGCGAAGAGGTGGCAGGCGTGCTGGTTGAACCGATCCAGGGCGAGGGCGGCGTTATTCTGCCTCCGGACGGGTACCTGAAACAGCTCCGTGAACTGTGCGATGAATTTGGCGCGCTGCTTATTTTTGATGAAGTACAGACCGGTATGGGGCGCACAGGCAAAATGTTCTGCTGTGAACACTATGATGTGGTTCCTGACATCATGTGTCTTGCTAAAGCGTTCGGAGGAGGAATTATGCCGGCCGGTGCGGTGATCGCAACTGAGGAAGTGTTCAAAAGCTTCTTCCCGAACCCGTTTATGCATACGACAACGTTCGGCGGGAATCCGCTGGCATGCGCGGCCGCGATCGCTACTTTTAACGTTCTGATTGAAGAAAACCTGCCTGCCCGTGCGGCCGAGTTAGGGGACTACATGATGAAGGGACTGCGTGAAGCGGCCGTCGGTTATGAGGATAAAGTTCTGGAAATCCGCGGAAAAGGGCTGTTAATCGGCATTGAATTTGCCACGGATGAAATTGGTTATGAGGTTTCCAAGGGATTGTTCGACAATGGCGTCCTTGTAGCAGGTACTTTAATTAACGCCAAGACGATCCGGATTGAACCGCCGTTAACCATTACGTATGAACAGGCCGACCGGGTCATCGCTGAATTTAGAGCTGTGTTGGGCACGATCAGTTTGAGCTAATTATGCAGGAAGGGGGCATAGCAGATGTCAGCATACCCAAGGAAATATGTTTCAGTAAAAGATACCTTTCCGGGGCCCAAGGCCAGGGAGTTAATGCAGCGCAGAGATCGGTATGTGCCGCGGGGGGTGGGGAATAACACCCCTGTTTTCGCGGAGAGGGCGGAAGGCGCATTGATTTATGACGTAGACGGAAATGTATTCCTGGATTTCGCCGGAGCTATCGGGACATTGAATGTGGGGCATGCTCCGGCTGAAGTCGTAACGGCCATCAAGGATCAAGCGGAGAGATTCATTCACACTTGCTTCCATGTGGCTATGTATGAACCATACGTGCAGCTTGCCGAAAAGCTGGCGGAGCTGACTCCCGGCACATTTTCCAAAAAAACTATGTTTCTGAACAGCGGTGCCGAAGCCGTAGAAAATGCAGTGAAAATTGCACGAAAGTATACTGGAAAAAGCGGGATTGTCTCCTTTACAAGAGGTTTTCACGGACGCACCTTGATGGGCATGTCGCTCACGAGTAAGGTGAAACCATATAAATTCGGAATGGGGCCGTTTGCTCCGGCAACGTATAAAGCGCCTTTCCCTTATCCGTTTCAGAAACCGTTATCCATGAGCGAGCAGGAATATGCGGATTTTTGCCTCAGACAGTTTGAGGACTTCCTATACACAGAGGCGGCTCCGGAGGAAATCGCGGCTGTGATCATGGAACCCGTGCAGGGGGAGGGAGGTTTTATCGTCCCGCCTGTTTCTTATGTACAAGGAATCTATGATCTGTGCCGTAAACACGGCATACTGTTTATTGCGGATGAAATCCAGACCGGTTTCGGCCGTACGGGAACGATGTTTGCAAGCACTCGCTTCGGCATTGAGCCGGATCTGATTACAATGTCCAAATCCATAGCAGCAGGCGTCCCCATTAGCGCAGTCACCGGCAGGGCGGAGATTATGGATTCGCCTGCGCCGGGGGAAATCGGCGGCACCTACGGCGGAAGCCCGTTGGGCTGCGCGGCTGCCCTCGCCGTGATTGAGAAGATGGAGAGGGAGAACTTAGCTGAACGTGCCCAAGCGATTGGACAGCAGATCTGCGGGTATTTTACCGCTTTGCGGGGGCAGGTCCCGGAGATTGCGGACATTCGCGGACTAGGCGCCATGTGCGCAGTAGAGTTTGTGGAGCCTGGCAGCGGGAAGCCATGTAAAGAACTAATTGCGGCGTTAACGAAAGCTTGCTGTGCTTCAGGCGTGATCGTGCTGAGCGCGGGGGTACACGGCAATGTGCTGCGGTTTCTGACACCGCTCGTTATCACCGATGAGCAGTTGGCGGAGGGCCTTTCTATTATTGGAGAAAACTTGATACAGCTTACCCGAGCGGAGGCCAAATCATCGATTGGAGTATAAACCATGAGAAAACATTTATTTATAGGCGGCGAGTGGAAAGAAGCCAAGAGCTACAGCGATCTGTTGTCTCCGTACACAGGAGAGCGAATCGCGGCAATCGGTCAGGCGGATGAGCAAGATGTTGACGATGCCATTACAGCCGCCCGGGAAGCGGCAGCTGTTATGCGCCGCCTGCCCGCTCATGAACGGGCAGCCATTCTCGAGCGGGCAGCCGCGATTATGGAGCGGCGTAAGGAAGAGCTGGCTTTGCTGCTGGCTTCGGAAGCAGCAAAGCCTGTCAAGACCGGACGTACCGAGATCGCCCGGACGATTCAGACTTATAAGTTCGCCGCCGAAGAGGCGAAACGCATTCATGGCGAGACGGTGCCGCTCGACGCGGCACCGGGAGGCGAAGGCCGGCTTGCATTCACGCAGCGCAAGCCGATCGGTGTGGTAGGGGCGATTACCCCCTTTAACTTCCCGTTTAACTTGGTGGCTCACAAAGTGGGGCCTGCGCTGGCGGCAGGGAATACGGTTGTTCTGAAGCCGGCTGGCCAGACCCCTTTGAGCGCCTTGGCGCTGGGTGAAATCTTCTCGGAGGCCGGGTTGCCCGCCGGGGCATTGAACGTTATCCCGGGCAAAGGAGCCATAGTAGGCGAGAAGCTCGTAAGGGATGACCGGATCGCAGCGATCACTTTTACGGGCAGCCCTGAAGTGGGCATTGCGATGAAGAGCAAAGCGGGCCTGAAACGGGTCACCTTAGAGCTCGGCTCGAACTCGGCTCTAATGATTGATGAATCCGCGGAAATAACGGATGAGTTGATAGGGCGTTGCGTAACAGGGGCGTTCTCGTTC
Source organism: Paenibacillus gansuensis (assembly GCF_042684925.1). NCBI lineage: Bacteria > Bacillati > Bacillota > Bacilli > Caryophanales > Paenibacillaceae > Paenibacillus > Paenibacillus gansuensis. The sequence continues at coordinate 204,485 of NZ_JBHUME010000002.1, read as the reverse complement.
AGCGGCCAGGTTTGTATCTCAATACAGCGGATTTACGTGCAGGAAACCAGGTACGAAGAGTTTACGAGCAAATTTGTTGCAGCAACGGAACAACTGAGGACCGGGAATCCACTGGATGAGGACACGGATATATCTGCCTTGATTTCACCGAAAGAGGCCGATCGCATCTCGGAATGGGTAGAGGCTGCAGTAATCGAGGGAGCGGTTGTTATGTGCGGCGGCAGGAAGTTAGAGGATGGGGTATACTTACCGACAGTGCTCACGAACGTGGCGCCGTCCTCCTCTGTGTCTTGCCAAGAAGTCTTCGGTCCCGTCGTTACCGTCCAGCCGTTCAACGAAATAGCGGAGGCGATCGATGCGGTAAATCATTCCCGTTTCGGGTTGCAGGCAGGCATTTACACCAACAATCTGCAAACTGCTTTGCGGGCCGCGGAGGAAATAGAGGTTGGCGGCGTCATGATTAATGATATCCCTACATTTCGTGTGGATCAAATGCCTTACGGCGGTGTGAAGGACAGCGGTATCGGACGGGAAGGCGTAAAATATGCCGTTGAAGAGATGACGGAGTTGAAACTGATTAGTGTCAAAATGTTATAATAACGCTTATGCAGGCCGGATATTAGTTCGGCCTGCTTCCGTTATTTCTGAAGAGGAGCAGAGTGTAGAACATGAATCAACCCTTTAAATGGAGCAACATCGCAGGCATCATTCTCGGTTCGGCCATTCTCAGCTTTGGCATGAACTATTTTAATATTGCCAACGGCTTAGCGGAAGGCGGTATTGCTGGCGTTTCACTTTTGCTTAAATACGTAACCGGCTGGAGCCCGGCATGGACCAGTTTAGTCATGAATATCCCGCTGCTGTTCCTAGGGTGGAAAATGCTAGGGAGAACCAGCTTACTTTATACCATTACCGGAATGATTTCCGTTTCATTGTTTCTTTGGCTATTCTCGGAATTCGCTCTGCCGATGGATGATTCTCTATTGGCTTCTTTGTATGCCGGAGGCGTTGTGGGGCTTGGATTTGGAATTGTGTTCCGTTTTGAGGGCATGACAGAGGGAACCGACATCATTGCCAGGCTAATGCAGAAGCATTATGGATGGAGCATAGCCCAGACCATTTTTCTGCTGGACTTCGTTATATTGCTCTTTTCCCTATTATTTCTGGACCTGAACCGGACCATGTACACGCTTGTAGCGCTGCTTGTCGGAGCCCGGGTGATCGATTTCATTTTGGAAGGAAGTGACGGAGCAAAAGCCGCTTTCATCATTACGGAAAAGCCGCGGGAAACGGCAGAGGCCATAATGACGGAAATGAACCGTGGAATTACTTATTTGGAAGGGAAGGGAGGATTCTCCGGCCAACCGAGAGAAGTTATTTATTGTATTGTCAGCCGCAAAGAAACCATTCGTCTCAAGAAAATTGTCAGCCGTGAAGACCCGCTAGCCTTTGTAACCTTTAGCGATGTGAAAGAAGTGGTCGGGAACGGTTTTCCACGGGTGTGAAACTAGAGGCAATCTAAACGCAGACGTTCCGTTTCAATAGAGCTTGAAACCTTAAAAGGAGGACCTCATGACGTTTCCTGTACTACTGGATCTGGGGTTTGTCCGCCTGCATCCTCATTTTGTGTTTGAGTCGCTCGCTTACTTTATAGGATTCCGCTTGTATTTATATACGCGAGATAAATCCAGCCATCCGCCACTGGCCGGCATGTGGGTGCTGGTAGGCGCCATCCTGGGAGGAGCGCTTGGCTCGAAGCTGCTCTACTGGCTGGAGGATCCGGGCGAGACACTGAGCAGGTGGAATGATTATACATATGTAATGGGCGGCAAGACGATTGTCGGCGGGCTGCTGGGCGGGCTGATCGGCGTGGAATGGACAAAAAAACGCGTAGGCATCACACGCTCGACAGGTGACGATATGGCTGTACCGCTGTGCGTCGGCATAGCCCTCGGACGAATAGGCTGCTTCCTGACCGGGTTGGAGGACCACACATATGGTAAGGCTACGGCCTGGTGGACAGGGATCGACTTTGGAGACGGCATCTTGAGACATCCTACGCAGCTTTACGAAATCGCTTTGCTTATGGCGCTGGGATGCGTCCTCTTCGTACTTCGTCGCCAATCCCGTCAAGGCCGTCTGATGCTGCCGAATGGAGCCCTGTTCCAAATGTTTATGTTCAGTTATCTGTTGTTCCGTTTTTTCATAGATTTTATCAAGCCGGTCCCGCATGTTTACGGGGGACTAAATAATATTCAGCTGGCCTGCCTGGCAGGACTGATCTATTACGCCAATTTGCTGCGCCAATGGAACCGGCGATTGGCGAGCACCCGAGAGGAGCCTTCCATTTATGCCGACTAACCGTCCTTATTTGTTTTACGAATTGACTAACAGCATCTGCTCTACTTGCCTCCGCAAAGTGGAAGCGAAAGTCGTGATCGAGGACAACCGGGTGTACCTGATGAAACGATGCCTGACGCACGGGCCCGAAAAAGTACTTATCTCCACGGACGCCGAATACTATAAGCGCTGCCGGGAGTTCATCAAGCCGTCCGAAATGCCGCTGCATTGGAATACTCCTATTAAATACGGCTGCCCTTATGACTGCGGGCTGTGCCCGGATCATGAGCAGCACAGCTGCCTTACCTTAATTGAGGTCACCGACGTATGCAATCTGCAATGTCCGATCTGTTACGCTGAGTCCTCGCCCAAAAGGGAAACCTGGCGGACCATGGAACAAATCGAAGCCATGCTGGATGCTGTGGTGCGTAATGAAGGAGAACCGGATGTGGTACAGATCAGCGGCGGGGAGCCGACGATTCATCCGCAGTTCTGGGACATTCTTGATGCCGCCAAGGCGCGTCCGATCAAACATGTAATGATCAACACGAACGGGATCCGAATTGCCCAAGACCGGGAGTTTGCGCGGCGTTTGGCTGAATATATGCCTAATTTTGAAATTTACCTGCAGTTCGACAGCTTCGAGAAAGAGGCCCTCATGGAACTCCGGGGAGCCGACCTCCGGGATATACGCCGAAAGGCGATCGAGCATTTGAACGAGTTTAATATATCGACTACCTTGGTAGTTACACTAAAAAAAGGCCTGAACGATTCCGAGATCGGCCGGATCATTCAATACGGGTTAGAGCAGCGCGCCGTGCGCGGGGTAACCTTCCAACCGATCCAGGCCGCCGGCCGGGTAGAGGAGTACGATCCTTCGACAGACCGGCTCACTCTGTCCGAGGTGCGGCAGTCGATCATCGATCAGTCCGGCGTCTTTGAAGCCGAGGATATGATTCCGGTGCCTTGCCACCCCGACGCATTAGCGATGGGCTATGCATTGAAGCTGGGCGGACAGGTGATCCCGTTGACGGGGATGATCGATCCGGAGATTTTGCTGGAAGGCGGGCGCAACACGATCGTTTTCGAGCAGGATTCGGCTGTCCGGGACCGGATTTTCGAGTTGTTCTCTACAGCGCATTCGCCGGAATCCTCTTCGCTTTCGCTGAAGAACCTTCTGTGCTGCCTGCCGATGGCCGCCGTTCCAGAGCATATCGGGTACGACAATGTGTTCCGGGTACTGATTATGCAGTTCCTGGACAGCTACAACTTTGATGTGCGTTCCGTGAAAAAGTCCTGCGTTCATATCGCTCACCCGGACGGGCGGATTATTCCTTTTGACACTTATAATTTGTTCTATCGCGGAGATCTGGAGAAAACAGTGCTGGAACCTCTGCGGCAAGAAGTGTAAGAGCATAGCCGATTCCAAAGAGGGGGAACAGGTATGAGCGAAGAACGGCAAAGCCCGGAAGAACAAAGCGGGTTACATGATAGTGCAAAACAAAACAACGATGGAGGAACTCCCAAACCTGGAACTTACGTAAGCAGCGAGACCGGCGGACCTGTCAAACCCAAAGGGAGCATCATGAAGGGGATAGGGATCCTCACGCTTTTGCATTTGGTGCTGCTTGTGTTTCCTATCGCCTATTTTGCCATTGGGATCGTACAAATTGTTTATGTCATTCCTGCGGTCATCTTCTTCCGCAAAGAACAGCCGACCCAACAGGGGATTCTGATTGGCGCGGGGATCACGTTCCTGCTGAACGCGGCTTGTTTCGGGATCGTACTTGGCGGGGCGGGTTATTTGTAAGTGAAGGTCCGGTGTAAATGAAAAATAAAAGGTTCGTGCTTATCCTGCTGTTTGCTTCTATTTTTCTGGTGAGCGGTTTAGTAACGATGTATTTATTCTGGGCGGACCAAAAGGGTTCAGCTATCGGCGCTTGCCTGTTCATATCATTGATTTCCCTCGGACTCACATTAGGAAATGTAGTGGTTTACGCCGGAAAGCCCGGCTACCGCATCGGCTTGACAGTGCTTCTTATTCTGTATACTCTGCTCATCTACGATCAGGTGACGAATTAGCAGCAAAGAATATATCATTACCTCTCGTCAGTGGACTGGCCGGCATATTTTGTTTAAAGTGCCGATTCATATGAAGCTGCAGTCGGAGGTAATCTATGAATACTCGTCTTGAGTTTTCTTGATTTGACTCATATCGCGTATAGTTTAGCGGCGGGTAACCCTGAAGTTTAATGAGAGGAGTTTTTAACCATGGTCACTTTCATCAACGAACCTGTAGTAAAAGCGGAAATGTTAATTAGAAGACCGGTACAGGAAGTATTTGATGCTTTTATCAACCCGGAGATTACCACGAAGTTCTGGTTTACCAAAAGCAGCGGAAGGCTGGAGACCGGTAAAACCATTCGCTGGGACTGGGAAATGTATGGCGTGGGGGATGACATTTTGGTCAAAGAGATCCACGATCAGAAGCGAATACTGATAGAATCCTCCTATGGCGGTACCACCGAATGGATCTTCCATGAGCGCGGACCGGATGAAACTTATGTCAGCATCATCAATAAAGGCTTTACCGGCAGCGGTGATGAGATGGTTAGTGCGGCTATAGACTCTATGGGCGGTTATACCATGGTTTTATGCGGACTCAAAGCTCTGCTAGAGTACAATGTGATTCTGAATCTGGTAGCGGATAAGGCGCCGGATGCGCATGTGTAACTTGCACGAAGTAAATAAAGCAGCAATCCCCGCCTCACGGCTTGGATTGCTGCTTTTTGTTACTCGATTAGCGCTGTACGAATTTCAGCAATTCTTTGTTGAACTTATCCTTCTCATCAAAGTTGATGCCGTGGCCGCTTTTCTCAAAAGGAACCAGTGTGGAGTTTTTGATCGCTTTATGCGCAGCTTCAGCCATGTAGAACGGCACCGCGTGATCTTCTACGCCGTGCAGGATTAGCGTAGGCACTTTAATTTTAGGCAGATCTTTAGCGAAATCAGCGTCGCGCAATGCTTTCAAGCTGGAAATCGTTGCGTTAGCATCGGCGTCGATCATAATTTGATCGAACCATTGTCTGAACTGAGGGGACTTCTCGCTGTAGAAGAAGCCGTCTGTCAACCCTCTGATCGTTCCAGGCCTGTCCGTGCTGAATTTCTCTAACAGCGCGTCAACCTCCGCTTTTTTAAGGTTGTTCGGGAATTCAGGGCTTTCCGTCCATCTTGGAACCGGTGCGCCGACCAAAACGAGTTTCTTTACAATGTCTTCTTTATATGTAGCTGTGTAATGCGTCGTGATCATACCGCCCATCGAATATCCTACCAGTGTTACATCTTTCAGGTTCAATTTGTTCAGCACCGTGTGAACGTCTTTCGCCATTGTATCGAAATCGTAACCTTTTAACGGATGGTCGGATTTACCGTAACCTCTAAGGTCGATACCGATGAAGCGCACGCCATGGGACGGCAGGAACGTTTGTTGAGGTTCGAACATTGTGTGGTTCAGCGGCCATCCGTGAACGAATACGACCGGTTTGCCTTTGCCCACATCTTCTACATAAAGCTTAACGCCTTTTTCTACTTCTACATAATGGCCGTTTATCGTGCTTGTCACACCATTGTCTATTTTCGTAGCTTCGGCCTTCTGCGGAATCAAGCCGTTAGCGGTAACCGTACCGATTGCACCGATGCTCAAAGCTAAAGCTGCAACCATAAATTTGTTCGTTAACTGTTTTTTCATTTGTGATTCCTCCTGCAAAATAAGATGAAATAGTTCTAAACAGACGTGATAGCGGGACGAGGGCTGTGGCAGCCAAGTGTACCGCAGGTAATTACGGCGAATGACTTACTTTTTTGTTATTAATCAATCCTCTCCTTTGCAGCAGTTTGACATTTCGTGTTCAACAATGTCTTTCTTCCATTTCAACCGTCCGCTTGATAAGAGGAAGGCAGGATGGAAGATATGAACCGTTAGAATTTATATTATATATAGATATACTATAATTAGGGAATAGTGCTGGAGAAAGATATTTATAGGACTTCATTTAAAGAAAATATAAATAGTGAAAATGATTACCACATATAAAAAGCCTGACTGCCATTGGCAGCCAAGCCTTTTGTGTGAAACAGAACCGCTTCCGGAACCCTTCCTCATGGAACAAGGCCTGCCCGCCGAAACGGCATCAGGCCTAAACGCAATAATCAGGTCCGCTCCTGAAACTCCGCCTCGAACCGTTCCTTCACGGAATCGTTGCTGCCGTAAGTCGAGCTTCTGATTTCTCCATATTCCCGCAGCAATTCGCGGGAAGCATGGAGATTTTCATTATGAACAGCTTCCTCTAGGCGGCCGATAACACGGTAAGTTAAAGCCTGAAACGCATCGGCGAAGGCGGAATCGGTTTCCGCCGCACCGCGGTAATCGAAATAATAGCGCTTGAACTGCTGAATCAGCGTCTCTCCTTCGGAGCCGGTGCCAGCGGTGGCTTCTGGACGTCCGCCAGCATTTTCCATCATGTCCCCGGAGGTATCCTGAAACCGGTTCGCCGCATACATAAGAGCATGAAACGGCCCGCGGACAGGAATGTCGACGAGCTCTGTCGTATTTTTTAAGAAAGTCCCAATCTCTCTAAGCAGCTTCTCTATGTAGGAACGCTCCCAGTCGCTGCCGTTCGCATTTCGGGCATCTGCAAAGTCCATGCCGATATCGGACAATATCGCTTCCAGCGCCCTCAGTTGAAGGTCCTGTTTCGTCGTATCCAGCTCGGATACGATTTTGATTTTCAAATGTTCGTTAAATTCAATATCCAGACGGTTCACATCATGCTTTCCGGTCATGCGCGCATCCTCCTCCTATCGTTCTGTTAGCATGCGGCAGAGCCCCGGGAAGTATACATTTCCATCCAGTAAGGAGAGTATGTTTTTCCAGCCCGTTGCCGGAAGGGAGCCGTTAGGAGTACAATGGAATGCACGTTGTTTAAAAGGTGGTACATACGGACATGACACAACCCGTTTATTATAAAACGCCGCTGGGCTCGACTGTAAAGCAGGTTCCTTTTGCCAGAATTGCGGAGAGTGCCACCAGCAGGGAGCTGGTGAAGGAGGCGGAAACAGACGCCTACTACTTCCGGTCCCTCGAGGAACAAGGAATTTTCCTCAACCGTCCGCAAATCGAAGCGGTACGCCATGGGAAAGGACCTTTATTAACGCTGGCCGGCGCCGGATCTGGCAAAACTTCGGTACTCGTCTGCAGGACAGGCTATTTGCTGACTTTACATAGAGTCGCACCGGAACATATTTTGCTAGTTACGTTTACAAAGAAGGCATCGATGGAAATGCAGGAACGGATTGCCCGCCTTCCGGGTATTTCCCGCGCAATAGCAAGAAGGGTGCAGGCCGGGACGTTTCATGCATTTTTTCTCAAAATCATCCGTCATCAGGGATACAAACAAGAGATTATCGGGGCGGACCGGTATAAACAAATTGTCATCAAAAAGATCCTCCGCGAGATGAATCTCCACGATTCCTATCAGCCGGAAGAGCTGTTGGCACAATTGTCAGCGCACAAAATGAACGGCCTGCGCGTGGACGAGCTGCCGGACAGGACTCCGGAGCAGCGGGAAATGAATGCTGTTTTTGCTAAATACGAGGCATGGAAGCGGCAGTATGAGAAAATCGATTACGACGACATTTTGCTGCTTGCCTATGACTTGCTCAGGGAGAATCGGAGCCTGCTGGAAAGCCTGCAAAGGCGTTTTCAGTATGTCATGGTCGATGAGTTTCAGGATACGAACTTTTTGCAATACGAATTGATCAAAATGATTGTACATCCGCACCGGAACTTGTTCGTGGTAGGGGACGACGATCAGACAATCTACACGTTTAACGGCGCGCGGAGCGAGTTCATACTGGAATTCGAACGGACGTTCCCGGGAGCGCGAACGGTAACGCTGGATATCAATTACCGCTCAACTTCGGGCATTGTGGGTCTGGGCAATGAAGTGATCAGGCGGAACACGAACAGAAAAGTGAAAACGCTGCAGGCTGTGCACAGGAGCGAGTCTACTCCGCACTTTTTTACGCCTGCAACAACAGATGAAGAAGCGGAAACCATTATCGGGCAGATCCAGGCGGATGTTGCCGCGGGGACGTATGCTTACCGGGATATAGCGATTCTGCACCGTACTGCCAGCTGCAGTCGTGCGATGTTCGAGCAGCTTGCCCTTAATAACATTCCGTTTATCCCTTATTCGATGGGGGACCAGATGTTTTACGAGCACTGGATCGTTAAGCCGGTGGTGGACCATTTGCGCCTTGCCGTGCAGCCGCGTCATTTCGACGCGATGGAATCCGCTGTGAACGGGCTGTTTATTGCGAAGGATAAAGCCATGGATTACATTTGGGAACAGGAAAAAAAGCAAAAGAAGAAATATCCCCTGATCCATCTGGAAGCTTTCCCGGAGCTTCGCAGCTTCCAAAAGGATAAAGTAAGAGAGCGGATCAAGCTGATCAAGAGTTTGGCCGCCGTAAAGCCGGTCCAGGCGGTAAAGAAGCTTCGTCTCGACTTTTATGACAAGTTTCTGGAAGCTACGGACCGCCAGGCGGCGACATCGCATAAGGAAACCATTAAGGAAACGCTCGATGAGCTGGAAGCTTCGGCCAAACGGTTTGAGAGCGCAGCAGAGTTCATCGCTTTTATCGACGGTATGATCGAAAAGCATAAGGAGATCGAGACGCTGCAGCAGCACAGCGATGCGGATGCCGTAGCGCTGATGACGATCCACCGTTCCAAAGGGCTGGAGTTTCCGGTCGTCTTTCTGATCGGCGCCTCGGAGGGCATTCTGCCCCATAGCACGGCGCTCGAAGCCGAGAAGCTCAAGGACAAGGTCCCGGCAGGGCCGGCCGCCGCAACGGCCGGGAAGAACACGGCGTCGACCGATGCCGCCGTGGAGGAAGAGCGGCGCTTGGCTTACGTGGCGATCACGAGAGCCAAGCATCAGCTGTACATCTCTTCGCCGGCGTATTACCGCGGCAAGAAAACCGAAGTGTCGCGGTTCCTCCGCGACGCCTTCGGTGGGGCCGCCCGCCAAGCGGGCACCGCAGCCGCTGGGACGGCTGCGCGGGAAGTGCGTCCCGTGCCGAAGCCGGGACGCATGCAAAGCCCCGCCGGAGCGGCCGGCGGGGTGACGACCACGGAGACGGTGCTGGCATGGGTCTGTACGGACCCAAATTGCAGCGCGTGGTCGAAGATTATAACGTACGAGGATGCGCACGTTGACGCCAAGGTTTGTCCTCTTTGCGGAGACACCATGGCCAAAGGGTCCAAACAGGTACAGAAACAGATCCAGCCAAAGTTTTATTAAACTTACCAATATTTGTCGAACGGTGTTCAATAATTGGTCACAAAATGAGATTGTAACCTTATTGTAACCCTTTACAACGATATGCTATCATGTACAAAAATCAAATTGCCGAATCCGGTTTCAGCATAAGGACCGGTACGGGGGACGATTCACATGGGGTGAAGGCTTGCCTAGATTGCGAGCACAGGGAGAACCTCTTTCCCGAACCCGACAACTAACCTCGGAGGCTACAGGAGGAAACCGTTTTGAAACTTTTTTACAGAAGTCTTGTTTTATCATGCGCAGCGGCAGGTTCCGTTCTTTTGGCACCGGTACTGACTCATGCAGCGGTGCATGTTCAGGTCAACGACAGCCTGGTGAAATTCCAGAGCGATGAGAAACCGTATCTTTATGAAGAAAGGGTCCAAATCCCACTCCGGTCCGTATCCGAAGAACTTGGTTTTGACGTAAAATGGGAAAGCAACGGGAAAGTAAAGCTGACCGACGGCACCAAAGTTATTTCACTGACCGATTCGGAAGCAGCGGTATCCGCGAAAGGAAGAACATTCGTACCTTTGCGGTTCGTGTCGGAAGAACTGGGAATAAACGTTGAATGGCACGGTAACTCGAATCTTGCACTGGTAGAGGAAGACGGCCAAAATCATGCGCCTGCGCTCCAGGTGAAAGCGGCACGGTTTTCCTTCGGGAAAGAGGATCTTGTCTTAAAGTCCGCTCGAAGTTATCTCGGTGTACCTTACCGTTGGGGCGGAACGACAACAGCCGGTTTCGACTGTTCCGGATTTATCAATTACATATTCGAGAAGCACGGTATCTCTTTACCGAGAACCTCGTCGCAAATGTTTCATAACTCCGGCACGCATACGAATCAGCTGCAGCCTGCAGATCTTGTCTTCTTCGGCAGCGGGTCCAAAGTTTCCCATGTAGGTATCTACATCGGTGATAACAAATTTATCTCCGCTACCAATGACGGAGTCGATATCGCCAGCATGGGAAGCAGCTACTGGGCACCGAAATATCTCGGAGCAAAACGGGTATTATAACATTCTTTCATCCTATTAGACGTGGACTGTCCCATCGGTTCACGTCTTTTTCTTGCTATTTTGTCCGGAATAATGTATAGTTATTAGCTGTAGGTCATTTTTACCTCTATACTTATATAACCCAACTACGGCGTTATATAAACCTCAATGTAACACAACCCCTTTCATTTCAATCCTTTTATAACAGATCTCACGAATTTGTATTGGTGTTTTTCGGTTGCTTTTATGCAACGGCACGAGAAATGCAGGCTAATTCACACTGGCGCGGCCACGGAGTCGCAAGGATGGAAGAGAGGCAGGGCTTTCATTGTTTTAGAAGCACAAAGTGATAAAAGCAATCCAACTAGAGCTGCAACAACCAGAAGAGGCAGGAATAACCCATCTTGTCCGGCACCTTAAGGATCGGAATGAGCATAAGAATGTTGATGCCATGATCAGTGCAAGAATGCAGGGGTTCGATTACATGCTCGGAGGGCACGCTTTACACAAGCGGCCGGGAACGAGTTGACCATATAGCTGTGACCTACCGAAAGCTCCCGCCCGGGAGCTTTCTTTCTTTTTGGACTCCATAGAAAATGTGTTTTTATGAATTGAAATGACGACACTTTGCATGCTAAGATGAACTAGATATTGTTTCCAGTTGAAGTACTAAATCGGCACCCAAGGAAATAAAATTAGAGTCAGGTGGGGAGACCTAACTCTAAATACAGCGGCTGGATCCGGCGTGGAGGCGCTCTCAAGTTCAGAATCGCAAATCCGGGCGGATGCGTAAAACGACGAAAGAGGATTACTTTCTTTTCTCGATGTAAGTTAGCAACGTTAGAATAAACATTCCGAACGCAAACATAACTGTAATCGCCTGGAAAGAATCCATCATGGATGTTCCTCCTTTCATGTGCTTGAGAGGAACCCCAGCCCTAGATCAGCCGTTGTATTTCCATTATATGGGCCCCTATGAGAGAATATCAGAGTCTTAAGGACTTTTATTTGAAAGTTCTTTTTTTGCTTTATTCGACAAATATCCTGCTTGTTATACAAAACTAATGTAAGGTTGGGCTAATATGACAGCAATTTGGATTCTGCTATGTATACTAGTGTTGCTTTGTGCGGTCGGCTGGTACTTCTCTTCGCGTATTGTGCATATCGCCGTGGTACCTCACGAGGAAATTTGGAAGAATGAGCTTGCGGCCGGCAGGTTTAACAAAGAGAAGTATGAGCAGGCTGAGAAAGAGTCCGTTCTGATCGATTCTCCGTTCGGCTATAAGCTTCACGGTTATTTTCTTCCGCATGGACAGTCCCGCAAAACGGTAATTGTTGTGCATGGGGTAACTATGTCTACTAACGCTTCAATCAAATATGCGGAGCTTTTCTTAAAGAGAGGCTTTAACGTGCTGATGTATGATCACAGAAGGCATGGGCAAAGCGGAGGATCTACCACTACTTACGGCTATTATGAAAAGCATGACCTGAAAGCATGGACGGCCTGGGTTCGGGACCGTTACGGTCCACATTGCGAGATCGGCATCATCGGAGAGTCAATGGGGGCCGCTACCGCTTTGCAATATGCAGCCATGGATCCGGACACGGCCTTTTTTATCATTGATTGCCCATATTCGGATTTCAGGGCACAACTGGCCTACAGGCTTAAGGTGGAGTTCAAGCTTCCGCCGTTTCCTCTTCTGGGACTAGCCAACCTGTTTGTATGGCTGCGATCGGGAATGAGTTTCGGCAAAGTGCTGCCGATCCGGGATATTGCGGGTGTTCACACTCCAATGCTGTTTATCACGGGCGAGAACGATACATACATTCCTCCGCAGATGACCAAGGACCTTTATGAGGCGAAACCAGGGTTCAAGAAATTGTACATGGCACCCAATAGCGATCACGCTGAAGCGCTGGCCAACAACCGCGAGGAGTATGACCGTGTTGTAGGGGAGTTTATTGAAGCTGTAGAGCTGTCCCGCAACCAGGAGCGGGGGGCCATATAAAAAACATCCGCCCGGCAATCCGGGCGGATGGTTCTCTTTTCCACATTATCTTATCTTACTTCAACTGCATCGTTCCGATCATAGCCCAAACGGACGGGCCAACGCCCTCGCCGGCTTCGCCCTGCGGAATGTTCATGGTGAATTTAAACCATTGTCCGTCTACGGGCAGGACGAAAACATTCTTCGTCAGCTTAGCATCCCCGGCATGCAGGAAAAATTTAGAATCTTTAGCGGCTTCCGTCAGATTCTCTGTTCTCATTTCCTGCACATTGCCGAGCTCACTTAATTCTTCCTCCGCATTTTTGCGGATAACTGTGAAATCAGGCTGATCCCCCAATTGCTCGATCCGGGTAAAATATGTATCGTTCTTAACCGGATATAACAGATCGCGTCCAGGCTCCTCGGAAGTCAGCGTATATCCGGGCAGCGTATACATGAAATAACCCGAGGCGCTTTCCGCCAGTTTCCCTGTATGGGTTTCCTTCATGCCCTCAAGCTCCATCGTAATTTCCTTGGCAGCAGGAAGAGGTTTCTTCACTCCGGTATCTGCAGATGCGTTACTCTGCGTTATCTGAGTGATAACGAGCTGTTTCACTTCGGTGCCGTCTTCCATCTTGGTCGTCAGCTCATAGTACTGGTATTCCACAGATTCTTTCTCTTTTAATTTCTTCACGGTATCCTGAACGCTCTCGTCCAGCTGGAATGCCTGGGGAACGCCGTCCATATCGATCTCGATCGTGTGGTTATCAATGGCTCCGTTAAATGTTCCTTTAGCGGAAACAGGATCCGATTTCGTCTCTGACGGCGTACTCGGTTCCGGAGCCGGTTCGTTCTGTTGATTTTGTTGATTTCCCTGGTTTTGCTGATTCTGTTCGTTAGCGGTATCCGCGGGCGGACTGGCGGCAGGCTCTTTGCTGCAAGCTGCCAGAGATACGGCCAGCACCCCGACCATCATCATGTGCATGCTGAGTTTCATCGCGTCTTTACGTTTCATGTTGGATACACCTCCATCTCTTTTAACGAAGCAGCAGGAGTAAAGGTTCCAAAAAAGATTACCTGTTCAATAGATGCTCATAAGGTTTGTAATCAATCTGATTGCTCTTGAGGAACTTCATTAAACTGCGGTAATCCCGCTTAGGGGTTGCAATGATATATCCCTCAATGCAGTGGTCTCGGGTTACTTCGGATGCTCCGCTGTCCAGCGCCACTTTCCCGATTTGGGCTGCAATGGAATGTTTGGCAATATCGCGGAACGCTTTGGGGACCGGTTCAACGAGCTGTTCAAGGAACGCCTTGGAATCTTCAGTCCACAGATGCCTGCTGGAGTCTACATAATGATTTTGCCAGTCCAGCTTGGACTTTCCGTCTTCTTGCGGCAGTACCTTCATAAACTTGCGGAACATGAAGTACCCGCCGATGGACATGAAGAACAGGAGCACAAACACCCAAAAAAGAATAAACACCATAAAACCGTCATTCGGCTGATTCATATAAGGATATTCACCCCGGCAGAGAAGTTTGAAAACTAGCGGAATATCCGCTGTGTATTCTCGAATTATACCTTATTCCTAGATTTATTTCGACATTCCCTGTAAAATAGATAGGGTTAACGCTAGTGTTATAAGTTGATAAAGGGGTGCATATCGGGCATGTTAAAAATCGGATCTCACGTTTCCATGGGACCTAAAGGTTTATTGTCAGCCGCAAATGAAGCGATCGCTTACGGAGCAAGCACCTTCATGATATATACAGGAGCGCCGCAGAATACGCGCCGCAAGAAGATCGAAGACTTATTTATTGAAGAAGGCCGTTCCTTGATGGAGGAGCACGGCATTGACGAGATCGTGGTTCATGCGCCTTATATTATTAACTTGGGATCTTATAAGGATGATACTTATGAATTGGCGGTAAACTTCCTGAAAGAAGAAATTCGCCGGACTGCGAAGATCGGCGTAAAGAACATTGTCCTTCATCCGGGGGCCTATACGGATAAAGATGCGGAATATGGCATTCAGCGGATTGCCGAAGGGCTAACCGAGGTTCTAGAAGGAACCTCCGAATGCGACGTCAATATCGCATTGGAGACAATGGCGGGAAAAGGTACGGAGATCGGCCGCAGTTTCGAGGAAATCGCAGCTATTATCGGGAAGGTCGAGGACAACAAACGATTGACGGTTTGTCTGGATACTTGCCATATTCACGATGCAGGCTATGACATTGTGAACGATCTGGACGGTGTTCTGGAAGAGTTCGACCGGATTATCGGTCTTGACCGCCTGGCTGTCGTGCATTTGAACGACAGCAAGAATCCGCGCGGCGCAGGCAAAGACCGTCATGCTCCGGTGGGAGCGGGAATGATCGGCTTCGAAGCGATGCACCGGATCGTACACCATGAGAAGATCCGCCATCTGCCGATGATTCTGGAGACGCCTTGGATCGGTAAAGAAGACAAGATGGAGCGCCCTATGTACGAAGCTGAAATCTCTCTGCTTCGCGGAAATGTCTCCGAACGTTTCGGGGAAGAATTTGCGTCTGATGTGGACAAGCTAAACAGTTACTTTGAAGGAATTGGCATCGACCACCGCACGTTTATTCTTGAAACTTGGGATCACTTGAAGCAGGATGCCAAAAACCGCAAAGCGGATCCGCGGGAACCGATGGAGCGCTTGTATGATATGGTGCTGGAAGGCGAGCTGTTCCCTGAATTGACGGAAGAGCAGATCAACCACCGCCTTACCGCTTGGTTTGCCGGTAAGGAAGCTTTGGCGGCAGTGTAAAGTATGGTGCAACTTTGCAAGTAGATATAGATTCGGAGGCAAGGAAAACGTATGAACAGATCCAACTACCCTTCAGTATTCAAACGCTCGGAAGACCGGCAGGACCGGGGGCGGATGCTTATCTCCTGTCCGGACCGCGCCGGAATTGTGGCGGCCGTATCCCGTTTTCTGCATGACCATGGTGCAAATATCGTCCAATCGGATCAATATACGATGGATCCGGAAGGCGGCATGTTCTTCATCCGCATCGAATTTGACCTGAAAGACCTGGAGTGCAGCCTGCCTCAACTTGAGGAGGACTTCTTGCCGATTGCGGAGGAATTCCGCATGGAGTGGAATATTTTCAGGGCGGCCAAGAAGAAACGCCTGGCGATCTTTGTTTCTAAAGAGGATCACTGCCTGATGGAATTGTTATGGCAGTGGCAGGCGGGCGACCTTGATGCCGATATTGAAATGGTCGTCAGCAACCATCCGGATATGCGGGAATTGGTAGAGTCTTTCGGTATTCCGTACCACCACGTCCCGGTTACGGCCGATACGAAAGTGGAAGCGGAACAGCGCCAGCTGGAGATTGTAGCAGATAAGGTAGACGTGATCATCCTTGCCCGCTATATGCAGATTATTTCTCCGAAATTTTTGGAACATTACCAGAACCGGATTATTAACATCCACCATTCGTTCCTGCCTGCTTTCGTAGGCGGCAAACCCTATGCGCAAGCCTATAAACGCGGGGTGAAGATCATCGGCGCAACCGCTCACTACGTGACGGAAGAATTGGACGGCGGCCCGATTATCGAACAGGACGTCCAGCGGGTAAGCCACCGGGACAATGTGGACGACCTGAAGCGCATCGGCCGACACATCGAGCGGATCGTGCTTGCGCGCGCCGTATCCTGGCATGTGCAGGACCGGATCCTCGTTCACCAGAACAAGACGGTTGTTTTTAATTAATTTGGCTGTTCACCCTTCGTGCTTCGCTCGAAGGGTTCTTTGTATATTCATCTTCTTGTACATCCACAGCGCACAATCCGCCATAGTTTGTCCTCTGCAGCCGAAGGTTTTACCGATGTAATGTGGCAAAGCTTTTTCTCAAGTGGTACAATAATGCAAGTAATTTAATTAGGGAATGCTACTTTCTTGTAGCCTTTCTGCGAAAATGGAAACTTAGGAGGAGTTAGAAGAATGACCTTTACTGACAAGTCGATCGAACAATTATCTATCGATACGATCCGTACTCTTGCGATCGATGCTATTGAAAAGGCGAAGTCCGGACATCCGGGCATGCCGATGGGTTCTGCTCCGATGGCTTACGAATTGTATGCCAATTTCATGAAACACAATCCTAACGAGCCGCTGTGGGTCAACCGCGACCGTTTCGTTCTGTCTGCAGGTCATGGTTCGATGCTGCTATACAGTATTTTGCATCTGACGGGGTATGACCTTCCTTTGGAAGAGCTGAAAAATTTCCGCCAATGGGGCAGCTTGACGCCGGGTCACCCGGAATTCGGCCACACGCACGGAGTAGATGCAACTACAGGTCCTCTGGGCCAGGGAATTGCGATGGCTGTCGGTATGGCCATGGCGGAAGCTCAGCTGGCTGCCGTTTACAATACGCAGCAGCATAAGCTGATCGACCACTATACATACTCCATTTGCGGAGACGGCGACCTGATGGAAGGGATCTCTTCCGAAGCGGCTTCCCTTGCGGGCCATCTGAAGCTGGGCAAATTGGTTGTTCTCTATGATTCCAACGATATCTCTCTTGACGGCGAATTGAATCTTTCCTTCTCCGAGAACGTGGCTAAGCGTTTTGAGGCCTATGGCTGGCAGGTACTCCGCGTCGAGGATGGCAACGATCTGGCTGCCATCAAGAAAGCTGTGAATGAAGCGCAAGCGGAATCGGGCAAACCGACACTCATTGAAGTGAAGACAGTCATCGGTTACGGATCTCCTAACAAAGGCGGCAAAGGCGGACATGCAGGTCCTCACGGGTCTCCGTTGGGAACGGAAGAAACCAAGCTGACGAAGGAGTTCTACGGCTGGCCGTCCGAACCGGATTTCCTGATCCCTGAACAAGTTACGAGCCATTTTGCAGAGTTGAAAAAGAAAGGCATCGAAGCCTACAACAACTGGGCAGCTATGCTTGAAGACTATAAGAAAGCCAATCCCGAGCTGGGCCGCCAATTCGAGAATGCGGTGAGCGGCACGTTACCAGAGGGCTGGGATGCAGAGCTTCCGCGGTATACTCCTGAGGATAAAGCAGTATCTACACGGGTAGCTTCCGGTAACGCTTTGAACGGCATTGCGAAAAACCTGCCGAACCTGGTGGGCGGATCCGCTGACTTAGAAAGCTCCACGATGACTAATATGAAGGGCCTTCCGGTATTCCACGCAAGCAACTATGCCGGCCGTAACATCTATTTCGGTGTGCGCGAGTTTGGTATGGCTGCGGCCATGAACGGGATTATGCTGCACGGCGGCTTGAAAGTATACGGCGGTACGTTCTTCGTATTCACTGATTACCTTCGCCCTGCGGTTCGTTTGGCAGCGCTGATGAAGCTGCCGGTTGTTTACGTCCTGACGCATGACAGTATTGCTGTTGGCGAAGACGGGCCTACACATGAGCCGATCGAGCAGCTGGCTTCGATCCGGATCATTCCTGGATTGACTGTCCTTCGCCCTGCGGATGCGAACGAGACTTCCGCGGCTTGGCAGTATGCGGTACAGAATTCCGATAATCCGGTTGCGCTGGTGCTGACCCGTCAAAATCTGCCGATTCTGGAAGGCACATCGGATTTCTCCAATGTTAGCAAAGGAGCCTATGTAGTAAGCAATGCTGCTAAGGGTAAGCCGCAAGCACAGCTGTTGGCAACAGGCTCTGAAGTTCAGCTGGCGGTAGCTGCACAGAAAGCTCTTGCGGAGCAGGGCATTCAAGTGCGCGTTGTGTCCATGCCGAGCTGGGATCTGTTCGAGAAGCAGCCGCAAAGCTACAAAGACTCGGTGATCCTGCCTGAAGTGAAGGCACGCCTGGCTATCGAGATGGCTCATCCTATGGGCTGGCACCGCTATGTAGGCGATCAAGGTTCGGTTCTGGGCATCGATATTTTCGGCGCTTCTGCACCTGGAGACCGTGTCATCAAAGAATACGGCTTCACTGTGGAGAACGTTGTAGCTAGAGTAAAAGAATTGCTGTAAGGGAATGCCGGGATCGCAGGGCAGTGACCTGCCTGCGCGGTCCCGTTTTCTGTACATAAGGCTTGCATAAGCCGATTAAGACTGCCATGGAGAGGGTGGACAAGTTGTCGCAATTCGAAAATGTAACGGTAGTGAAGAAAGCCAATGTCTATTTTGATGGAAAGGTTACGAGCCGCACTGTGCTTTTTGCGGATGGAACCAAAAAAACACTGGGTATCATGATGCCGGGGGAATATGAGTTCGGAACGGACCAGAAGGAAATTATGGAGATCTTGGGCGGAGAGCTGAAAGTTCTGCTTCCTGGAGAATCCGAGTGGCAGAAGTTCAACGGCACAGGTGAGTTTGTCATACCGGCCAAAGCTTCCTTTAAGCTGGAAGTGCTGACGGTAACCGACTACTGCTGTTCTTATATCTCAGAATAAGGGAAGTGTCCGGCCGTTGGCCGGGCCTTTTTTTCTTTGTTGGACTATTTGTGGTCCCTAACCTCCTAAGCCTCTGTATACTCCGCAAACTTTGCAAACTCCGTAAAACCTTCCTCTTCCGAGGGGAAATGCTCATATATACGAAAAGGAGACTCACGGTATTTGCCCGGTGATGTCCCAATTGTTGAGGTGAAAACCTTGGTAAAATAGTGGATATTTCCGAAACCGCATACCTCCGCGATCTCTTTCAAGGAACTGTTGCCCTCACGAAGAAGTTCTGCTGCCTTACTCAACCGGATGTTGGTTAACTGCTGAACGAATGTGTACTTGCTGTAATCATGAAACAATCTGGACAAATGCCTTTGTGAGATATGCAAATAGTTTGCGACTGTCTGCAGCTGTAACGGCCTGGAAAGGTTGTCAGTCATGAACTGGTGCGCCTGCTTCAGCAATCTGCCATGATCCGCCGTTGAAACAAGGGGGGAGTGATCGCCCGCAGGTTCAGCATCGACAAAGGCCAGCACCAGGGAATTCAAAAACGCTCCGGCCAAAGGACGCACGACCTCCTCGAGTCCGGTATGGGAAGCAGCCTGTTGAAGCAGCGCATGCCATGTAAGAACGGCAGGGAGTTGACCGGCATCAGGGAGAAGATAGCGATCCGTCGTTCTCAGCTTCTCGATTAGCTTCCAGTGGGCTTCTGAGGAATTTCTCCCGTCTCCTCGAAAACTTACCCAAACTAACCCTAGCTCCTCACCTTGATGAATCCGGTGCCATACGTAAGGACGGGAACAGAACAGCGTTCCGGGTTTCAACGGATGGGAAGAATCCCTATCCAAATACACTCCGCTTCCGTTCGTAACATAACAAATTTCAAAGGAGGAATGACGGTGGACCTGGTTGTCCCGGTGCCGCGGATCCGCCGCCCAAGCATCGATTACATAGCTGCCTCCATGTGTCCTCAGTTCTGTAATCTGTCTTAAAAAGGCAAACGCTACAGGGATCAAATCTTCCGAGATCATAGGTCATCTCCTTGTTGTGGCGTATTTTTATAAAAGTGTGGCGTGTCTGTCAAAATACAATTTGCTCTGTTATATATACAATCATAGTGAAGATATTACTTTGTTGTAAAGGGGCGAATGAATTGACTATGAACATTGATGCGCAATTTTATAAGGATGAGGGATATTTGTTGGTGAAGGGGGTATTTTCACCTCAGGAAGTGAAAGAGATGCAAGAGGCAGTGGAGCGGATTATTGCAAAAGCAGCGCGCAGCAAGTTTGATCATAATTCGGCATGGCAGGGCGAATATTTGCCGCAGGATGAATTGAAGAAGCTGGTGTTGAAAGGGTTCCACGATGTCCATTACCAGGAGGCGGCTTTTACCCGCGTGTTGACGAACCCGAACATGATTGAGGTGCTTACACAGCTGATCGGTCCGAATGTGCAGCTGCATCATAGCAAAATGCTCGTGAAACCGCCGGAAAAAGGGGCCGCATTCCCGATGCATCAAGATCAGCCTTATTTTCCGCATGCCAACCATACCATGCTTGCAGCGAGTGTGCATTTAGACGATGCCGATGAGGAGAACGGCTGCCTCCGCGTCATTCCGGGCACGCATAAGCAAGGGCCTCTTCCGCACGTGGGTTCGCATTACTTAAATCATAAAGAGTACCCGATTTCCATGGGAACTCCTTGTCCTGCGCAAGCGGGGGATGTGCTCTTCTTCAACTATTTGACCATTCACGGTTCCGACGTCAACCGCAGTTCCCGGCCGCGCCGGAATGTCCTGTTCCAATTCCGCGACCCCTCCGATCCGCCAGTTGAGAACGTGCACGTCAATTGGGGCCAGGGACTCATGGTCGCCGGAGAAAACCCGGTTTACCGCGAGTACAAGCCGGAGTATCAGCTGAGATAAGCTGGCATTAGTGCTTTGGAGCGGCTTAACGGTTGGAAGTAAGCAATCTCGGGCAGCTCGGGCCGTTAGTGATATGCCATATCACTAGCACCCAGGGTACAGCGAGTTAGTTATACCACATAGCATTAAGGGAGCTCTGGAGCGACTTATAGGGTTGAAAGTAACCAATTTCGGGGCCGTTAGTAATACTAGATATCACTAAAACCCTGGGCACGGCAAGTTAGTGATACCATATCGTACTAAAGAACTCTGGAGCGACTTAACTGATTGGAAAGTAACCTATACCAGAACAAAAAAGACCGCACAGGATTCCGTGCGGTCTTTTCATGGTTCCTATTGACGCTGCTGTTCGATGTAATCTTCGAGTTTGAGGCGGGTGTGCGGCGGCAGGCCTGTCAGCATGCAGCCGTAACGGAATATCCCGTCTCCCGGGACAATCCGGATGATCTTGGCCGTTACAGGAGGGAGTCCTGCTTCCTGCGGGAAGTGGATCACGATGAACATGTCCTGTGCCAGCGGAGCGGA
This sequence comes from Paenibacillus gansuensis, assembly GCF_042684925.1. Lineage (NCBI taxonomy): Bacteria > Bacillati > Bacillota > Bacilli > Caryophanales > Paenibacillaceae > Paenibacillus > Paenibacillus gansuensis. Next base: position 182,916 of record NZ_JBHUME010000002.1, on the reverse strand, counting down.
AGACAGGATCTGAAGCCCGGAACTGGACAGGTCCGCCAAGGTGCCCTCAATGATCTGGCCCTGGAAGCCGCCTTCCTGCTCCCATTGGTACACCGATAGCTGGAGCTTGATGCTCAGCTCCAGACGGTCGGTCTTGCGGCGTTCCGGCACAGGGCCGGCCGCCGGTTCCGCCGCAGCGGCCTGCTCCATGCCTCCGGCACGGGCCTCGCGAACGGCCCTCGACGCGATCTCCGTCTGCGTCCAGTCTTCATAGTTGCGGACGACGGCGCAAAGGTCGTCGTCCCCGTACCCCTTGTTCTCCGTCATCTGGAACAAGTTCTTGACCGAGTCAAGCAGCGGCGACGGCATCCGCAGCGCATTCGTCAATTCCGCCGCCAGCTTCAAATCCTTCAGCATCAGCTTGGCGGAAAACTGCGTGGAGAAGTCGCGGTTGATGATCTTCTGTCCCTTTAGATCGGCAGCCTTGCTGCCTGCAGAGCCGTTCTGCACGACCTGCAGAAACTTCTCCGGCTCTAAACCCGAACGAGTGGCCAGCATCATGCCCTCCGCGAAAGCGGCGTTGTTGATGCCCACAATCGTATTGTGCGCCAGCTTGGCGTACGAGCCGGAGCCGGACGGACCCATGTGGATCACTTTGGATCCCAGCGTCTCGAACAATTCCATCTGCTCGGCAAGAACTTCTTCTTTGCCGCCGACCATGAACAGCAAAGTGCCGTCGATGGCGGCCGGCTTGCTTCCCGTAACCGGCGCGTCAAGAAAGTCTACAAAATGCTCGGCCAGGTCCGAAGCAATACGCTGGCTGAGGGCGGGGGACACGGTGCTGGAGTCGATGACCGCCGAGCCTGTCCGAATGCCGTGGATCACGCCCTGTGCCCCGTAAATGACCTCTTCCAATGCTGCGTCGTTGCTGACCATTGTGAAGACCACGTCGGATAGCTTTGCCGTTTCCTCCGGGGAGCCTGCTGTTTCCGCACCCATTTCGACTAAGTCGCAAGCCTTATCTAGAGTCCTGTTATATACAATTACGGAATACCCTTTTCGGATCAAATTGGCAGCCATAGGTTTGCCCATGACGCCTAAACCGATAAATCCGATCGTTTTCATGTTCCATCACCCCAGCATAATTGTATCATTCCCCGGAAAAACTGTGAACTTGAACCTGCACGTCCTCCGGACCTATTGTGAATCCCTTCACTTGTTTTCATTGTCGATTTACAGTACTATATTCTTTGCAAGGGGAGAGGTATGCCGGGAGTCAAGTAAAGCCGGTTATTCTGGATTATCCTTGAGAAATGTAAGTACAGCTGCAAGATGCAATTACTTGCCGGCTTATCCGGTTTTAGAAAACGGATTTCATCCTTTAGGAGGTAACATATACATGTCTAAAGTTCAGTTTGACTACAGCAAAGCGCTGTCCTTTATCGGACAGCATGAAGTGGATTACCTGGCGCCTCAAGTGAAGGCCGCTCATGAGCAATTACATAATGGAACAGGCGCAGGCAGCGATTATCTCGGATGGGTAGACCTGCCGACCAACTACGACAAAGAAGAGTTTTCCCGCATTCAGCAGGCGGCTAAGAAGATCCAATCAGATTCCGACGTACTGATCGTGATCGGGATCGGCGGGTCTTACCTCGGCGCAAGAGCTGCGCTGGAGATGCTGTCTCATTCCTTCTATAACGTACTGTCGAAAGAGCAGCGGAAGACGCCTGAAGTTTATTTTGCAGGAAACAACATTTCCTCTACTTACGTGAATCATCTGCTGCAGGCGATTGAAGGAAAGAGCTTCTCCGTAAACGTCATCTCCAAGTCCGGCACAACGACGGAGCCCGCGATTGCATTCCGTATTTTCCGCGAACTGCTGGAGAAGAAATACGGCAAAGAAGAGGCGCGCAAGCGCATTTACGCAACGACTGACAAAGCTAGAGGCGCTCTGAAAACATTGGCGGACGCGGAAGGCTATGAAACGTTTGTCATTCCGGATGATGTAGGCGGACGCTACTCCGTGCTTACGGCTGTAGGACTATTGCCAATCGCAACTGCCGGCATTGACATTGAGGCGATGATGAAAGGGGCGGCTGACGCACAGCGCGAATACGCGAACCCGAACCTTGCCGAGAATCAGGCCTACCAGTATGCAGCTGTACGTAACGCACTGTACCGCAAAGGCAAAGCGATCGAAATTCTGGTGAACTACGAGCCTTCGATGCATTATGTGTCCGAGTGGTGGAAACAGTTGTTCGGCGAGAGCGAAGGCAAAGACGGCAAAGGCGTCTACCCTGCATCCGTCGACTTCTCCGCAGATCTTCACTCGATGGGACAATTTATCCAGGAAGGAACGCGGAACCTGTTTGAAACCGTGATTCAAGTGGAGAAAGTCGAGGAGCACATTTCCATCGGAACCGATACAGAGAACCTGGACGGACTTAACTTCCTGTCCGGCGAAACGATGGACTTCGTCAACAAGAAGGCGGCACAAGGCACGATGCTGGCGCACACGGACGGCGGAGTTCCTAACCTTAGCGTGACGATTCCGGATTTCTCGGCATACTCGTTCGGCTATATGGTGTATTTCTTCGAGAAAGCCTGCGGCATCAGCTGCTATCTGATGGGCGTGAACCCGTTCGATCAGCCGGGCGTAGAAGCTTACAAGAAGAACATGTTCGCTCTGCTTGGCAAACCGGGCTTTGAGAAAGAGAAAGAAGAACTGGAGAAGCGTCTGAACCAATAAGATGCATCTTCTTGGCATAGGAGCAGTTCACCTCGGGGTGGGCTGCTTCTTTTAAATTAAGGGAATGAAGCAGGAGGGACAGATATGCAGCTGCCAGCGTACCGGACGGTGCTCGCTTACGGGGAACGGGAAATCGTCATCAAAAAATCCAGATTCATCGGACACGCCAAGCCTGTGGAGTCGGAGGAAGAGGCCGTTCAGTTTATCGAAGAGATCAAGAAAAAGCACTGGAACGCCACACATAACTGTTCGGCATACATTATCGGAGAACGGGACCAGTTTCAAAAAGCGTCGGACGACGGCGAACCGAGCGGAACGGCGGGAAAGCCGATACTCGAAGTGCTGAAGCATCAAGGACTCAAAAATACGGCGGTCGTAGTGACAAGATATTTTGGCGGCATCATGCTGGGGGCCGGCGGATTAGTCAGAGCTTATACCGACGGGGCCGTTGCGGGAATTGAAGCGGCGGGCGCCGTAGAAATGGTGTTGCACCGGGAAGTAAAGGTCGAAGTAGATTATACATGGTTAGGCAAGCTCGAAAACGAACTGCGCGGAAAAGAAGTGAAAACGGGCGGAACCGAGTTTACCGATAAGGTGGTGCTGACCTGCCTTCCGTTAGCGGGAGAAGCGGATGCTTTTGCGGCGTGGATGACGGATGTTACGCAAGGTCAAGCAGTTATTACAGCGGGTGAAACGAAATATTTTTATACATGATAAGTAATAATTATACGTAAAAAAGATCGCCGGAAGCTCCGGGTCTGTGTTATATTAGATAAAATAGACCTACAACGTCAACGCGGTTGCTCCGCTTCGAGAGGCCTCGAAAGAGGTCTTGTCCTAACCCAGAGATCATGACTTCCCAGATGAAGCGGAACCGGCAGCAGGTACGAAATCGGAGAGAAAGCGAGTGATAGGGAGTGGCCAGGAAGGCAGTAGATCAGGAGCTTAGCAGAAACCGTATTATGGAAGTAGCAAGGGACTTGTTTGCAACACAGGGTTACAGGGACGTATCGATGCGCTACATTGGACAAGAGCTGGGGTACAGTCATGGTTCGTTGTATTACCACTTTAAGGACAAAGCCGAGTTGTTCTGCGCGCTGGTCGCCCAGGATTATGTACTGCTGAATAAGATGCTTACGGACGGTTTGACGGAACCGCCTGAAGACGGAATGACCAGGCTCGAAATGATCATGCTGAAATTTATCCAGTTCGGCCTTGATTATCCGCATCATTACGAGATTATGTTCCTGATCAGCGATTCCGATTTGAAGAAGTATTCGGAACCGGAACAGAAGCTGCTGTACGACAGATTCTCAGCTTTAGTTTGGGAGGCTTCCGGAAGCACCTGTGATCAGACTAACAATTACGCCTTCTATTTATTCTTATCTCTCCACGGATTCATTACTTATCATGTACACAGCGGCAGCAATTTTGGAGATATCGGTCCTTCAGCCAAGGAGCATGTGAAATTTTTGTGCAGAGGTCTGTCCTAATACTGTAGCGCGAGAAAGCTGTAAAGTGACATAACATTTCTATATCATATAGATAACAGCCGGTTTGTATCAGGGGCCGGTTTTTTCTTTTGCAAAAGGAGACCGTATCCTATACTATGAAGATGCATGGAAATTCATTGTAAAAGGGAGATGGGGACATGTCGTTTTTGAACCGGATGCTGGCAAGCATCGGCATCGGCAATGCGAAGGTGGACACGCGCCTGGCAGCATCGAAACTTACGCCCGGAGATCAGGTAGAAGGGACGGTATTCATTCAAGGCGGCAATGTGGAGCAGCAAGTTGACAGCATCTATCTGCACCTGTTAACCCAGTACATACGTGAATCGAATGACCATAAAGTCACGGAAACCGCTGCTATCGGGAAGTTCAAGGTAGCGCAAAGATTTACCCTAATGCCCAATGAGACTAAGGAGATCCCGTTCACCTTCCTGCTTCCGCTGGATACGCCTGTAACGATCGGCAGAACGCCGGTATGGATTCGCACGGGGCTGGATATCGAGAGCGCTGTAGATCCTACGGATGATGATTATGTGGAGATTTTGCCTCATCCTTATCTGCTTACCGTTCTGGAAGCAGCGGACCAGTTAGGGTTTACCCTTCGCAAAACGACAAACGAATATAATCGCAGATACGGCAATCTTCCGTTCGTGCAAGAGTTTGAATTTTATCCGGGAGGGGCTTACCGGGGCCGTCTGGACGAGATCGAGATGGTCTTCTTCCTGAGCTCGCACGGAGTGGAAGTCCTGCTTGAGGTGGACCGCAGGGCGCGCGGGTTGTCCAGTTTGTTCGAGGAAGCATTCGACCTGGATGAGCGGAAGCAGAAGGTGTATTTCAGCAAAGAAGAGCTGGCTCAGGGGCCTGCTGCGGTAGGACGAAAACTGGAGGAAATTATCCGTTATCATGCACACTAATATATTGAGAAGCCGGGAATCCCGGTTTCTTTTTTTTTTGTTCTCATGCCCAATCGGGTAGACAAACACATATTATAAACTTTGCGAATAGGTTGCATTAGGTTTTTTCATATATGTATTGACGGTTAGGCGTTATTTCCAGTAAAATGATCTTTATATAATCCCCAGTAACTTCATAGGAATTGTTTAGATACAGGAATATGGTATTGGCAGCATCCGCATTATTACGAGTATGGGAGTGGTCGTCATGCATATTGAAGTGAAGAATTTAAATAAAAGCTTCGGCAGCTTTCACGCAGTTAAGGATGTTAGCTTTTCGATCGAGAAGGGACGCCTGATCGGGCTGCTGGGGCCGAGCGGCGGCGGCAAAACTTCCATTCTCCGTATGCTCGCGGGGCTGGAGTCTCCGACTTCCGGAGAGATTTACTTTCACGGGCAGCTGGTAAACCAAGTGCCTCCGCAGGAACGCGGCATTGGCTTTGTTTTCCAGAATTATGCGCTGTTCAAGCACATGACCGTTGCAGAGAATATTGCCTTCGGTTTGAAGGTGATGAAGAAGAAGAAACAGGAAATTGCGGACCGCGTAACGGAACTGGTGGAATTGACGGGATTGAAGGGGTTTGAGCACCGCTACCCGAATCAGTTGTCCGGCGGACAGCGCCAGCGCGTGGCGTTCGCCCGTGCCCTGGCTCCGGAACCGCAGCTGCTGCTGCTGGATGAGCCGTTTGCGGCGATCGATGCCAAGATCCGTTCCGAACTGCGTACCTGGCTGAAGGAGATCATTGAGCGCGTAGGGATCACGGCCATCTTCGTTACGCATGATCAGGAGGAAGCAATCGAAGTAGCCGATGAAATCATGATCATTAACCACGGTCGCATGGAGCAGAAGGGGACGCCTTGGGAGATTTACAAGCAGCCGCAAACCCCGTTCGTTGCCAGTTTTGTAGGGGAATCCACCTTCCTGGATAATATTTCGGGCCTTCGCGGTTTTGAGCAGGCGTCCGATTGGGAAGGAACTAAGGCACTGATTCGCCCCGAGTACATTGAGATCGGTAAAGTGAACGAATTTACCATGGCTTCCGCAACGGAACCGGGCCGCATCAAGAATATTCACTTCCGCGGAAGTGAGTGGAAGATCGAAATCGAAGTCGGAGACTACCGGTTGACGACGTACCGTTCCCTTGAGAAGGATGTCCTTCAACCAGGGGAAGACGTACAGGTCCTGATCCACCGGGCGTATCTGTTCAACGACGAGGATAGCTGGATTATGGAAAACCGGCTGAAGGAAGACCCGATGCCTGTTCATATTTAGGAGCAATGCAAGAAGGCTGTCCCGCAAGTGGGGGACAGCCTTCTTTTGTGGTCAGGAGGAATATATTTTCACTTACACCGTTACTCCGCGTTCAATACAAACTTCTCGATGACATGTTTCACGCCTTCTTCGTTGTTCGATAACGTCACATAGCCGGCGATCTCCTTTAACGGTTCAATCGCATTGCCCATGGCGACGCCTAATCCGGCGGTTTCCAGCATCTCTCTGTCGTTCCACGCATCCCCGATTGCAATGACCTGGGACAGATCCAAATTCAAATGGCGGGCGAGAAATTCGACGGCGTGTCCTTTTGTGCCTTCTTTGTGCATAATCTCTAAGTAGTGGGCTTTTGATTTGGTGATGTGGGTCCGGTCACCGATGATCTCTTTCAGCTCCACGGCTACACGGTCCAGCAGATCGGGTTCGTCGATGATGAGCATTTTGGCAAAAGGCCGCCCCAACAGGCTCTTGAAATCCGGTTCAACCCGATAAGGAACCTTGGATAATGCGCAGTAATCGCGTACTTTCTGGTTATCTTCCTTGCTGTACAGCACATCGTCGATGTACACTTGCAAATGGTAGCCATGTTCTTCACAGTATTGATAAAGCTCGGCTGCCGCGTCCTCCGGGACGTACCGCTCATAGAGAACTTGTTCGTCGAGCAGATTCTTTATCAGCGCTCCCTGATAGGTAATAAGGGGAACATTCAAGTTAATTTGTCTGGCGATTTTTTGAGCGGAATCATACATGCGACCTGTAGCGAGCGTAACAGTTACTCCGCGCTCGATGGCCTTTTCCATCGCTTGTTTCGTACCCTCCGTGACTTGCAGGTCGTCGTTCAGCAGGGTATCGTCAATATCAATTGTAATTAATTTGTACATGTGCAGCATGGCTCCTATCCGTTTGGTTTTATCTCTCTTTTCAGTGAAAAAGAAGGCTGAAGCTCCGACAGCACCATCCCGCCGAAAATGAGCAGGCAGCCTGCCAACGCCTTTGGTCCGAGCTGTTCACCGGCCCAAATGACGGCCGTCAGCGCGGCAAATACCGGCTCCATGGCGAAAATAATCGCTACCCTGGCCGGTGTCGTAAACCGCTGGCATACCGTCTGGATGACGAAAGCCAGCGCGGTCGCAAACAGCGACGTGATGAGCAGCGCCCACATCACGTCGGGCTGCAGCAGCACGCCGCTCCGCAGCGCGGCGGTGCCCTCGAAGAAGATCGCGCCGAAGCCGCACAGGACCGCGACGGTGCCGATCTGCAGCAGCGTCAGCAGGAGCGGCGGGTAAGATGGCGCGAACTTGCCCGTAAACACGATGTGCAGGGCGAACGCGACGGCACAGAGCAGCACGAGGACATCACCGGTATTCACGGTGAACGCTTGTCCGAGGGTCAGCAGGTATAGACCGCAGGCAGCAGCCAGCGCGCCGGCCAGGGCGGGCCACTGCAGCTTGTAGCGCATCAGGGAGGCGCCAAGCAGCGGTACGAGCACGACGGACAGACCGGTAATGAATCCGGTCTTCGCGGACGTCGTGTACAGCAGTCCTGCAGTCTGCAGCGCATAGCCGCAGAAGAGCAGGAGGCCGAGGACGGCCCCGGGCGCCAGCAGGCGGAACCGGAACTGCTTCAGCTGATCCCGGTAGAAGATCAGCATGATCGCCAGCAGCATCGCCGCTGCGGCCGCGAAGCGGACGGCATTAAAACTGAGCGGCGGAAGGGAACGTATGGCGTTCTGTACAATGACGAACGTCGTTCCCCACACACATGCCACCAGCAGTAAACTTAGATCGGCAAACCAGGTACGTTTCAAGCGGGTCCTCCATCTCCATTCTAGAAGTGGTTCTATTATACCCCGCGTATCCGGTCTTTTGAAGTTTTTGTTTCACGGTCCGATCGGCTATTATAGGAAGAGTACGTTCCGGTTTCGGAACCATGCTTGACGATGCATTGACATTTATTATCCGGAGGTATGTATGGAAAGTATGCTTTTAGGCAGTGCCCTTTCAGCTTTCGCAACGGGGGCGGGAGCCCTTCCCGTGCTGTTCCTTAGATCAGCGACGCATCGGTTTAGAGATATTCTGCTTGCTCTGACAGCAGGTATTATGATGGCGGCCTCCACATTCAGCTTAATCCCTCAAGCGCTGAAACAGTCCGATCTCATGGCTATTACTATCGGTATTGCGCTGGGCGTGATCCTTTTAACGCTGATTGGCAAAGTAATCCCTCATTTTGACCTTGAAAGTAAATTTAGCGACAAGCTGGATAAACGTACTATATTAATCATTGCAGCGATCACGATGCACAACCTGCCGGAAGGGCTGTCCGTCGGAGTCAGTTACGCGGATGGCAGCTCCAATCTGGGAGGGTTGATTGCCTTCGCTATCGGTCTTCAGAATGCTCCAGAAGGATTCCTTGTGGGCTTGTTTCTTGTAAACCAGAACATCAAGCGCCTTGCGGCCATCGCCATTGCAACCGGCACGGGCGCCGTCGAAATGATAACGGCTTATATCGGCTATAAACTATCCACCGTAGTAGAGGGTCTTGTGCCTTATGGACTTTCTTTTGCAGCAGGGGCGATGTTGTATATCGTTTATAAAGAGCTGATTCCGGAAAGCCATGGGGACGGCCATGAGACCTCAGCCACGTATGCGTTCATTGCTGGACTGCTTATTATGATCTATCTGATTCACTGGTTCGGGTAATCTTTTGAAACCTTAGAGGGATCCGTACGTTACATATAGGATAACCGACTGAGGAGGAGAACCTATGAAAAGTAAAGTTGTGACAGTACTTCTTTTGACATTGCTCTTGTCCGGCTGCGGTTTGTTCGAATCGGCGACGAGTACGCTGAATTACGCGGATGAGGCAACTACCTATGTACAGAGTGCAACGGATTTTGCGAATCGGGTACCGGATATGGTGCAGCAGGCCGCAGCGGATCCGGGCATAGTGGAGTCATTGAAAACCGAGCTCCAAGCGATGAAAGATAAGGCGGCGGCATTCAGTGCTTTGGAGGCGCCTGCAGTTGCCCAAGACCTTCATCAGCAATTGATCGGGTACAATGAAGCGCTAAGTCAGCAGATTTCGTCCGTACTGGAAATGGTTCAGGCAGATAAAGTAGATTGGGAGGCTGTGAACAACTCACCTTTATGGCAGACGGCCAACCAAATTACACAGCTGTTAAACCAGATCAACTCACTAGGTTTATAATCAGTTATCCATGATAAGACAGGTTCTCTCTTTGGACAGGGAGAGCCTTTTTTTCATGTAAAACTATGGTATGATATGTAAAAAATAGAACGGAGGAATGGATTGTGAACCAGAATGAGGCTGCGGCTGTGGAGCCGTATGTCATTGAAGTGGAAGGCTTGGTCAAAAGATACGGAGAACATAAGGCCGTCAACGGCATCCGGTTTCAAGTGCGGCAGGGGGAAGTGTTCGGGCTGCTGGGACCTAACGGTGCGGGAAAGACAACGACGATGGAAATGATCGAAGGCCTCAGAAAGCCGGACGGGGGTTCGGCCAAGGTCGCCGGTTATGATACCAGAACGGACTTGCGGAAAGTGAAAGAAGTGATCGGGGTACAACTGCAGTCTACGTCATTGTTCGATCTTCTTACTGTAAGGGAAATTACGGAAATGTACGCGAGCTTTTACAAGCATACGGTTCCTATTGATCCGCTGCTGGACAGCATGATTCTAACTGAAAAGAAGAACGCCAGGGTGAAGCATCTATCCGGCGGGCAAAAGCAGCGGCTTGCGATAGCGCTGGCACTAGTGAATGATCCGAAGGTGGTGTTCCTTGACGAGCCTACTACGGGGTTGGATCCACAGGCGCGGCGGACACTGTGGGACATCATTCTCCGGTTGAAGGAGCAGGGCAAGACCGTAGTGCTAAGTACACATTACATGGACGAAGCACATGTCTTATGCGACCGCATCTGCCTGATGGATAAGGGTGAAATTATTGCATTAGATACGCCGCGTAATCTTGTCCATAGCCTGGATTCCGAAAGTGCTGTGGAGTTTCGCATTCCAGGTTACGACCAGCTCGCTGAGGAAGATGCCGGGCGGATCCAGGCCAGTTTTGCACATTTAGACGGCGTCAAACGAGCGGATGTGCATGGGGATTCGTTCACATTGTACACCGATCATCTGCAGCGTGCGCTCATTGCCTTCATCCAAGCCTGTGAAGCGGAAGGCCGTACGTTCGCAGACCTGCAGACCCGCACGGCGACGCTCGAAGATGTGTTTATCCATATGACCGGAAGGAGCTTGAGAGAATCATGAAGTCATATATTCAGCTGACGCTGGCTCAGCTCCGCATTTTTATCCGGAACCGTCAGGTGTTGTTCTGGTCCTTATTCTTCCCGGTCTTTTTTATGATTGTGCTTGGCTCGTTCCTCGGAGGCGGAAGCGGGGCATCCTTCAACGGAGCGGTATTGGATTCCGACCGTTCGGAAGCTTCCGAAGCACTGGTGAGTTCACTGCGGCAATCCCCGTTAGTGAATGAGCTGGAGGATATGGACGATCAGGAACAAGCGCTTGAAATGTTGAAGCAGGGAGACCTGCAGACCGTTATCATGATTCCCAAAGGGTACGGCGAACAACTGGGCCGCAAAGATCCGTCGGCCCCTGCGGAAATTACTGTCTATTATGATCAGACGAATGTAACGGAATCGCAGCTGGGTTTAACCGTGATTCAACAGTCCATTGACGGAGTCAGCAAAAGCATTTTGAATTACAAGCCCGTTACATCGTTGAAAACGGAAGGTGTGCAGTCGCTGAACCTGAAGTATATTGATTTCCTGGTGCCGGGTATCGTAGCCATGATGATTATGAATAATAATCTGAACGGTGTCGCCGGCCAGATCGCTGCTTGGAGGGAACGGGGCATTTTGCGCAGAATGCAAAGCACGACTCTGCAATCCGGGACATTCATTGCGGCTCAAATTACAGCGAGGTTAGTGCTGAACGGTCTGCAGGCTGTCATCGTGCTGCTGATCGGCAATTTGGCGTTCGGGACGCAGGTTAACGGTTCTTGGCTCTTATTACTAGCTTTCGTTATTCTTGGGACACTTGCTTTCATGTCCATCGGTTTTATTATCGCCGGATTGGCCAAAACACCGGAAAGCGCCGGTCCTATCGCGGGCTTTATTTCCTTTCCGATGCTGTTTCTTGGCGGTGTGTTCTTCCCGATCCGAAGCATGCCGGATTGGCTGCAAGGTTTTGTGAAGCTGCTCCCGATTTCACATCTGTCTACGGCGCTGCGGCAGGTGATGAACGTGGGGGCAGGCGCTGCCGAACTTTGGGGAGAGCTCGCGCTTCTCGGAGGCTGGATGCTCGCAGCCTTTATTATTGCCAGCTTTACTTTTAAGTGGGAATAAGATGAAATGCCGGCGGCTGCATACATGTTTCAGGTGAAATATGGGAATACAGAGGATAGGCGCATATTCGTAAAGGGGCGACTATCCTTGATTCTATATCAACTGACTTTGTGGATGGAAGAGTATAAGACGGTAAGCAAAGCGATCCGTTTGACCGATGGGGACACCGGACTGTTGGAACATCGGCGGGAGGAAGTGCTGGGTTCCATGCTGGAACAGACTTACAGGTGGCTCCACCCGGGGAAGCCGGTGCTTTCCGAACCGGAAGAGCGCTACAGCCAGACCGCCAATTAAAAGATTCCGTTTAGCGGGATCTTTTTTTTCGTATGATGCTCGGTAAAGAGTGTTTTGCTGGAAGTTGAGGAGAGCTCTTTGTCTAATCGAAAGTTTCCATGTAGAATGGGTAATACCAAGTCTCACTATCTAAACAGAAAAGGAATTTTATATGCATATGCCGAGCACACACAACCAAATGGAAACGAGACAGCTGAAAACCGTACTTGCGACATTGAACGCTAAATATATTCATACTTCCCTGGCTCTGCGCTTTTTGAAAGCGTTCAGCGAGAAGGATTTCGATATGGAGATTGCCGAGTATACGATCAAGGATCCGATCATGAATATAGTGTCCGACCTGTTTCAGCGGGATCCGGATGTCATCGGGTTTTCCTGTTATATATGGAATATCGAAGAAACGATAAAAGTGATCGAGATGATCAAAAAAGTGAAGCCGGAGATCACGGTTATTTTGGGCGGACCAGAGGTATCTTACGATACGGAGTATTGGATGCAGCGGATTCCGCAAGTAGATTTTATCGTCATGGGAGAAGGGGAGGAAACGCTCCATCATTTGCTGTCGGAGTTGTCATCTACCCGCAAATTCCACTTTGTGTACGGCATTGCATACCGCAAAGGGGAAGAGATTGTGCTTATGCCGGGACGCCCTAAGCTGAACTTAGCGGAGCTGCCGTCGCCGCACCGGTTTCAGGAGGACATTCCGAGTTTAGCCAACAGGGTCGTGTACTTTGAGACGAGCCGCGGCTGTCCGTTCTCCTGCCAGTTCTGCTTGTCCAGTATTGAGGTGGGGGTCCGTTATTTTGACATTGAGCGTACGAAGGAAGATATTCTATATCTCATCGCCAACGGGGCTAAGTTGATCAAGTTCGTGGACCGGACTTTTAATATCAAAAGAGATTACGCGTTGGAAATCTTCGAATTTCTGATTGCCAATCACCAGGGCTGTGTGTTCCAGTTTGAGATCACGGCTGACATTATGCGTCCTGAAGTACTGGATTATCTGGCGGAGCATGCTCCACCCGGTGTCTTCCGATTCGAGATCGGGGTCCAGTCTACGAACGATCCGACCAATGCTATCATTCAGCGGAAACAGAACTTTACCAAGCTGTCCCGTACGGTGAATAAGATCAAGGAGAGCGGCAAAATCGATCAGCATTTGGATCTGATCGCGGGCCTGCCTTTGGAGGACTACGCCACCTTCCGCAAAACGTTCAACGACGTCTTCGCCCTGCGTCCTGAGGAGCTGCAGCTGGGCTTCCTGAAGATGCTGCGCGGAACGGGGATGCGGAATGACGCGCCTAAGTATAACTATATTTACATGGACCACGCTCCTTATGAAATTTTGGGCAATGATCTTCTTCCATTCTCGGATATTGTGCGGATCAAACGGGTTGAGGACGTACTGGAGAAATACTGGAATGCGCACCGGATGGACCGGACGCTGGAATATTTGATGGAGCGGGAGTTCGAATCTGCCTTTGACTTTTTCCAGGAGTTCGGGGATTACTGGGAGGGACGGGGCTGGCAGAAGATCGGGCATCAGCTGGAGGACCTGTTCCTTCGTCTCGTCGCGTTCCTGGAAGATCGGGAAACGTCGAACATGGATGTGGTCATGGGTCTGATGAAGTTGGACTACTACATGAACCATAAGTATAAGCCGCGCAAAATCTGGTGGGACTTCACGATGGAGAAATCCGACTGGGCCCGGTATATGAAGCAGCTTGCAGCCCGGCCGGAGCTGGCTTCGGAAGGCTTTACCGCGCTCGGCGCGGATGAGAAGGAGCTGCAAAAACATGCCGTGCTTGAGGTGCTTCCGTTTGATCTCGGGCGCTACCTTGCGGACGGTACAGTGGACCGCTCCACGCCGGTCCTGCTGATCGCCTACTATCAAGGAGATGAGAAGCGGGCGGCACAGTACTTCACTGCCCCCGCCGAGCTGGCGGAAGCGTCGGTGTAATTGCAGAGGGAACAGGAAAGAGCTGCTGATGCGGCTCTTTTTCTTTTTTTGGTAGCTATTCCGCTGCATTTCGCCCCAAACCCCGCTAAACGAACCAAATAGCGTGTCTGTAGTTCGTTACATTCCAAGAGTACCCAAAACAGAGCAAATAGCGTGTCCTGGACTCGTTAGGGCAGGGTTCACTATGGAATTTGTATGCGTAAGAGTCACTCGGTGGTAACACATTGGTTTGTTTCGTATTAGAGGTTACTTGGGCAATTTCGGGTTGAATTGTTTGCGTAAGAGTCACTCGGTGGTAACACATTGGTTTGTTTTGGATTAGAGGTTACTTGGCGATATCAGGTTAATTGTTGCAGTTTACTGTTTGGTAATGATTTACCTTATTCGGTTGTGAGATTACTATAAACATGGGATTTGTTGGAGTTCAGGCATATGAAACGACCATGGATTTCCTTAAACTTACATTAGGACAACACAATAAGGAAAATCAAGGTTGATTTGTTACTGAGTGTAGCCGAAATAGGCGGAATTAGCATAATGAGGCAACGGTATAAGGTAATCTGTTACCATCTTGCACACCGTGGAATTTCACAATCTAACGATGCACAAATTTCATCCTATCCGTGAATACACTTTACGGGAGGGGTTGGATATGAATTGGAGAGCGGCGGGGCTAGTGGTAATGATGATTGTTGGCGGCTGTTCGGAGAGTTACGGAGAGAGCACCGCTGCAACGGAAGCTGGACGGGAGCAAGTGAAGCAAGAGGCAGAAAACCAGGCGAAGAACCAGGAAAAGAACCAGGCAAAGAACCAGGCAAAGAACCAGACAGGGGACCAACCAGGGGACCAGTCAACAGCAAACCATGTCGAGGTGCCAAGGAAAGAAAACACCTCCGCTTCCCAAAAGGATGCGGGCCAATTGCAGGAAACCTGGCTGCCTCTCAAGCCTGCCGTGCGGCCGGGACGCATCCAAACGGAACGCTCAGGCACGGTAACACCGCAGCTGTTTCCGGAAAAATACACACATGTCCCCGGGGTGCTCACGTTTCGAGGGAATGCGCTTAGGGATACTCCTGCATACGGTACAAGGGTGATCCGTCAACGGAAACTGGAAACCGTCTGGTCGTTCACGACGAGCAGCAGCTCTTGGGGCGGGGGAGCGGGATGGACCGGGCAGCCGGTGCTGGTGCAATGGAGCGAGGAAACGAAGCTGGCGATGAACCTGAAGGCAGTGTATAAAAGCCAAAAGAACTTCGTAGAAGCGATTTACGCTTCTTTGGACGGGAATGTTTATTTTCTGGATCTCGAGACCGGCCGGCAAACCCGATCACCCATTCGCACCGGGAACCCGATTAAAGGCAGTCCATCACTTGATTCGAGAGGCTTTCCTCTGCTTTATGTAGGTGAAGGAATTCCGGAAAAAGGGACCATCGGATTTGGCTTATACAGCCTCCTGGACGGGAAGCGCCTTTATTACCAAAAAGGGATCGACCCTTTCGCCCCCCGGAAATGGGGAGCTTTCGACTCCTCGGCTTTGTTTAACCGCAGCGCGGATACGCTGACTGTAGGCGGGGAGAACGGCTTGCTTTACACTCTAAAGCTGAATACACGCTACGATCCCGGGAACAAGGTTTTAAGCATATCCCCTCAGCCCGTAAAGTACAAATATGCGATCGACGGCAAAAAGGGAAATCCGTACCAAGGCATCGAGAACTCTGTGGCCGCCTATAAAAACCTCGCTTTTTTCAGTGACAATATGGGCTCCTTACAGGCGGTCAATCTGCAGACGATGACACCGGTCTGGTCCAACAACCATACGGACGATACGGATTCTACGATCGCGGTGGAGGTGGAACAAGAACATCCTTACCTGTACACAGGAACGGAAGTCGATAAGCAGGGCAGCAAAGGGGACGCACAGCTGCGCAAAGTGGATGGCATAACGGGGGAAACGCTGTGGCGCCTGCACGTTCCCGCTCTAACCGTGAAAGGGGAGCATCCGGTAAATGGAGGGCTTTTGGCAACGCCGGCCTTCGGGAAGGGGAAGACAGGGCATCTCATCTTTTTTACGGTGGCACGATACAAAACCTTAAACGGCGGGCTCCTGCTTGCAATAGATAAGCGGACGGGCAAAGAAGTGTGGCGGTGGAATATGCCGAGCTATGCCTGGTCTTCGCCTGTTGCAGTTACCGACAAATCAGGAACAGCGTATCTGATCCAGTCCGATTCTGCAGGCAGCATGTATTTACTGGACGCTCTTCAGGGGAAAGTTTTGCATAAAATTAATCTCGGGGCCAACATCGAAGCATCTCCGGCAGTTTTTGACGACATGCTGGTTGTAGCTACACGGGGAGGTAAAATGTACGGAGTACGGATGAAATAAGAGGACTTGGGCGGATAATGCGAAACCTTTGGATTGTTGCGAACGTTTATAGAGGAAAAGCTGTTGTGGAGGGATCATCCATGGTCATTGTCCTGGCCGTTCTTCTAGTTGTGTTTCCTGTATTGGCTGCCTGGAAAAGGCAATGGGTCGCTGCCGGTTTGTTCGCGGCGGGATATGTCGTGTTCGGCTATTACTTTTTTAAGGATTGGGAATCGATGGAGGATTTGGCGGCCGTTGCGGCGTTTCTAGTGCTGGTCGTTCCTCTGTATGTGCTTGGTCTCGCTGCCAGTGTCATTACCTATCTGCTCGGGAAACGTAAAAAGGTTGGATGAACCGGCAGCAGGACAAGAAGAAAGCCCCGGAGCACACCAGATGGCAGTGCTCACGGGGCTTTTGCTGTTAGTCCTGGGGACGGGTTCCCGGTTCCAGTCCGGACGAGGAAGCTGTCATCAGCGGTTGTACCGTCAAATCGGACTCTACGCGGATTTGGCAGGACAAGCGTACGTTCGGCTCTGTAATACCTTTGGCTGCCAGAAGTGTGGCTTCCGCTTCACCTACGGCTCCGGCATCGCCCTCCAGCACCTCTACGCGGCAGGTCGTGCATCTGGCGTTACCGCCGCAGCGGTGAAGAATGTCCACCCCATGGTCTTCTAATGCGAGCACCAGCTTTGTTCCGGCTTCCGCTTCAAACGGGTTTTGTCCGGGTACTTGAATTGTTGGCATAATGATTCCTCCTTTTTCCTGACTACTAGTAGTTTACCTTATTTCGGCTTTGTGAAACGTATTTTGTTGGATGTATAATAAAAAGAACTTTTACTATTAAACATAGATGGGAAGCGGCAGACATGGCATTCGGTATCGACCGGGAGGAATTGGCACGATGGAAACAGGCCGTCAGCAGAGGAGAACTTGCGTATTTGACGCACTATTGGCATGATCCGCGGATGCCTCATATCAAAACGGTCACCAAGGTGGGCTGTTCCAATCTCACTCTGCTCCGGCAATGGTGTGAGCGACATGGGCTTCCGTCCCGGTATATTCATCATCGGCCGCCTTACCCGCATTTTGATCTGCTAGGCGACAAGCAAAAAGAGATTCTTCTCAACGAAGGCCAACGGGAACAAATTGAGAGATTCCGCTTGTAACCACAGTTACGGAATAAGTAAAGCTAAGACCTCGTGGAGACGACGGCCTTAGCTTTTTGTGCTGATTTAGGGTACCATGCTGCGAAGCACGGTAAAGCTGCCTTCCAGGGCATAACCGCCCAGGCTGGCAGGCAGCAGGAAGCAGTCTCCCGGTTTCACCTCAAGGCTTCCTTCGTCCCACGTCAACGCTCCGGTTCCCTCGCAAGCGATCAGGATCACAAAGCTGTCCGCCGACGTCTGCAGACTCCAGCGGCCCTCCACGCGCCCTTTGTCCGTAATGAAGTACGGGGAAGAGGCGAGGCGCAGCCATTCGTTGTGCGCTTGCAAATCGGTTTTCATCCGGGTCGCGGATTTGCCTTCGTAATCTGTCACGTTGAGAGAATCCTCTACATGGAGTTCACGAAGTTTTCCGTCCAGGCCGGGTCTTTTGTAATCATATAAACGGTAGGTAGTATCTGAGTTTTGCTGAATTTCCGCTACGAGCACGCCTGCGCCAAGGGCATGAACGGTTCCGGCAGGAATGTAAAAAGAGTCTCCAGCTTCGACAGTCACTTCCTGAAGCGTGTCCATAATGCGGTCTTCCTCGATGGAAGCTTGAAAAGCTGCTTCGTCCGTGCCCGGCTTCAGGCCGTACACGATTTTTGCGCCCGGTTTGGCGTCCAGGATGTACCACATCTCGGTTTTGCCCAGTTCGCCTGCAGGCAGTCCGGCATAATCATCGCTCGGATGAACCTGAACGGACAAATCATCATTACAGTCTAGCAGTTTGATCAGGAGCGGGAAACGTCCGGATTTTTCCGAAAATCCCTTGCTTCCGAAAAGCTCCGCACCAAATCGTTCCCGGACTTCATCCAGGCCCAGCCCGGCAAGCTCCCCGTTCATTACTTTTGTCGTTCCGTTCGGGTGGTCTCCGATCATCCAGCCTTCGCCGATCGAGCCGTCAGGCAGCTCCAGACCGAATTGCTCCAAGGCTCTGCCGCCCCATACACGTTCTTTCATCTCCGGTTTAAACTGCAGCGGATAAGGTTTCATTTGTTATAGGTACCTTCTTTCATTTCCGAATAGGATTTAAAGAGTGCCGGGCTGGAACATTTCGATCCGCTCGCCGTCCGGGCCGTAAAAGAAGAAATAACGCGCGCCGTTGGACAGCGTCGTAATCTCCGTATCTAGGAAACGGACGTCCAAGCCTTTCAGCCGATCCCATTCTTCCTGAATGTCATCCACCGTAAAAGCCAGATGATGCACTTTGCCCTCTTCCGGAAGGCCGGCGTTGTACCCTTCGATCAGCTCGACCTGTGTCTCCGGATAGCCCGGAAACGAGAGAAACGCCAGCTTGATCTTCTCATTGTTATGTACCAGAAAACCTGCCTGCTCGAGACCGATCACTTCCTTGTAAAAAGCCGTCGAAGCCTCGATATCCTTGACCATAATGCCGACATGCTCCATTTTTCTTACAGCCATGAATTTCTCCTCCACTTCCACCAAAAGAGTTATGTATAAAATCTATCAGCTCTATTATACCTTTTCGACGGCGATAAGGTAGGGGGCGGATGCGGTTTGGTTCATAAATTGGTACTTTAGTACCCGTCCCCGAGTTTGGGGTACCGCCGCGGCCCAGGCGGCCACCGCATCGCCTTCGGCCGCACCGCCCGCATGCCCCGTGTACACCGCCACGGTCAGCACGCCGCCAGGCCGAAGCAGCGCCAGCGCAGCCTCGAGCGCGGGCAGCGTCGATGAAGGCGTGGTCACCACGCCTTCATCGGCGCCGGGCAAATACCCGAGATTGAACATGACGGCTCCCGCCGTGCCATGTTCCTCCTCGGGTATTGCCCGCAGCAGCTCCGCGTGGCTGCGCAAAAGCAGGTGCACATTGGTGCACCTGCTTGGTTTGGCGCCGGCCGCGCCCGGCGGGCCGGCGAGCCGCCGCTGCGCGTTCTCGAGCGCTTGCGGCTGAATATCGAAGCCGTAGACGGTCCCGCGGTGGCCGACCGTTTCGGCGAGAAACAGCGTATCGACGCCGTTGCCTACGGTGGCGTCGACCGCCATCTCCCCTGGCTGAACCCGCTCTTTCACAAGCCTGTGGGCAAACGACAGGATGGAGAGGAAGCCCATGGTTACTTCCCCCTCCAGTATTTGCCCTGCCAGGTATCGCGGTTCTTCAGCTCCGCATCGATGGCGTTGAGCACTTCCCATTTCTTGAGGCTCCACATGGGCCCGATCAGCAGATCGCGCGGGGCGTCGCCCGTCAGCCGGTGAACGATCATCTCCGGCGGCAGAAACTCCAGCGTATCGACGACCAGCTTGATGTACTCGTCCATTTCGAGGAAGCGGAGCAAGCCGGCCTCATACTGTTTCACCATCGGCGTTTTGCGCATCAAATGAAGCAGGTGGATTTTGATGCCCTGCACATCCATTTGAGCAACAGCGCGGCCGGTATCCAGCATCATTTCATGCGACTCCTGCGGCAGCCCGTAAATGATGTGCGCGCAGACGCGAATGTTGTGCTTGCGCAGCTTTTCAACCGCCTCCAGGTAACACTGCGTATCATGGGCGCGGTTGATCAGAGTGGACGTGCTCTCGTGAACGGTCTGCAAGCCCATCTCGATCCAAAGATAGGTGCGCTGGTTGAGCTCGGCAAGATACTCCACAACATCATCAGGAAGGCAGTCCGGCCGCGTGGCGATAGATAAACCGACAACACCAGGCTGCTGCAGAATCGCCTCAAAATACTCTCTTAACTCCTCAACAGGCGCGTACGTGTTGGTGTAAGCCTGGAAGTAGCCGATGTATTTGGCGTTCGGCCATTTCAGATGCTGCAGGTCCCGGATCGTGTTGAATTGAGTAACCAGATCGTCGCGGCGGCTGCCGGCAAAGTCCCCAGACCCCCTCGCACTGCAAAACGTACAGCCGCCTTTGGCAATGCTGCCGTCCCGGTTGGGGCAGGTGAACCCTGCGTCCAGCATGACCTTGAATACTTTTTCATTGAACTGGTCGCGCATTTCATAATTCCATGTATGGAAACGTTTATCCCCCCAAAGGAGAGGAGTACCGTTGTTTACTGCTGTAGACATGATTGACAATCTCCCTTCGTTGCATGTCTTTTTACCCGGAAAAAGGCACGCTGTCTCTATTGTATCCAAATATGCCGGGGATTGCGAACCGTTTTGCGAAGCTGAAAAAGAAATAAAATTAGGCTGAAAGGATATTGCTATACCTTACATGATGTGTTATATTAAAAACGAGGAATGATAACGCTTTCCGCCTTCGTCCCTGCCTTATAAAATAAGGAAATGCGGGGCACACTGAAGGTAAAACTACGGTGAGGTGATACCCAATGGCAATGCACGACAACAATACACAAGGCAACGAAACAATTAACGTGCAGTTAACCGTGAAAGAAGCGCTGGCGCTGACCGGCACGAGGTTCAACCATAACCACGAGATCGCGGTGGATGCTAAGAAGAAGCTGATGAAGAGTTTAGAGAAGAAGTTAATTTCCAACTAATTTCAATATATAAAGCTTGAGGGGTGTGAAGCCGTAACATGGCGGACCACTCCTTTTTTCAAAATATCTGAATGTACAACAGGCGTTCATCAAATGCTTTACTTTTCCGCGAATTGTTGGCACAATGAAAGATATTTTGCGTGGGACGGAAATTTCGTTGGCCGCAAGCACATGATGGAGGAATTGAGAAGCATGCGATTAAGAGGCCGAAAAGGCATTAAGGAAGAATTAGAGGCTCAAAAAGATCTTTGTCTGCTGGAGCCCCAAGAGTATAAAGGTGGCTGGAGAGAATTTTTCGGTAACGATAAGCCGATTCATGCTGAGTTGGGTATGGGAAAAGGCCGCTTTATCAGCCATATGAGCAAACGCAATCCCGATGTAAATTACATTGGCGTAGATATGTACGATGAATTGGTTCGCAGAGCTAGTGTAAAAGCCCGGGCGCTTTGGAGCGAAGAAGAGGATATGACGCCGCCGAATTTGGCTCTGGCCCGATTTAATATTGAGACGATCGAAGACATTTTTGCAGAAGGGGAACTGGAGCGCATTTATCTGAACTTCAGCGATCCTTGGCCGAAAGCCAAGCATGCCCGCCGCAGGCTGACGCATGCCAACTTCGTGAACAAGTATAAGAAAGTACTGAACGAGAACGGAGAGATTCACTTCAAAACGGACTCTGAGACGCTGTTTGAATTTTCCCTGAACTCGTTCTCCGAGATGCGCTTGCAGATGAAGAACATCAGCCTGAATCTGCATCGTGAAGGCGTAACCGAGGATATGCACGTCATGACGGAATACGAAACGAAGTTTACCAAACAGGGCATGCCGATCTTCCGCTGCGAAGTGCTGATTGGACAAGCTGCCTCCGAGAAGTACAACCGCTCTTTGAGCGAATAGATATGCACTCAGAACGCCGATTTCGGCGTTCTTTTCATTTTTCAGCACCCTGGTATCCTTTAAAAACTACTCAGTAATACCCTATGGTAACTCCAATAGCTCAAGTACCTTAATAACTACCTCCACGTTTCTCAGTAACTCCACGTTCCTCAGTAACTCCACGTTTCTCAGTAACCTCCAAGTTCTTCTGTAACGTACGTCCCCAGTATATTGATTAGTTTAAAGTAACTCCATGCTCTTATGGCACCGCACCCCCGGCTAACGAACTCAGGACACGCTATTTGGCCCGAAAACGGCAGTTTACCATTCTAACGAATCGAGGACACGCTATTTGACTGAAATACTCTGAATTTTACGATTTTCATAGCAAATAACGATATCACGATTCGTTAGTGCGAAAATCAGCCGATTTCCCCCGAAATAAGGCTCCTCCAGTTCGTTACAGCTTGGAGCAGCCACTTAGGCCGTTAAGCTCAGAGCAACGCCTGCAGCGGCATCCAACTAACCCCGAACGCTGCTGGAAATCCCAGCCACGCCCCTTACTAGTTACTCCGGTTCGTTAGCAATGAAAGCACCAGCGGCGACAGGTACTAAGCAGAGTGGACTAACCAACCAAACAACAAAAAAACCGGCCCAAGAGGGTCGGCTTTATTAATCCCGGTATCGAATCGATCCGGTTCATTTATTTTCTATGGCGCCAGGTTCATCACGGTGCTGCCGCGTTCCAGCAACTGCATAATCGCCAGGGCGGAGTCGCTCGGGTTGTAGCGGTTGATCGTGCGGATCATCTCGCTGCGGCGGGCGGCGACGGTGGCATAATCGTCACGCAATGTGTTCAACCAACGGTCAACGGTCACGAAGGAAGAAATCTGCTCTCCATAACCGAGCTGGGTGAAATACTGGGCGTTCTCTTCTTCCTGCCCGGGAAGCGGTTTATAGAACAGCATCGGGATGCCTTTGGCCATGCCTTCCGTACAGGTCATGCCACCCGGCTTCGTCACCAGGAGATCCGATACTTCCATAAGTTTGTCGACTTCCTTGGTAAAACCGAGCAGATGAATGTTCTCTTTGCGGAACACCGGATTCTGTTCCAGCTCCGCCCGGGCTTTCTCATTGCTGCCCAGACAAATAATCATCTGCACGTCTTGATTCCAGTTCGCCATATACTCGAGCAGTTCCTGGTTGCTGACGAGGCCCCAGCCTCCGCCCATTACCAGAACTGTGGGCATATTCTTTAACCCGAAGCGCTGCCGGATTTCTTCTTTGTTATGCTGCTCCCAAAAATTCGGATGCACCGGAATGCCGGTTATCTGAATTTTGCCGGAAGGGACGCCGCGTTGCAGCAGCTTCTGTTTCACCTCGGCGGTAGAAACAAGATATTTATTTACTTCCGGATACATCCAAGTACCGTGGGCGTCGTAATCGGTAATCACCGTCACCAAAGGAACGTTCAGCCCAAGACGCTTCAGTCTGGAAATCACGGCGTTCGGAATCGGATGAGTACATACGATCGCGTCGGGACGGAGCTGCCGGATGATCGTCGTAGCCTGGGTATAGAAAATACGATGAAGAGCCAGCTGCGTAAAACGGTTCAAAGACTTCTTATAATTGGACCTGTACATCATCCCGACAAGACGGGGCTGTGATGTTACGGTTTTCCGGTAAGCGGAAAGGATCCAAGGGCCGATCGTAGGATGAAGGAAACTGCCTAATTCGAAAACACGGGTTTGTATGCCCGGCGACAGTTTGCGTAGATTGACGGATAGGGCATGGGCGGCCTGCGTGTGTCCGGCACCGAAACCTTCAGAGAGCAACAGAACTCTTTTTTTTCTCACACAGCTCACCTGTCTTAATCTTGTATTATTAATTTGGCCTGTACTCTTAACAATATCCATTTTAATGAAAGAATGCAACTGTCAGGAAGGCAGTCAACGTACCTAAGGCACAGCCGGCAAGGACATCGGAAGGGTAGTGAAGGCCCAGGACCATCCGTGACAATCCTACTACTACTCCAAGTGGGACCAGGATAAAACCAAGAACAGGCAGTGCAATTACAAAAGGGATGATGACCGAAAAGATTGCCGTCGTGTGGCCTGAAGGAAACGAGTGGTCCGTCAGCCGGTTCGCGCCTGTTCTTGTCTGGGGCAGCACGAGGTAAGGGCGAAGACGCGGGTACTTCTTCTTGATAATTGCTACGGGTATGTGGCTCACGGCCAAGGCTGTCAAGCTTTCAGCACCCGTTACGTTCCATGGGGCAGGAGCGAATACAGCGATCAGCAGAGAGGCCGCGATGGTGAAGGTGGCTCCCCCAAGATGTGTAACTACAGCGAAGAGGTAGTCCAGTACCGTATGGTTCAGTCTATGATTAGCCCAGAAAAACATTCTATTTTCATGACGCTGCAACCAGGACACTACACGGCTCATTGTAGAACCCCCTCCGTACATGTTGTCGTTAGTATACCTTGCTAATGTTAATGGGGGATTAAAAAGAAACTGCACATGAAATTAATATTCAGATGACGTTCCATTAACATACAACGCGTAAACTTATGATTAGGTTTCATGCAAGCTAGAAGGAGGCCGGCTTATGAGAATAGCGTTGTTTACGGATACGTTTCTGCCCGACGTCAACGGGGTTGCCAAGACGCTTGGCCGTTGGGTGAAGTATTTGGAATCGCGCGGTATTGCCTGCAAGGTGTTTGCACCCGAAAGCCCGCAGAACGCCCGCACCGCAGATGTCGCGATGGTCGAGCGGTTTTACAGCATCCCGTTTCTTCTATATCCGGAATGCCGGATGGCGATTCCTAACCCCATCTCCTTGAAGCACGCACTGAAACAATTCAATCCTACCTTCATTCATGTTGCTACGCCTTTTAATCTTGGACTGCACGGCCTTCATTACGCCAAAAAACACCGGATCCCCCTCGCAGCCTCTTATCACACACATTTTGACCAGTACCTCGCTTACTATAAATTGCAATGGATGGAAACCGTCCTTTGGAAATACATGCTCTGGTTCCATCAGGAATGCCGCAAAATTTACGTCCCGTCCCAAACTGCGCTGACACATCTGCAAAGCAAAGGAATGAAGCGCCTGGAGGTTTGGGGCCGAGGCCTGGATCTCACCAAATTTTACCCAAGAAACCACAGAATAGACACATGCAGGACGTTCGGCCTTGATCCGGACAAACATATGATTTTATATGTAGGCAGGCTAGCTCCTGAGAAAAATGTAGAGATTGCAATCAAGGTGTTTCAAAATCTTCCCGAAAGGGTAAAGAGCAATAGCTGTCTGTGTATTGCCGGAGACGGCCCTCTTTACAAAGAGCTTACAGCCCGCTATGAAAGCAGTCCGGACATACGTTTTACAGGCTTTGTCCAAGGGGATCTGCTGGCTGAATTGTACTCGGCTGCAGACGTGTTTCTGTTTCCATCGGCAACGGAAACATTCGGGAATGTAGTTCTCGAGTCTATGGGCTGCGGTACCCCTGTCATCGGCGCAAACAGCGGGGGAGTGCGCGACAATATCTCCCACGGGTCGACAGGCTTGCTGTGCCCTCCCGGGAACGTAGACGCATTTACAGAAGCGGTAACCCTGTTGTATGATAATACACTGCTGCGGGAAAGTTTGGCTGAGCGCGGCAAACAGTACAGCGCTTCGCAGTCATGGGACCGGATTTTCGGGAACCTGCTGACGAGTTTTCAAGAAGTCTCTGGAACGGAGGAACCGTATGCGATACAGGGGAGGCGGCTGCGGATCCGGTAGGCACTTTTTGCCAGAAAAGCGTTCCTTTGGGTGAAGTTGTAAGCTTGGAAGAAGTTGCGTATAATAATTAGGATTCATAATACAAGCCATATACGAACCATTACAGAGAGAGAAATTTTTTAAAAAAGGGATATGTAAACTAAGGGGGTCAAACCATGCTGAATGCACTCTTATTAAGTGTGCAGATTCTGTTCTTCGTCATAGGCGGCTATCAGCTGTTCTTATCGTTCTATGGCTGGTTCAGAGAGAAGAAGAAGGCTTCGCACGAACCTGAGAAGACCTTTGCCGTTCTGGTAGCGGCTCACAATGAGGAAGAGGTCGTCGGGGCTCTGATTGAGAACTTGCAGAACTTGAATTATCCGAAGGAACTATACGATATCTTCGTCATTGCCGACAACTGTACAGACCGTACAGCGGAAATTTCCAAAAGCATGGGCGTCCGCGCTATGGAACGCCACAATCTGAACCTCCGGGGGAAAGGTTATGCGATTGAATGGATGCTGAAGAAGCTGTGGGGCATGAAGCGTTCCTATGACGCCGTGGTGATGTTCGATGCCGATAACCTGGTCAGCAAGGACTTTCTTCGCGAGATGAACAACGATCTGATCGAAGGCAAGCGTGTAATCCAGGGTTATCTTGACACCAAGAACCCATACGATTCGTGGATTTCCGCAGCTAACGGGATTACTTACTGGTTCTGTAACCGCCTATGGCAGCTGCCAAGAACGAACCTGAAGCTCTCCAACTTTCTTGGCGGCACAGGGATGTGTTTTGAAACCAAGCTGCTTAAGGAGATGGGCTGGGGCGCTACAAGCCTGGTTGAAGACCTGGAGTTCACGATCCGCTGCATTCAGCGTAACGTTTATCCGCACTTCAACTACGACGCAAAAGTTTATGATGAGAAGCCGTTGACATTCCGTGCTTCTTCCCGCCAGCGCCTTCGCTGGATGCAGGGACACTTCGACGTTGTGCGCCGTTACTTCCTGCCGCTGCTTTGGCAAGGGCTTAAGGAACGCAGCTGGGTGAAGCTGGACGCGTCCCTGTATATTTTGAACGCATACAACTACCTTGCTGGCTTCCTGGTGACCATTATTTTATGGACTGACTCCATGATTCCGGGAGAGAATTACTTTACATCGCTGTATAATGAATTGCCGATCTGGTTTACGATTCCGATGATGATCTACGTATACGGACAGACTCCGCTGGCCATGATGATGGAGAAAGTGCACTGGAAGCTGTATCTGCGCCTGATTACGTTCCCGATCTTCTTCTTATCCTGGTGGCCGATCACGTTCTATGCTTTCTTCACGCAGAACAATAAGCAATGGAGCCATACGAAACATACAAGAGTAATCCGCCTGGAAGACATGCAGAGCAAGCAAATTTAGGCAGTATTCTCTTGCTTGACACTTGGAATCCGGAGTGATATATTATTTTAAGTGAATTCTTGTTAAAGCAGAAGCGCCCGCTTCTCACCTGACCGACTTTCGTTGGCTGGTTAACGATGAACGAAGTGTTGTACTTGACTTTGATCATGAAGATGTGGGCCTTAGGCCCGCATCTTTTTTTTGTTGGCACCATCGTAAAGGTTGTAGGTACCAGGCATTCACACATGGAGGTGGCAGGTTATTAGTAAAGATCATGTAGTCAACGAAGAAATTCGTGCCAAAGAAGTTCGTCTTGTCGGTGCAGATGGAGAGCAGCTCGGCATTAAGCCGTTTCGCGAAGCACTGCAACTAGCAATTGATCTGAATTTGGATCTCGTCAACGTGGCTCCTACGGCCAAACCGCCGGTATGCCGCATTATGGACTACGGTAAGTACCGTTACGAAATGCAGAAGAAAGAGAAAGAAGCGCGCAAGAACCAAAAAATCGTCGACCTTAAAGAAGTTCGTTTCAGCGCAACGATCGAGGAGCATGACTACCAGACGAAGCTGCGTAACGTGGTGAAATTCCTTAAAGACGGCGACAAGGTAAAATGCACGATTCGTTTCCGCGGACGCGAAATTACGCACTCGGACATCGGACGCAAAGTTCTTGAGAAGGCGGCTAGAGAAACAGAAGTGGAAGAGCTGTGCATCATTGAACGCGCTCCTAAGCTGGAAGGCCGCAGTATGATCATGATTCTTGCTCCGAAACCACAATAAATCTTAATCCAGGAGGAACCTTGAGATGCCAAAGATGAAAACACACAGCAGTCTGAAAGACCGCTTTAAAGTTACTGGTACAGGTAAAATCAAGAGACACAAAGCTTACAAGAACCATCTTCTTTCCGGAAAGTCCAACCGTGCTAAGCGCGTACTTTCCACTAGCCCGAACATGACTAAAGGCGATGCTAGCCGCTTGAAGCAAGGTCTGGCACAACTATAATTTCTTAATATAATCAGGAGGTTGAACAACAATGGCAAGAGTTAAAGGCGGGTTCGTTACACGTCGTCGTCATAAGAAAATCTTGAAATTGGCTAAAGGTTACTTTGGCTCTAAACATAGAATCTTCAGAACAGCAAACCAGCAGGTTATGAAATCCCTGCTTTACGCATACCGTGACCGCCGTCAGAAAAAACGCGATTTCCGCAAATTGTGGATCGTTCGTATCAACGCGGCTGCACGCACGAACGGTTTGTCTTACAGCAAATTCATGCACGGCTTGAAGCTTGCTGGCGTGGAAGTAAACCGCAAAATGCTGGCTGATCTGGCTGTAAACGACCTGAAAGCATTCAACGATCTTGCAGGCGTTGCTAAGCAGAAACTGAACGCGTAATATACGCTTCCTATTGAAATCCCCTTTAGGGTGAGCTTTCTCACCTTAAAGGGGATTTTTTTGCATTCCAAGGCAGGTCCCTAGTAACCTATCTTTTTCGTTATAGACGAATGTACAAGCGTCAAAAAGTGCTTATGCATAAGTTGTATAGTCACTACGAAAGGAGAGGAAAGGCATGCAAAAAGCAGTTACCAAACAGCAGGCCAGAAGCCTGATCGGTAAAGAAATCTATGCTGTGAAAAAAGACGGCACTGTAGTAACAGGGAAATTAGTCCGTATAAAGGGCGTAGAACTGATTCTTCAGAAAAAGGGGAAAAAGAACGTTAAGACCTCCGCAATTATACCTCTGGTCCTCTTTGATTTGCTGGCGATCGGAACAGGCCCTTATGGATACGGCGGCTTTGGCGGCTATCCATACGGCTATGGGGGCTATCCATACGGGGGCTACGGTCCGGGATCCTTCTTCTTCTAAAGAGGTTTCGTTAACAGGTAGCACTGGATATTCTGATGAAAGCTGTGCAGCCGGTACCCGTGCCGGGCATAGAAGCGCTGGGCTTTATCGTTCAGCATATCCACATATAGGCTGGCGGATGCCAATCCCTTGCTGCGGCCGTGACGTTCGGCGAGCTGCAGGAGCCTGGCTCCCCAGCCTTTATTTTGCTTTGAGCTGTTGACTGCCAGCATATCGATATAAAGCGTATCGTTTCTGGGAATCAAGTGGATGAAAGCGTGAAGCGGTTCATGGCGGCCGGCTGCCACAAACGTGGTTCCCTTATAAAGGCGCTCTTTGACATCCTTACGGATGAGCCGGTAATCGAGGTGCTGAAATTCGCGGACTTTATAGGATCTGGGGAGGAGTTCCTTGATAACCAGATTGCATATGGCCCGATCATCCTTTAGAGGCTGCCGGTATCGGATCATGGAGGCGGACTCCCTTCTGGGAAAAATGTATATGACAGCATATGTACCTTGGAGACAGATGTTTATAGGATGGTATAAAAATAGGCAGGCCGGGGAGATGATACATAGTAATGCAGAGTTATAACCGCCTGCGTTACAAATGTCCAATATATTTAGATTATTAAGACAATTACATTTATTTATTGCAAATCCTATTGACTAAAGACAAGGGACTGCATATAATTAACTCTAAATTACAATACTTGATCGGCTATGAAGAGGACGAAGTTTTAAGGGCCCTTAAGCTCAGAGAGTGTCGGAACAGCTGAAATCGACACCTTAATCCCTTATATACGAGCTCACCTCGGAGCTGTTTCTCTGAAAAGCGTGTCCGTCGGATACGGCTAGTAGGAGAAATCGGATTGGCATACGTTAACATGCTTACGGTTTGAACCGATACTTCGGTAACGGATTCTCAAACCTGCTAAGGTTGCTTATCGCGAGATAAGCGGCAAATTTGGGTGGTACCACGGAAGCGATAACCTCTTTCGTCCCGCATACGCTATGCGTTTGGGATGTGAGAGGTTTTTTTGTTGTTACTGCAGCCTGAACATTACTATTAAGGAGGATGACCTATGTGTGCTCAAGAAGCGAAGATACGATCCAAAGAAGAACTGCGTGAAAAGTGGATGAAGCCGGATGTGATTACCGGCTCTGAAGTTTTGCTGCGCAGCCTGCTTTTAGAAGGTGTGGACTGTGTGTTCGGCTATCCGGGCGGTGCAGTGCTTTATATTTATGACGCGATGCACGGTTTCTCGGATTTCAACCACTTGTTGACACGCCACGAACAAGGCGCCATCCATGCTGCCGACGGTTATGCAAGATCAACGGGCAGGCCGGGCGTATGTATCGCCACTTCCGGTCCGGGAGCGACGAACCTCGTGACAGGCATCGCCACTGCATTCATGGACTCGGTACCGCTGGTGGTTATTACCGGCAACGTGGCCCAAAACTTTATCGGAACGGATGCATTCCAGGAAGCGGACATCACCGGAATTACGATGCCGATTACCAAACACAGCTATCTGGTACGCGATGCAGCCGACTTGCCGAGGATCATCCACGAAGCGTTCCATATCGCCAACACGGGACGTAAGGGACCGGTACTCATCGATATTCCGAAAGATGTGTCCGCACAGATGACTACCTTCGTTCCGGCATTAGGCCCGGTACAGATCCGTGGGTATGAGCCTTACAAAGCTATCGATGAGAACCCGATCCGCGAGTTGATCGAAGCGATTGAGCAAGCGGAGCGTCCGGTCATTCTGGCAGGCGGGGGCGTGGTGTATTCCGGAGCGCACACGGAGCTTCTCGAATTCGTGTTGAAGACGGACATTCCGGTAACGACGACGCTGCTGGGATTAGGCGGGTTCCCAAGCGGTAACGCGTTGTGGATAGGCATGCCGGGCATGCACGGAACGTATACGGCTAACACGGCGATCCAGAATGCGGACCTGCTGATCAACATCGGCGCACGGTTTGACGACAGGGTGACCATGAAGCTCGATAAGTTCGCTCCTAAAGCGAAGAAGATCGTTCATATCGATATCGATCCGGCAGAAATCGGCAAGAACGTGAAGACGGATATTGCGATTATCGGCGATATCAAGTCCGTGCTTACGGCGGCCAATCTGCACGCGAAACCTGCCGGCAAGGCGGATGACTGGAGAAACGAGGTTCAGGCCAACAAGCGGAACTTCCCGCTGAGTTACCAGGATTCAGAAACCGAGCTGAAACCGCAGTGGGTTATCGAGATGATTCACGAGACAACAAACGGTGAAGCAATCGTAACTACAGACGTAGGGCAGCATCAGATGTGGGCGGCTCAATATTACAAGTTCAACCAGCCAAGATCCTGGATCACGTCCGGCGGATTAGGCACGATGGGCTTCGGATTCCCGTCCGCGATCGGTGCTCAAATGGCTCACCCGGAACGGCTGGTAGTGTCGATCAACGGCGACGGCGGCATGCAGATGTGCGCCCAGGAGCTCGCGATCTGCGCAATCAACAACATTCCGGTCAAGGTGGTTATCATCAACAACCAGGTATTGGGTATGGTTCGGCAGTGGCAGGAAATTATCTACGACAACCGTTTCAGCCATATTGACCTGGCAGGCAGCCCCGATTTCGTGAAACTGGCGGAAGCCTACGGAGTTAAGGGATTCCGTGCCACCAACAAGCAGGAAGCGGAGAGCGCATGGCAGGAAGCATTGAACACGCCGGGACCGGCTGTAGTGGAATTCGTTGTCCGTAGAGGGGAGAACGTGTTCCCGATGGTAAAAGCAGGAGATTCCATCAGCGATATGATCATGGGGGATGCGTAACATGACTACAACAAAGCATACGATCGCCGTTATTGTGAACGACCAGCCGGGCGTGCTGCAGCGCGTCTCGGGGTTGTTCGGCCGCAGAGGTTTTAATATCGAAAGCATTACCGTAGGACAGTCGGAAGAGGCGGGCCTTTCCCGGATGGTCATCGTGACCACCGGGGACGGCACGACGCTGGAACAGGTAACTAAGCAATTATACAAATTAATCGACGTCATCAAGGTGAACGACATCAGCTCAAACCCGATGGTTGCAAGAGAGCTGGCTTTGATCAAGGTAAGCGCTCTGCCGGCGAAGCGTCCGGAAATTATGGGGATCGTAGACACGTTCCGTGCCGCCGTAGTGGATATCGGCACCGAAACGCTGATGGTACAGGCCGTAGGCGATACCGAGAAAATCGACGCCATGATCGAATTGATGCAGCCTTACGGCATCCATGAACTCAGCCGGACTGGTGTTACGGCAATGGTCCGCGGAAACGCCAAATAACGAAGCTCTACATTTGTACCCATTCATACCGCCTTTAAATGGGGGGTTGAGCGGATTTTACCCAAAGTCCATTGAATCCCCCATTTAAGGGTTAAAATCTAAGGAGGAATTATTCCATGCCAGTTACTATGTTCTATGAAAAAGACGCTGATCTGAACGTACTTAAAGGTAAAACTATCGCCGTGATCGGTTACGGCAGCCAAG
Organism: Paenibacillus gansuensis; assembly: GCF_042684925.1. Lineage (NCBI taxonomy): Bacteria > Bacillati > Bacillota > Bacilli > Caryophanales > Paenibacillaceae > Paenibacillus > Paenibacillus gansuensis. Next base: position 150,370 of record NZ_JBHUME010000002.1, on the reverse strand, counting down.
GCCATGCGCAAGCGCAAAATCTGCGTGACAGCGGGTTGAACGTAATTATTGGTCTTCGTGAAGGCCGTTCTTTCGAAAAAGCTAAAAACGACGGTTTCGAAGTAGTATCCGTTTCCGAAGCAGCGAGCCGCGCGGATGTAGTACAAATCCTGATGCCGGATGAAACTCAGGCAAAAGTGTACAACGAAGAAGTTGCGCCTAACCTGAAGAAGGGTGCTGCCCTGATGTTCTCTCACGGCTTCAACATCCACTTCGGCCAAATCGTAGCGCCTAAAGATGCGGATGTGCTTCTGGTAGCTCCGAAATCTCCGGGACACATGGTTCGCCGTACTTATGTGGAAGGCTTTGGCGTTCCCGGCCTGATCGCGATTCACCAAGACGGAACCGGCAACGCGCAAGCGATCGGTCTGGCTTATGCTAAAGGGATCGGCTGTACCCGCGCAGGGGTAATTGAGACTTCCTTCCGTGAAGAAACCGAAACGGATCTGTTCGGGGAGCAAGCGGTACTTTGCGGCGGCGTAAGCGCACTTGTGAAAGCAGGTTTCGAAACGCTGACAGAAGCAGGCTACGCGCCTGAAATGGCTTACTTCGAGTGCTTGCATGAGCTGAAGCTGATCGTGGATATGATCTATGAAGGCGGACTGGCGAGCATGCGCGATTCCATCTCCAACACAGCTGAATACGGCGACTATGTAACTGGACCCCGTATTGTAACCGAAGAAACGAAGAAAGAAATGAAGCGCGTTCTTTCCGATATCCAACAAGGTAAATTTGCACGTGACTTTATCCTTGAAAACCAATCGAACCGCGCCTTCCTGACGGCTACCCGACGCAACGAAGCAGAGCATCCGATCGAGCAAGTCGGCGGACAGCTGCGTGAAATGATGCATTGGATCAAAAAGTAATCATAACATGATCTTATAAACGTTTTATCCGGGAAGTTACCGCCTCGCCCTAGGGTTGCGGGGCTTCCCTTTTTATTGCTAGAGAGTGAGACTGACAAGGAGGTGGATTGCATGCGTAAGATTTATATTTTTGATACAACCTTGCGTGACGGCGAACAGTCCCCGGGTGTGAACCTCAATACAAAGGAAAAGGTCGAGATTGCCCTGCAGCTGGAAAAGCTGGGTGTTGACCGTATGGAAGCGGGCTTCCCGGCTGCATCCCCCGGAGACTTGGCCGCTGTGAACGCAGTAGCCCGGGCAGTAAAAAATTCAACCGTAATCGGTTTGTCCCGTTCCCGGGAACAAGATATTGACGCCGTCCGCGAAGCGCTGATCGGTGCGCAGGACCCTTGCCTGCACCTGTTCCTCGCAACGTCGCCTATCCACCGACAGCATAAGCTGCGGATGGATAAAGGGCAGGTACTGGAAACGGCGGAGGCTGCAATCCGGTATGCGAAGAAATATTTTGATAAGATTGAATTCTCACTTGAGGATGCCGGACGGACGGAACTGGATTTCATCTGCGAAGTGACGGCCATGGCGATCCGTGCGGGCGCAAAAGTTGTAAATCTGCCGGATACGGTAGGGTATTTAACACCATATGAGTACGGGAATATTTTCAAAACAGTGAAAGAAAATGTGCCTGGGGTAGAACATATTCAGCTGAGCGCCCACTGCCACGACGATTTGGGCATGGCGACGGCTAACGCGCTGGCGGCTATCCTCAACGGAGCCGATCAAATCGAGGGAACGATTAACGGCATCGGGGAACGCGCAGGCAATACGGCCATCGAGGAAGTGGTAATGGCACTGGAGACACGCCAGGATTTCTTCCAGGCGAAGACATCGCTTGTGCTTAGCGAGATTTACCGAACCAGCCGCCTCGTAAGCAAACTGACAGGGATGCCTGTTCCAGGAAATAAGGCGATTATCGGGGCGAATGCATTTGCTCATGAGTCCGGTATTCACCAGGATGGTATGCTGAAAGAGAAGACAACATACGAGATTATGTCGCCTGAGATGATCGGTGTCAAAGAAAGCAAGCTGGTTCTGGGCAAACACTCGGGCCGTCATGCGTTCCGCGAGAACTTGACGGAGCTGGGCTACGATCAGTTGAGCGAAGAGCAGTTGAACACGGCTTTTGCCAAGTTCAAAGAGCTTGCGGATAAGAAGAAGAACGTAACGGAAGACGATCTGCGCGCCATTATCGAGGAAAAGCTGGTCGACACGCTGGAAGTGTTCGCTTTGGATTTCATTCATGTCTCGTACGGGAACCAGTCCGTTCCAACGGCTACCGTCCGCATTCATACGCATGAAGGGGAAGCGATTGAAGAAGTGGCGCTGGGCAACGGCTCGGTAGACGCGATCTACAAAGCGCTGGACCGTGCTACCAAAGAGGAAGTCGAGCTGGCGGATTACTCGATCAAGTCGGTTACCCAAGGCAAAGACGCACTTGGCGAGGTGCATGTCGTCCTGAAGCAAGCAGGGCTTTCTGTACAGGGCCGCGGCGTCAGCACGGACATTCTGGAAGCAAGTGCGAGAGCTTACCTGGATGCTGTGAACCGCCTGATTGAAAAAAGAAAATTGACAAAAACCGGCGGCGAAGTGACACTGACCTAGAATTCATGAATTAGAATCGGTGACGATCTTAGAACTCCTGAACAAGGAGTTCTTTTTGTTTTGTAAAAAAGCAGAGTGTCGTATTCTCTTCATCCTGTTGAAGCCGTTATAGTTAATACCTATAGCTTTCATAGATTTTATATCTTTCCCCTGATGCACAACGTATGCCACAATGAAAGTATATTGAACTTGTGCGAATGGGAGTGTATGAACATGGCAGATGTGAAGAAAATTGCAGTTCTGGCCGGTGACGGCATCGGACCCGAAGTGGTGGCGGAAGCGGAGAAAGTGCTGAAGAAGACGGAGGAACTGTTCGGCTATCAGTTTGAAACGGCCCATGGTTTATTCGGCGGTATTGCGATTGATGAGAAAGGCACGCCGTTGCCGCAGGAAACGCTGGATCTGTGTAAGAATGCAGATGCGGTATTATTAGGGGCAGTTGGGGGACCGAAGTGGGACAACAACGCCAAGGAACTTCGTCCGGAGACCGGTTTGCTTGGAATCCGTAAAGCACTGGGGCTGTTCTCAAACATTCGTCCTGCGACTGTTTTTGACTGCTTGAAGGAAGCTTCCACCCTGAAACCGGAAGTGCTGGAAGGAACAGACCTGATCGTTGTCCGGGAATTGACCGGGGGCATTTACTTCGGCGAGAAATTCCGCCGCGAGGGCGCAAACGGACAGGAAGCAGTCGATACTTGCGTGTATAATGTGACGGAAGTAGAGCGTATTGTAAGACAAGCTTTCGATATCGCCAGAACCCGCCGCAAGAAGCTGGCGTCTGTCGACAAAGCGAACGTGTTGGAAACTTCCCGCCTGTGGCGCGAAGTGGTCAACCGGATTGCTCCGGAATATCCGGATGTTGAGGTGGAGCATGTCCTTGTCGATAACTGCGCGATGCAGCTGCTCCGCCGCCCGTCAAGCTTCGACGTTATTGTAACGGAGAATATGTTCGGTGATATTCTTAGCGATGAAGCTGCGATGCTGACCGGATCGATCGGCATGCTGTCATCCGCATCGCTGGGAGAAGGAAGCTTTGGGCTTTACGAGCCGGTCCACGGTTCCGCTCCTGACATTGCAGGACAAGGAATCTCGAATCCGATTGCAACCGTTCTTTCCGTTGCATTGATGTTCCGTCTGACTTTCGGTTATGAGGATGCTGCAGCCTCCATCGAGAATGCGGTGAAAGAGGTTCTGGACGCGGGACACCGTACCGGCGACATTGCAGTCGATAAGAGCAAAGCGATTGGCACTACGGCTATGGGTGATTTGATCATTGCCGCTATGAAATAGAAGGAAGGGGACCCGGTACTAGATGTGCCGGGTTTTTCTGTTGTAAATGATAAGGAAGAAAATACATTAGAATAATTCTTATTTAATATTTCTTATAATCTTGACAATCGGAATTTGGGATGATAACATTTCTCATGTACAGATATATATGTAGATTTGAAGGAGGCAAAGTTCACAATGGCTCAAACTCTAGTAGGTAAACAAGCACCAGATTTCACAATGGAAACGGCACTTGGAAACGGCCAGGAATTCGGTAAAGTATCCCTTTCCGATTACAAAGGCAAATGGTTGGTGCTGTTCTTCTATCCATTGGACTTCACTTTCGTATGCCCGACTGAAATCACATCGATGAGCGCAGCGGCTGAAACTTTCAAAGGCCTGGACGCTGAAATTCTGGGCGTAAGCACAGACAGCATTCACTCTCACCGCGCATGGATCAACACGCCGGTAGAAGAGAACGGTCTTGGCAAGCTGAACTTCCCGCTTGCAGCTGACATTCATAAAACAGTAGCTCGCGATTACGGCGTTCTGATTGAAGAAGAAGGCATTGCGCTTCGCGGCCTGTTCATCATCAGCCCTGAAGGCGAACTGCAGTATCAAGTAGTTAATCACAACAACATCGGACGCAGTGTAGATGAAACGCTTCGTGTTCTTCAAGCTCTGCAATCCGGCGGATTGTGCCCAATGAACTGGAAGCCAGGAGACAAGCATCTGGTTGCAAAGTAATATAACAGTTATGAGAAGCCCCGGGAAACCGGGGCTTCTTTATTTGTTCACTTGCTGCAGATCGATTATGACTTGAACAGCCCGCCCTACAACGGTAATTGCCTCTCGAGTAGTTACTATGGGGATAATCAAGGGATCGTCAGTAAGGAGCAGCAAATGACCTTCGACTTCGCGTAATCTGCGAAGCTCTGCGTCATGGGTTCCGATATGGACTAAGACGATATCCCCGTCCCGATATTCCGTTCCAGGTTCTATTAGAACCATGTCACCGGAAAGGATTCTAGAGCCGCTCAGCCGGTCATCGTCAGCCTTATAGCGGAATGAAGAAGCAGGTAGCGCGTAGTTGCCTGCTTCCAACCGTTCAAAAACGGGTATGTAATGGGAGGTATATGAAGAAGGAGGATTTTCAGCTATCAAGTGGGTTTGATCCGACCGATTGCCGCCGACAGGATAGGTGAAGCTGCTGAATTCGGCATTCCCCAGATGGCCGGCAGCGAGCATAAACTGCTCATATGTGACCGTACCATTAGCTGCTGCGGCAATCTTCCGTAAAGTCCCGGCTTCCGGCGGGGAAGCTACCAGGCCCCGCATCAGTCTCGAAAGATAGGAACCTGAAACGCCCGCCTCTTGCGCGAAGGCGTTAAGGGAGCGGGTGCCTTTCGCGATCCGAAGATAGTCCGCTAATTGATTCTGATGGTAAGCGAGCATGAAACCGCCTCTTTCTGGTTTCGTATCATGTAATGTAGTGTCTGATTCAGTATAACGGAAGTGTTATCTGCATGCAACGGAATTTCAAAATTAGAATTGACAAAAGTTTACACATATCGTTAAATAAAGGTATAGTTCCGTTATCTATAGATAATAGGAGGCGGTCAATATGACGAAGTGGAACCTGGCTCAGGAAATCCTCAATCGCCCCAGCGGAGTAAGCAGAGTGCTGTATATAAGTCAATTGATGAAAGGCTATGACGCAGCTAGAATGATTGCCGATTTCCGCGCACAAGAGACGATACGGGCTATGACGCAGCATATTTTGGACAGCCATGCTGTGAAGAACGATGGAGGGGCGGCGGTTTCTGAAGATTATACGGCATAAAGAAGGAGCCCTGGTAAAGGGCTCCCGGAAGATTACGCTATCTCTGTATTCAGCTGTTTGTATTTGTTCATATATTTGATGACGGTTAAGACGAATGTAGCATGTGACCAAGTCAGGGGTGCAACGGAAACAGGGCTTCCATCGAATGGATCGAGCTGTTCCGAGAGAACACCGCTTTCCATGGCATGGCTCATGACCCATTGAATCGTTGCCTTCGGAGAAGCCAGATCTTCTAAGGACAGGGCGGCCTCGATCTCGTACTCCGCCATCCACAGCGTACAGATAATCCATGGATTTCCCGGCACTTGTTCGATATCCGAAGAACGCTGAAAGTAATAGTCGTGGTAATAACGGGCAATCCCACCGACCTGTGTCTTTACTGACAGCTTTTCTTTGATGGATTTCATCGTACGTGCGACACGTTCGTCAGAAGCCGGCAGTACACCGAATTCAAAGATGCCGTATACGCTGCTCTCAGGAGTCATATCCTTCTCCCAGCGTCCCTCATTCAAGAACAGTCCGCGGGCGAATCGGCCTTCTTCCTCATTCCACAGATGCTTTAACATCCCTTCCTTAATCCACTCTGCCGTAGTACGGTATTGTTCGCTCCTCTTATCGTCGCCGAACAGGCTCGAGAAGTTCGAAGCGGCAATAAGGCCGCCGTAAACTGCGGATGTTGTGAAAGTGTAAATTCCGTATCTTTCTTCCCATAAGTCATAGCTTGGTTTAGGAAGCTGTAAGGAAGGCTCCACATAATCCTGCAGGAATTTAGCGGCTTTCCGAATTAACGTGCGGTACAGCGACTGGGGCAGCTCAAGTTCGCCATGCTGCAGGTAATCCTGCCACAAGGTGAACAAGACGAGCGCTGTTTCGTCTTCCTGAATAGGCAGCTGTTCCACGCCGTTATAGAGATAAGGATGCCATGATGAGCCTACCGTGCCGTCGGGATTATACTTGTGATGGAGGTAGCCTTCGGGCGTCAGTGCCTCCGCACAGAAATGAAAGAAGGGCTCAATCATACCTTGATAGCCTGCTACCGTCATGGCATAAGCTACCAAAGCGCCGTCTCTAGGCCACATATAACTGTAGTGATCCCGGTTGTACTGAAGAATGTCGGTATCGTTAGCTGCGATAATCGCGCCGTTCTGATCGATCTGTGTCCGCACGATCAACAAGCTCTGTTTAAACAGGGCTTCTACTCCGGAGCCCAAATCCGCGAAATCACGCTCCGTTTTGTTCACCCACCGCTGCCAGTAAATCCGGATCCGGTTCAGCAGGTTGCCCGGCTGGCTGTCTTTTACATACGCATCCAGTTTCTTTACTTCCTCGAGGCTTCTGCCCGCAGTCATCCAATAATAGGCATCCTGTTCTTCTCCAGCGCCAAGGACCAGCCTTAGGGAAAGGGTGCTGTCTACGGAGCCCTGTGCAATCGGATTTCCCATCAGATGGCCGTCTTCTGCGTCTTTCCAGGTGCCTTCGGCATTGTGAAAACGTTTGACCCCTGTCGTGTACTGATAGATGCCGCTGCCGGGGGTGAGGCCGTTGAACATGAAGTATTTATCTTTTTTATAATGAAAGATCGTATTGTTGTCCGGATAATAACAGGAGGTGTCTCCGACTTCCGTTTCATTAATGACCAGATCCTGATTGAAGAAGAGGCGGACTTCCCTTGCATTGCCCGCGTTGTTGCGGATGGAAATCCGTTTCAGATAGATGCTGTCGCGCTGGTGCACGCCGTCATTCATTAGCAGGGAGATTCCAAGTTCCTCGTGTACAGCAGATACTTCCGTGACTAGAGATTCTTCGGCATAGGCGAGCTTGAACTGCCATCCGGCGTCACTCAGCCAGCTGAACCTGCCGTCAACCCATAGGCCAACCCTGCATTTGTAGCCGCTAACGTGATTCAGCTGCCCTACAGAAGGATAATAAATATCTCTTATATAGCTGTTCTGATCTAAATTTACAAGAAATTTGCCGTTTCCTACTACTAAATGTCTTGGCACTACGTCACTTCCTTATCCTGGGGGTGGTAATCTTTGTATTTAGAACATTTTAGCAAACGGCAGGGCTCTTGCCTACACGTAATTCAATTCTTTACAAAAAATTTCAGGGGGAGCAGCATAAAGATCAAGGATTAATATTCTATGCCTCAAGGAGAGCGGCAAGGAGCGCCGGATGCGTGAACAGAGCGGGAGAGGCAGGCTCGATATAACGATACGTCAAGCCGCCTTGTAAAGCGTGAGCACAGCTGGCCGGGTTAGGCCTAGCTGCGCTCACGCCGCAGCAGCCGCGCATACACCGCGGCTGTCGCCACAGCCGCTTCGGCCCAGCCGAAGCGCCGCGCCTTGCGCCGGCCGGCGGCCCCGAGCCGCGCCGCCAGCGCGCCGTCGCCGAGCACGGCGGCCAGCGCAGCCGCCAGCGCCTCCGCGCTGTGCGGCTGTGCCAGGAGCCCGTCGACGCCATGCTCGACGAGCTCCGGCAGGCCGCCGCTGGCGCAGGCGACGAGCGGCCGCCCGGCCGCCATCGCCTCGAGCGCTGCGAGCCCGAAGGGCTCGTAGAGGCTCGGCACGGCGACGGCGTCGGCGGCCGCGAGCAGCGCGGCGCGCTCGGCCGGGCCCGCGAAGCCGGCGAAGCGCACGCGGCCGGCGAGGCCGAGCGACGCGGCGAGCTCGCGCAGCTGCGGCTCATAAGGGCCGCGGCCGGCGATCGTCAGCTCGGCGCGCGGGAAGCGGCTCAGCAGCGCGGGCCAGGCGCGCAGCAGGTACTGGATGCCTTTCTCGTAGACGAGTCGGCCTAAGAACAAGACATGTTGAATCTCCCCGCCGGGGAACTGCGTGCTGCCGGGGACATCGTCTCTTTCACCGTACGGCAGTCGTTCGTTAGAGGCATCTATTTCCAAACTTTTGTTACCCGGTATCCCGGAAATTGAAGCAGGATGTACCCCGTTCGGGATCCGAAACACTTTCGATGCCGCTATCCGGGATTGAGCCGTCACTTGCTCCTCCATATACCGGCTGCAGACAATCACGGCCTCGGCTTCGTACATCAGCACATTTTCGGTCTCTTGAATTGGGGATCCCTGCCGGAAGTGCGGAGGCTGCAAAGTGCGTCCGCTCTCCGTAGAGTGAATTGTCGCGGCAAGGGGGACATTCCACAGCTGTTTCAGGATGGAGGCCGCTGAACCGGTCAGCCAGTCATGGGCATGGATGAGATCGAACATTAAGCCTTGTGCGGTAAGAGTTTCAGCTGTCCGAATAAAAGCGGCGTTCATCTGGCCGACCCATTCCATAAAATCAAGCGGTTCAACAGACTGCAGGATCGAGGCGCGGTGAAGGTAAACGCCTTCCCGTTTCTCGCAGGCCGGCAAGTCTGCGGCAGAGCAAGTCAGGACATGCACCTCTACACCCAGACCGGCCAGTTCACGCGAAAGTCCTTCTACAGCTGCCGCCAATCCGCCTACTGTATTCGGGGGGAACTCCCAAGAAAGCATTAACACTCTTGTGCCGGGCAAAGACTGACCTGGTAAGACAAGCCTTGTTTGCCAGACAGGAACATCCGCCGTTATAGCCGAATTTATCTGTATATGATCAGGCTCCCGGTAAGCGCGCCCAAGTTCGATCAGATCAGAACAAAGCGTCAAGCTGTTATCATAAGTTAAACCATAGCCGTCAAAGAGGCTGTAACGGTCAGGTTCCATATTTGCATCAAGAATGCTAAAAATGTGGAGGTCCGTTTCCGATAAAGGAGATACGGGTTCAGTAAATATCAGTTGGGAACGGGCTTGCGGAATAAAGGAACCCGCCGGGCCGGTACAGCCAAGATCCGCCATATAAACGGCCCCGGATTCCACAGCAAGCAGGCAGCTGGAGGAAGAACCGTTTAGCGGAAAATCCGCATGATGAACAGCTGCGCTTTCCTCGAAAGGCAGCCGGACTTTTGGCATTTTGTACAAACGTAACTGGAGCTTGATCTGTGTCCACTCCTGACGCAGGCGCCGGACTATGAGAGACCTGATTCCCGCAGAAAGATTCCATTCCGCCTTGAGTGTGTCTGATTTAACTGCCGTTATACTCAGGAATGTAATACCCTGTTTCGCACTATTCCGGTTCAGAAACCGGTCTTCCGCTTGATAAGTCATAGGTTGTGCACTTCCGATCGCAGTTCCCACAAGTTTCTGGGTTTATCCTTTTATTTTACCATTGGGAAACCGCGGATGCACGGGATTGCATATCGGAGAATATCGACGGAGGTTAGCCTGGCAGTGTGCTGTGGATGGCGGTAATGTTCACGAAGGTGTCGTACTTGTTGGCAGAGTGGGCGATCTGTTCGTATTCTTTTTCCGAAATAAACCGGTAAATCCGAGTCTCCCCGGTATGATAGTGCGCCACCAGTTCCGATGTAACGGCGTTGTACCGGATAAAGCTGACTTGTTTTGAACCGATGGGAATCATGTCCATGCGTTCATCCCCCTAATCTGAATTCAGAATGCTTTCCTCTTCGGAATACTTGGTATAAGCGTATGTACAGCGGGATTTTTTTAGAATTTGTACATGGGGCGGGACGTCTTGTAAAATTTTGTGGGTTTTCTTGCGTGCTTAAACAAGGTAAGGTGGAAAAAGGAATGTTGCATCCCTGCGGAGAATAACTTCTAAATAGATGCTGTGTGTAACTTTTTAAACGGCATTGCGTATGTATAAGTAAGCTGACCAAGCCTGCCGGTGATGAAAATTGACGGGGTGGTTTGTAACTCAGCCTATGCTTACGAAGAAAGTTTTTACTCCGTAAAAACTCAGCTGATGCTAACGAAGATAGTTTTCCTACAGAAAACTTTGAGGAGGTCAAGAATATGAGCTTTTGCTGCGGCGCCAGTATGATCGGTACCAAAGGAACGCTGAAACAGATGCGTACCCATATTCACAACGTTCCGCTATTGTTTTGCCCTGTGTGCCACAAGATTGAAGTTCATTATTTGGCCGAGAACGAGTATGAAATTCTAGCTGAATATGCAATCGGTGACGGCGCTCCGGAAGTTGATTTCGACGACTATATTGATCCCAAAGCGGATCATGAATTATATGAAAACTGCGTCAACCACGAGCAGGAAGATCCGATGGAAGTGGTGCGCAGCCAAATTGATATGGCGCTGGATTTGCTCAGCGTCGCGCAATCTCTGCAGGATGCGGAGTGGGAAGCGCAGTTGAAAGAACGACTGGGGATTTTAAGCTCACGCCGGGCGAAACTGCGGAACAAGAAGAAGATGGGCGGCATTCGATAATTTACACCCAAAACGTCCCCGATCCGGGGGCGTTTTTCTTTTTTGAAATTTCAGAAGGTATAAGTTTCACATTATACTTAGTTCTGACATTTCTCCGGAATGAAACGATCTTTTCGCCTAAAGGTCGGCGTAAACCGTTTCACCTTGTTTAGGCAGAATGTTATTTCTTACTATTTCTGCTGTACCCCTCCATCCGATAAACAGGATACGAATTCATATAGTGTGAGGTGGAAAGTTTGTTACTAGTACTCTTTAAGAAATTTCTTGGGAAGCGCCAATCTCACAATGCTTTGCAGGAAGCCTTTCAGGAGTCGCCGGAAGAGCTGGTAATCCGGATACAGGAAGGCGATTTGCGCCTGCGCAATCAGTTTATTACAGACTATCAGCCATATGTTGCCAAAGCGACAAGCAGGTTTAGCAAAAGATACATCGATCCATCCAAAGACGACGAGTACAGCATAGCTCTCAGCGCTTTCAACGAGGCCATTAACCAATTCGTGCCGGGCACGGGCAGGTCGTTTATCGGATTTGCCGAGACGGTTATCAGGCGAAGGCTGATCGATTATGTCAGGAAAGAGCAGCGTTTCGCTCAGCAGGTTCCTTACAGCGCCTTTGAATCGGAAGACGACGAAGAAGGACTGGTGCACCCCGTAGAGGTCCATCAGGCGATAGAACAGTACGAGCAGGAGAAGACTTCGGAGGAACGCAGGCAAGAAATTCTGGATTTCACGGCAAAACTGGGGGAATTCGGAATCACGTTTCCTGACCTGGCCGAAAATTCGCCCAAGCATACCGACTCCAGGCAGATGTTCTTCCGGATCGGAAAGCTGCTGGCTGAAGATGAGAACTTGAACAATATTTTACGCAAAAAAAAGACGCTGCCAATAAAGGAGCTTCTGGAAAAGGTCGAAGTCTCACGCAAAACGCTGGAGCGCAACCGCAAATACATCATTGCGATCTCTATCATTTTTGACGGCCATTACCCGTTCTTAAGAGATTACTTACATATATCGGAGCCTGCGGAAAGGAGTACGGAGCATGAATAAAGGCATCGTAATGCAAATGGGCAAGAAGAGCGTGGTCGTCATGACACCGGACGGGCAATTTAAAAAGGTGAGAAGATCGCCTCATAACTTACAGATCGGTGAAGAGATCGATACAACGCCTGCCGCCGCATGGCGCCATCGCCCGATGCAAGCTCTGTTCAGCGCCGCAGCGGCTGCTGTCATCCTGTTCGTGGTTATATTTACAGCGGTTGGAGGCTTCGGCTCGAATAGCACTATGCCTATGGTTGCTGCTTACGTTACGATGGATATCAATCCGAGCATTGAGCTTGGAATCGACAGCCGGCAGAACGTAGTAGAAGCACGCGGTGTGAATGACGACGGTAATCGAATTTTGCATTCTATATCCGTAATGGGACTTAGTCTTGATGAAGCGGCTGACCGGATTGTCGACCAGCTTGATAAAACCGGCTACCTGGCCAAAGCGGATGGGGATATCGTCATCTCCAGTACGCTCATGAAGGATGATACGAAACTTGAAAAAGTTCATTTGGCGGAGAAAGTGAAGCGCAAGGTTTCGGATTCCATCCGGAAGAAACATCCTCTAAAGTCGTCCGATTTCCCGGTAACTGCCATGGAAACGCCGAAGGAGCTCCGACAGGAAGCCCTTGATTACGGGGTGTCACCTGCTAAACTTGCTTTTTATCTGCAGGCCAAACATACAGGGACCGCCGTGGCATGGGATGAGATTAAGACGAAGTCCATTCACAAAATCGTGCAGGAGAATGAAACGCTGCGTCCGATATTGACGACGCCTGCGAAGCAGGAAGAGTTGAAACAATGGCTGCAGGATGGGCCTGAAACCTTGCCAATATCTAAATCCGGAGCTAAACAAACGGAACAAGACAAGGCGGATTCAGGAAAAGGGAAACCCGTCCCTTCGAAACCGGATAAACCCGGTTCTGCGGATTCCCAAGGAAAAAGCGGCCAAGGAAATCAACACTCTTTGAAGGACGACAGCAAAGAGGATAAGTTGGATAAGGCCGAAGAGGAAAAGCCGGGGAACAAAGGGAAAGACGGAAAACATACAAGTTTGAAGGATGAGGAAGATCAGAACCCTTGGAAACAGAAGCTGGAGAAGCTGGCCGGCCGTCTGCTCGGCAAGGATTCTAAGAAACCTGATAAAGAAGAGAAGGAGAAGATAAAGCCTTCCGGCAGGCCAGCGGAACAGCACGGCAATAAAGGCCGTGAGGCGGATTCACCTTCAGGAAATCATACGGATGATTCTTCGGATCAAGCAGATCGGGACACGAAAAAAGATACGCAGGAAAACAAAGGGAAAAGCAAGGGCAAGTACGAAGATGACAAAGGCCCTCGGAACGAAGAAGATTCCAATGGGAACCCGGATGATTCCAAGCAACCGGACAATGACAACGATACTGGATCCAGCGGCGATAAGGACGATTCCAAAAACGATGTGAAGGGCCAGGGAGGCTCATCCGCCGTGGAAGGGGATCGTCCCGTTCGCGGGGATTCAGGGAATTCAGGAAAGAACGGCAATAACGGAAACGGTTCGAAACACACACCTCATACAAACAACCAAGACAAGGGCGTATCCAAGCCCGACAACCAAGACGAGCTCAAGCCCCGCAATAAAGAGGGGAACATGGAGCTTATTTCTGTTCCTGGAGAAACTGGCGACAAAGAACCGCCAGGCAAGGGGAAACCCAAAAAGAATAAGTAATTTGCACTGGTACCCATAGATCGGACACTTGAAGAAAGTGTTCAGTCCAGGGTACCTGTTTTTTTGCTGCGGTTAATAATACTTGGGGACCGGACTTTCGAAGCAATAGGAGTTCAGTTGAGGGTGCTTTTTTGTGCGCTTCCAGGAATATGATACAATCAGAAACGATATGATCGACTTTACCAAAAAGGCAGGAGACGAAAACATGTACAGAACATCGACCGATTTTCAACGGGTTCAGGCCGAGACGTTTGTTTCAGCAGGCGTGGAAGCCGAGGCTGTTATCCTTTACATATCTAAAGAAGAGCTGGAACAGGAAGCGTGGATTAACGACGGCGTCGACCATGCGATCCGCCAGCTTCGGGACAGGAAGCTGTTTAAAGCCGAGCCTCATGAAGCTTACGTCCTCCCGACGCTAGGCTTGCTCCCGCAGCCCTATGTAATCTTAATTGGAATCGGCGGAGCCCCCTATGACCTTGACACTTTCCGTGATGGAGCCATCTTTGCGGCAAAGGCGGCCCGCAAGCATCGCATCGGCAGCGCAGCGGTTTCATTTACGCGCTTGCCGGCTCACGCAGGCGCAGAAAAGGTGATATCCGGGGCAGCCGCTGCTGCGGTAAGGGAATCCGCATCCATAGTGCGCAAGGCGGCAGAAGGGTTCGTACTTGGCGAGTACACGCTGCCTTCCTATGCAGAGGGTGGAAAAGCAGCAACGAAGCTGAAGCAGGTGACGTTTATCCTTGCCCAGCCGCCGGAAGACTACGCCGTTTCTGAACTCCAGAAAGGCGTTATCAATGCAGAGTCAACGAATTATGCAAGAGACTTAACCAATCTGCCGGGAAATATGCTGACTCCTCAAGGGCTGGCCGAAGAAGCGGTCCGGGTGGCTCAAGCGCACGGCATGAAGTACGAAATACTGGATGAAACCTCGATTGAAGAAAAAGGCATGGGCGGACTGCTGGCTGTCGGAAAAGGCAGCGTACATCCGCCTCGCATGATCACGGTAACCTATCAGGGGAAAGAGGCGTGGACGGACGTTCTCGGTCTGGTGGGCAAAGGCGTTACGTTCGATACAGGCGGGATCTCCCTGAAGAAGGGCGAAGGTATGGAAGAGATGATCAGCGATATGGGCGGGGCTGCTACGCTGCTGGGGATGCTGGATGCGGTAGGCCGGTTGAAACCAGAAGTCAATCTGGTCGTTGTCATTCCGGCAGCGGAAAATATGCCAGCAGGCAATGCGTTCAAGCCTGGAGATATTATTACATCCCTGAGCGGAAGGACGATCGAGGTGTTGAACACGGACGCCGAAGGGCGGATCGTACTTGCTGATGGAATGACCTACGCCAAACAGCTTGGTGCCGCCAAGCTGATTGATGTAGCCACGTTAACGGGAGCGATTTTGGTCAACTTTGCTGATGTTGCTACGGGAGCGGTGACCAATGACGAAACGTTCCTGCAGGATATTCTCACGGCGTCGAGGAGGGCGGGCGAAAAAGTATGGCCGCTTCCATCGTATCCGGAATACTGGAATATGCTGAAAAGCGATGTAGCCGACTTGAAGAATGCTGCGGGGCGCCACGCGGCTGCGATCACAGGGGGGCTGTTTATCGGCACGTTCGCGGACGGATTGCCTTGGGTTCATTTGGACACCGGCGGTACGGCCTGGCTGTGGAGCGAGAAAGGGACAGAGCCCAAGGGTGCCACGGGCAGCATGGTGCGGACGCTGATCGAGATGCTGACAGATTAATTCTGCTCAGTGGATCATTTTGTATAATTATGGTTATATATAGCTACAGAACAATGTGAAGGAGGATCTATTCAACCATGAATACGTATGAAGGCGTTCAAGACCGCGTGCCGCCCGGCCAGCGGCTTACAGACGGATTTCCTGTATTGCATCACGGCTCGGTTCCTTATTACAACGATATGAGCAAGTGGAATTTGCGTGTTTTCGGGCTGGTGGAAGAGGAAGTGACCTTTTCTTATAAACAATTTTTGGCGCTTCCCAAGCAGGAATTCAAGAACGATATCCATTGTGTAACTACCTGGTCCAAACTCGCTAACGTTTGGGAAGGCGTCGCTGTCCGTACGATTATGGAAAAGGTGAAACTTAAGCCTGAAGCCAAGTATGTCATGCTGCACGCGGAAGAAGGCTGGACTACGAATCTTCCGGTTGAGGATTTTCTGGCGGAAACGTCGTTTCTGGGCTTTCGCCATAACGGCCAGCTGCTGACGCCGGAACACGGTTACCCGGTACGTATGGTGGTGCCGCATCTATATTTTTGGAAAAGCGCCAAATGGCTGCGGGGTATCGAATTTATGCCGAAAGATAAACCCGGGTTTTGGGAGCGGAACGGGTATCACATGTACGGAGACCCTTGGAAGGAAGAAAGATACGATTTTGAATGAAGTTGGAGGCTGTCCCGTCGGGGCAGCCTTTTTGGTTTTATCGCGGCCAAAACCTTTTAAGATAAGCCTCACAACTGCTCCGTTTCGGCCGAATTCCGATAAAGGTTAGGCGCGACTCCCACAACTTTTTTGAAAGCTTTGGAGAAGGTGAACAGGTCGTTGTATCCAACCGAATCCGCAATTTCGGATAATTTGTATGTGGTCTGTCTCAGCAGCAGTTTGGCCTGGTTCATACGCAGCTGCTGGAGATATTTGCACCGGGGACAGGCCGTAGGCCGCTTTGAACTTTTTGGCGAAATGAGTCCGGTCTACTCCGGCATATGCAGCCATTTCTTCTACGGTGATGCCTTCGGCGTAGGTTGCTTGCAACGTCCCAGCTGTATGGCTATTCACGCCCGTACATGCGGAATTGCAATGGTGTTAAGCCTGTGAACTGCTTGAATTGGCGGCTGAAATGATGCACGCTGGCAAAACCGAGTCTCTCGGCGATGCCGGCTGTTTTTTCTCCGCGGAGAAGAGAGGTTTTGGCTAATTTCATTCTTTGCTGAATGACATATTGTTTCGGCAGGAGACCGACTTCCTCTTTAAACAATTTAGCAAAATGCACCGGATGATAACCGCATAAACCGGCCAGCTCGGACACGGTCCAATTCAGTTCCGGGCGCTCCTGCATTGCATACAGCGCGGCCCCGATCCGGGGGTGCTGCGCCAAAGGCCGATCCAGACCGGCTAACCCCTGTACGACATGGACCAGCATCTCTGAAAGCAAACCCCTCAACAGAAGACCGTGCCCCGGCAATTCTCCCTCATAAGCTTTGACCATCCGAACAAAATACGGTTCCAGACCAGGCAGGTTGATCACGGCAGGGAGGGAGACCGGCGCAAAAGGCGGAAGCTCGACAAAGTCCGGTTCGATCTTCCCAGCAAGCGCAAGCGCCGCCAGGTTCCTTTCCACGATGTTGTGGGCAGGATGGACGGGAAGGGAGGATGACGAATTCCATACATAGTGCAAGCTGTAGAAAGCCGTATGTTCCAACATTACCAATTGATGCGGCGCGCCCGGTCCATAATACGCACATTCGCCGGAGCTGATCGTATATTCCCGGCTTCCGATCTTGACGAGCGCTTTACCTGTAATGACATAAAACAACTGATAGTCCGGAATCGTCCGCGGTCCCCATATCGAACCTGCCTGAGCCTGGGACCGGCTGGCGAAATTTACGGCAGGGGCAAGTTCATATAAGCTGCCTAAATCCATAATCGGGTTTCCTCTCCCACTACCTTAAAAAAGTGCAAAAGATAGATCGCTTTTGTGAAAATACGAAACCTTGTTTATTCATTACAATAAGCTCATGAACCTATCATACTTAAGAATAAAGGAGAGTTGCAATCATGTTGAGCCCGGAAAAGGCAGCGGAATTTAAAAAGAACGGTTTTGTAAAAGGAGAGGTCGTGCTGTCGGAAGAAGAGGTGGAAAAGCTTCGTGAAGAACTGGATGCAGTGATGGAAGGAAAATCCGTCAAGAAACCGGTGTTAAACCGTAACATGCTAGAGGAAGATGACAGCTCCCTATATGAAGGGATGAAAATGACGGCGAATGAGAAAGTAGTTCAAATCGTAAATATATGGATGGCCAGCGAAGCTTTCTTCGAACATGCGGCACACCGTACGATTTGCGAAGAGGTCGCCCGACTATGCGAAACGGATACGCTGAGGATCTGGCACGATCAGGTGCAATATAAACCGCCTGTTACGGGAGGGCCAACGGCATGGCATCAAGACCATCCGCTATGGCCTGTCATTCAGCCAGCCGATCTGGTCAGTGCCTGGGTAGCGCTGGATGATGCCGTGATCGAGAATGGGTGTATGTGGATGGTTCCGGGCAGCCATACTTGGGGCGATCACCAGAAGTACTTGTCCAGCACGGCCGACTTTATGCCGTTTCACCGCAAACCGGAACTGCTGCCGCCGGATGCGGAGGTGAAGGCGGTGCCTTTTGAAATTAAAAAAGGGCAGGTCGGTTACCATCACAGCCTTACCTGGCACGGCAGTCCGCATAACCGGTCGCAGCGGAAGCGCAGAGCCATTGCCGTCCATTATATGCCGGGGCATACCCGCTATGAGCCGACCGGAGGGCATCCCCTGATTCCGTATGTTTCGGTCGGTAAAGGCGAAATTTTGACAGGGGATCATTTTCCGGTCGTATACAACAGGTAACAAAAATTCAGTAAGCCGCTTCCGGCTCAAGGAGGCGGCTGTTTTGTTATACAGGCAATTTGTGATAATCTGAATACTTGATAAGCTATTTTACGGTACAGAAGGAGAGATGAAGCATGTTCCGGAAAAGACAGTCCTTTCTGGTATTAACATTGCTGCTAATCGCGAGCTTAACCTTGGCCGCGTGCGGTTCGTCAACTAAGCAAGGGGAGCAGGGCAATTCAGGGGAAAAAGATCAGGAGCTGCTCATCGGCGTCATCCCGGCGCAAGGCAGCAATCAGATGAAACTGGGAGCGGACAAGCTGGCCGCCGTCCTTGCAGAGAAGCTCGGACGTCCCGTGAAAGCGGAAGTATACCCGGATTACAACGGGGTTGTAGAGGCGATGGGGGCAGGAAAAGTGCAAATGGCTTACCTGGGGCCCTTAACGTATGTCGAAGCCCATGAACGTTATGACGTCCAGGCGATCGTCACGCAGCTGATCGATGGAAAGCCTTTTTATCATTCGTACTTGATTGCTCCATCCGATTCGCCTTACCAGTCTATAGAAGACGTCGTGAAGCAGTCCAAAGAGATCCGGTTCGCTTTCGGCGATATTAACTCCACTTCAGGAAGCCTGATTCCAGGGATCGCACTGAAGAAAGCCGGTGTATTCAAAAGCCAGGAGGATCACCAGTTTAAAAGCGTTACTTATACTGGAGACCACACGGCTACAGCGCTGGCGATCCAGAACAAACAGCAGGATGTCGGTGCCATCGACAGCGCGTATTATAACAATCTGGTGAAGCAGGGGAAGGTCGACGGCAGCAAAATCAAAACGATCTGGCAGTCGGAAGATCTGTTCCAATATCCTTGGGCCGTGATTAACAGCGTTTCGGAGAAAGACCGCAAAACGATCCAGGATGCCATGCTCGCGATCAAAGACGAGGACATTCTCAGCGCTTTCGGCGGCGCCAGCGGCTTCACCTTGGCATCCGACAAGGACTATGCTTCGATCCGCCAGGCAGCTATTGAAGACGGCCGACTGAAAGTGAAGCAGTAAATGATGGCAAGGAAAGCAGCTTACGCGGTTCTGATTCTCGCCCTTCTGGTCTGGGCCGGGGCCGGAGTCGGCTTTGCTCCTTCCGCGCTTAGGGATATCGGGAATACGGTCCGGTTTATAAGCGGACATTGGTTTCCGATGGACCTTGCGGATTGGCGGCTTGCCGTCAGGGCGATGAGCGATACGCTGGAGATTGCCGTGTTCAGCACGTTAACGGCGCTTTTGTTATCAGTTCCGCTCAGCTTCCTGGCGGCCCGGAATACCGCGCCTTCCTTATGGATGTACAACAGTGCCCGGTTCGTATTCAACTTGATCCGTTCCATTCCCGAACTGGTTCTTGCCCTTGTTTTTATTCCTACCTTGGGACTGGGACCGATGCCCGCGGTGATGGCGTTGTTTCTGCATAATTTGGGGGTCTTCGGAAAACTGCTGTCAGAGCTGATTGAAGCTGCGGATGACGGTCCCCAGGAAGCGGTGAAGGCGTTGGGCGGTACGCGGGTGCTAGTTGCGTTGTACGGGATTCTGCCTCAGATTGTGCCTTTAGTGCTGTCCCAGTATTTTTACCGGTTGGAAGCTGCCATCCGGACCAGTTTGATTCTAGGGATTGTCGGTGCCGGGGGACTCGGGCAGATGCTTTATAATGATTTTAAACAGTTTATGTATCAAAAGGTGACGTTCGAGGTGCTGCTGATGATGGCCCTGGTCACGGCGGTGGACCTGCTCGGCGCCTTTGTCCGGAAGCGGGTGAAATGACATGCTGGAGATCAAGGGGCTAAGGAAACATTACCGGGGCGGCGGCGGCGCGGGGACGCCCGCTTTGGACGGGATCAGCCTCCGGATCGCGGAAGGCGAGTTCACGGCCGTGCTCGGACCGAGCGGGGCCGGCAAATCGACGCTGATCCGCTGCATCAACCGGCTGGTGGAACCCGACGCCGGGGAAGTCATCTGGAACGGCAAGCCGGTCACCGGCTCGCCGCCGGAAGAGCTGAGGAACATCCGGGCCGAGATCGGCATGGTGTTCCAGCAGATGCAGCTGCTGTCCAGGCTGTCCGTGATGACGAATGTCATCGCCGGTCAGTTCGCGCGTATGCCGCGATGGCGCAGCTTGCTGGGGGTGTTCCCCGCTGAGGCGGCGAGGCAGGCCCGCAGCGCGCTGGCCGAGGTAGGCTTAAGCGGCTTGGAAGGCCGCCGCGTAGACGCTTTAAGCGGCGGGCAGCAGCAGCGCGCAGCGATTGCGCGCGTGATCATGCAGCAGCCGAAGCTGCTGCTGGGGGACGAGCCGATCTCGAGCCTCGATGCGGTCAACGCGGAGCGGGTCTTGGCGCTCATCGCCAGGCTGCACCGGGAAAAGGGCATGACTGTAGTACTGAACCTGCACAACGTTGCCATGGCGAAGCGGTACGCATCGCGAATCATCGGGCTCACGGCCGGGCGGATTACTTTTGACGGGCCTCCCGAGCAGCTGGGCGAGCATGAATTGAAGCGGATTTATCCGCCGGACCCGGTAGGGGCCGATCATTCACTATAGAAGGGAAGAGTTCCGAATGGCGGATTCTAATGCAAACATTAAATTAACAAGCCTCTCCAGCAAAGGAGGCTGCGGCTGTAAGATTGGCCCTGCGGATTTGGCACAGGTGCTGCGCAATCTGCCAGCCGCCGAACCGAACCCGAACCTGCTGGTAGGATTGGATACAAGTGACGATGCCGGAGTTTACAAGCTGAGCGATGAGCTGGCTTTGGTGCAGACGCTTGATTTTTTCACTGCGATTGTAGATGATCCTTATTCTTTCGGCCAAGTGGCTGCCGCGAATGCCATCAGCGATATTTATGCAATGGGCGGAAAGCCTTTGACTGTACTTAACATCGTGGCGTTTCCGATCCATACTTTGGAGAAACAGGTGCTGACCGATATATTGCGCGGAGCGGCGGATAAAGTGAAAGAAGCCGGCGCAACTCTCGTCGGGGGCCATTCGATTGACGACAAAGAGCCGAAATTCGGTCTGGCCGTAACCGGTCTGGTTCATCCTGATAAAGTAAGGACGAATGCGGGAGCTAAACCGGGGGACAAGCTGATCTTGACAAAACCGATCGGTGTGGGCATCCTGACGACTTCCATCAAGAAGGACCAGCTGAATGAAGAAGAAATTGCCGGAGTCACCAAGGTGATGGCGACGCTGAACAAAACGGCGGCGGAAACGATGGAGCCGTTTCAGGTCCATGCCTGTACGGACGTTACCGGCTTTGGCCTGCTGGGGCACGCCTCTGAAATGGCCAAAGGCAGTGCGGCCGGCATCCGCATTGCGAGGTCGCGCGTACCGCTGCTGCCTCGTGTCAGGGAGCTGGCGGAAGCCGGATTCGTACCAGGGGGAACCAAGAATAACTTTGCGCATTTGGAGGGCTCGGTTACGTTTGATCCGGCATTGGACCAGATCGATCAATGGATTCTGTGCGACGCCGTAACTTCCGGCGGCCTGCTCATTTCCGTCAGCGGTCCGGAAGCGGAAACCTTGCTCTCCAAACTTCGCGGGGCCGGTGTGGATGCACATCTGATCGGTGAAGTGACCGAAGAGCAGCCTGGACAGATCATCGTTACTCCTTAACATCGAAGTGACTGACGCATACGAAGGAGAGGACCGTCCGTGATACATGAGATTACAGTAGAAGAGCTGCTGGAGCTGCAGCGTAAAGGCGAGGCAGCCTTTATTGATGTCCGTTCTCCGTCGGAATTCCAGGAATCTACCATTCCTGACAGTGTGAATATTCCTATTTTCACCGATGAGGAAAGAGCGGAGATCGGAACGTTATATAAGCAAGTGAGCGTGGATGCGGCTAAAGACCGGGGACTCGAGATCGTGTCCGCCAAATTGCCTTCCTTTGTGCGCTCGATCAGCGGAACCGAGCATCGCCGCAAAGTAGTGTTCTGCTGGCGGGGAGGCATGCGCAGCCGCACTTCTGCGACACTGGCTTCTTTAATGGGGCTGCAGATGTATAAGCTGAACGGAGGTTTCCGGGCTTACCGCAAGTGGGTAGTGGAGACGCTGGAGTCCTTCGGCGAGCTCCCTCCCTGCTACGTTATCAACGGGTATACCGGGACCGGAAAGACGGAGCTGCTGCAACGGCTGGAGAAGCTGGGTTATCCCGTACTTAATTTTGAGGAGATGGCTCAGCACCGCGGATCGATTTTCGGCCATATCGGCTTGGCGCCGAGCAATCAGAAATCGTTCGAATCCGCTCTTGTGCATCAGCTGCTGCGTTGGAAAGAGGCGCCCTATCTCATCATGGAGGCTGAAAGCAAACGGGTGGGTAAAGCGGTTTTGCCGGAATTCGTGGTGCGGGGGAAAGAGCAGGGGAAGGCGTTGTTTATAGAGATGCCGGTTGCTCAAAGGGTCGCCAATATTATGGCTGATTACAAACCGGAGGAGCATAAGGACGATTGCCTGAACTCATTTAAGCATATTGAAAAAAGAATCCACACGCCCGTGGCAGCCGAAATCCGCCAAGCGCTGGAACAGGGCCGTTACGAAACGGCGGTCGAGCTGCTGCTTACTTATTATTACGATTCACGGTATCAGCATGCTACAGATCGTTATGAGAATGACCGTGTTACGATCCAGGCCAAGGACGTGGATGACGCTTTGCAGCAGCTTGTAAAACAGCTTCCGCCGCCTCCGGGTAGGTACCAATAAGGAAGAAGTCCGGGTCTCTTGACCCGGACTTTGTTTCATATTCAGCCCCCGACGGTAATGGTTAGCATAAACTCCGCACCGCTGCCGCATTCTAAACGGAGGGAGGAAAAGATTGCTATGGGTAAAATCCTGCTGCTTATATTTGTGATCCAGATCATCTACGTTTCCGCGTTTACACTGCGCATGATACTGACCTTGAAAGGCCAAAAATACATAGCTGCCGCAATCAGCACCGCTGAAATTACGATTTATGTACTGGGGCTGAATCTTGTGCTGCAATACTTAAATCAGGCGTCCAGTCTGATTGTCTATGCGGTCGGATATGCGCTGGGCATTTTGGCGGGGGCATGGATCGAAGAAAAGCTGGCACTGGGTTATGTCACCTTGCAGGTTATATGCAATCGTCCCGATGCCAATATGGCCGCTTCCCTCAGGGAGCAGGGATACGGTGTAACCACCTGGCTTGGCCAGGGACGGGATGGCGACCGGCTTGTACTGCAGATTCTATCTAAGCGGAAAAGCCAGAAATCGCTGCACAAGTCCATACTCGCGCTGGATCCGAAAGCGTTCGTTATCACGCTTGAGCCCAAACAATTTCATGGCGGATTTTGGGCAAGCGCTTTGCGTAAATAGAGAATCGATACCGCTTTGGAAACAAGGCAAGCCCTTGCCGGTTGGACCGGCGAAGGGCTTGTTTGAGGTATATCTCATTCCAAGTTGGCATGGTTTCCGAACATCGCAGCTCCATCGGTCTTTCGCTGATCCATCAGGGCAAGCACCAGACTGTCCAGGAGCAGCAGCAGCGCCTGTTCAAAAAGAGACCCCATCGGCTGAACGGATAAGGTGTGACTGCCGTTCTGTTCTTTGGGCGCAGCAGGAATGGCCACTACTGCGTCGGAGAGCGAGCCGATCGTGGATTCCGGTGCTGTGGTAATCGCAATGACCGAAGCGCCTATCGCTTTGGCCTTAGCCGCCATAGTTGTCAAGGTTTTGGTTTCACCGGATCCGGAACCGACGATCAGCAGATCGCGGGGGGTGATGCCCGGCGTGACGGTTTCACCGACCACATAAGCCCGGAAGCCCATGTGGTGCAGCCTCATAGCGCCTGCCCGGAGCATCAGCCCGGAACGGCCGGCGCCGGCTACAAAAATCTGCTCGGCGTCGAGTATCCGTGCCGCCAGCTCATCGATCCGGCTGCCCGGCACCGCCTTCAAAACCCGCTGAAGCTCGGCGATGACGCTGTCCGTATAATCAGCAACCTGCATCGCCGGCTTACCTTAGTTTCACAAGCTCACGCATACGGGATGCGGTCGCTTGACGGTTTTCCTGTCCGGTAATGCCGCCGCCTACGATGACCAGATCGGGACCGGCTGCGATGACTTCCGGCAGGGTGTCCAGCTTAATTCCGCCGGCGATAGCCGTTTTGGCTTGGCGTACTACCTTCTGAATCGTGTTTAATTCAGCGAAGGAGTTTTTGCCTTCAGCCTGATGATCGTAGCCGGAATGGACGCAAATATAATCTACTCCCATGGCGTCGACTTCTTTGGCCCGCTGTTCCATGTCTTTTACATTAATCATATCGACCATGATCTGTTTGTTATGCTTCTTGGCCTCGGCCACGGCTCCCCGGATCGTGCTGTCGTCCGATACCCCAAGTACGGTGATGATGTCTGCCCCCGCCTCGGAAGCTTTCATCACTTCATAACCCCCCGCATCCATAATTTTCAGGTCGGCGAGGACAGTGAGGGACGGAAATGCCTGCTTGATTTCTTTTACGGCGCGCAGCCCTTCATTGATAACTACCGGTGTACCGATCTCCACGATGTCGATGTATGCTTCCACTTCCTGTACTAACGCTTTAGCCTGCGGAATATCCACCAAGTCTAGTGCCAACTGTAATTTCATCGTTACCTCTCCTTTGTTGTTCTGTTTATGGTTGTCATACGTTTTGTTGAGGTTTATTCTAGTTAGAGACCGTGAAAAAGGGAAGTACGCACTTTAAAGTGGTGTAGTTACCTGCAGGATACTAATAGTACGGATAGAGGAGGCATCTCATGGCCAACGAACTCAAAGAACGTATCAACCTAAAGCAGATCAATTGTGAGAAGGAACTGACTTTGGCGGTGATCGGAGGGAAATGGAAGCTGATCATTCTGTGGCATCTTGGTTTGGAGGGCACGAAAAGATTTAGCGAGCTGAAAAAACGGATTCCTTCGATTACGCAAAAAATGCTGACAAACCAGCTGAGGGAATTGGAGGAAGATTTGCTTGTCGAGAGGAAAGTTTACGCAGAGGTGCCTCCGCGTGTGGAGTACTCCATGACACCTTATGGGGAGAGCCTGATGCCGATTCTCCGCTTGATGTACGATTGGGGTAAAGATTACGGGGAGAAAGTAGTTTGGAAATAAAAAGGAAAAAGCCCCTGTTCCGTCGCCGGATCGGGGGCCCGCTTAAGTCTGTTTACTTCTGCTGCTGCGGTTACACGTATACTTCCTGCTCCAACGGTTCCAGCGCTTTGCTCTCATCCACATAGATAAATGCATCGTAGCGGAAAGCCATCAGAGAAGGGACGTAATTACCGCGTTCATACTGAGGATGATACACTACCCCGATCGCCCGGTGGCCAAATGTGTCCATAAACAGATCGTTCTTTCCTTGAAAAAAGAGCATTTTATCGTAAGGGCCTGCCTGGTGCATTAAGTCTTCCCAACTGCCCTTCATCGCTTTCGGCACCTGCTTAACCTGGACCTCGCCGCCCCAGTCATCGGCTGCGATGACCGTGCCTCTGTGTGTTCCGAAGCCGACTGCGAATACCCTTTCGCGGCCTTGCTGCTCGCGGACGAGCTGCCCGACGTTTACCATGCCGTCATCCGCCATGTCCGTAGCCCGCGCGTCTCCGATATGCGTGTTGTGTTCCCATATGATCGCTTTGGCACCTTGGCCGTGGAATTTCATCAGCCGGTCCAGAGTTTCTGTCATATGGCGGTCCCGTACGTTCCACGATTCATTCCCGCCGCGGACCATCGTCCTGTAATATTTCTCTGCATTTACGGCTACCAGCGCGTTAATCTCGTCGCTTAGGGCCGCTTCGCTGCCTTGCGCCCCGGAGCTGCGCTTTGCATGGAGCTCGTGCAGCAGCTTCACTACTTCCTCTTCGCAGCTTTCGGATAAGAAAGCCGCGGCCACCCCGTAGGATTGGCCTTCGCGCCCATACGGATCAAAGCAGGAGAAGGCTTTCTTGGCCGTTTCCAGCTCCGGTGAACCGGTCTCTTTCAAATGCTGCAGCACCGCTTCCATCGATTCCCACAAACTGTAGACATCGAGGCCGTAAAAGCCTACCTGGTGCTGCGTACCCGCCGGCTTCAGGCTCCCCGCGGCGTTATGGCTTTTGAGCCATTCTGCAAATTCCGTGATTTCCCGGTTAGCCCACATCCAAGCGGGCCAGCGGTTGAAGCTGTACTGCGCTTCCCGGGCGTCCGGTGCTGCGCCGGGGTCATTTTTCACATAGCGGTTCAACGTATAGCAGCTGGGCCAGTCGCCCTCGACGGCAAGGAAGGAAAAGCCTTTCTTCTCGATTAGTCTCCGCGAGAGCTCCGCCCTTATCGTATAAAATTCCGAGGTGCCGTGCGAAGCTTCGCCGAGCAGAACGTAGTCTGCATCTCCAGCCGCTTCCACAATTGCGTCCAGATCGTCGTACGAGTCGAAACGGATTTCCCGTCTTCGAATCTCTTCGATATAAGGGGTAACATTCACTTGAGTGTCCTCCTTGGAGTCATTTTGCCAACAATTAGCATCCCCTTTCTCCCCCAAAACATTCGCACTAATCCAGAACCAGGGAATTGACGATATAGAAAAAGGAGGCGAGCGAACTATGCACTCAGGTCTCCCGACATATAGACATACGGCTTCAACTTTATTAGGCATGCGATTGCAAAGGCAGGGAATAAGATGACATTATTTACGTTATTTATTAAAAGGCTTGTCCGCAATTACCTGTTCGGCTCATCGGCGGCAGTGTTGGGTGTGGGCAGTGTGCTTCTTTTTTCCACCTTGGAGGTGTCCGTCCGGGAAACTTGGATTTTGCTCGGGGTGATGATATCCTCGCTGATGATCATGTTTAGTTTTGAGCTTGCGCTCTTTTACCGGCATATCGGACCTATCCGCAGAGCTTTCTCGGAAGGGGAGCCCGGTATTTTGGTACTTAAGCAGGCCTATATCCAGACACACCGGTTTCCGATCTTGTCGGTACAACGGATTTTCGGACCGCATTTGTTCGGCTTGGCCGTCCCTTCGGGGACGATGCTGTATCTGCTGATCCGGAAGGGCACGGTATCCATTCCGATGGATTACTTGTGGCTTGGGGCCGCGGGGGCACTGCTTGTGGCAAGCATGCATGCTCTGATCGAGTTTTTTCTTACAAATCATGCGATCCGGCCGGTCTTGGTTCATCTAAGGCAGCAGTCGGCTGTGTTGCACCAAACCGATCTTTCCCTTGACGGCCAGGTACTGGTGTCGATCCAACGGAAATTCCAGCTTAGCGCGTTCCTCATTGGAACCTTTCCTCTATTCCTGTTCATGCTGGCATCGCAAATTAGATTAAGCGACTTGCCGGAGGGGTACACAGCGGATTATTACAAATGGGCGGCAATTATCCTTGCCGTCTGTGTAGCATTCTCCTCTCTTGGCGCCTGGCTTCTGTCCAGAGATGTAAAGGAGCCGATCCGGGATTTGTACGCGTCATTGGACCAGGTAAGAAACGGGGATTTCGAGACTGCCGCACCGGATATATATACTGATGAATTCTCACAGCTTGTGGCGGGCTTTAACCACATGGTGCGCGGGCTCAAGTTCAGGGAGCAAATGAATAACCAGCTGATTTCCAGTTACTTCACGACCCTTGCGGCAGCCCTGGATGCTAGAGATCCTTACACGGCGGGGCATTCCGAACGAGTGGCGCGTTATTCGGTGCTGATTGGAACGGAGGCCGGCCTGCCGGAGGCGGAGATGGAGCTGCTTCAGAAAGCGGCGCTGCTGCATGATATCGGCAAAATCGGGGTAAGGGATACGGTTCTGCTGAAAGAAGGAAGATTGACGGACGAGGAGTTTGAACTGATTAAACTGCATCCGGTGCTGGGCGAGAACATTCTGAAGCAGATTGAGCCGGCCGAAGCGTTGGCAGCGATTCTGCCGGGTGTGCGGTCCCACCATGAACAGTATAACGGCAGGGGATATCCTGACCGGCTGGCCGGAGAAGACATCCCGCTGCTCGGACGTATTATCGCCATCGCGGATGCCTATGACGCCATGACGTCGGACCGGCCGTACCGGAAAGGCATGCCGGTGGAGAAGGCGCTTGGCATCCTGGAGGAAGGCAGCGGTACGCAGTGGGACCCCGCATTTACGCCGCTGTTCATACGGCAGATGCGGGCTTCGGCAACGCCGCTTGAAGCGGCAGGGCGAGAAGGGCGCTCCGCTATGCAGGCTGCTGCGGGGTCAGAGAGTGGCCCAGCGGTCCCGGCAGGATCCGGTTCGGAGCAGCGCTCTCTAGCCTCAGCCGCCTCCGACGCAGGGTAGGTACCAGCCTGCTGTACTAGTATAAACCTGCCTGGCAACGGCAGGTTTTTCTATGTGAACACCGCCTAAGACGAACCCTTACTCTCCAAATCAGACTGCGATACGGCAAGTTTCCTGTGCCGCTTGCGGTAGGAGCTGGGGTTTTCGCCCATGATTTTTGTGAATTGTTCCGTGAAATAAAACGGGCTGGAAAAGCCCACATCCTCCGCGATTTCCTGCACCTGACGGTCGGTGTAGGCCAGCAGGCGGGCGGCTTGGCGGACGCGCATTTTCAGCAGCACTTCCATGACCGGCTCGCCGACTTGCATTTTGAACAAGTGAGACAGGCGGGAAGGAGACAAACTGACCTGTTTGGCTAAGTCCGCTATGCGGCGGGATGTCCGCAAATCTTCTCCAAGGCGGAGCAATACTTCCTGGACCCGGCGGTCGATCCCGTCTTTCGTCCGAAGGTTATGCTGCCGCGCGGTCAGCATGAGTACCTCCTTGAGCGCATGCAGCGCAAGAGGCTCGCTGAACTCGCCTTCCTGCGCGCTGTCCTCGCGCATGCGCTTGAATGCCCCGCAAATACGGTCCCAAATCTCCGGGACATCGATCTGCGCAAACAGCAAGCCCGGCAAAGCCTCAGGCCACTGCAAATAGTGGGGCCAATCCGGCTGCTGCAGGAAATGCGCCCAGTAAAAATGCCAATGTCCCTCAGGAGAGGTGCGGTAATGATGCATGGTCCCCGGTTTCAATATGGCGATGTCACCGGGACGACAAGTAAAGCTTTGGCCGCCGACGCTGTAGGTTCCGCTTCCGGAAACCGTTGCGGTTATGAGCCAGTCGCGGGTGCCGTAGGGACGCAGCATCTCATAGCTGCTTTTTTCCTCGAAATAGCCGCAGATCAGCAGCCCCGCAGGGGGAATAATTTCAACTGGCGCCTGTCCTTTGTTCATGGCTTCTCCTCGTTTGCTGTTATCGTTCCGTTCCTTTATTTTAACAAAACCTTGTAAACATACCTATCCTCCTTTACAAGTTTGAGAGAAACCTAAACAAAACTACATTTGTCCATATGCCCACTCCATCCATCCATAGGAATTCAGGATGTAAATTTGTATGATAATATATTAGATAACAATTCATTGCAATTACCAATATCTATTTACTTAGGGGGACACCACTGTGGCTATCCACATAAATAAAGAGCAGCAGCTTTCGTTCCATTTGCAATCCGCCGGAACCAGCTATATCCTTCAAATTCACCCTATGGGATTCCTTTCCCATGTATATTGGGGAAAACGCCTCAACTCGGCGGATCCGAGTCAGATATTGACGTACGCTCAACGGTGCTCATTTCATCCGAATCCGGATGTCAATGACGTGATGACACTGGATACGCTGCCGCAGGAATACCCGGCTTACGGAACTTCCGATTTCCGCCAGCCGGCTTATCAGGTTCAACTGGAGAACGGTTCGACGATCAGCGAGCTGTTATATGAATCGCATAGCATTAAGCAAGGCAAACCCGCATTAGAGGGACTTCCTTCTACGTATGTAGAGCAGGAGGAGGAAGCGCAGACGCTGGAGATCGTAACGGTAGATAAGGTAACGGGCCTGAAAGTGATTCTGTCCTACACCGTCTTCGAACAGCTCGACAGCATTACCCGTTCCGTGCGCTTTGTGAACGAGGGACAAGAAAATTTGAATATTTTGCGTGCCCTGAGCGCCAACGTGGATTTTTACCATAAAGATTTCGATTTGCTTCACCTGGCCGGAGCATGGGCCAAAGAGCGCAGTGTAGAACGCCGGCCGCTGACAACCGGAACCCAGTCCATTGAAAGCCGCCGCGGATCGAGCAGCCATCAGCACAATCCGTTCATCGCTCTGATGAGCAAAGGGGCGGGAGAGGAACATGGAGAAGTGTACGGCTTCAGCCTGGTTTACAGCGGAAATTTTCTGGCCAGCGTAGAGGTCGACGCATATGACACGTCACGTGTATCTATGGGACTGAATCCGTTTGATTTCAACTGGCTGCTGGAACCGGGGCAATCGTTCCAGACCCCGGAAGCCGTAATGGTGTATTCTGATCAAGGGCTTGGAGGCATGTCCCGCAAATATCACAAACTGTACCGCACTCGCCTGTGCCGCGGACTGTATCGGGACGAGGTTCGTCCAGTGCTTGTGAATAACTGGGAAGCGACATACTTTGACTTTACTGCAGAGAAAATCGAGTCCATCGCCGAATCGGGCAGAGAACTGGGCATTGAGCTGTTCGTCCTGGATGACGGCTGGTTCGGTAAGCGCGATTCCGATAACAGCTCCCTTGGCGATTGGATTGTAGACCGCAAGAAGCTTCCGAACGGGCTGGAAGACTTGGTTGAGCGGGTTCGCAACTTAGAGATGCAGTTCGGGTTATGGTTTGAGCCTGAAATGGTCTCCCCGGACAGCGAGCTTTACCGCGCGCATCCGGACTGGTGCCTCCATGTGCCTGACCGCAGACGTACAGAGGGCCGGAATCAGCTGATTTTGGACTTCTCGCGCCAGGATGTGTGCGACTACATTACCGAAGCGTTAACCAAGGTATTGTCCAGTGCGCCGATTACGTATGTAAAATGGGATATGAACCGCAACATGACGGAGATCGGCTCCGCCTTGCTGCCTGCTGAACGGCAGCGTGAGACCGCTCACCGTTATATGCTCGGATTGTACCGGGTACTTGAAGACATTACGTCCAAGTTCCCGCATATTCTGTTTGAAAGCTGCTCCGGCGGCGGCGGCCGGTTCGATCCGGGGATGCTGTATTACATGCCGCAGACGTGGACCAGCGACAACACAGATGCGGTCAGCCGTTTGAAAATCCAGTACGGAACCAGCATTGTTTATCCGATCAGCTCGATGGGAGCGCATGTATCCGCCGTTCCGAATCATCAGGTTCACCGGATGACATCGCTGGAAATGCGCGGCAATGTCGCTATGTCGGGTAACTTCGGTTATGAGCTGGATTTGACGAAATTTACGGATGAAGAGAAACAAACGGTAAAAGCCCAAGTGCAGATGTACAAGGAGATCCGCTCTTTGGTACAGCAGGGGGATTTCTACCGTCTTCTGAGCCCGTTTGAAGGCAACCAGACGGCATGGATGTTTGTATCCGAAGACCAGAATGAAGCGTTCGCCGCTTACTTCCGGGTGCTGGCTGAGCCGAATGACGCCATCCGCCGGGTGCGTCTGAAAGGGCTGCATCCAGAGAAACTATATAAGCTGCACGGCACGGAACAAGTTTACTCCGGCAGCCAGCTGATGTATGCAGGCCTCGTACTGCCTCAGCTGCATGGCGATTATCAAAGCGCAGTCTGGAGATTTGAGGCAGCGGAATAGAGTAGCAGACGAGCTGGAGCGTTGGCGGATACCGCCGGTGCTCCAGCTTTTTTTGAACAGGCTTGTGATATACTGAGCATTGGATTCTCATCACAATTCCGGCGGATTATGATATCGATGAATCCAGGCTCGACGAACTGGTAAAGAAATCGTTCATGAAAGATCAGGCAGGTTCTACAAGATTATGGATAGGGATAGTGTCAGGGATATTCTTAAGAGGTCAATGTAAGCAGCAAAGCTAATGCTGGCTGCAGCATAATAGAAATACCTTCAGGTCCGCAGCTCATGCTGCGGGCTTTTTTTCAGAGGTTATTACCCTATTCCGATACTTTTCCGGAATGAAATGAACCGCTCCGCCTAGAGACGGCGGAAGCCGTTTCACCGTGTTCCGGCTTGAATCGCAATTTTCTTATATCCTACCGCATTAATATGCTATATCAAGGTGCCGGGATTTCCTCTATACTAGGGGCAAAACTGATTTCTCTATCCTGCTTTTACCAACTCAATATGAAAAGGTGGTACTCCTATGACGAACAAATTACGCTGGGGTGTAATCGGCTGTGCGGGGATTGCGGTGAACTCTGTCATTCCAGGCATACGGCAGTCGGCAACCGGAGAAGTGACAGCGATTGCAAGCCGGGGCCTCCAAAAAGCGGAGGAGACAGCGGCCAAACTGGATATTCCTAAAGCATACGGAAGCTATGAAGAGTTGATAGAGGACCCGAACATCGACGCTGTCTATATTCCGTTGCCGAATCATCTTCATATGGAATGGTCCATCCGCGCAATGGAAGCGGGCAAGCATGTGCTCTGCGAGAAACCGATCGCGCTGAATGAGGCGGAAGCGCAGCGGATGGCGGACGTTAGCCGGAGAACCGGCAAGCATCTGGCGGAAGCGTTCATGTACCGCCACCATCCCCGCTATGAACGGATTGCCGAGATTATCCGCTCCGGCGAGATCGGGGAGCTGCGGGCGATCCACAGCGCATTCACATTTAATAATGCAGGTGATAAGACCAACGTGCGTTACCGTAAAGAGTGGGGCGGCGGATCGCTTTATGACGTAGGCTGCTACCCGCTTAGCGCTGCCCGCCTGCTGCTCGGCACAGAACCGGAGGCGGCTACGGTACACGCGCTTCTGTCTCCAGAGCATGACCATGTGGATATGATGGCTTCCGGGGTGGTAGAGTTCCCGGGCAGTATCGCCCTTACGTTCGACTGCGGCATGTGGGCAGCGTTCCGCAATACGCTGGAAGTACTGGGAACGGAAGGACGGATTGAGGTGCCATCCGCGTTCATCGGCGAGGCGAGCTTCCTTGTCCACACGAGCGGAGGTACCCGCAAAGAAGAACAGCCGGCGTTAAATCAATATGCCCTGCAGGCCGATGTGTTTGCCCGTACGGTTTGGGGAGAGCAGCAGGAACGGTTTACGCCGGATGATGCCGTTGCAAACATGAAATTGCTGGATGCCTGCTTGAAATCTGCGGAAACCCGCACAAGAGTCGTACTTTAAAGGAGGAATGGACAGATGAAACAGATACAAATTCCAGGCTTGCGTCAAGGCGTTTCCCAATTGATTATGGGTTCGGATTATTTTACGCCGGATAACTTCGATCAGGTTCGTGCGAACATGGCTGCTTATGAAGCCATAGGAGGAAATACGATTGATACAGCTTTTATTTATTGGGGCGGACAAAGTGAGAAGGCCATCGGGATGTGGCTGGAGGAGCGGGGGAACCGCGGCACTTTCAATGTGTGGACCAAAGGCGGCCATCCGAACCAAAACGGGCCACAGGTAAACCGCACGGCAATTTATAACGAGCTAATGACCAGCCTGGAGCGGCTGCGGACGGATTACGTTGATTTATATGCATTGCACCGCGATGATGTGAACGTTCCAGTTGGGCACATTATGGAAGCGCTCAACGAGCATATGGAAGCGGGACGCGTATTGGCGATCGGCGCTTCCAACTGGACCAAAGAACGGTTGGAGGAGGCGAACCGCTATGCGGCGGATCACGGGCTGCGCGGATTCGATTTCAACAGCCCGAACCTCAGCCTGGCGAAGGCGCAGGACCCTTACTGGGCGGACTGCATCAGCGTGGACGAGGAACTGCTGAACTGGCATGAGCGTACGGAACTGCCGTTGTTTTCCTGGTCTGCCCAGGCGCGCGGTTTCTTCACTGGACGTTTCACCCCGGAGGACAGGTCAGATGCCGATCTCGTGCGTGTATTCTATAACGATGACAACTGGGAAAGGTATTATCGGGCAGAGAAATTAGGGCGCGAGAAGGGAGTTTCCACAATTCAGATCGCTCTGGCTTACGTGCTGAACCAGTCATTCCCAACCGCCGCTATTATCGGCGCCCGGAACGAAGCGGAATTCCAATCCTGCCGTGAGGGAGCGGACATCCGGTTGACGGATGAAGATATTCGGTGGCTGGATCTTCGGACCCGTTAAACAATTCATTGTATTTGAAAAAGGAGCTGTCCTTAAGGTATAAGTTACCTTTCGGGACAGCTCCTTTGAATTCCACGCAGACTCCTATTTATTCTTCTTATTCGATTTCAATCCGACGCTGTAATCGTAAGTGACACTGCCGTTCTTTCCTTCCGGCGCGGCATAAGTCGTCATCATAACGATGCGCTCATATTGAGTATTGTGAAGCATCGTACGGAGGTCTAACCGGTCCTGCGCGGACATATTGACCGGATCCGCGATGCGGATCACTTTCACGCCGCTGTCAGAGCCTTTATCCGCGTTCTTCTTGTATCCGATAAATTGGATTTGATAATTGACATAATCTTTCGTAGCCTGTTCCAGACTCATGAATCCGGAAGTGGAGACAGCCGGGTCAACGACTTTCCCGTCCAGTTTCAAATTGGACAAATACCAGCCGCTTTCGGTATAACCCCAGTCCGTGAGATAACGGAATGCGACAAGAACCTTTTGTCCGGCGTACTTGCTGAGATCGAAGGTTTCCGTTACCCATCCGTCGGTTGCACCCGTGAAGCCCGGCAGATTGGACGTAATTTTCGGATATCCGTTCTCCACCACGTCACTGCGGGTATGTTCGTTTGCCAGGGATGTCCACGTCTTTCCGCCATCTGTGGATACCTGCACCACCCCGAAGTCCCATTGCTCTTCAATATTGTACTTAGTGTCAAAAGACAGCGAAGGCGCCGTTGAACCGGTTAAATCCAGCTCTTTAATCAGGAAGTTATCTGCCTGGTCGCCCTGGTTCCCCCATAGCACCGTGCCGCGCTCCGGATCTTGTGCCACAGCCCAGCCGGTGCCCAAGAAATCGATACCTTTGAAATACAGGTGTTCGATCTTCTCCTCAGGCTTAATCACTTTGTAGTCCGTACCCCAAGCCGGAGAAACGTTATCTGGCAGGACGGAAGCTTCCAAATTAGGTTTCAGGTCGATAGATTTGAAGTTAAACAAAGCATTTTTACTCACGTTGTCCAAATTCAAGGCCGTAATATAGTCGCTGTAGATTTCGGAGAACGTTTTCTTGGAGCCGACTTTAGCGAGTGCGGCATTGATGCTGTCTATTCCGTGCTTCTGGCTTTGGAATTCTTCCTGGATAAAAGCCTCGCCGAACTGCTCATACAGATAAAGCTGGAACAGATAGGCATTCCCGTAATCGGCTAGAATCTGCAGGTCCGTTTGATCGCCCCATAAGGTCAGGGAGTTCCGCAGATGCTGCATGAAGAAATCCACATGGCCTTGCGAGTGGCCGTAGCCTACGAGGTACTGGGCAAAATCGGACAGCCCCTCATTAATAAAGTTCTCTTCGCCTGCATCGGAATCACGGTGCAGCAGGTGCTGGAATTCGTGAGCGAAGGTGCCTTCGTACTGATATGGTTTAGCGGCATTAGGGCCGGTGCGGTTCAGCCAGTCATAGCAGTCGATGGTCATGACGTTACGGTCTGAGAAATCGCTGATGGTAGGTGAAAAATAACCCGCTATGTAACTTGGATAATTTGAAGTATAGTAACTTTGGTCTTTAATGTTATCTACCAGAATGACGGTGCGGCCGACATCGTCCTTATACCAGCCGTTATAGCCTTCTTCGCCTTTCCGCTCCGCAGGTGCACCGAAGAACTCCACTTCCTTCTCGTACATCCGGTTATCGAACTCATTCAACAGATACTGCACCTGCTGATCAGTGATCTCAACCATGCCGTTCCGAGGATCACCGCTAGGATATTTCAAATCATTGGCTACCCATACTTCACCGTATTTGCCCACGGCGCGAAGAGTGAAATCCGTTAACGTATACTTAGCGGTGTAATCGTTGTTCGTAAGCCATTTCTTAACGGTACCGACAGATAAAGAGGCATTCGCGGCGGCGGCCGGCGTTGTACCTGAAGCGGTTGCTGAGCTTGCGCTCAGATCCAGCCGGTTCTCAGCTTTCACTTGCTCCAAAGTTTCCGAGCGCAGCTTGGACCCGATGTCCTGAATGGACGGATTCAAGTTATAGCTCGGCGGCTGAGCGGAGAGGGCCGCTGGAACCAGGACGGTTCCGGCCAAGAGTGCGGAAGACAGGATGCTGAAAACTTTGGTTCTAGGCATAAATGCATTTCCTCCTCTTAATCTACTATCCCTGAAGAAAACGTATGGCATTACGGTTGTTAACGGTTCCTAGAGGGTATGCTTCTCAT
This sequence comes from Paenibacillus gansuensis, assembly GCF_042684925.1. Taxonomy (NCBI): domain Bacteria; kingdom Bacillati; phylum Bacillota; class Bacilli; order Caryophanales; family Paenibacillaceae; genus Paenibacillus; species Paenibacillus gansuensis. The sequence goes on along the minus strand of NZ_JBHUME010000002.1, from coordinate 113,720 downwards.
TTAATAATAGATTGCAAGAATTGGTAAGTGCTGGAGTGCCCACTTCGTTAGACCTGTTTTTGACCGATGTTCTATGTCAATTCGACGGCATTCTCTTTTGTTCGATCCGTAGTTATAAAGACACCCGGAACCATTCAAGGTTCCGGGTATTTAGGACTTTAGCAACCGGGAGGGTCCCCTCGTACTGATGTTACCGTTTCTATGATGACCATACCTTCGGCTCCGGCGAAAACCGAATGAGTCTGCCCGGAGGTAATCGTTAAAGTCCTGCCGGGGAAAGCGGTGCGGGATTTCCCTTGAAGGGTCCACTGGCCGCTCCCTTGCACCGCTACCCAGTGCTTCCATTGCTGCAGGTCTGCTTTGGCATGATAGGCAGCTCCCGGCAGAAGAGTCAGCTTGCCGGTTACGGACCGCACTTCGTCCGTTTCCGAACGGTCGAGTACCCGCCGGCTGCCCCACGCCTTTTCTTCATAATTCAAGGGGCTCTGCGGGTGCTGGGACAGCTGGTCTTTAATTCGGCTGCTGCCGCTCTTGGAGGATACGAGAATACCTTCCGGGCCGGCCGCTACAATAAGGCCGCCCGCACCAATCACATGGATCGGCAGCTCCAACTCGTTCACGAGGTGGGTGCCTTGAGAATCTGATGAAACCGAACCTGGACCCGTGATCGTTTCGGATAACTGCTCTGTCAGCGTACCCCAACTTCCCAAGTCGACCCAATTGCCGGAGTAGGGTAATATAATCGCACTGGCACAACGTTCGGCAACCTCTTTATCAAAACTAAGCTCCGATAGGGAGGAATAGCAGTTTAGGAAGTTGCTATAGTCAGTGGGAAACCCGAGCGATTTCATGACGGACATCAGGTAACCTATCCGGAAAGCATACACCCCGCAATTCCAATATGCCTTCTCCGCAATCAGTTCACCAGCGCGGATGGGGGAGGGTTTTTCTTCAAATCGCAAAATAGGATAGGATTCAGGCGAAGCATTACAGGCAGAAGGATCAGGAACAATGTATCCGTATTGACTGGAAGGATGGTCAGGTGACGTGCCGATGAGCGCCAGGTCCGAACCTGAAGAGGCCAGCGCTCCCGGCATAGCCCTGATCAGGTCAAAAAAATCATCGTTGGCATATAAGTCCGCAGGCATGAAACAAATGATCTCTTCAGGCGGGAGCTGAAGCTGTTCAAGCAAATAGGCGGAGGCCAACGCTGCCGCACTGAAAGTTCCGCGCTTGTGCGGCTCCGTAAGCAGCGGGAAGTTCCCGCCTACCTGTCGGCGGGTGAGGTGGGCCTGCTGGTTATGCGTCACAATCATGCACTGTTCCTGTAAACCGGCAGAAGCTACCTGTCGGCAGATGCGTTGGATCATAGATTCTTTGCCTCCGTCGGGGGACGGGAGTAAAGTCAGATAGATTTTGGACCGTATCTCATTGGATAGGGGCCATAGTCTTTTGCCGGAGCCGCCGGCCAGCAACAATAGACGCAATTGGCCTCCTCCTACTCTTTCGGTGTTCTGGTGTAGCCTTTTCTCTGATGGAAGGATAACGAACGATATTTGCGTGCGAGCAGCCGGACTTTGGCAGCACTCAGACTGGAAGCTTTCAGGGGCAGGCTTTTGTTAAGTGTATGACGGAACAGGATTTCTCCGGGGCGCTCCGCATAGTGAAAATTGCCATAGGTTTCAAACTCCGAAAAGCCGAATTGCTTGGTTTTATCGATACTGCGGAGAATTGCTTTAAACCAGGCTATGCCGTGACGATCCTCTATGGTACGCTTCAGGCGGGAAAGTTTGTCCCGGTCAAACAGCATATAGTGGCTTACAAAAGAGTGGGGGGCGGACACGCCCTTTCCAAGCAGTTTGCGATGCGTTCGGAAGTACTCGGGCTGTGACCAGCTGCGGTAATAATATACGGTTTTTCCCTTTGTCAGGAACGTGTGAGGACGGATCAGGACGGTGTCCGCATCGATCACAAGAAAATGTTTCCGTTGGCAGATCCGGTCCCCGCTGAGTTTGAGCAGCTGTTGAAGAAGCCAGCCGGAACGTTCCCATCGTGAAGAGCGGTAATGAATGTCCTTTTTGGAAAGCGGGAGTACCAAGGCTTCGTCAACAAATTTACAGCCCTTAGATGCGCATAAGCGTCGGATCCCGGCGGAGCCGCCCGGCGAAACAATATAAACGGTACCGATCGGATGCCGTACAAAGCGCCGGACCCCGTCAATGACATAGGGAAGGGTGTTCAGATCTTTTTCTATGGCCGGTATTAGCACATCTATCGCCGTAGAGGATGAGATATGGCTTGAGGGCAGCTCAGGCATGACTTCAGCTCCATTCTAACTAGATAGATCTAAGATATGAACTGTTGAGAGAATAAGAGTGGGCCAGAGACGGGGAGTAATGAAAATGGGGGAGCGGGACATGTTTCGGAACATACCAAAAAAGGCTTAAAGAGACATGGTACTCTCTTAAGCCTTTTTGGATTTTTCATATATGCAAAGAACGAACCTGATTACGACCGCTTTTTTTAGCTAGATACATGGCTTCATCCGCTTCTTTATAAACCAGTTCAGGCTGGTACGCCGTTTCCCCGTAGGTGGAAACTCCAATCGACACAGTAATCCGCAGCTTATCCCCGCCGGACGGATGAAGGAATTCGTGCTTCTCCACGGCCCTGCGAATTCGCTCTCCTACTTCCATTGCTTGGGGATGGGGGCAGTCCGGCAGTAAAACGGTGAATTCTTCGCCGCCGTTTCGCGACACCGTATCAAACGGCCGCGCTGTACCCGGAAGCAGGATGCCTAATTCGTGTAGCACTTCATCGCCGGTCAAATGCCCATAGGTATCATTGATTTTTTTGAAATGATCGATATCTAGCAGGAGCAGGGAAAGTTTCTCGCCGCGGCGGTCCGCCCAGCTGATCGAATTGTTGAAGGCTTCGTCGAACATGCGGACATTATTGACTCCGGTAAGAAAATCTCTTGTGGCATGCTCTTTAAACCGCTCAATGGCAAGATGGGATTGTTGAAAATAGAGCAGCAGATAATATGACAGACAGGCACAGGTGAAAACCAGCAGCACATAGATGCCATAGAAGCTCGCCACTTTATCCAGGCTGCCTATGGCCAGCCATAAACTAAAGAAACTGGTCCCGGCCCAAAAAGTCAGTAAGCAGAAGAAACGCGTCCAGTTGCCGGTTTTCCATTTGCTGAGTACGTAGCCGGCGAGGAGCATCAGAAGCAAATGGACAACAGCGATCAACGTTACATAATGAAGAGGGAAAAAGAGAATTCGGCCGCCGGCAATCAAAGCGAAAGTAAGCAGGCCCGGTAAAAATCCGGCATGCAAAGCAATGATGGCAATAGGAACGATTCTCATATCCACCAGCACCGAATCGGTGACGGAAATCGCATTTTGCATCAGCACATTGCCCAGGATACCTGCAATGAACCCGGCGAGCAGCTGTTTAGTGAATAAGGATGTTTGCTCGATTCGTTTCCACCGGTACAGTTGGCTGGCCAGAAAGAGCAGGGATATCATAAGAGAGAAGTTAATAAATAGGTCTTTTATCATGGGTCATACCTCCCTAGTTGAACAGTATAACCTTAAGATTCGACAACTTTCGAACTACTTCCTCTTTCATCAACAAAAAAACACATCCTGGCAGGATGTGTTGTTCTAAACATGAATTCAGCTGCCGAAACAGGTTTATCTCCGGATTAGATGAGGCTGCTTACCCAGCAGAGTCCGTCTGCAAATACCAGCGAGCTTGTGAATGGTCTCTTGCAGAAGCCATACTTGGCTGCCCAGCATCCTGACTAACATCCCTCCATGAGCTGTAAGACTGCCTCCGATTAAGAGCCCTTTGGCGGGGAAAGCATTCCTTACTTCCTGCAGCAGAGTTTCATCCGCACCGGAGGCCATAATCCACAAGGAGCCGCTGTGCGAGTAGTTTTCCATAGCGCCTAGTTCGCGGTACCGGTCGCTTTTCGGCATAAGGCAGAAGCGGTCCCAGGCGACTAATCTGCCGTCACGGTGCGCTTCCATCCGGCTGTCCAGTTTGTCGTATAAGAACTGCTCCCCGTGGTGCAGCCGTCCGGCTGTAACGATATCCCCGTAAAGGAGGACAGCATTTCCGCGAAGATCAAATCTGGTCTCCGCGGTAAAATCTGAACCGGCATAAGGGATCAGCGGCTCGGGGAAATATTCCAGCACAGCGCCATTCTCCACGATAAAATGCTGAATAAGAGAAGAGGATTCCCGCGGTGTAGGGTGAACTTTGGTATGGGATTGGTTGGTTAAATAGACCTTTGTTTCCGGTTCTAAATGCATGTCGATCAAGTAGCGGTCGCCGTCGAGTATGCCTGGTGAAGCGTCCATCATATAAACAAGAAGCTCCCCGTCACCGGAAAGTTCGAACGTTTTTGAAATTTTGAGAGGCGCTTCGTGGTAACGGTCGGTCAGCACGGTCTTGCCGCCGCGGCGGATAAACCGTCCGCGGAGCAGCGACTGTCTACCCGTGGGAGTTGGTAGTAAGTTTATGCTCATGGGCCGGGGAGGCATCCAGCTGATGCTCGATCCAGTGAAGAATGAAATCCAGGCCTTCGCCGGACATGAGATTGGAGAACACAAACGGACGGCTGCCTCTCATGCGCTCCGTATCGTTCTTCATTACCTCAAGCGAAGCTCCTACATGCGGGGCCAAGTCTATCTTGTTAATAATGAGCAGATCTGAGCGCATAATACCGGGTCCGCCTTTACGCGGAATTTTCTCGCCTTGCGCTACGTCAATAATATAAATGAACCGGTCTACCAATTCCGGGCTAAACGCAGCGGCCAGATTGTCTCCGCCGCTCTCGATGAAGATGATTTGCAGATCTTGAAAGCGTTCTTCAAGTTCTTCCACTGCTTCCAGGTTCATAGTTGCGTCCTCGCGAATGGCTGTATGAGGGCAGCCCCCGGTCTCTACGCCAATGATCCGTTCCGTGGGCAGGGCGGATGCGCGAATCAGTATTTCTGCATCTTCCTTCGTATAAATATCGTTCGTAATAACTGCAATGCTGTAATGATCGCGCATCGCTTTGCTTAGCTTTTCGACTAATGCAGTTTTGCCGGAGCCGACGGGACCGCCGATACCGATTCGGATCGGCCGGCCCGAAGGGATGGATGGGGACTGCCATTGTTCATGGGAGTGGTTGGCGCCTTGGCACATGGGGAATTCCTCCTTAAATTTACTTTCAAGGTAATGTTACATTTATGACATGAACAGCCGCGAATACAGCGTTTCATGATTCATGGAATGGATCTCGTGGGCTAATGCAAAACTGTGCAGATTATCGGCAGATTCCTCCGATAACCGTTCCCATTCTTCATCGATCACAGCGATCAGCTTTTGGATCAGTACCTGCCCGTCAGTTTGGCCGATCGACATGAGCCGGAGCGCGCTGTTCACAAGGGTAACTACACTGGAATAAAGGTAGCCTTTCACCGCTTCGCTGCAGTCGACTTCCAGCTGGAACGAGATCCATGCATGGACGGTAGGCAGGCTTCCGAATCCCCCATGCTGCGCAAAGGACTGTTCAAGGGTTTTGAATTCCATCCAAGGATATAGTGTCTTAGCTAACCGGAGCAGCCGTTTCCCCATTTTGTGCATCCCTTCGCGTGATTCACGCGGGGTTCGTTGAATGTGAATGATGTTGTCCAGCATTGAGATTTTGCGCAGATCCTTTTGCTCTGCAGCGCCGTAGATGCCTTTCATCACTAGTCCGTCCAAGCGGACAAGGCTGCTGTGAATCTGCGAGCGGATGAAAGATTCCAAATGATCCATAGTCTGGATTTGACCGTTCTGAACATAAGTTTCCAATCCGAAAGAATGGGAGAACCCGCCGATGGGCAGCGCAGAATCCAAGAGCTGAACATAGGATAGCAACCGGGAGCCGCTGTGCATATGGAATTCCTCCTTTTCACTTCTGGTTCGGTACGTGTTAGAACAAATAATACCTTTGGGCCATAGGCAGCTCTGCTGCCGGTTCACAGGTAACGGATTCACCGTTGACCTTTACCTCATACGTTTCCGGGTTCACCTCAATAGACGGGGTTTCCGCGTTATGGATCATGTCCTTCTTGCCGACGGAACGGCACCCTCTGACATATTCTATCTGTTTCTCAAGTCCAAGCTCCTTGTGAACGCCGTGATCATACGCATGCTTAGATAAGAACGTAATGGAGGTTCGCTGTACAGCTTTCCCGTAGGAACCGAACATCGGCCTTCCGAATACCGGCTGCGGTGTAGGGATGGAAGCGTTAGGATCGCCCATCTGCGCATAGGCAATCATGCCGCCTTTCAGAATCAATTCCGGCTTTACGCCGAAGAAGGCTGGCTGCCATATGGTCAGATCCGCCCATTTGCCGGGCTCAACGGACCCTACGATATGTGAGATGCCGTGTGCTATGGCGGGATTTATCGTATATTTGGCAACATACCGCTTGATTCGGAAATTGTCGTTAGCTTGAGCAGCGTTGTCTGGAGCAGCGTCTGCCGCATCCGTGCCTTGTGCAGCGAACAGGGTTCCGCGCTGTTTTTTCATTTTGTCGGCTGTCTGCCAGGTGCGTGTGATCACTTCGCCTACTCTGCCCATCGCCTGGGAATCGGAGGAGATGATGCTGAAAACACCTAAATCATGAAGGATATCTTCGGCGGCGATCGTCTCGGGACGGATCCGGGAATCAGCAAAGGCCACGTCTTCAGGGATGCTGCTGTCCAGGTGATGGCAAACCATCAACATATCCAAATGCTCCTCGATCGTGTTGACGGTAAAGGGGCGTGTCGGGTTTGTGGAGGAAGGAATGACATTGGCTTCAGCTGCCACCCGGATAATATCGGGCGCGTGGCCGCCGCCTGCCCCTTCCGTATGATACGTGTGAATCGTACGGCCTTTGATCGCGGCCAGCGTATCCTCCACGAAACCGGCTTCGTTAAGCGTGTCGGTATGAATGGCCACCTGCACATCGTACTGGTCGGCCACCGTCAGGCAATTGTCGATCGCAGCCGGGGTCGTTCCCCAGTCCTCATGCAGCTTCAACCCGATAGCGCCTGCTTCGATTTGCTCGGCGAGCGGTTCGGGGAACGAGCTGTTGCCTTTGCCGAGAAACCCGATATTCATCGGGAAAGCTTCGGCTGCTTCCAGCATCCGGTGCAGATTCCAGCGTCCCGGCGTGCAGGTCGTAGCGTTCGTTCCCGTGGCCGGACCGGTGCCGCCGCCGATCATGGTGGTCACGCCGGAAGCGAGGGCCGTCTCGATTTGCTGCGGGCAGATGAAATGGATATGAGAATCGATGCCGCCCGCCGTAACGATGCGGCCTTCGCCGGCAATAACTTCGGTACAGGCGCCGATGACCATATTTGTGTCAACTCCGTCCATCGTATCCGGATTGCCCGCTTTGCCGATCCCTGCGATGCGTCCGTCACGTATACCGATATCCGCCTTGTAAATGCCGGCATGATCGATGACAACCGCATTGGTAATCACCAGATCCAGCGCACCGTCTTTGCGTGTTGCACGGGAGGATTGGCCCATCCCGTCCCGGATGACCTTACCGCCCCCGAATTTGCATTCATCCCCGTACACGGTGTAATCATATTCAATCTCGGCCCATAGCTCCGTATCGGCTAACCTAACGGCATCACCGGTCGTCGGTCCGAAGATGGAAGCATACTGATCTCGGGACATTTCACCCATCGGTCCCACCCCCAAGCCAGTCGGACAAACGTTCTTTCCATTCCTCGTTTTCCGTCTCTTCCCGGCCGGCACGGCCATGTACAAGTCCGTTAAACCCGTATACTTCACGGGTTCCGCCCAGCTGTACAAGACGGACCTGCTTCTCTTCGCCCGGCTCAAACCTTACCGCGGTGCCGGAGGGAATATCAAGCCTCATGCCCAACGCGGAAGGCCTGTCGAAATCCAAAGCTTTATTTACTTCACAGAAATGATAATGCGATCCGACCTGGATCGGCCGGTCCCCGCGATTGCGGACGAGGAGAGCCGCTGTCTTGCGTCCTGCATTAATCAGCAGCGAGCCTGCTGCCGTACGGTATTCACCTGGTATCATTGCTGCTTGCCAAGCCTCCTTAACGGATAGGTTCGTGTACGGTCACAAGCTTTGTGCCGTCTGGAAAGGTAGCTTCCACCTGTACTTCGGACATCATTTCAGGAATGCCTTCCATCACATCTTCCCTGCTGAGAATCGCGCCCCCGTACTCCATTAGTTCGGAGACGGATCTCCCGTCCCGGGCTCCTTCCAGAATCTCAGATACAATCAGTGCCATGGCTTCCGGATAATTCAGCTTCAGGCCGCGGGACTTTCGTTTATGCGCCAAATCGGCGGCTAATGTAATCAACAGCTTTTCCTTCTCTCTTTCCGTAAAATGCATGAACCCCATTCCTTTCGAATCCCCTGCGGGGTTGTTGTAGCCATTTTATAGGAGGTATAGACAATTGTAAATACCTTTATGTTAGGAATGTTAACATAATTTGAACGGCGGTTTGATATATTTCACTTAAAAAGGTCCTTTTGAACCATTTGAAGTAATTTTATGTCATATATATTGACATACAAATTTGGGTGCGCCTATAATTTGGATACGAACATTTGAATATTCTGACAATTCAACGTTCGGATATAGCGATCAAAGAGAATAGAAGGAGTGGGAGAATGAGAAAAAGGCTTTGGAACGGTGCATTGGTAATGATGGTTGCATTGTGCGTAGTGTTGGCTGGGTGCGGGAATACGGAGAATGCGGGTTCAAACGCCGATGCGGGGACTGCGCCTGCGGCAAATGCAGATGCCGGTGCTGCGGACGGCGGCGGAGACGGAATTAAAGTCGGGATTTTGCACTCTCTGAGCGGAACCATGGCGATCAGTGAAGTTTCCGTAAAAGACGCGGAAATGATGGCCATCGATGAAATTAATGCCAAAGGCGGGGTTATAGGCAAAAAAATCATTCCTGTAGTGGAAGACGGCGCATCCGACTGGCCGACGTTTGCAGAGAAGGCACGCAAATTGATCCAGGAAGATCAAGTGGCCACGGTGTTCGGCGGTTGGACTTCGGCGAGCCGGAAAGCGATGCTGCCTGTTTTTGAAGAGCTGAACAATCTGCTTTGGTATCCGGTTCAATATGAAGGCCTCGAATCCTCTCCTAACATCTTCTACACGGGAGCAACGACAAACCAGCAGATTGTGCCCGCTGTAAGTTATCTCCTCAAAGAACAAGGCAAAAAGAAGTTTTATCTCCTTGGTTCCGACTATGTATTCCCCCGCACAGCAAATAAAATCATCAAAGAACAGCTGAAAGCCGAAGGCGGCGAACTGGCAGGCGAAGAGTATACCCCGCTTGGCCACACCGATTACAGCACAATCATCAGCAAAATAAAAGAAGCTAAGCCCGACGTGGTATTCAATACCCTTAACGGTGACAGTAACGTAGCGTTCTTCAAACAATTGCAGGATGCGGGCATTACAGCCAAAGATTTGACTACGCTGTCCGTAAGTGTGGCGGAAGAAGAAATCCGCGGCATCGGCGCCAAAGTGCTGGAAGGCCATCTGGCTGCATGGAATTATTATCAAACGACGGATACTCCTGAAAATAAAACATTTGTGGCTAACTACAAAAAAGCATACGGCGACGACCGCGTAACAGCGGATCCGATTGAAGCCGGATACACAGCAGTGTACTTATGGGCGGCTGCGGTGGAGAAGGCAGGTTCCGCCGATGTAGCCAAAGTTAAAGAGGCAGCCAAAGGCCTGGAGTTCAACGCCCCGGAAGGGAAAGTAACGATCGACGGGGAGAACCAGCACATCTACAAAACGGTGCGCATAGGGGAAGTTCAGGCTGACGGCCAGTTTAAGGAGGTATGGAATTCGGGCGAACCTGTGAAACCGGATCCTTATCTGAAAGGATATGGATGGGCGGGCGCTTTGAGCCAATAAGCAGGACGGAAGGGTGGCGGGAGGAGTGCTCTTCCCGCCTTTTGCTTTTAATTCCGGCAGAAAGTGCAGTATGACATCACAAGGAGGGATCCCGCATGGATGTAGTTTGGCTTCAGCTGTTTAACGGTCTAAGCGTCAGTTCGATTTTGCTGTTAATCGCCTTGGGCCTCTCGATTACGTTCGGTTTGATGAAGGTCATTAACATGGCGCATGGCGAACTGATCATGATCGGGGCCTATTCCACTTACGTTACGCAGCTCTTTTTCGCGGATTATTTGCCGAAGGCGTCGTTGGGGTGGTATTTTGCCGCTGCGATTCCCGTAAGTTTCGCCGTAGCTTTCGTATTCGGCTTTGTACTGGAGTTCTCATTAATTCGCTTTTTGTACGGGCGCCCGCTGGACAGTCTGCTGGCGACTTGGGGCATAGGCATGGTATTGCAGCAGTTGGCCCGTACGGTGTTCGGTGCGCCGAATGTAGGCGTTGAAAGCCCACAGTGGCTGAACGGAGGATTGACGCTGACGGACGGATTAGTGCTTCCGTACAAAAGGCTGTTTATTATCGGGTTAGTGCTCTTGTGCCTTGTCTGCATGTACTTATATATCTATCGGACCCATGCAGGACGGCGGATGAGGGCTGTAATGCAAAACCGCGAAATGGCGGCATGTCTCGGCATCTCCACCCGCCGGGTAGACGCGGTAACTTTCGCCGTCGGGTCCGGGATTGCCGGAATAGCCGGCTGCGCCCTTACCCTGCTGGGCCCGATCGGACCTTCCATCGGCACTTATTATATAGTCGATGCTTTTATGGTGGTTGTGCTCGGAGGTGTAGGCAAGCTGGCCGGAACGGCAGCGGGGGCGCTTGGCATCGGCCTGACGAACACGCTGTTCGAATACTGGACGACCGCTTCGCTCGGCAAAGTGCTGGTGTTCCTGTGTATTGTGGCCTTTTTGCAATGGAAACCGATGGGGCTTGTGGCGGTGAAAACCCGCTCGCTCGACAGCTGAGAATGGGGGAATAGACATGCTGATCAATTCGAATTTCGTGTCCGGCAAGAGCCGTGTGCTGCTATATTCGGCTGCGGCGGCACTGCTTTTATGCGCACCGCTTTATTTAAGCGATTTCCGGCTGAACCTGCTGGCCAAGTTTCTTGCTTTTGCCATTGTCGCCTTGGGGCTTGATTTGTTGTGGGGGTATACAGGAATTCTGAGTCTGGGCCACGGAGTGTTTTTCGGGCTTGGCGCCTATGCGATGGCTATGTATGTAAAGCTCGAAGCCAGCGGCGGCAAGCTGCCGGATTTCATGGAATGGAGCGGGCTGTCAAAGCTTCCCTGGTTCTGGGAGCCCTTTAAATGGGCGTGGTTTGCGATCCCGATGGGCATTTTGCTGCCGGTTGCGATGGCGCTGTTTCTCGGCTTTTTCACATTCCGGAACCGTATCCGAGGGGTGTATTTCACGATATTGACCCAGGCTCTTGTGCTGATTACCGTGACTTTGTTTGTCGGGCAGCAGGCTTACACCGGCGGAACGAATGGGTTGACGGGATACCGTACGGTGTTCGGGTATTCCTTGGCTTCTCCGGAAACAAAACATATGCTTTATTTTGCTACGGTGGCGATGCTGGCCGGTGCGTTTTTGTTGTGCCGTTTCCTGGTCACCAGCCGGTTCGGCAAAGTGCTGAAAGCGATCCGTGACGGTGAAAACCGGGTGCGGTTTCTGGGTTACAACCCTGCGGCTTATCAGATGGTGGCTTTTGCGGTTTCGGCAGGTCTTGCGGGGCTGTCCGGAATGCTGTTTGTACTGCATGTGGGCATTATTTCCCCTTCCATGATGAGTATTGTACCGTCCATCGAGATGGTGCTATGGGTGGCGGTTGGAGGCCGGGGGACGCTGGCTGGTGCGGTTTTTGGGGCGGTTTTTATGAATACGGCCAAAAGCTTGTTCAGCGAGAATTATCCCGAGGTTTGGCTGTATTTTGTCGGCGGACTGTTTGTTGCGGTCGTGATCTTTCTGCCGCGCGGCGCTGCCGGTTTGTTTAGCGGAATGTCCGGTTTGGCCGCGAAGTTCCGACTCCGGGCCGCCGGAAAAAACGCGTTAACGTTGAAAGGCGGGCCGCAGCGGAAGGAGGAGGGCGCATGAAGGAAGGCGGACAGGAAGTGATCCTTAGGTGCGAGCAGGTTTCTGTGGAATTTGATGGGTTTAAAGCGGTACAGTCGATGGATCTCACCCTGAAGCGGGGAGAACTCCGGTTTCTGATCGGCCCCAATGGCGCCGGCAAAACGACGATGCTGGATGTAATTTGCGGCAAAGTCCGTCCTTCTTCCGGCAGGGTCCTATATCAGGAGGAAATCGACATTACCCGGCGCAAAGAACATCAGATCGCGGAGCTCGGCATCGGACGGAAGTTTCAGGCGCCGTCTATATTTTCCAGCCTGACTGTAGGGGATAATCTGGAACTGGCGATGCGGCAGAACCGTTCGGTTTGGGCTGCGATGAGAGCGGTTCTTAACGGGGAGGACCGCAGTAAGCTGACGCGGCAGTTGGAACGAATTGGATTGGCGGACAAAACGCATTGGCGTGCGGGAAGCCTTTCTCACGGAGAGAAGCAGTGGCTGGAAATCGGAATGATGCTGCTTCAGGAACCCGGCTTGCTTCTGCTTGACGAGCCGGTAGCGGGGATGACGGATAAAGAAACGGGCAAAACCGGGGAGCTGCTCCGGGATATTGCGAAGGACCACACTGTCGTCGTTGTAGAGCACGATATGGAGTTTGTGCGGAATTTTGCCAGTAAAGTCACGGTGATGCATGAAGGGAAACTGCTCAAGGAAGGGACGATGGAAGAGGTGCAGCAAGACAGCCGCGTGGCGGAAGTCTACTTGGGACACGGGAGGGATGCGCATGCTGTCGGTTGAGCATTTGGAGTCGGGATACGGGGAAAGTGTGATTTTACGGGATGTGACGCTGCGGGTGGGGCCGGGAGAGGTCGTCTGCCTGCTGGGGAGGAACGGTGTCGGCAAAACTACTTTGTTAAAGAGCATAATGGGCTTGCTGAAAGCGCGCAAAGGGAAGGTGCTCTACGGCGGCTCGGAAGTAACACGCAAAGAGCCGGGGGAACGGGCCAAGCGCGGGATCGGGTATGTGCCGCAGGGCCGTGAAATTTTTGGCCAGCTGACGGTGTATGAGAATCTGCTGCTCGGGCTGGAGGCGGCCAAGGGGAAGAATGCGGAGGTGCCGGCGGAAGCGATAGAGAAATTTCCGGTGCTTCCGTCTATGTATGCCCGCCGCGGCGGCGACTTGAGCGGCGGGCAGCAGCAGCAGCTGGCTTTTGCCCGGGCTTTGGCATCAAAGCCCGAAGTGCTGCTGCTCGACGAGCCGACCGAAGGCATACAGCCTTCGATCGTCGAGGAGATCCGGGGCGTAATCCGCGGCATTAAGGCAGAGGGGCGCACCGGGGTTCTTCTGGTCGAGCAGAGCCTTGACTTTGTGCGGGGCGTCGCCGACCGTTTCTACGTGATGGAGAAAGGCACGATCGTCGCTGAGGGCGGCATCGCCGACCTTAGCGACGACATCGTGCGGAAGCACATCACGTTGTAGTGGCGGCCCACTATGGGGGACCCGCGCCAGTAAGACTGCAGATAATGCTTAAGGAGCAACAGGCGGAACAAAATAAGGACTCTCCCGGTTCCGTGCGGGAGAGTCCTTATTAATTGCGAGGTCACCATTTCCGTCCGGCCCCGCCGCCGCCGGAGCTGCCGCCGCCCCCGCCGCGGAAGCCCCCTCCGCCGGTACCGCCGCCGCCCCAGCCGCCACGGCCACCGCCGCCGCCCCAGCCACCGCGGCCCCCGCCGGCAAGGAAGAGTGCGAACAAGGCCCGGGTAATGCGGCCCTTAAACAAAATCGCATCCAGCACGATCAGGGCGATGAAGCCTGCTATGCCCCAACCAAGCGGAAAGCCGCCGCCGGTCTGCGCCAAAGCCGGGTTAGGGGCAGGCGGGCCGCCGTCACTCAGCTTCACGCCGTATTCTTCAGCCGCACGGGCGCTGATCGCCTGATAAGCGGCGACCACCGCCTGATCCGGCCGGCCTCCGCGCAAATACGGAATCGCATACTCATCCAGAATGCGCCCCGCAGCCGCGTCAGGGATCGCCCCTTCCAGCCCGTAGCCCACCTCGATGCGGATTTCATGCTCCTGCATGGCCAATAGCAGCAGTACGCCGTTGTTTTTCTCACGGTCACCCAGTTGATATTTGCGAAAAGCCGCGTTGGCATAGTCTTCCGGCGCTTCTCCTCCCAATGTCTCAATCGTCAGGACGGCGACCTGCGCGCCGGTCTGATCATCCAGGCTTCGTCCGATGGCGGTTAGCGCCTGCCGCTGCTCCTGCGAAAGCACATTCGCCCGGTCCTGTATATAAATATCACCAACAGGAGGCGGAATTTGCGGAGCGGCAGCCACTCCGGCCGTCACAAGAAATAACATGCAGAGCGCCAGTATACAAACCCGTAAAGTCCCGATTCCCCCGCCTTTTATCCGCATGGGTGTCACCTCCTTTTCAGACGGACGCTTCAACTACGTTCCGAAGTTGACCTTCGGTACTTCCCGTTCCGACTCGCTTACTTCAAAATAAGGCTTTTTCTCAAAGCCGAGGATGCCTGCCATGATGCTTCCCGGAAACTGCCTTATCGTTTTGTTAAACCTTGTCACTTCATCGTTATAGTCTTTGCGGGCCACACCGAGCCGGTTCTCCGTCCCCGCGAGCTCATCGGACAGCTGGCGGAAATTTTCGTTTGCCTTCAAGTCCGGATAGTTTTCTGTGATCACCAAAAGCCGGCTCAAAGCTCCGTTCAGCTCATTATTGGCATCGGCCGCTTCCTGCGGAGTAGCAGCTCCGCCTAAGCGTGCCCTCGCATCCGTAACGGCTTTGATCGCTTCCTGCTCATGCTTGGCGTAACCTTTGACCGTTTCCACCAGATTAGGAATCAGATCAGCCCGCCGTTTCAATTGATTCTCCACCTGCGCCCACTTGTTCTGCACATCTTCTTCCGCATTGACCAGGCTGTTGTATTTGCCCATAAACAGAAATCCGATTACAACAACCACGGCAAGCACGATCCAAACCGCTTTGTTTTTCATCCTGAGTACCTCCTCCAAAATCATTCCTAATCCCGATTAACAACCACTGTACGCTTTTACCCCTGACGACAAAAGCTTCAAACATCGGCAGCAAGAACCCATACTTTGCATTGTTACGCGAAAAGCAAAGTATCTATACCTGCCCGTCCACCTAAAATTAATGTAATAAAACATAACATAAGGATTGACGGAGGGGTTAAATGTGCGTATTATAAAGAAAAACAACAGATAAATGTTAATATTACTAACATGAGAACTAAATATAGGTTCTGTTTCTCGCAAATAGAACGCAATGCAGTCTAGGGTTCCGCTGAACTGAGAAATCAGGTCGGGCCTGGTCCAAGAGACAGCGTATGGACGGCAGCGCCCATATAACACGGAAGGATAAAAGCCTGGGAGACTGCCTCCAGGGCTTTTTTTCACACCTGACCCTTCTTTTAGCTGCGGTAACATGTCTGGCGCTAATCCGGTGTCATGGCTCTTATACATTTTTAGATAAAGGGAGTGGTTGGAGTGAAAAGAAAGCTGACGCTGCTGCTTGCAATGTTGATATTGGTGACGGGAGTGCTGTCGGGGTGCGGAGGTTCATCGAAAGAGGCGGGGGGTTCGGCGGACGATCCGGTGACCATTGCGCTGAGTCCCTGGCCGGGCTGGTTTTTATGGTACTTAGTAGAAGAGAAAGGTTTTTTTGAAAAGCACGGAGTGAACGTAAAGCTGGAATGGTTCCCTGTCTATAGTGATTCCCTGCAGGCTCTGGCTACCGGCAAAGTGGATGCAAACAGCCAGACGCTAAGCGATACTCTGGCCCCGGCTTCCAAAGGCATCGAGCTTTCCGCAGTGCTGGTGAATGACAACTCCAACGGAGGGGACGCCATTGTTTCCAAAACAGATATTAATTCCATTGGGGAGCTAAAGGGCAAGACCGTTGCTACTGAGCTCGGGACGGTGGATCATCTGCTGCTGCTTACGGCGCTGGACGAAAACGGCATGAAGGAATCGGATGTAAATTTTGTGAATATGACGGTAAACGATGCGGGACTTGCCTTTATCAGCGGCAAAACGGATGCGTCGGTTCTGTGGGAGCCCTTTCAGACCAAAGCGGTAAAAGAGGGCAAGGGAAAAGTGCTCTTCTCCTCCAAGGATACCCCGGGTCTTATCCCCGATCTGCTGGTGTTCCGCAAAGGGGTCGTGGAGAAACGCCCTGATGATGTGCAGAAAATCGTCGATGCCTGGTTCGATGCGCTGGCCTACTTCAAAGATCATCATGAGGAAGCGATCGAAATCATGGCCAAAAAGGCAGAGACTACGCCGGAAGATTTCAAACTGGGATTAGACAGCGTAAAGATTTTTGGCATAGAAGATAACCTGAAGGCTTTTGAAAAGGCGGATGACTACACATCCCTGGAATACACAGGCAATAAAACGGCTGAATTCCTGAAAAATCTGGATATGATCAGCGAGTTGCCCGACGTAAGCGGCATCCTGGAACCGAAATTCGTGCAAAAAGCCAGCGAGAGGTGAGACCGTTATGGAGCGAGTGGAGAAAAGTACAAAAATAAACTTATGGACAGCCAACACGGACCCACGGAAAGGCGCGAAAGCGCGCCGGAAGACGTTCCAGATCTTTGCGCCGATCCGGCCGCTTGCTTTTATGTTAATCACCGGGGCATCGTTTGCTGCGATTCTGGCGGCTTGGTCCCTGCTTAGTTATCTGAAGCTGGTGAACCCGATCTTTCTGCCGACGCCGGTGGACGTATTGACGGAACTGATTCATTTGCTGGGTACGGCGGAATACTGGGGCCACATCTGGATCAGCATTTTGCGGGTGAGTGCAGGATTTGCGCTGGCCTGTGTGATCGGCATCCCTCTTGGCATTTTGGCGGGCACGTTCAAAATCGGTGAAGCCTTCATCGAGCCGCCGATGGAATTTATCCGTTATATGCCGGCCGTAGCCTTTATTCCGTTAATTATGGTTTGGGCGGGAATCGGCGAGTGGGCCAAAATATTGCTGATCTTTATCGGATGCTTCTTTCAGTTGGTGCTGATGGTGGCGGATGCCACGCGTCAAGTGCCGAAAGACTTGCTGCAGGCTTCGTTCACGCTTGGAGCCGGCCGCTGGAAAGCGCTGGAGACCGTGCTGATCCCGGCTATCCGCCCGAGCCTGATGAGCACGCTGCGCCTTACCCTAGGCTGGGCATGGACTTATCTGGTCGTAGCGGAACTGGTAGCTGTTAACAGCGGACTTGGGTATGCCATCATGAAGGCTCAGCGTTTTCTCAATACGGATCAGATTTTTGTAGGCATTATCGTAATCGGACTGCTCGGGCTGATCAGCGACCGTATCTTCGCTTTTCTGAACCGCAGATTATTCCCTTGGCTGTGACAAAAAGGAGGAGCGAACCATGAGAACGGGGGCAGCTGAACGGCTTGAACCGGCACAAGAGCTTATCAAAGTAGAAGGTCTCAACAAGACTTATGTCAGCCGATCCAAATCGTTCGTGGCATTGAAGGAAATTGATTTGAGTATTCCGGGCAACCAGTTTCTCTCGATTCTCGGCCCTTCCGGCTGCGGAAAATCCACCCTGCTCAGGATTTTAGCCGGTTTGGAAGAGGCGACCGGCGGGTTAGCTGCCGTAGACGGGGAAGAGATTGTCGGGCCGGGTGCGGACAGGGGCATGGTGTTTCAAGGTTATACACTGTTTCCATGGCTGACGGTGCGGCAAAATATCGAATACGGGCCTAAGCTGAAAGGTCTGCCGATTTTTGAACGCCGCCGCATTTCGGATCATTACTTGAAGCTGATCCGGCTGGAGCGTTTTGCAAATGCATTCCCGAAAGAACTGTCCGGAGGAATGAAGCAGCGCGTGGCGATTGCGAGAGCGTTGGCGAACAATCCCAAGGTGCTTTTGATGGATGAACCGTTCGGGGCTCTGGACGCACAGACGAAGCTGGAAATGCAGGAAATGCTGTTGAACGTGTGGGTAGAGGAGAAAACGACGGTCGTGTTTATTACGCATGATATCGATGAAGCGATTTTTCTTTCCCAGCGGGTACTCGTCATGGGTGCGAATCCCGGAAGGATCATCGGAGATTTCGTGGTGAATCTGCCGGAGGGGCGCACGCAGGAAATCAAGGAGGATCCCGATTTTCTCCAGCTCAAAAGAACGCTGGCATCCATGCTGAAGCATTAAGAAAAGGAGAACTGCTATGCATATTCCTGACGGATTTTTAGATGCCAAAACGTGGATGACTACTACCGCAGCCGGTGCCGGAGTGCTTGCTTACGCGCTCAAAAAGTCCCAAGTCCAGCTCCCCGGCAAAAAAGTGCCGATGATCGCGTTGGTCGGCTCCTTCATTTTTGCGGCGCAGATGATCAATTTCCCCGTTGCAGGGGCTACCTCGGGCCATTTTCTCGGCGGTACGCTGGCATCGATTCTGTTCGGGCCTCTTGTCGGCGTCATCATCATGGCTGCTGTGCTGATCATCCAGGCGTTTCTGTTTCAGGACGGAGGAGTGACGGTGCTTGGGGCCAATATTGTTTGTACGGGTGTCATCGGTTGTTACGCCGGATATGGGGTCTACCGGGCAGGAATGAAGCTGCTGGGGGAACGTTTTCGATTTGCGGTTACGTTCCTGGCGGGATGGTGTTCCATTGTTGCTGCTGCTGCGGGTGTCGCTGCCTTACTCGTCTGGTCCGGTTATCCGGCCCAAAGCGTTGTGAGCGCAATGGTCGGATGGCACAGCTTAATCGGAATTGGAGAAGGGACGATTACGGCACTGGTCGCTGCCTATTTGGCAGAGCGGAAAGTCGAGATTCCAAGGGAGGCCGAGGCGGCATGAAATTTCATTTGAGTCGGGAAAAGGCAGTGCCGCACACGGAAATGAAACTGACACTCAGCAGATGGAAGTGGGTAGGGATGATGGCTGGCACGGTGTTGATCGCCGGCTTTCTTTCGCCCTATGCCTCCTCTAAACCGGACGGATTGGACCGGGTTGCCGAAGATCAAGACTTCGCTTCTCAGGCTTCACCTGTATTCACAGCCTCTCCTTTTCCTGATTATGAGGCAGGCGGCTTCAGTTCCAGCGCACTAAAGACCGGTGCTGCAGGCATCATAGGCATTTTAGCGCTGGTTGGAGTCCTTTACGGAATCACTTACTTGCTTTCGAAACGGGGGAAGGCCGATGATCAAAAACATCACCGTAAGGCCGAATGAGTCTTCCAAAGTAAAAGCCTGGATACCCAACCCCAAATATCGGCTTATTTGTGTGCTGGCCTTGGTCGCCGCTGTTGTGACAGTGCAGAGCATGACTGTTCTTTCGTGGACAGCGGGCTTTGTACTGTTTGCTGTTTTGTGGAGCGGAGTGCCTTTTCGGTTCGTGCTGGGACGGCTGGTGCTTCTGATTCCCTTCGGATTCGCAGCCGCCGTTATGCTGCCGTTTACGACGCCCGGTGAACCGGTTTTCACCGGCTGGTTTGGGCTTACAGCTACGGAGGAAGGGCTGGCACGTTCCGCAGTGATCATGCTGAAGCTGGTTAACGCTAACCTGCTGATCGCGTATATCATAGCGGTTACCCCGCTGTTTGATCTGATCCGCAGCATGCGGGCGATCGGGATCCCGGCCGTTATGGTGGAACTTCTCGGGATGCTTCTGCGATACTTGTTCCTGCTCATGGATGAAGGCCAAAGTATGCTCAAAGCGCAAAAATCAAGGGGCTTGCGCCTGCAGGGCCGGTTTTGGTCCGACTCGGTTTACCGCCGCTGCGGGCAGCTGCTTGGTTCTCTGTTCCTTAGAGCGCTTAGCCGGAGCGGCCGCATTTACCAGTCCATTCGCGCAAGAGGCGGGTTTGACGGGACCGGGACGCCGTTTTCAGAAGAACCGGAGGATCGAAGAGGAGGCGATGGGATGGGCCAGTCAGCCGTGGAAGTGAATCGGGTCTGTTATCGATACGGAGACCGGGAAGCGCTGAGGGATATTACATTCTCGGTACAGGCCAGGACCAAAATGGCTCTGATGGGGCCGAACGGAGCGGGCAAATCTACTTTAATTTCATTGCTGAACGGGCTGGAACAGCCTTCCACCGGAACGGTGACGGTGCTGGGCCAGGGTACCGGAGCGGAGGGCGGCCGCCGCGGGCCTCTGGCCGGAAGCCGGGTGGGCGTAGTTTATCAGGACCCGGACGATCAGATTTTCTCAACGACGGTCGGGGAGGATGTCGCGTTCGGGCCGCGGAACCAAGGCCTGGGCGAGGAGGAAGTGGAGGACCGCGTCCGGGATGCGCTCGAAGCGGTCGGGATCGCCGATCTCCGCGGGCGGTCCCCTTTCGAGCTCAGCTACGGGCAGAAACGCCGGGTGGCCATCGCCGGGGTGCTGGCGATGAAGCCGACCATCGTCGTGCTCGATGAGCCGATGGCGTTTCTCGACCCGAAGGGGCGGGACGACCTGCAGTCGATGCTGGAGGCCATGCACCTGATGGGCATTACGCTGATCGTCGCGACGCATGACGTCGATTTTGCAGCCGAGTGGGCCGATCAGGTGCTGATCCTGAAGCAGGGCCGGCTGCTTGTGTCCGGCGGCCCGGATCTGCTGTTCGACGACGCGGTCATTGCCGCGGCGGAGCTGCATTTGCCGCGCTTGGCGCGGCCGTTCCGCCTGCTCGAAGGCGTGGACTCGTCGGCGGCGCGGCCGAAGACGGTGCGCGAAGCGGCGCAGCTCATGTGGCGGCTGCTGCGCCGCCGCCCGGAAGATGACGCCATGGGAGGCGATGGCGTGCCTGCAGGCTCAGGTCGCGAAGAGCCGGAAAGAAAGACGGCGGGAAAGTAAACGAAATGGCGAGAGATTAGAGACCTAAGCGGCCGGCGGCGCTTAGGTCTTTTGTCATGAGATAAGGGTATGATACTTAATTTAACGCATCTATGGTACTGCTTGCGCTTTCATTTATCGAAAAATTTATAATTGACAGAAAATTCTCGGAACACCTATACTAAACTAAGTAATCGACCACTGGAAGGTCAAGTCAATGATAGAGTAGCTTACATATTACATGTTACAGTCTCTTAATTTGTCGATATACAAGGAGCCTTCGCCGGTAGTAATTGACCTAAGTTCAATAATTTCTTTTCCGCCCGGCATTTGTCGAAAATACATGAACATACATGATCATACATACAAGGAGGAGATCGCGCATGGGTCCCCATCTTCTGGAAATCAGAGACCTGCGTACGCATTTTGTCACCGAGCGGGGAGAAGTGCCTGCAGTAGACGGGGTTGATCTTACAATCCGCAAAGGGGAGATCGTTGGCATCGTTGGCGAATCCGGCTGCGGCAAAAGCGTGACGTCCCTGTCGATCATGCAGCTGATTCCCAAGCCACCGGGAAAGATTGCCGGAGGGTCTATTCTTTTCAAGGACGAAGATCTCACCAAAGCGAAGGAAAAGCGGATGAAGCAGATTCGAGGGGATGAAATCTCAATGATCTTTCAGGAGCCTATGACCTCCCTAAATCCGCTGCTCACGATTGGAGAGCAAATTTCGGAGACGTTGAGGCTGCACCGAAAGATCAGCAAGAAAGCCTCCATGCTTCAGGCTGTGGAGATGTTGAAAAGGGTAGGCATCGCAAGGGCGGACACGATCGTTAAGGAATATCCGCATCAGCTGTCCGGGGGGATGCGCCAGCGTGTAATGATTGCTATTGCGCTGTGCTGCGAACCCGAGCTGCTGATTGCGGACGAACCGACCACAGCTTTGGATGTAACGATACAGGCTCAAATTCTGGATTTGATGAAAAAGCTGAATCAGGAAACCGGCACAGCCATTCTGATGATCACGCATGATCTTGGCGTGGTCGCCGAGCTCTGCCACCGCGTAGTCGTCATGTATGCCGGTAAAGTGGTGGAGGAGGGGACGGTCCGGGAGATTTTCGATCGGCCCCGCCATCCGTATACGCAAGGCTTGATCCGTTCTATTCCAAAAATCGAAGAAGACGTAAAGCGCTTGTACTCCATTCCCGGGAACGTTCCGATGCCCGGCTCCATCACGGAAGGCTGCAGGTTTGCGCCCAGGTGTGAATATCAGATGGAACAATGCCGCAGCATGGTGCCGGACTTACGTGACGTAACGGGCTTGGGCCACCGGGCCCGGTGCTGGCTGAACGAAGAGAAGGAGGCTGCCGTTTGAGTTCCAATGCTGCTTACGAACATGTACTGGAAGTAAAGCAATTAAAAACTTATTTTCCTGTCCGCAAAGGGCTGCTTCAACAAGTATCCGGCTATGTCAAAGCCGTGGACGATGTTTCGTTTCAGGTCCGCAAAGGAGAATCCTTCGGAATCGTAGGGGAGAGCGGATGCGGGAAGTCCACAACCGGGCGTTCGCTGCTGCGCCTAATGGAGCCAACAGGCGGACAAGTGTATTTTGAAGGGGAAGAGGTTACAGCCTTCTCCGCTGCAAGGATGAGAGAAGTGCGCAGGGATATGCAGATGATTTTTCAGGATCCGTTTGCTTCCCTAAATCCCCGGCATAGGGTGCGCAAAATTCTGGAAGAGCCGTTGATTGTTCACGGAGTCGGCGATGCCAAGGAACGGCGGGAGAGGGTGGAACAGGTGATGGAGACGGTCGGGCTCAGTCCCTGGCAGCTGGAACGGTTCCCTCATCAGTTCTCCGGAGGGCAGCGGCAGCGGATCGCCATTGCGAGAGCTTTAATGCTCCAACCCAAGCTGATTGTGGCGGATGAACCGGTATCGGCACTGGACGTATCCATTCAGTCGCAGATTCTGAACTTGATGCAGGACCTTCGGGATCAATTCCAGCTTACCTACGTATTTATCGCGCATGATTTGAGTGTGGTGAAGCATTTTTGCGATAGGGTAGCCGTTATGTATCTGGGCAGGATCGTGGAGATCGGGGATAAACACTCCCTGTACCGGGAACCGAAGCATCCTTACACGCAGGCGCTGCTCTCTGCAGTTCCAAATCCCGATCCGAATGCAGTGAAGGAACGAATCATATTGCAGGGGGAAGTTCCCAGCCCGTCCAACGCTCCTCAAGGATGTGTGTTTCATACCCGTTGTCCGCTCGCTATGGAACGGTGCCGAACGGAACGGCCTCAGCTCCAACGGATTTCAGGGGAGCATGAAGCGGCATGTCATCTCTATCCCTGAAAACGGGGGAAGGGATTACAAATACATAGAGCAGTAAGAGAAAGGGAGAGGTTTTATGAAAAAATGGGTTCATTCCGGCGCCGCCATGGTGCTGGCCGCGATGCTGGTATTTACAGGCTGCAGCAATAATAACAATGCCCCGGCCGCTGAAAACGGCGGTACGAAGGAAAATACGGCGGCGGAGACACCGGCTACCGACGATACGGCCTCCAAAGGGCAGGACACACTGATCGTTGCACGCGGCGGGGATTCCGCTTCCTTGGATCCGGCCATCGTTACAGACGGAGAATCGCTGAAAGTAACGGAGCAGATGTTCGAGGGCTTGCTTACTTATAAAGCGGGCACTACGGAAGTTATGCCGGCACTGGCTGAAAGCTATGAAGCCTCTCCAGACGGCCTTACCTATACTTTCAAGCTGCGCCAAGGCGTTAAATTCCATGACGGAACCGATTTTAATGCCGATGCCGTCGTATTTAACTTCAACCGCTGGACCGATCCGAAAAGCCCTTATAAATTCGAAGGCGATTCCTTCGACTATTACGATTCCATGTTTGGTCCGGACGGCAGCCGCGTCATTAAAGAAGTGAAAGCTGTGGACCCGTCCACTGTCCAGATTATTTTGAACAAACCGCAAGCTCCGTTCCTGCAAAATATCGCCATGCCTTCCTTCTCCATCGGAAGCCCGAAAGCGATTCAGGAGAAAAAGGACAAGTACAAATCCGAGCCTGTCGGCACTGGGCCGTTCATGTTTAAAGAGTGGAAACGGAATGATTCCATTACCGTGGAGAAGAATCCGAACTACTGGCAGCAAGGGCTTCCGAAATTGAATAAAGTCATCATTCGCGTTATTCCCGAAAATACAGCACGGTTTACTGCGCTGCAAAACGGAGAGATCGACCTGATGGAAGGCGTGAACCCGGATGACCTGGCAGCTTTGGAAGGCAATACAGACCTGCAGAAAATTATGCGGGATTCGTTCAATGTAGGATACTTAGGCTTTAACACGAAGAAAAAACCGTTCGACAATCCGAAGGTTCGTGTAGCGCTGAACTACGCGGTGAACAAAGAAGGTTTAATCCAGGCGTTCTACGGCGGGCTTGCGAAACCGGCTGTCAATCCGATGCCGCCTTCCACGCTCGGTTACAATGCCGATGTTCAGGATTACCCTTATGATTTGGAAAAAGCCAAAACGCTTCTGGCGGAAGCAGGTTATCCGAACGGTTTGCCGGATGAGCTGACGTTCTATGCCATGCCGGTGGCGCGTCCTTATATGCCGGACGGTAAGAAAGTAGCGGAAGCCATTCAGGCCGACTTTGCCAAAATCGGCGTAAAAACGAAGATTGAATCTCCAGAATGGGCTACGTATTTGGATGATGCCAAGAAAGGCGACAAAGACGACCTGTATATGCTGGGCTGGCAGGGGGACAACGGGGATCCGGATAACTTCCTGTTTACTCTCCTGCATAAAGATGCGATCGGAAGCAACAATTACAGCTTCTATTCCAATGAAGAAGTAAACAAACTGCTGACGGCAGGACAATCCGAGACCGATCCGAAGAAACGTGAAGACCTGTACAAACAGGCGCAACTGCTGATTAAACAGGATGCGCCGTGGGTTCCGCTGGTTCACTCCACGCCGCTGCTTGCAGGGAAAGCGAACCTGAG
The DNA here is from genome assembly GCF_042684925.1 of Paenibacillus gansuensis. Taxonomy (NCBI): domain Bacteria; kingdom Bacillati; phylum Bacillota; class Bacilli; order Caryophanales; family Paenibacillaceae; genus Paenibacillus; species Paenibacillus gansuensis. The sequence continues at coordinate 88,789 of NZ_JBHUME010000002.1, read as the reverse complement.
CGGATATGTTCCTTCCCCGACAGGGTCGGAGCCTTACAGCGAGGTGTTCTTCAAGTAATCAGCGGGCTTCAGCCTTGCCGTAAGGCGGGGCCGGACTGGATACAGGGACGGCGGGCGTCTGCCTGCCGTCTTTTCTTTTAATCTTGCTAACGTAAGGGGGGACTGTATGCTGAACTATACGATTCGACGGTTAGTCATGTTGATTCCGGTTCTGCTCGGGATGACGATCATCGTATTCTCCATCATCCATGCCATACCCGGGGACCCTGCAGAGGTGATTCTCGGCGAGAAGGCAAGCAATGAGTCGAAGGAAGCGCTGCGCAAACAGCTGAAGCTGGATCAGCCGTTGTACGTTCAATATGGGGATTACTTGAAAAAGCTGGTGACAGGGGACCTGGGCACTTCGATCCGGACCAAGGAGCGCATCTCTGCGGAGATCAAACCTTATCTGGCGGCTACCCTGGAACTGACCGTCATCAGTATGGCTTTTGCCGTTCTGATCGGGGTCAACGCAGGCATACTGAGTGCCTGGAAACAGAACTCCTGGTTTGATTATCTCAGCATGCTAATCGCTCTCATTGGGGTTTCAATGCCTATCTTTTGGCTTGGACTGATGGAGCAGTGGATTTTTGCGCTGGAACTGAAATGGCTCCCGTCCATTGGGCGGATGAACGCAAGGGATCCGATCGAAGCGGTCACCAATCTGTATTTGATTGACGCCATGCTCGCCGGACGGTGGGACCAGCTTTGGACCGTGATCAAGCATCTCATACTGCCGGGAATTGCGCTGGGAACCATCCCCATGGCAATTATTGCAAGAATGACGCGTTCCAGCATGCTGGACGTGCTGCGTTCGGATTATATCCGCACAGCCCGCTCCAAAGGGATGTCGCAATTTCTCATCATCTATAAACATGCCTTGAGAAATGCGTTTATTCCCGTACTGACGGTGATCGGGCTTCAGTTCGGACTGCTGTTGGGCGGTGCGGTGCTGACGGAGACGATTTTTGCATGGCCGGGGGTCGGGCGGTATATTTTCGATGCGATTGCGGCGAGGGATTATCCTGTGATTCAGTCCGGCATTCTGATTATCGCTTTTCTATTCGTGCTCATCAATCTTCTGGTTGATTTGCTGTACGCGGCCGTTGATCCAAGAATCAGCTATAAGTAGGAGGGGGACCCATGTCACAAACGGCTGTTGGAATTTCGAAGCCGCCTGCCAAACCGGAGGTGTCGTCCCCGTGGGCGGAAGGATGGCGCAGTTACCGGAAAAATAAGCTGGCTATGGTCGGTTTGGGCATTATTTCGTTTTTTGTACTGCTGGCGATCTTCGCGCCCTGGATTACCCAATTTGATTACAAAGAGCAGGTTCTGATGGACCGGCTGCAAAAACCGAACTCAACACATTGGTTTGGGACCGATGATTTGGGACGGGATTTGTTTACCCGTATCATTTACGGGACCCGAATTTCCCTTTGGGTAGGGACCAGCTCGGTGATCGGCTCCATTATCGCAGGAACCTTCCTGGGAATGGTCGCGGGATATTACGGCCGTTGGCTGGACGGAATCATTTCCCGGATTTTCGATATTCTGCTGGCTTTTCCGAGTATATTGCTGGCTATTGCGATCGTGGCGGCACTCGGTCCGTCCTTGCAAAACTCTCTGCTCGCCATCGCCATCGTGAATGTGCCCGTGTTCGGGCGCTTGGTCCGGTCAAGGGTGCTGAGCCTGCGGGAAGAGGAATATATCGTGGCGGCCAAAGCGCTCGGGATGAAGAATGGCAGAATCCTGTTTCACCATATCCTGCCCAACTGTTTGGGGCCGGTTATTGTTCAGGGCACGCTCGGCGTGGCTACCGCGATTATCGAGGCCGCCGCATTAGGGTTCCTGGGAATGGGAGCGCAGCCGCCGGAACCGGAATGGGGCAAAATGCTGTCCGACTCACGCCAATTTATCCAAACGGCGCCTTGGACAGTGCTGTTCCCGGGGTTGTCCATTATGCTGACCGTGCTGGGCTTTAACCTGATGGGCGACGGCCTGCGCGACGTGCTGGACCCGCGGATGAAGGGGTAATTGCAGAGGACATATACAAAAAGAGGCTGAACCAGGTACACTGGTTCAGCCTTTTCAACATTTACCTGCCGTCGTACTCGAGCCGCAGCGCCGCCGCAGCTTGGGCGGCCTGCTCGCGGGCCTTATCCACCGTATCGGCGGTGCTTAAGGCAACAGCCATCCGGCGGCCGATCTTCGTCTCCGGCTTGCCGAATACGCGCACTTGGCTGTTCGGCACCGCCAAGGCTTCCTCTAATCCGCCGATCGTGTAATCGGCGGTCTCCTGCACCGCTTTCAGCGTGTGCGTCGCGCCCGGCGTCAGCTGGCGGATCGTCGGCACGGGGAACCCGAGAATCGCGCGCACATGCAGCGCAAACTCGCTCAAATCCTGCGACACGAGCGTGACCAGCCCGGTGTCGTGCGGACGCGGCGATACTTCACTGAAGTATACGCCCTGCCCGGTCAAAAACAGCTCGACGCCGTACAGGCCCCAGCCTCCCAGCGCGTCGGTCACTTTCGCCGCGATCTGCTGGGCTTCCGCCAGCGCAGCTTCGCTCATAAAGTGCGGCTGCCACGACTCGATATAGTCGCCGTCTTTCTGCACATGCCCGATCGGGGCGCAGAACGAGGTTCCGCTTACCGACCGGATCGTGAGCAGCGTGATCTCCGAGTCGAACCGGATGAACTCCTCGACGATCACGCGCGTTTTCTTGGCGCGGCCGCCTTCCATCGCTGTCTCCCAGCAGGCTTCCGCTTCGCTGAAGTCGCGGCAGACGCTCTGTCCCTTGCCGGACGAGCTCATGATCGGCTTAATGACGCATGGCGTCCCCATTTTCTCTACAGCCGCCTTCAGCTCTTCAAGCGAATCCGCGAATTCATATTTCGCCGTAGGCACGCCGAGTTCTTCTGCGGCGAGACGGCGGATGCCTTCCCGGTCCATCGTGAGCCGTGAGGCGCGGGCCGTGGGAATTACCCGGAAACCTTCCTGTTCCAGCTCCTCCAGTGTTGCAGTCGCAATCGCTTCAATCTCGGGCACGATCAGATCCGGTTTCTCGTCTTCGATAACTCTGCGCAACTCGGCCGCATCCAGCATGTTGATCACATGGGAGCGGTGGGCTACCTGCATCGCAGGCGCATTAGCATAGCGGTCCACCGCAATGGTTTCCACACCTAGTCGCTGTGCTTCAATGATCACTTCCTTGCCGAGCTCGCCTGAGCCGAGCAGCAGCATTTTTCTGGCTTTTCCAGAAAGAGGCGCTCCATACATCATGTTTGTTCTCCTACTCTCCTAGTTAATTGGCTGCAAAAGAGCGCGCGGCCTATTCCTTACTTGGGTCCTCATAGCCGTGAAGCACACCTTCGCCCCTGACCGCAGCAGCAGCCGCTGTCACATTGGGGTGAAAATATCCGTCCCCGTTCAACACATCCCCGTCCGCCGTCCGCAGCTTCATCTCTACCCGGATATCATCACTGTCGCTGAAACGATCCAGCAGCAACGGGTCGCGGATTCCACTTACATCCACATACCAGTTTCGGTACCCTAGTTCGGTGACGACAACCAGTTCGGCTTTGAAAAAATCAACTACCTCGGATAACCCTTGATTCGTAATCTCCATATGAATGATCTCGATCGTATCCATGTCGGCTGCCACACTCCTGTCTGATTCAAATTTTACAAGGTTGTCCCAAGGGGTGGCAAGCGCCGAAGGCAATTTCATGTCAAAATAAATCCGAAGAAGAACCAGTTTGTGTGCAACTTAGTAATTTCTGGATGCGTCATACATAGAGGGAACTCAGAAATGATCAAGGGGGCTTGTCTAGATGAGAAAACAAAGGTTCATCTTCTTCGCCGTTTTCCTCTGCGCCTGTCTCGCAGCAATGCCGGCATGCAGCAGCGGCGGCCGGAATGACAAGAGCAACAGCGCTGGCAATACGGCTGAATCCGCGCCGTCCAAGAGTTCTTCCGACACGTCCGGCAAGGACGATGCCGCCGGCGGCGCCGGCGAATCCAAAGGGGAGGAGACCGGCACGGGAAGCGGTCCCGCCCGGGGCGGAGGCGGCGGAAGCACAGGCAGTCCCGGAGGGAAGCCTGCCCAAGACATTCCGGCAGGGCAGCTGACAGCAGGCGAATGGAACGATCTGAGAGAGTGGAAGAGATGGAAACTTCAGCTGCAAGAGAGTGACTGGGGCAATGCAGAGCAGTACTGGGGCTTTTATACCGCGCAAAGGCTTACCGTTCTAGTGACTTACCAAAATAAGCCCGTTCCCGATGCGGAGGTCATCCTTTCCGACAGCCGGCAGGGGCCGGTATGGAAAGCGCGGACGGACCGCAAAGGGCAGGCGGAACTGTTTGCGGCCCCCTTTGACCCGCAAGGCCAAGGAGGTCCTTACCGGATCACTGCCGAATCGGGACAGGACACGCGAGTAGTGGAAAACGTAGAGTTTGAGCGGCAGGAGCCGTTGAAAGTCGAGCTGCGCAACGAACCAGAGGCGACGGACAGCCTGGATGTGCTGTTTGCCGTAGACACTACAGGGTCTATGGGGGATGAACTGGAATATCTGGAAGCGGAGTTGAAGAATGTAGTACAGCGGATCGAACAGGAAAATAATCAGAAACTGGATATGAGAATCAGCAGCAATTTCTACCGGGACATCCAAGACTCCTATACGATAAAAGATTTTCCTTTTACCCGAAGCATAGATGAAGTAGTGGAGCAATTCAGCGCCCAGTCCGCAGCCGGCGGCGGAGATTATCCGGAAGCGGTGGAGCTGGCGCTGGATAATGCGGTTAACGAGCACGACTGGAGCGATCACGCACGGGCACGGCTGCTCTTCCTCGTGTTGGATGCGCCACCCCGCCATAAGCCGGAAACGATAGAAAAGGTCAAAAAAGTCATACAGCAGGCGGCAGCCAAGGGAATTCGGATCATTCCCGTCGTATCCAGCGGCATCGACAGCGATACGGAGTATATCCTTAGGACATTCGGCATTTATACCGGCGGGACTTACGTATTCCTGACAGATCATAGCGGCATCGGCTCGGATCATAAGGAAGCGGAAGTAGGGGAATTTCAGGTGGAGTATCTGAACGACCTTCTTGTGAACATTGTAAACGGCTACGTGAAATAGGATTACCTTTTAAAGGAAGCCCCTTCCCGCAGGAATGACGGAAGGGGTTGTCGAATAGAAGTACGTTAGAATAATCAACCGAAGGTGAATTGTGATGAAAAGTGTAGTTTCACGTCTCACGCCCCTGCTGGTTTCCGTCGCGGGGGCTGTTCTTTTTGCGCTTTTTCCTGTACTGGTTCAAGCAGATGCGGGAGGGCTGGCATTCCAATGGAAGGCGGCAGCCGAAACGGTAACCCGTTATGTATCCGGACTTCCCGGAGGAGAATCGTTTCAGTATGAGTTGAGCGGAGCTCAAAGATCTTTTTTTGAAGACATAGGGTCCTATTGGCAGCCTTCATTTACGTATGTCCTGACAGCTGCGGTCGGCAGTATTCTGCTCGGGTTAGCAGGGGCTGTAGTGCTTTACCGTTCCAAGAGGCTCCGTAATCTGCTGGATGCCGTCGTAGTCATTCCCGATTTCGTGATTATGATTGCGCTTCAGTTGTTTGTAGTATTTTTCTATAAATCTACGGGGGTTCTGCTGGCCCGTGTCGCTACGTTCATGTCGGACGAGCCCGCGGTAGCTTTGCCGCTTGCTTCCATGGTTATTGTTCCGACCTTTTACGTGCTGAGGAATTTGTCCGTGCATATTGAGGAGGCGCTGACTGCCGATTATATCCGGACCATTAAAGCCAAAGGCTTCAGCCGTCCTTATATTTTAGTGAAACATATGCTCCCGAACGTGCTGCCTTTTCTCAAGGCGGACCTGCCCAAGTTTCTTGGGATCATCATGAGCAATCTCTTTATCGTGGAATATTTCTACAACGTGCATGGAATTACCAAACTGATGATGAGGAGCGGAAGAGAGTTTTCCCTCGTGTTAAATTGTTTGTTCACTTTTATGGCGCTCTATGGACTTATTCTTGTTCTGGTGAAAGGCTTGATAGCGCTGCTGGAGAAAGGGGTGCGCCGATGAACCGTTGGACATGGACGGGCTTAGTTCTCGCCGGTTTTATGATCGTTCTGGCATTCTTTGGCCCGCTGCTGGCTCCGTATTCGCTTGAACACCATGTGAAGTCAGGCTTCGTTACGAACGAACAGGGGGAGCAGGAATTTGTTGCCCCGCCAATCAAGCCTAATTCGGAGTACCTGTTCGGTACGGACGTGTTCGGATACGATATTTTGACGCACATGATGTACGGTGCGAAGTATACAATCCTGCCCGCGCTGGCAGTCGCTGTCCTGCGGGTAATGATCGGAGGCGTACTTGGTTTGTGGCGGGGGTATGTGCGCCCGGGCGGCGGCCGGAATTCCAGCGGAAACTTATTAAGCGGGCTGCCGATGTTCGTTATTGTGTATTTCTTCATGGGGGGGATCAGCATCAATTCGCAGCTGACGCCGATGTATTTAACTTGTGTCTTATGCGGTTTGCTTGTCATACTCGGACTGCCCTCCATCATTTCAAGTACAGCCAACAAAACGCGCCATATAAAAGAGCAGCAGTATATTCTCTCATGCGTAGCGCTTGGGGCGGGACCGGTGCGGACGATCCGTTATCATATTTATCCTCAAATGAAAGAATCGTTTCTGATTCTATTTATGAATGAGCTTATTCTGACGTTGACGATTTTTGGACAGCTCGGTATTTTTAATATATTTGTAGGCGGAACGCTGATGACCATCGATCCTGTATTACTTCAATCCATTACGCATGAATGGGCGGGGATGGCGGGGGCAGCCAAAGGGGCTATCGGCGCGTGGGACTGGATTTTCATGTACCCGATGCTGGGCTATGTGCTGTTGATCGCAGGCTTTTTCTGCCTCTCCAAAGGGCTTGAGCAGTATTTCCGTTCGAAATATCATAAGTACAGCCAAATCTGAATACAGGTAAAAATCAATTTAACGGTTCTTTCCCTTGCGGTGCCAGCAGCCAATATGGTGTAATGAACTTAGCCGGCCGGCTGACTCTCGAGGAAAGGAGTGATCGAGTTGATTACAAGTACTGAGGTGGTCTTCGCCTAACCGCGAAGCCATTACGGAGGGGAGTTTCCTCCCCTCTCATATATTTTCAAGGAAATGGGTTGCCTAAACCGGCACACATCGTTTACAATTGGAATAGATTTGAAGTACATACTATGGCGAAAGGAGAGATGCAACATGTTCATTCATACTGTAACTACAACTGTTTACACAGCCGCCCTTACTGAGGTGCTTGACAACTGAATATCTCTCTAAATAACCGTCACCCGATTTAACAACTGAAAGTAGTACCGGGCGCGCGATATTTTGTTATCGTGTTTTTTTATGCCCATTTTCAGCTCCCGCAGACGGTTGGTCTGGGGGATTTTGTGTTTTTTAAGGAGAACAAAGGTCAATTACCCGCTCTAAGGAGCAACTACCACATTAACGAAACGGAGGTTATGGCAATGAAGATGATTACAGAAATGAAAGGCGGCGTATTTGGCGCTGCAGCTGTAGCAATGACGACAATGACCATTACGATGACAGGTGAAAGAGGACAACAGAACCCACATAACAGGGAGGAAATCTATAATGAGTTACAAGAACGGGAAACACATTCTTCCGGCTAGACTGCTGAAAGAACTTCAGGAATATATTCAAGGCGAATTGATCTACATTCCGAAAAAGGAACAAAAGCGCGCGGGCTGGGGCGAAAATAACGGAACGCGCCAAGTGATTCAGAAGCGGAATTACGAGATCTACAGTTTATATAAGGACGGCGTGCCGGTCCGGGAGCTGATTGCGAAGTTCCATCTATCCCAGGACAGCATCCGCAAAATTATTATGAAGACGCGTGAAATGGCAGGGGCCAAGGACAGGGCGCCCGGGAACGCGTCCGGGAACAGAGCGAAAGCGGAACAAGCGGATTCATCCAGCCGGGGGGTGGAACTATGCAGATCCTAAGGAATTTGTATCGGGCCTACCGCACGGCAAGAAAGACCAGAAAACAGGAAGAAATGAAATGGCATACACGGGCTATTGAAGCGGGGATGTTACTATGCAGGTAATTTCTCTGGAAAGTCTGGGCTGGCGGCAGCGGTGGGCAGAAGCTTACGCTCCTTATGAAGAGCGGTATAACGTGGGCCGGATCGCATTGGAACATAAGCACATGTACCGTGTGTTCACGGAGCAAGGCGATCTGCTAGCCGAAGTAAGCGGCAAACTGCGCCACGAAGCCTCCGGCCGTGAGGATTATCCGGCTGTAGGCGATTGGGTGCTGCTCCAAGCCCGGCCGGAAGAGGGCAAAGCCACGATTCACGGCGTGCTGCCGCGAAGCAGCAAATTCTCCCGCAAGGTGGCCGGAGCGCTGACGGAGGAGCAGATTGTAGCGGCGAACGTGGACACGGTGTTTCTGGTGAACGCGCTGAACTATGATTTTAACCTGCGGCGCATAGAACGCTATCTGATTCTAGCATGGGAGAGCGGGGCCAATCCGGTAATCGTGCTTAGCAAAGCTGATTTGTGCGAGGACCCCGAGGAATTGGCGCGCGAAGTGGAGAGTGTCGCTATCGGGGTGCCCGTCCACATCGTTAGCGCTTTTACCGAGCAAGGGATCGAAGAATTGAGGCCGTATGTCGGTGACGGAAGCACCGTTGCGCTGCTCGGATCCTCCGGCGCAGGCAAGTCTACGCTGATCAATCTGCTGATGGGCGAACCGGTACAGGAGACGCAGGCGGTGCGCGAAGGCGACGACCGCGGCCGGCATACAACCACGTACCGGGAGCTGTTCCTGCTGCCGGGCGGGGGTTTGATGATCGATACGCCTGGGATGCGGGAGCTGCAGCTGTGGCATGCGGAGGAGGGGCTCGGCGGCACCTTTGCCGAGATCGAGGAGCTGGCCGCCGGCTGCCGGTTCTCGGACTGCCGGCATGAGAAGGAGCCAGGCTGCGCCGTGCGCGGCGGACTCAGCGACGGCACGCTCGACGCCGGCAGGTACGAAAGCTACAAGAAGACGCAGCGGGAGCTTGCTTACCTGGCAGCCAAGGATGATATCCGTGCCCGCCAGCAGCAAAAGGAGCGGAACAAAAAGCTCAGTTCCTTTGTTAAGCAGCATGCGAAGAAAAGATAATGGCATGGTCCGTAAAACCGAGAACACCGCAATTCCACTCAGCTATGGAGCTGAAGGAAATGCGGTGTTTTGTCATTGACGGATACTCATCCATATGGAAAAATAAGTTAGAAAGGAGGAGGAGAATGAAGGTTGCATTTTGGAATGTGAATACCGGAAAGGGCAGTGTAGCAGACCGCAAAACCACCTTAACGAACTGGTGCGGCGAAATGAATTTAGATCTGTTAATACTGGAGGAAGTATCCAGTAAATTCTCGGACGACGATATGGAGCAGATCACCGGGCTCACCAAGGTGGCTCATGTCGGAACGCTGGATGTCCGGGGCAGAGGGACAACGAAACAAATCTGGGCGCTGAAAAGAGCGGGAATGCCTTTTGAAGGCCGGGCGCTCCGTCTTCCCAATCTACGTTCCATCCGCATGGGTATCAAGGTGAGTTATTCCAACCAGTTTGCCATCTGGGGATTGCATGCCAACTCTTCCTATAGGGGAGGAAGGAACACGGTCAATGAAAGTGAAGCTTATCTCCTGAAATACCAGAAGATTGTTATTGGCGGAGACTTCAATTGCCCGAACGCCTACGCCGAAAACAAAAGCGTCGGTATGGACATCACCAAGAGCTGGCAGAACAACGATCTCAAATTTTCGCAATGGAAGAAGGAATATGGAACAAGAATGACGTATCCTGATCCGGATTTTCATCTGGCTACAAAGGATTGCGGACTCCTTACCGTGATTCCCACCAAAAATAAGGTCATTGATTATGTGATGTACGGCAGCAGCCGAACGGTGCTTCCAGCCAGAAGCTGTCTTAGTGAAACACGTTGGGTGCAGATTCTGAAACAATTTGACCATAGTCCTGTAGTGTACAACATCACTTAAAATAAAGGAGGCTTGTTATGCAGGCCGCAGGGCTTCGAGCCTTATTTGGCAGCCGGATTGACTCCAACCGGCAATTGAACGTGAATCAGGATTTGCTCCCTGAAGCAGGTAAGCTGGCAGGGTATTTGCATGTTCCGATGCTGGTCATTGGTGAGGCAAGTGAAGATACGGCTACTCCCACTTCCCTAATCAAAGGTAAAATCACAATGTTTGGCTGGCAGCAGGCAGATGTGCATTTGTCGGGTGACGGCGATGATACATCGACTTGGCTTCAATTACAAATTACAGCCATTCCGTCGGCATGGAATTTGTCTCATTTGGGGACGATACCGCCCTACTGGGCCTCACAGCCGGATGAATTCGGCTATGCTCTTCAGGATTCCTTCTTCGGACAGCTCGAAAGCCAGGACACCGTTGTGACACTGTCGACTGTAACCCGGCCGGAAAGTTCCCTTCAGGAGGGCTTCAATATCTCAGGGAATTTGAAGCTGGACAATCAGTTTGCCGGGGGCATTGCAGGTGATGTCCTGCGTTGGTTTACGTTGAACCAGCCAGTGCCTTATCAGGGTACTGTTATGATTCCTTCCTCTAACTTGCCGCTTGAAATTGATATAAGAGCGGAATTGGATCAAAGTATCTCCTTTCAAATCTCTTCCCTCAAACCAGGCCGAATGTTTCTTTGGCTGCATACGCTTATCCCTCCCGAAACCGGGGAACCGGTAAGCCGGATGGAATTAGCCGCCAAGGTGATGATAGGTTCGCCTTCACCTATGGAATTAACGGTGTCTACTGAATTGGTTGCCGATTCAGGCAGCTTTGTATTCCGCGGTACTTCAGAAGATAAAAGCTTTACGCTTGGCAACGGCATAACCGATCTGGCTCATTTGCTAGGCGTATCAGAAGGGTCTATATCTATACCGGATGGGCTGCATGACTTTTCGTCACTCTGTCTGCAAGAAATCGCACTGGGTTTCTCCGCGCTGGACAAGTCACCTGAATACATAGAACTGGTTTTGGCCCTTTCCGGCGATGTGCCTTGGGAGACTCCTATTCCAGCTGTGAAAATCGAGCAGATTCAAACCGGATGGACCTATGAATTTGGAACGGGTCAGGAAGGGGCTCTCAGCGGTTTTATTGGAGGTACGGTGCGTTTAGGCAGCCAAAATCCGGTTCTTGTAGATGTAGAGGCTCTATACCCTGATTTCGAAATCATCGGGAGGCTGGAAGATGAGACTCCTATTTCATTAACGGAATTGATCAACACCTATTTACATGCAAGCGATCTTCCAGATATCGAAATTTCCGAGTTATGGTTTGATGCCATGCCTACACAAGGAGCTGTCTCTATTAGCGGCACGATCACGGACAACTGGTCTTTCCCTTTAGGCAAGCAAGCTTCTTTCGCTATCAGGGAGGTTGCTTTCAGTCTGCAATACGCGAAGGGGAGCGGCTTATCGGGATCCGTAGGCGGGTATGCCCAAATCGGTCCCGCATTGTTCAATGCCTCCTATGCTTTTCCCGGGAACGACTTTGTCATAGAAGGGCGCATCCCGTCTATATCTTTAAGCAGCTTATGGTCAGAGCTTACAGGGGATTCCCTGCAGCTGCCTTCCGGTTTGAATTTCAGCCTGGTCGATTCAGATATTGCCATTACCAAGACCGGCAGCGATAAAACGTTCTTCCTGCAAACAGGTATCAGCGGAGTGGGGACTTTGTTTTTTACAATCCTGTCCACACCGCAGCGTTCTTGGGGGGCGACGGCGGGTTTTGACCTATCAGGTTTGCGCAAACTCGGAGATCTTCCGGGATTCGAATTTTTGAATAAGATAGATTTGACACTTGAGCGCATGATTTTAGTATTGTCTTCCGTAGACTTACCGGCCGGATTCGTGTTTCCGGATCTGTCAGCCTACCAGTCCTCTGCTCCCCCGGCTTCGAATAAAGTGGCCATCCCGCGCGGAATCGGCGCACCCAAGCAAGGTGTTAATTTCTACGCTTCGATCGTATTCGGCGATAAGGCGGGTACGACAAGCAAACCTCTGCTTCAGCTTTATGATTATTTTTCAATTCAAAAAGTGGAACTGGATGTCGCCCTGCAAGTGTCGGATCAAGATGATTCGTTATCCGTTCTGCTCTTGGCAGGGATGTCCGCCTCAGGCGGCAACCCCGCGATATCCGGTGGAAGCTCTACTCATCATATGGACTTATCCGCCTATTTGGCCATTCAATACAGCGGGGGGACGGCAAGTATTTTTCTACGGGGCCAGTTAACGATTCCTGCCCCTCACGCGGTGAATGAAACATTAACCTTTGCTATGGAAATTGGAGTGGAGGAGAACGGGTTCTATCTTGCCGGGAGCATGACGGGATCCTGGGCGAATGCATTTGGCATTACCGGTTTTACGGTGAGTGATTTGGCTCTGGAAATCGGTGCGGACTGGGAACTGGTGCCTATGGCGGGTTTCGCGGGTACGGTGACGATGGAGAAGTTTAACGGTTCGGCAGCCTGTATTGTGAACACCGAAAATCCCGGGCAGAGTGTACTTGCCGGCGCCATAAGCGACAGCAGTCTGGGAGCGATACTGGATACATTTGTGGGAACCCTCGATCCGAATCATCCCGTTCCCGATGCAATCCGGTCTGTTTTGAATCAGATTGGTATCGAAGGGATCCATGAATTTACCATGCCTTTACTGCTGGCCTCCTCTCTGGACAAAAAAGACATGGCATCCATCTCCGCAGCTTTTCAGCAATACGGTAATACGGCGCTGCCGGCAGATACTTCATCAACCTTGATTGTGATTGGGGAACCAGGAAAAGCGTGGTTCATCACAGACAAAACGGCAGGGGTAAAGCATTACGAGATTCAAACGGTGGAAGGCCATCTTACCGTGAAGCTGGAAGCGCAGCTGTATTTTTGTCCATTGGACGTATCGATTGCGGCACTTTCTTTTAAGCAGGGATACCAGGTTTATGGAAAGCTGGATATATTCGGATGGTCGGCATTAACGGATGCTGTGATTTCGCAAAACCAAGGCTTGAGCGTGGAGGAAAGACTGGACCCCATTGATTTATTCGGGGGGTTATTCCGGCTGACCAAAGCTTCAAGCGACACCCGGGGAGACTCGCAGGCAGGCGGTCCGTACTTGTCCGTTTCCACCTATACGCAGCCGTCCAATCCTGAACCTTACCGCGAGCCGCATTTTTATGTTTCCGGGGCGCTGTCCTTTCTGGGGCTGGTTGATATGGAGATGGATATTTCGTGCACATCTTCCGGATTGCATATCGAGGTCGACCGTAATATGTTCGGTTCGGTTTTCGATTTTCATCTGGATGTTTCCTCCAAGCCGCTTTCCTTTGGCGGGGGAGGTACGGCAGGAATTGAATTGGACCTATCCATTGATGTGAGCAAGTATGGGATGGGGCATTTCACATTCGCCGACGTTGATTTCACGGCCAGTCTTGCTTTCGGACTTCAAGGCACGGATTTGTCAGCTGCGGCTGATGGAGATCTGTATTTGAACATTCCTGAATTTGGCGTAAAACTGGGGCCTTATCACGCACATCTTGATCTTGCACAAGTGGAACAGGCGCTCTGTAATCTGAAACCGCTCTTTAAAAAGGAATGGGAGAGCTTGGAATCGATCGCAGCCGACCTTGCTAAAGTACTGCTTACAGATGCCAAGAAATTTGCCAAATTGGTACAATCGGGAGCTATCCAGCTTGCGGATACGCTGGATCATGTGCTGACCAAGTTATTCAACGTGACTCTGGCGGATCTTACCGCGGTAACCAGCTGTTTTGCGGAAGACCGGCTTGCCCCCCACGTCTTTATGACATCAGGTACAGGTATGGATATGCTTCAAAGCAGCGACGATTCTTTGGATAGGCTGCGGGAGCTGCGTACGGATTTGAGCGGTTCTCCCATGGGGCTTTGGATTTTGAATATTTACAACACTCTGTCCGACCCGTTGGTAGACCTATATGATTATGTGCCTTCAGATCCTTCGGTTGCATCATTTAAACAAGTTCTGGACGCTTACAACGGAGACAGCGTATACCATCAATTAACCCAGTTGTTAAGCACGACAGGAACTTCGCAGCCGCTCAGCCTTTCTTCCGATTTTGGGACTTATGCCTTGTATATTGTCACGGGTCTATTGAGTATTGTCCCTTCCTACGGTGCCAGCGGGGGAAGCGGCGATACGCCGCAGAGCAGAAATGCCGCACTGATTCAGGCGGGTATTTCTGCCTTGCTGACCCAGCAGAATGTCATCTTAAACGCGGTCACTCAAGGGTGGAACTACAAGCAGTTATTGGATGCTATTGCTGCCATGACGCCGCCTAAGGACCCATTTACATCGGCATAAAGGAGTGATTGACATGACAAGAGCTTCAACGGAGGATACAGATTGGGAATCACTTCTTAAGACAGTGATCCAAAGCCTGATCCGTTCCTTTCCGGACATCATTCGCAACGGGGTTCATTCAGACGGAATCAACGTGCCTCCCTACACGAATAAACAAGTTCGGGATGTAAGTAATTTTGATACGAAACAAAATCCGCCGCTCTGTCCTATTTTATATTTACCAACCGAAACTACCCATGTAGACGCAGTTCATAACCGTCTTAACGGTTTGGATACGGTTTCGCTGTATGCGCCCATAACGTTTCCTGTACAAGACCGGCAAATGTCCATTCCGCTTCTGTTCCAAGATGTCACTTTGTCCGGAAGCTGGCATTCGTACACTCCTTGTAAGAATCTTAAAGGAACTGGGATTACCGCTGAACACTACGGTACCTTTTTGTTTCACTTTCAAGAAGTGCAGCTTACGTTAACCGTTGATTTGGACACTACTTTGTCAGAAGCAGTATCCGTTCAGGTCAAACTTACCGACCTGAATCAGAAATGGTCATCTCAGCCTGCTCTTCAGAACATAACGTTCGAAAGCAGCACAACGCAGGCCCAGCAGACGGTTGTCTTGTCTCTAATGCAAAGCGACGTTGTGATGCAGCAATTCCGCGACCCGGCAAAACAAGGGCTCGAAGGTGAGGAGCTTTCCAAGGAGATCCTCTCCGTAATCAATCAGATGCTTGCCAAAATCATGGATATGTAAAGGAGAGACAGGCATGTCGAATACGTTAATCAGAACGGGAACAGGGTTGTTTAATCTTCTTTTGAGCAAGTATACGGACAGCAACAAACAAGACTTCGGCGGAAACAAAATTGTGGATGTGCTGCAAATGGAAATGGTGTACGGACTGCAAGGGCCGCCGACGGTCTCGTTTTCCCAGGACCCGTCCGGTGGAATCAAGATTTCCTTTTTGTTCAGCCAAATGCAGCTTCAATTATTTGAGTACCGGAACGGCGAAAGAGGAAATCTGCAAGGAACCTATCAGGTTCCGGTTACTGTAACGGGACTATTGGCTCTGAAAGGCTCTGCCTTCACAATGACGAATCTGGAGGCTGTCCCTGCTGCGGTAGGCAGTTTGGATGAGAAAGTGGCGAAATTGTTCAATGAGCAGATCGTACCGCAGTTTCAAAAGCAAATGTCTTCGGTTCCTCTGCCTGATTTGGGCAAAGTGATCGGTGTTCCGATTGCAATGCAAGGGCTGTATCTTGAGAACGGTGCGCTTCACCTTCAAGCACAGGCTGGAGGTTCGGGCGGTAATGCAGTTCTCCCTCCGGAGCCGGAAACAGGGGCCGTCATTGCCGTAGCGATTGCATCGGACTTCATTCATGATATGGCCGCCTCCGGGTTTCCGGGTGCCAGCGCCCATGCCGGAGCCAAAAAGAGCAAATCGGGCTTTGGCTATGACGGCGAAGCCAGGGCTAGTGCGGATCAAACCAATGTATGGATAGCTGACGGTGCCGGTTACGGGACATTGCGCGTTTCAGCAAGCGCAAAGGGCGGAATCGAAGTGTTCGGCAAATGGGTCGAACCGGATATTTCCGTATCCACGCACACCCCTGCGCTGAATCTCAAACTGATAACCGACCATACGGCCCACAAAGCTATTGCGAAAGTATCCATGGACGGCTCGGTGTCATTTGACTTTGGGCTTCCCGGCGTACTGGAAAAAGCGGCAGACAGCATCTTATCGCTCATTAAGCCGCTGGCGGGAGAAATCACGAACGCAATAAATGCAGGATTGGATCAAGTGAATATAACAATGTTTACTTTGCCCGAACAAGTACCGGGGACGGATCTGTCAGCCGGACTGAACTTCAGGCAGCTCGGTTTCTATGGCAACTCTGCTTATGCTGTAATTGAAATAGCTTAATTCGAAGCCCGTTACAACGAAGGGGGCTGTCCCGAAAGGTAATTTGCACCTTTTAGGACAGCCCCCTTATTTCACATCGTTAACAAAGGCGAGCAAAACTGCGTACGCAGACTCAGTCAGCTAATCCAGCACGGCAGCCGGAAATGTCTTTGTCGTTCTTGCTGTAGGAGATCAGTGTAATTTCCTCGCCGAGCTCTTCGCGCATGCGGGATTCCAGCTGCCGGATTTCCTGCAGCAAGCCGGCGTGATCTTCCAAATCCGTTACTTCATAGGCATGTCCTTTTCCTACTTCGTGATCCATTAGGGCAACCCTCCTTCTATGTACGTCTTCTAAAAGTAGGGTTCCCTTTGGCGGCGCTCTTAAACAAATTCGCCTTTGGCGACGAGAATAGAGCGGCCGCCGACTTGGACCTGAATGTCCGAATTTGACTGCATCTGCCCAGCCTTTAGGTAAAGAAGGGAAGGGCGGGCGATTTCATACCCCTGTTCCACTTGAGTCTCAACAGACTGTTCCCCGAAATACCGGTACTTGACTAAGTAGCCGGCGAGACAGCCGTTCGCGGAACCCGTGGCCGGATCTTCAGGTACGCCCAGTGATTCTACGAACACCCGTGCATTCAGTTGATGGTTCGCATCATATGTCTCCGGGCTGAACACTAGTACCCCGCCGGTTCCTGCAAGGCGCTCGAGATCGGTATAGACCGTTTTGTCTTTGATGCCGCTTCGTTTGACAGCCTCAAGCGAGGTTAACGGGACAATCACAAAGGGCACTCCGGTGGAGACTGCTTGCGGCGTAAATCGACGGTCGGCGTCGCCGGGTTGCAGACCCAGCAGCCGCTCCAGCAGGTCCCACTCAAGCAAGGTGCCGAACTCGGGAGAATTCTGCTGCATCCAGAGCATTTCAGGCTCACCTGGCTGGGCCGGGTTATCTTGAGGCGGGGCTGTCACGGGAATTTGTCCGGCTTTCAGATTAAGCACAATGTTCTCGCTGTCGGGGCCTGCAATTTCCCGGCGAAGTACATACGCAGTTCCAAGCGTCGGATGTCCTGCGAACGGCAGCTCTTTTTCCGGAGTGAAAATACGCACATCATACCCGCCGTTAACGGGCTCTTCGGAAAGAATGAACGTAGTTTCGGAATAGTTCATTTCCTTGGCGATTTTCTGCATTTGTTCCGTAGTAAGCTCCGCTCCACCGCGGAACACGGCCAGCTGGTTCCCTTCATACTTGCGTTCCGCAAATACGTCCACAATATAAAATATCAAAGTTGTCACGTGAACACTCCTTCTGTCCTATTGGCATCAACCGGAGAAGGAGCGGGGGACTTTCCTTCCGCCGGCTATAGCTCGTCCCAGTTCAGGTTTGAGGATTTGCTGTAGTTGGTTACTTTTTGCTCAAAGAAATCAGTCTTCATGCCGTTCATGTTGCTAAAGCTTTCCACCCATTTCAGCGGATGCTCCGTTACTTCCGGGTACAGTACCTCGATCTGCAGTTTGCGCAGCCTCTCGTTGGACAGGAATTTAATATACGCATCGATAATTTCTGAAGTGAGCCCGGGGATTTGATTGGAAGTTATGTATTGTCCCCACTCGATTTCATGCTCTACCGCTGTCCGCATCATCTCCCGCAGCTCTTCAATGAGCTCATCCGTTACCAGTTCCGGGTTCTCCCGTCTTATTTCCCGGAAAATACCTTGGAACAAAGCCAGATGCGTCAACTCATCCCGCTGAATATACTTGATTTCAGATACCGTACCGAGCATCTTTCCTTGCCGTCCGAGGGCATAGAAAAAGCTGAACCCGCTGTAAAAATAAATGCCCTCCAGGATGTAGTTGGCCATAATTGTCTTGACGAGATTGCGTCCGGACGGGTCCTCGATAAACTGCTCGTACAGGTCGGTGATGAACCTGTTACGGCGTAGCAGATGTTTGTCTTCCCGCCATTCGTTGTAAATCCGGTCTCTAACTTCGGCTGGGCACACACTATCCAGAATATAGGAGTAGCTTTGGCTGTGTACCGCTTCTTGAAATGTCTGCACGGTTAGGCATAAATTAACTTCCGGGGCGGTGATGTATTCGTTGATGTTGGGCAAATTAGCGGTTTGGAGCGAGTCCAGAAAAATCAGGAAAGAGATAATTTTATCATAACTTTGTCTTTCTTCATTGGAAAGATGTTTATAATCCTTTGCATCCTGCGCGAGAGAAATTTCCTCGGGGATCCAAAAGTTGTTCATCATGGTGCGGTACATTTTGGTGGCCCAGTCGTATTTCACATTATTCAGCTCGATCAAATTCGTCGTGTTGCCCCCGATCATACGGCGCTTGCCCCAGTCACGGTCGCCGTCTTCGTTAAACAATTTCTTTTTGGTCAGTTCCATGGTAGTCCTCCTGTGTAGGTGATTAGTTGATAGGTATGGGTACTGCGTTCCATTCTGCCTTCATCATGACGAGCAGCTCACGCAATCCTCTACCTCAAGGCTCTGGTTGCGGCAGTAGTAGACGGTTTTCAAGCCGTGCTCCCAGGCGGCCATATACAGTTCCATGAAGTCCTTGGCGCCAATATCCGGCGTGATGTACAAGTTGAACGATTGCGCCTGGTCAATATGGCGCTGGCGTTTCCCGGCAGCGGCGATGCTCCAGCGCTGGTCGATCCGGTGAGCCTCCTTGTACAGCCAGAACGTGTCCGGCGTCAAGTTCGGCGCCGTTTGCGGAACGACCGCGTTCTTCTTCTCCTCGACGAAGAACTTGTTAAAGATCGGGTCGATGCCCGCCGTTGAGCCGGCGATCAGCGACGTCGATGCTGTCGGAGCAACAGCGAACATCCAAGCGTTGCGCACACCGTAACGCGCAACCTCCGCCTGCAGCTCCCGCCAAGCCTGGGAATCGTAACCGCGTCTTGTGAAATACTCGCCGGTCTGCCACTCGCTGCCTTCAAACACTTCATACGCACCTTTTTCCTTGGCTATCTCCATGGAGGCTTTGATCGCATAGTAGCTGATCCGCTCATACAGCTCGTCCGCCCGCTTCACATGCTCGTCGCTTTCCCAATGGATGCGCTCGTTTACCAGCCATTGGTGATATCCGCTGGTGCCCAGGCCGACAGCACGGTATTTCTTATTTGTGATTTCCGCCTGCGGTACAGGGTAATGGTTCAAGTCGATGACGTTATCCATCATCCGCATTTGGCAGCTGATTACCTTCTCCATGTCCTCGTCTGAATACACCCGGCCCAGATTGAGAGAGGACAGGTTGCAGACGACAAAATCACCAGCTTGTACTTTCGCCGTAATGACACCGTCCTCATGCGTTGTGGAGATGAACTCGGTTGCGCTCATATTCTGGCATATTTCCGTACACAAGTTAGAGCAGTAGATGATGCCCTTATGCTTGTTCGGGTTGGCGCGGTTCACCGTATCCCGGAAGAACAGGAAGGGGGTACCGGTTTCAAAGGCGCCGGCCAGAATCTTTTTCATCAGCTCAATCGCCGGAACCTCATCCCGCGACAATCGGGACTCGTTCACGCAAGCTTCATACTTGGCTTCCCATTCCTCGCCCCAATAATCTTCAATCGAGTACCCCATCACCGTACGCACTTCATGAGGATCAAATAAATACCAGGAGCCGCGCTCCCGCACCCGCTGCATGAACAGATCCGGAATACACACGCCCGGGAATATATCATGGGCCTTCATCCGGTCGTCGCCGTTGTTTGTTTTGACATTCAGGAAATCAAAAATATCCTTATGCCACACATCCAGATACACCGCCGCCGCACCCGAACGGACGCCAAGCTGGTCGACGGCTACCGCGGTATTGTTGAAGTTTTTGACCCAAGGGATCACACCGCCAGCCACGCCCTTAAATCCGCGGATATCGGAGCCCCGGCTGCGCACTTTGCCGATGTAGATGCCCATGCCGCCGCCATGCTTGGAGACTTGCGCAAAACTCTGGTCGGAGTGATAGATTCCCCACAGATTGTCCGGGACCGTGTCTATAAAACAGCTGGACAGCTGATGGAACGGCTTGCGCGCATTGGACAGGGTGGGGGTGGCTACGGTCATCTGAAGCTTGCTCAGCGCATCGTAGAATTTTTTGGCCCAGCCTAAACGGTCGGTCTCCTTCATGGCCAAATGCATGGCTACGCCCATAAACAGCTCCTGCGGCAGCTCCAGCACATCCCCTGTGAAGCTGCGGATCATATAACGGTCGGCAAGCGTTTTCAGCCCGATGTAATTAAACAGGTAATCCCGCTCAGGCACCAGGTATTCGCCCAGTTCGCGGATTTCCTCACGGGAGTAATGTTCCAGTATATATCGTCCATACAAGCCCTTGTCGGCTAGATAAGTGAGCAGAGAATAGAAGTCCCCATAGCCGAAATGCCCGTATTTGCGGTGGATTTGTGCCTCTTTGTAAAGATCGTATACCAGCAGCTTCGCGGCCACGAACTGCCAGTCCGGCTGATCTACCGATGTTTTCTCTACAGCTACTTGGGTTAAAGTACGTTGAATCTCTTTTGTTGAAATATGCTGGCGAAAATGCGGCAGCAGCGCCGTTTCCAGCTCTAGAGGATCGCAGTTTTCGTAGCCTTCGCAGGCAAAATCAATCACTTTTTTCAGCTTGGCGAATACCAATTCTTCCTTTTGACCGTTGCGTTTAACAATTTCCATGAATGCTTAAGCTCCTTTACTAGACGCGGAATTATAGAATACAAAAAGAGCAGAATCCCCGAAAGGATCCTGCCCGTTATTGAACAATGTCAGCTTAGCCCGGCCATGCACGTTTCATCCGAAACGACGCCATCAGCCGTCTATCATTCAAGCACGCTCCTATCTCCCGTAGGTTGTCGTTGTGCGTCAGAACAGGCAGGTCTCCTGGCTCCAGCATCACCGCTTGAACGCGCCTTCCCAGTCTATGAAAGACCAGTGGCAGCTTCCCGTTCAAACTCCGCTGTTACAGTGGCGGGACCGCATCGGCATTGAACCGATTTCCCTATTAAACTTCAGGCTTACGCCTTAAAGTACCTATTCCCACAATATGTAGTTGTCGTTTCCTAAAGATATATCAATATATAGTGCCTGTCAAGATCTGAAAGTTCATATATTCGTAGTTGGTAAAATAGCGCCGGATTTAGTACACTGTTTATATCGATCAACCGATGAGGCGGACGGGAGGTGGCAACGTGGCCAAGAAGTATTTCACACTGCAAGAAGCAAATGACCTGCTGCCCCTGATGAAGGCGGAATTGAAGCAGCTGCAGCAGATTAAGCAGGATTTTGAAGATAAATATGAAGAACTTGAGTTATATAAGAAAGTGTTTGCAGCCAAGCAGGTTTCCGATGATTCAGACTCTTTGTTCACCTTGGAATGCCAAATTGAATTTCTGCAGATTGAAGCGAGAACCCATTTGCAGAATTTTGAGAGGCACGGCGTAGAAGTAAAAGATATTGATATGGGACTTATTGATTTTCCTTCCATCCTAGGCGGCGAAGAAATCCTGCTCTGCTGGAAGCAGGGCGAGGAAAGAATCAGCCATTATCACGGGCTTCACGACGGCTATGCCGGGCGAAAGCGGATTGAATAGAACAAGAGAGCATGGAGACGAAGCTGCAGCCGGGATATAGAAACCGGGGCAGCTTTACGTTTACCCTTTTGAATACGATTTGTTCGTCGGCGGGCGGGGCTTGACATACGCTCGCCGAAGCCACTTTTGATTCTAACGAATCCTACAAGCCCTATTTGGCGAAAAACAGGGTGTTTCCCATTCTAACGAATCGTACCATCGTTATTTCCATGAAAATGCGCCTTTGGGGCAGGAAATGAGCCAAATAAGGTGTGTACGATTCGTTAGAATCCGGAAAGCTCGAGTTGAGCTGAAATAGCGTGTGTACGATTCGTTACACCGGCGGGCCCGGCTTGCCAGTGCACCATAGGTAGGATTACATTAGTTAAATTAGGCAGGAGGCTCATCGAATTGATAGTCAGTACAGGAAAGAAACCGATCAGAATACCCTCCCTATGGACCATAGTGCTTCTGATTGCGGTTATGTTCAGCATGCTCGGATGGGCTGCGCCGGGCACAATCAGCGCCCATGCGGCGCTGACCGGAACCGCGCCGGCAGCGGATGCCCGTTTGGAACAGGCGCCGGCGGAAGTGAAGCTTACGTTCAATGAACCTTTGGAGAGCGAGTTATACAGTATAAGCGTATGGAATGCCCGGGGGAAAGAGATCGGCGGAGGAAAGGCTACGCTCAGTGAGGACCGAAGGGAGCTGACCAAGCCGCTGCCGAAAACGGGTACCGGTGTGTACACGGTTTCCTACCGGGTTATTTCTGCAGATGGCCATCCTGTGGAGGGCGCGTATATATTTACGGTGGGAAATCCGCCGGCATCGGAGGAAGTGCCGCTGTTCCCGATCGAGGGGCATGAGCTGCACGAAGGGAATCATGCAGGGCATCACAACAGCCAAGTTAGCTGGGATATGAGTTTGAGGGAGTATGTTCAGTTCGGGGTACGGATCGCGTATTACGCTGCGCTGCTTATGCTGGCCGGCTGGGTGCTGTGGACGGCATTGCTGCCACGGGGTTCCCAGGAGCTGCAGACATCTATGAAGGACGGGCTGCTGCAGGCGCAGCGTGCACAGCTGCTGTTGCTGCTGTTGTACGTGTTCGTGCACGGGTTGGCTTTGGTGGATACCGGCGGTACGAATCTGTGGCTGAAGCTGCTCACCGGAACAGATGTGGGGCGCTCCTGGCTGATCTCGCTCGTTTGGAGCATGCTGGGGTTTGTGTTGATCGGCCGAAATAAGATCATCGACGCAGTCTGGATGCTTGGCTTGCTTGGCGCGAAAGCGATGACGGGGCATGCGGCGGGTTTTGATCCCAAGGTGTACACGGTCGGCCTGAATTTCCTGCACTTGTTCGGCTCGGCCGTTTGGGTCGGCGGCGTGACGCTGCTTATGCTCCAATGGCGCAAGCTTGGGGAAGTCAAATCACTTTATGTTGCTTCAGTGTCACGCGGAGCGCTTTGGTCCATCGTACTGCTGATCGTTACGGGGATATTGTCTACGCTGGCCTTTTTGCCCAAGATAGAGTATGTGCTGTACACACAATGGGGCGAATTTCTAATCGTCAAAACTGTGCTCGTACTCATCGTCCTGATCATCGGGGCCTATATCCGGGGACGGATGAAACGGAATAAGCCGTTGTCGGAGCTGTTAAAGCTGGATGCGGTGGTGATGGCCCTTATTATCGCCGTCGTCGGGATTTTCACCTATATCAGTCCGCTGCCTGCGAACGAACCGTTCTATTACCATGAAATGGGCGAAAAGCAGCATGGGACCATGAGCATTTCACCGAACGTGCCCGGGACGAACGAGTTTATTGTCAAGGTATTCCTGCCTGAGAATACAGGAGAACCGAAGAATATAACGCTTCGCCTGCACCCGCTGGACAAGCCGGAAAGCGGAGCGATCACCGTGCCTGTCAAGCCCTACAAGGACGAGGAAGTCGACTCCTTTACAGGCTTTACGAAGTATACGTATAAGGTGAGCGGGCCTTATCTTCCTTTTGCAGGGAAATGGCTGGTAGAACTGCGGGTACAGGATCCGGAAGACAACGAGAAAGTATACAAGCAGGAAATGAGGGTGTACTAGCCGCCTATGTCCTACAAACAGATCAAATGGCTGATTATGGCCGTTCCGACGCTCACGATCGGGTTATGGGAATACATCAGGCACAATGTGCTCACCTCTTACATTTCGATGGGGCTCGGCAACTGGCTGGCCCCTCTTCTTGTGTTTCTGGTTACCGTTGCGTTCCTGCTGAAGCTGTTCGACATTCTCGAAGATGCACAGGAGCAGCTGGAGGCTGAGAGGGCGGAGAAAGCGGTGCTGGAGGAGCGGGAAAAGCTGGCCCGGGAGCTGCATGACGGCATATCCCAATCCCTGTTTCTGTTATCGGTCAAAATGGACAAGCTGGAACGCGAACAGCCCGCAGTCAAGGAGACGGGGACGTACCATCAGCTGCGGCGTACCATCCGGAAGGTGTATGAGGATGTGCGCCAGTCCATAGCTAATCTCAAGGTGCAGGCAACACCGGAAGAGCTTCCATGGCGCCAATCCTTGGAGGGGCTTCTGCGGGAATTTACGGAGAATACCGGAGTGGACGCGGAATTGTCCTGGAAGCTGGAGGAGGAACACCTGACCCCGAAGGAAAAAGTGGAACTGCTGGCTTGTATCCGTGAAGGGATGATGAATGTGCAAAAGCACGCCAAAGCCTCGAAAGCCTGGTTGAACGCAGGCATGTCAGATTACGGGGGCTGGGAATGTACAGTGACGGATGACGGGCAGGGATTCGGCAGCGGAAGTCCAGGTGTAATCCAGTCTGCTGCATCTAATTTCGGGCTTGGAATTATCGAGGAGCGTTGTGCATCCATGGGCTGGGCATGCGGGCTTGAGCGGACGGAAGGCAGGACGACGCTGTGGATCCGAAAGGAAGGAAAGGGATAATGGCGCCTATTAAAGTGGTAATTATAGACGACCATGAACATGCCCGGGAAGGGATGCGGGACATCGTCGAAATGGATCCTTCCTTCGAAATTGCGGCGGAGGGACGGAACGGCCGGGAGGCATTGGAGCTGACGGAGAAGTGGATGCCGGACCTGCTGCTGATGGATATTCACATGCCGGATATGGACGGGTTGGAGGCGACCAAGCGCATTAAAGAGCGGTTTCCTTATGTGAAGATTGTTCTCGTGACCGTATCCGATGACGTGACGCATTTGTTCGAAGCGCTGCGGAAAGGGGCCCAGGGCTATTTGTTGAAAAATCTGCAGCCTTCCTCCTGGCATGAATACCTGCGGGCCGTTGCGTTCGATGAAGCGCCGATGTCCAAGGAAGTAGCATTCCGGCTGCTGCAGGAATTCTCGCAAGGGGATGCGGCTGCTTTCGCCAAGGGCGGAGCCGCTGCAGAGGGCGGAGAAACGGCCGGAACGGCGGAGGGGACGCCCGTAAGCACGGAGGTTACTCCGTTGACGCCAAGGGAACGGGAAATTCTCAGGTGCGTAGCGAGCGGACAATCGAACCGCGACATCGCGGAAACGTTAGCCATCTCCGAATATACAGTGAAGAATCATTTAAAAAATATTTTGCAAAAACTCCACCTGGACAACCGGGTACAACTTACAAGGTATGCGTTCGAGCAGGGATGGGTACCCAAGTAATAAGATCACTTCGACAGGCACAAAAGTTTCACAGGTACTAGCCCTTTCGAGTCATGTCCACGAGCGTGGAATCCTTTATAGTTGGGTACAGGTTGATCGATAAACAAAAGTAGACAGGTGGGTTTTTGATTGAACAAGATGACAAAACTGCTGCCATTATGCATGGCCGCTATGTTGCTCTTTGCGGGTATGGCCAGTGCGCATGTGACCGTACTTCCCCAAGAGACGACACAGGGTTCCTACGAGGTGTTCACCGCCCGTGTACCGAATGAAGCGGACAACGCAACGGTGAAGGTTGAGCTCAAATTTCCGGAAGGCGTAGAGATTTCCCGTTTTGAAAGCAAGCCGGGCTGGACTTATGAGGCTAAGAAAGAGGGCGAGAAGCTGACCGGCGTAATTTGGACAGCGAAGGAAGGCGGCGTGCTGCCGGGTGAATTCGCGGAATTCCGTTTTCAAGGAAAAGTAGGTGCTGATGCGGAAGAGCTCTCGTGGAAAGCTTACCAGACTTACCAGGACGGCAAGGTAGTGGAGTGGGTCGGCGCACCGGATGCGGATGCACCGGCTCCGGTAACGGCTGTAAAGCCGGGGACCGCTGAGGATGACCATCACGGTGCTGCCGGCGGCGGGCATTCGGCGGAAAAGCCGGCTGCGGGAGCATCCGAAGCGGATACTAAGCCAGCTGCCGAGCCGGCTTCCAATAACACGGCGACTTATCTATCCATTGCTGCGGCAGCTTTGTCGGCAGCGGCATTGGCAATGTCCCTTCGTAAGCGGAAATAACAGCGAAACACCAGCGCAGCCCTCATGGGCTGCGTTTTTTTGTGATGGAGACCAATGCTGCATTTCATACAACATTTTATGGGGTTATGCATAGCAAAAGGAGATATTACTGCACTTTGTACAACATAGTATGCTCAAAGCTGTTCACCAGAGGGGAAAATATTGTACTCGCTGCAACCTCGAAACCCTTCCTAAACGCTCCGGGAGAAGTTGTTTTTATGGAAGAAATGGAGCGGCGTTGGTAGAATGGAGCAAGAAGAGGACAAGCGAAGGGGTAAAGTACATTGCAATGGTTGAAAACATGTGTAAGCCGCTCTTGGTTGGCAGCAGCAGTGATCGTTATTAGTGGGATTGGAGTTGGACGGGCTTACTTTGCAGATGATTTCGGGACAGCGGCTGACAGTGAGAACTTTCAATACGAGGATACGTACTTTTTAGATTTATGAAGAAATAATCCTTGACCTTTCCCCAAGGGCAATGCTGTAACCTGTAATCAGATCATACGCGAAAGGAGCTTAAGCATGCTGACAGTCGGCCAGGTGGCCCGGATTTTTAACATCACGCCCAAAACGTTAAGGCATTACGACAACATTGGCTTATTCTCGCCGGCCTCCATGGGGGAAGAGAACGGATACCGGTATTATACGATGGAGCAGCTGCCTGAGCTTCGGTATATTGTCTATCTGAGATCCATGGGGATCGGCATCGAGACCATCATGGGGCTAAAAGGGAGCGGGCTGCTGACGAATCCGCAAAACATCAGGGCGCTGCTGGAAGAACACTCGGAGGCCATCCGGGCTGAGCTGGAAGCCAAGCGGGAGAAGCTGAAGGAAGTGGAGCGGATGATCGACTACATTTCAGGTATAGGAGGCATTCCAATGGAGTACAGATTGGTGACAAAAGTCGAGTTTCGGGTAACGGGGATGAAATGGGAGCCTGGAACGGCAGAGAGCATTTCCCAAATGTGGGGACGGTTTCTGCCGAGAGAACATGAAATTACCGGTAAGGTGGAGCCTCACATAGCCTACGGCGTTTGTGTTCCTAGAGAAGAAGGCTGCATCTTGTCTTACTATGCCGGTTACGAAACCGAAACAGGCGCCCAAGTGCCTGAGGGGATGGAGACGATCACAGTGCCGGCCCAAACGTATGCGGTATTCATCCACAAAGGGACAGCGGAAGGAATCAGCGGCACGTTCGAACTGATTTACAGCACCTGGTTGAAGCAGCATGGATTAGAGCCTGTTCCGGGCATGGACCTGGAGGTATACGGCGAAAGGTTTTACGGCCCGATGTCCGCGGAGTCCGAAACGGAGATTTATATCCCGGTAGCAGTACAGCGCGGTTAAGGCAGGCACAGGATTTTTTCTACAGTTAATTTCTTGGCGGGTCGGGCAAGCATTGCTCGGCCTTTTGAATTTGTAAGAACATATGAATTCATTAAACCTACTGTATCGTAACGAGTGACATTGTGCCGAATCTTCTGTGTAAAGGATTTGTGGCCATGCTTGCTCCCTATCAAAAAGTAGAATCGTTATAAAATAGAGTAAGTCTATTCTAGAACGATCAGAGACTCTTGTTTACACTGAATTGCGGAAGCAATACCACTACGGAATCAGGGAGTTGAGGGAGTTGGGGAAAAACCGGCTGCTGGATGTGAACAAGAGTTTTTTTGTAGGCTGTAACTATTGGGCTTCTCACGCGGGAACCCGAATGTGGTCGGACTGGAATCCGGCGCAAGTGGAGACCGATCTGCAGCGGTTATCGGAAGCGGGCATTGATGTACTTCGTGTATTTCCCTTATGGCCGGATTTTCAGCCGATAGAGAGCTTGTACTCGGGAAGAGGGAAGCATCGCGGTTACCGGTTCGGCGAGGAGCGTCTGCCGGATGATGAAGCAGGGCGTGCAGGGATGTCGCAAGTGATGATGGAGCGTTTCAAGCAGTTTACAATGATCGCGGAAAAATACAGCCTTAAAATCATCGTCGGGCTCATTACAGGCTGGATGAGCGGACGCCTTTTCGTTCCGCCGGCACTGCGGGGCAAACCGATATTGACCGATCCGGATTCCATCCGCTGGCAGATCAGGTTTGTACGTTATTTCATTTCAGAGATGAAACATTCCGATACGATCGTTGCCTGGGATCTGGGAAATGAGTGTAACGAGATGGGCAGCGTTTCGGGCCGGGAAGAAGCCTATGTATGGACAGCGGCGATTGCTAATACCATTAAGGCGAGCGACAGTACGAGGCCTTTGATTTCAGGCATGCACAGCCTGACGCCGAGCGGCGCTTGGACAATGCAGGATCAAGGAGAGCTGACAGACATTTTAACAACGCATCCTTATCCTTTTTGGACTCCTTATATGGATTACGATCCGCTGGATACGATCCGTCCTGCCGTTCATGCCGCAGCGGAGAGCTTATTTTATGGGCAGATCGGAGAGAAGCCTTGCTTCGCTGAAGAAATGGGTACCATGGGGCCGATGGTTTGCAGCGAGGAAGTTGCCGCCGCATTTGCGCGGACAAGTATGCTGACACAGTGGTCACACGGGTTAAGCGGACTTCTATGGTGGTGCGCTAACGACCAGACGAAACTGAACCATGCCCCTTATGATTGGGTAGCTTGCGAAGGCGAATTGGGGCTGCTGACGGAGAATGGACGGGTAAAGCCGGTACTGAGAGAGCTGGCATCTCTTAAAAACAAGCTTGAGGAACTGATTCCGGCAGGACTGCCGCCCCGGGCCGTGGACGGTGTTTGTATTCTTAACAGCTCCCAGGATCATTGGGCTGCTGCGCTTGGCGCGTTCCTTTTGTCCAAGCAAGCTGGCTTTGATATCGATTTCCGTTATGAGGAACAGTCTCTCCCTGAAGCCGATTTCTACCTGCTCCCCTCCGTTACCGGTGTGGAGGGCGTACCGAAGCAGCGATGGGAGGAGCTTCTTCGCAAGGTATCGGAAGGAGCAACTCTTTACCTATCGTCCAACAACGGTTATATGCTGAATTTTTCAGAGCTTACCGGGCTGACGGTAGAAAACCGGATGCGGCGGGCAAGCGCTGCTGATTTCGTGCTAGGGGGAAACGAAGGAAATACCAACCTCACCGTTCCCAGCGAGTTTAAACTGCAGTTTCGGAATGATCGGGCGACAATCCTTGCCGCAGAGCCGGACGGGAATCCCGTACTAAGTCGGGCAGCGTATGGCAAAGGAACGGTATATTTTTGTTCGGTGCCGGTGGAACTGGCTATGGTGCAGCAGCCGAATGTAAGTTTTAACACGGAAACGATGCCGTATTGGCGGTTATATAGAACCATTTCAGAAGGAGTAAGGAGCCGACGCGCAATCACCTCGACAGATCCTCGGTTAGGGATTACGGAGCATCCATCCGACGATGAAACGAGATATGCCGTTGTTATCAATTATTCCTCTGAAGCAAGTGAGGCAGCCTTGACGCTTCAGGAAGGGTGGCATCTCCAAGGCAGTCTGTACGGGGATGCAGCTGCAGGCACAAATTCCGTTTCGTGCAAGCTCGCACCGAATGACGGGTCTGTTCTGAAGCTGGTTCGCAGGTAAGAGATAAGGGAAATCCCCCTGTGGAAAGGGGATTTCTTTATTTCTAAGTTGTTACTGCTTGCGGATGATCATCTGTGAGAAGGTCCGCAGCAGCTGCATTTGCATCAACCTGTGCCTCATCCTTGCAGCCGGGAATAACCGTGGTGACAGCAGGATGCTTCAAGCACCAGGCCAGCGCCCATTGCGCCATGTCAACACCATCGGGAACTTCGGTACGGGCGATCTCGCCTACTTGCTCCAGCTTGCGGTCAAGCTCGGCTTGTTCAATCCGCTTACGAACGTCGCCTTCGCTAAAAGTAGCACCCGGCTTGTATTTGCCGCTCAGGAAGCCGCTGGCCAGCGGGACGCGTGCAAGGACACCTAAGTCCTGTTGTTCGCAGGATGGGAAGACACGCTCCTCCGGTTTTTGGTCCAGACGGTTGTAGACGACCTGGATCGCAGACGCCCCGATCTCTGTTGCTTTCGCTGTTTGGTGCAGATTATCGTTGCTGCCGATGGAAATGCCCAGGTGACGGATTTTGCCGGCTTGTTTCTGCTTGTCCAAAGCGGTCCACAAAGCATCGTTATCGAAAGACGAGTCTGGTCCGGAGTGAAATTGATAAAGATCAATGTAATCGGTCTGTAGAGCACGCAGCGAATCGTCCAGCTGCTTCAGTACTTGTTCCGTATTAAACTCATCGGTGCGGTTCAAATGGCTATGAAAGTGATGTCCGAATTTCGTGGCCAGCACCCAGTCTTCCCGGCGGTCGTTCTTTAAGAATTTGCCGATGAGCGACTCGGACAAATGATCCCCGTAACACTCGGCGGTGTCAATCAGATTGATCCCGCGTTCCTTCGCCCGCCGCAGCACAGCGGCCGCTTCTTCTTCGGTATAGCTGCGGCCCCATTCGCCGCCGAACTGCCAGGTGCCGACGCCTACTACGGAAACTTTCAAATCCGTCTTGCCTAATCTGCGGTATTTCATAAGTGCTGAACCTCCTTAAAATTGTACTCACTACATTATATAGGAAATCATAGCCATTCCCAAATGAAAAGCCCCGTGCTGGCTTTGTATTAGCTGGCAGGGCACGGAGCTATGACTAAAAGAGTAATTGAAAAGAGCAAATGTTGGAGTAGGAATAGGATTATGAGTAGGAGCAACCACGGTGTCCGGCAGTCTAACGAATCCTTTGAACCTTATTTCCTCAGTTTTGACGAGTTTCTTGATTTATCGAATTTGAGACACGCTATTTACCGGATTTACCATCAAAAAGTTGACATTTCGGCCAAATTGCGTGTCTACGATTCGTTAGAATTCAAAAAGCTCCATTTTGCTTAAAATAACGTGTCTCTGATTCATTAGCCGCAGTCGGGTCAAGTATTAGCGCTGCAGGGTCTAGGTAGTAAGTTGATAACGGCCCAAATTGATTGCCGGAATTGGAGCTGGGATCTGACTTCATTTTCAGCGAAAATGTTCCGGAACGTAAGGGATAACATCCTTTACGTAAGGGGTATAATTTTATACATAGTCCGGCAGAGCGTATAACGGCGGGGCAAAGCGGGAAATTCGGTATCTCAAAATGGCGGTGGAACTAAGTCAGGGGCAATGGGAGCATCTAGGAAAAATACATAATTTCGACTTTGCTAAATAACTGAAGAACTTATACAATAAATTACATAAGCGTTTATAAAGAGCGGGTATATATCAAACCCGTTAATATCGGAAAACGTAGAGGGAGAGTCAATGAATACGGAAACAAAAGAATTTTCGATCCGCACGATAATCGGGCCGATGATGGCGATTATCGTGGGAATGATTATGGTTATTTTAGACAGTACGGTGGTCAATGTGGCGCTTCCGGGACTTGTGAAGGATTTAAACTCGGATATTTCCACACTTCAGTGGGCGATTACGGGCTATACCCTCGCTTTGTCCGCGGTTATCCCGCTGGCTGGCTGGATGACGGACCGTTTTGGGGCCAAGCGGGTCTTTTTGATCACAATTGCTTTGTTTACACTGGGTTCTGTACTGTGCGCTATGGCACAAACACCCGAACAGCTGATTATTTACAGGGTGATTCAAGGCTTGGGCGGAGGGATGGTCGCACCGATCGGGATGGCGATGGTGTTTCGTTTGGCTCCTCCGGAAAAAATGGGCTCCATCATGGGGATGTTGGGCATTCCTATGCTGCTTGCGCCTGCGTTAGGTCCCGTGTTATCGGGATATTTCGTCGAGTATTCCTCGTGGCACTGGATTTTTCTGATTAATTTGCCGATCGGCATCATTGCTTTGATCGTTGGATGGAAGTATCTGCCCAAGGCAGAGCGGAGAGCAGTACCTTCCCTCGATATTCTCGGCATCATTCTGGCGCCGATTGCATTCGCTACCTTGGCCTACGCTGTGAATGAAGGCGGCGAGAGCTGGACGTCCGACCGGACGCTGATCAGCTTGTCCATAGGGGTCATTGCGCTGATTGCTTTCATCTTTGTGGAGCTGCGTCAGAAGCAGCCTTTGCTGGAGCTTCGGGTGTTCGGTTCTTCCGATTTTACCCGGGGAATCATCATCGCATGGATTACGCAAATCGCTCTGTTCGGCGCCTTCGTCCTGATTCCGCTGTATCTGCAGGGAATTAAAGGCTATGGCCCGTTAAAGACAGGTTTAATTCTGCTTCCGCAGGCTTTGGCATCCGGTGTGTTTATGCCGATCGGCGGACGGTTGTTTGACAAGATCGGTGTAAGGCCGCTGGCATTGACCGGCTTGACGATCGTTACAGGTGCGTTGTTTATGTTCTCACAAGTGACGGTGGACACGGGGTTAGGGTATATCATGACGGCATTAATACTAATGGGTGCCGGTATGGGTTTCTCCATGATGCCTCTGAATACCCATATCCTTCAGGCAGCGCCGCGCAGTCTTGTAGGCAGAGTAACTCCGCTTACAACGGCGGCACAGCAGGTCATGGTTTCGTTTGCCGTAGCCGGACTGACGGGGTTCTTAACATCCCGCATTACGACGCACATGAAGGGAACAGGCGGTGATCTGCCGGCTGCGTCCATCACGGCATACGGTGATACCTTTGTCCTTGCGGCTTGTATAGCAGGAACCGGGGCTGTCCTCTCGATTCTGCTGCGCAGACCGAAACCCAAGGAGGAGGAAAAGCCGGCGGACGATGCGGCTAACTCTGCAATGATGATGGGACATTAATAAGAAGAATCAATTGTATATGAAGGCTGTTCTTCAAGGAGACTTGAGGAGCGGCCTTTTTTTGGAATATCGGGCTTTTGGAAGGGCTTTCCTTTTTTGCGCTGCTGTCGTACCCTTAAGAAAGAGATCAGTTGGAAAGGGGAACGCGGATGAATATGCGAAGTTTGCTGGCCGCACTTCAACATGGGACAAGGAAGGCGGGCGGAGACCCTGAAAAGCTGTTGTTTGTGGAATGCAGAGAGCGTTTGGGCGGAGGCATCGAAGGCGCAAAACTGTCGGCGTTGACCGCGAAGCTTAGCCAATTTCATGCGCTGGGCAGCCAACTGTTGTCAGAACCGGTGCAAGCCATCCCATTCAGTGCTTATAGGCTGTTCGATACGACCGGCGACCGGGAGGTGTTTGAACAAGCGTACTTCAGCCGCAGGAAAAGATTGGATGTGTATGCTGTCCTTTCGCTGACTAACGGGGGAGAAGCATGGATTCGTGCACTAGAGGATACCATTTGGGCTATATGTGACGAATATACTTGGTGCCTGCCTGCCCATTTAGGCGGCCGCAGTCTCGAAACGGGGGAAGAACACCGTACGGCCTTAGACCTGTTTGCGGCGGAGACCGCTTTCTATCTGGCGGAAATCCTTCATGTGCTGGGAGACCGTTTATCCGGCCTTGTGGCGGAAAGGGCGGAGCATGAAATCTTGTCTCGTGTCCTCCAACCTTATGCTTCCCTTTCGCCCGCTTACGGCTGGGAAACGGCGGATATGAATTGGGCTGCCGTCTGTGCGGGATCGATCGGGATGGCAGCAATGTACTTGATTGGGGAGGACGCAGAATTCCTTCCGGTTCTTCACAGGGTACTGTCTTCGATGGATACCTATCTGTCGGGCTTTACAGAAGATGGGGCTTGCCTGGAAGGCGTGATGTACTGGAATTATGGTTTCGTCTTTTATACGGCATTCGCGGAACTGCTTAGACAACGGACGGGCGGTGAGATCCGTCTGATGGAGCAGGAAAAGATCCGCAGCATCGCTTTGTTCCAACAAAAGTGCTATCTGGGAGGCAGCGCGGTACTCAGTTTCTCGGATAGTCCTGACAACACCGAATTTCAGCCGGGACTTACGCACAGGCTGAAGCGGTATTATGCTGAAGTAGAATTACCTGACCGGCAGCATGAAGCGGGCATACTTGCGGACAACTGCTTCCGGTGGATCCATGTAATCCGCAATCTGGTATGGTATGATGCGGGCCTCACGGCAGCAGGGGTATCGGATACGGACGATTACCTGGAACAGGCGCAAATTATCGTTAGCCGCTGCACCGTGGACGGAATAAGAATTGCCTTTTCGGCAAAGGGCGGCTTCAATGACGAACCCCATAACCATAATGATGCCGGAAGCTTTCTTTACTTTGCAGGAGGGAGCCAGCTTTTGGCCGATCCGGGGGCGGGGGTATACTCCAAAGAGTACTTTGGGCCCAACAGGTACGACATGATTTACAGCGGTTCACACGGTCACTCCGTGCCGGTTGTTGACGGCTGCCGCCAGCAGGCGGGAAGGGATTTTCGCGCAGAAGTACGATTGGCTGAGATTAGCGAAACAGAGGCAGTGTACGAGATGGAGCTTGCCGGCGCTTATGCATGCCCCAAGTTGAAGTCACTTGTCCGTCATATCCGGTTTTTCAAGGCGGATGGCTCACTTAGGCTGACGGACCGGTTTATCTTCGGTGAACAACCTTCTTCCTATCATGAGCGCTTTGTGACCTTCCATAAGCCGGTTATTGACCGGGAGGGGCTGGTGATGATTACAGACGAACGATCAGGCTTAACACTAACAGTTGCCTACGATTACGCACAGTTTCAAGCCTCCGTGGCCGAAGAGCCATTCCTGGCGAAAAACGGGGACCGGGACCGGCTGTACCTCCTTGATATAAGCCCGAAGATTCCTGTTGTAACAGATACGATAGAGGTAGTTATTTCTTTGTTATAAGCATAGAGAAAATAGCTCCTCCACATATATAAATATCCATAACCATAGTGCAGAAAACCCGACCTGAACACAGGTCAGGTTCTTTGCACTTTTTCTGTACTGTGCAATCATCCTTTATTTCCTTATTCCCATTTCCGTAAAATGAACCTTAACATTCAATCGAACGTTCAATGTTGGATATTGTTTTTTCCATTCGTCTTCGTTCCAATTTCGCGTTTTACTCCTTACGAAATCTCCTAATCCGAGAGGGTCAATCCCTTCTTTTTTAAACAATTGAATGAGATCCATTCCAGTTGAGGTTAGATCGTTTTCGAAACGGTTTTCTATTCTCTGCTGCACTTGTGTTGGAAAGCGGACCCCCCTTGAATCAACAATTTCACCGATTAAGTTAAGGTTTATCGCCACAGTTGGAGTTTTCGTATCGGTTCTGACTCGATAATGAACTTTTGAACCGATATTGTCCACTGCAACGTAAGATCCATCGTCCAGTTTTGCTTCAAGAGAACCATGTTTCACATTTCCCGAAAGCAGCTTCATGAGCCGCATCTGCTTTTCGTCCAGTGACCTTACATATTTGTCATCCTTAAATAAAGCTAAACCGGAAATCAGAACTTTGCCGTTATGCAAAGCAAGCAGAGGCAGAAAAGGATCCATTCCTTTGCCCAAAAAGGCGTACTCGAACTCGTGAAGATTTTGCCTCGGAACAAGCCCGGACCGTACGTTCGTATGGAGTAAATTGTACAAAAACATCCCTGTTTCCTCAGTTGAACTGGAATTCGCTTGCAATATCTCCTTTGCTTTTCCATCGACAACGGCCAAATATATCTTTCGTGAAGTTTGAGCGTCACGCAAAGCCGCATCCAAGTTATCCGCCAACCCTTTTTCCGCCAACTCTTTTCCGAATAAAATCACAGAAAGTCTACCTGGATTAATGGGCCGGTTTAATTGCTTGTTCATTAATTCTTTGATACCTCTTATTGTGGGGCCCGCCTGAGAGTGCAATATATTTGAAACGGAACCGGGGTTACCAGCTTGAAACTTGGGCGCCGAAATCGTGAAATCGATTTGATCGTTTGGTGCTTCATCGAAGGCGCTGACAATAAACATGGTGACTTCTTCTATAGTTTGCTGCTTTACGCACCCCGTTAACAGGATACAGGTGACCAATAGTAAGAACAAGAACCGATTCATACCGTTCTTCTCACTTTCATTCTGACCATGTCGACGATAAACACAAATGGGATGTAGGCATAAATCATGTAAAATCCGATCTCGGATAACAGGGTTTGAACCGACTCAATATCATTACGACCTGGAATCAGGCATACGGCGGTTAAGACCGGAATTAATAATATCGGCAGGACTGTCGATTGTTTTACCGTGAACATCAATTTAAACATTCGGCTTGAAGCCCAGAGGCAGAAGCATATGGTAGGGATTACCATTATGATCTGTGAAGAAGCGCCGATAAATTCAAATCGTTCTATAAAAGGAAAATGAATAAATTTATATTTGGTTAAATGCGGCCAAATTTCTTTTGCTAATTGTTCGGGTTTGAACAATAACAATGAAAAGAAAATTAGGAGAAGATAAGATACTGTTGTAACAAAATTGGCCAAATGCGCCCATTTTTGCGATTTTTTTGGTGTTTTGATGAAAGTGTAACAGAAAAAGAGCATCTCCACCCCTGCATAGGGAAATGTCAACGCCTTACCTGCTTGGACGACATCGTTCAGCGAATGATCCATAATGGGCGACAAATTACTAAAATGATAAAAAGCCGCTGGAAAAAACAAGGCTGTTAGTAAAAGATACCGTAACATGCTAAACATACATATGCCCACGATCACTCGAAAACCTCCTGCAACGATGTAATAAACAAGCAGGAGCAAAGCCAATGCCAACGGCCATGTTTCAAGTTCAGGAAATAGCCATACTTGGATAATTTCTATAAATAGCCGTATTTGAAAAGTTGCAATGAGCAGGAGGTAAACGATAAAGATAAAGTTCAGACCGCCTCCCGCCCATTTTCCGAAAAATTGTGTATGAATATGGATAAGATCCGTCTCATTATGGTTGAGAATTCGATAAATCATCCATATTACGATGTGGAAAATAATGCCGCAAAGGATGACAGAGATCCAAGCATCTTGACCGGCCAGTTGAATCGGCTTGTTCGACATGGAGAGATACTCGGGTCCTATTTGCATTGAATTTATCAATATGAAAACCAAATAAGGCGATACGGTAAATCGCGGATATTCCGTTGATTTCATCTTGTACCACTCCAATGCTGATTCATTCGTCTATGTCTCTTTTTTTATTTGCGTTTTTCCTGTCGAATCTTACGGGTTTTTGCGGCCTGATAAAGCTCAATCTATGATGATATTTGGAATAGGGAGGACGAATTACAGTATCATACAAGTCGGGAGTGCGAAAAGGATAAAAAGGAACCAGGTAAGGCATCCCGAGAGACTGTAAGCGCAGCAGATGTGCAACCATGGCAATTGTGCAGATGAAAATCCCCAATATCCCCCATAATTGCGCTGCAAAGATAAATGGAAAACGTAGAAGCCGTATGGTAACGCTCATTCGAAAAACCGGTGTAGCGAAAGAAGCCAATGCCGATATCGACACAATGATCAATAATAAGTTGCTTGTAAGCGAGGCTTCGACGGCGGCCGTACCGAGCACAATACCTCCAACAATCCCAATGGTTTGTCCGATTTTCGTAGGCAATCTGGCGCCCGCTTCCCGTATCAGTTCAATGACAAGCTCCATAATGAGCACTTCCACGACAGGAGGAAAGGGTACATTGATCCTCGAAGAAACGACAGTAGGCAAAAAGACATTTGAAATACCCTGAGCGTGATAGGTCATAACAGCTACATATATTGGTGATGCAAAGACGGAAAACATCACGGAAACCATGCGAATTACCCGCAATATGGAGCCGATGATCCATGGCAAATAATAATCTTCAAAAGTAACGAAAAATTGCCCCAGGTTGACCGGCGCAAAAATCACAGTCGGGGCCCCGTCCTTCAAAACGCAAATTTGTCCGGATGATAAGGCCCAGGCTACGTAATCCGGCCTCTCGGTCCCGATCGTCTGTGGAAAGAAGGAGTTGGAATTATCTTCGATCATTTGTTGAAGCAAGGTGGTATCCGTAATTTGATCGAATTGCACATCCTCTAGGCGCTGAATGCATGTATTTACATATTGTTCGTTCGCTATTCCCTTTATGTAACAAATCGCAACTCTGGACTTGGATATACTCCCTACCGTAAGCTCTTTTATACGTAACTCGGGAACGGGAACTCGTTTGCGAATCAAGTTAAGATTGATGTCCAATGATTCAACAAACGCTTCTTTCGGTCCTTCCACGGTGAATTCGATTTCGGGTACCGTTACCTTGCGGCCCTTAAATGCGGCGGCATTGACCAAAATACAATGATGGCTTTGGTCTCCATTTAGAATAGCAACATTTCCACGCAAAATTTTGTTTTGAATAACGTCCCAATCGGAGGATATTTCTTTTTCCGCAACAGGGATCAAATGGTACAGTTCATCGAAAGATATGTCCGGCTCTTTGCTCAGGCAGCCCAGGATATGCTGATGTAAGATTTTTGGATCCGTGACAGAATTAAAATACCCGATGAATAAAGAAGCAGTGTTCGTTTGATGTTCGGAGCAAACGAAATCAGATGATTCACTAAGTTCCTTCCATAACCGAGGGACTGAATTCATTTCTATTCACTCTTTTCCTGATTTCAATTTCTCAAGTTCATTGTCTCAATTCAAACGGATAATTATACAAAATCCGGTAACCCGCTATAAAGCGGCCCCGTCCCAAACAGCCCCTTTTCCAATTCCCCGCCGTATCTGCTAGAATGGGTGTGAAAATTCATACACCGGAGGTCCTTATGCCTGTCTATCATAAATTGTCCGCCTGGTTCCGCAATCAGATGATCGGAAATAAGATCATGCTGATCTATATACCTCTGATCGTCATACCGCTTCTTATTCTCGGATATGCCTCCAACCGGGTGTATACGAACGTAATGATCGATCAGACGATCCATAATGTGTCGGACAACTCTAACCTGATCATTACAAGGATGGAAGGGATTTTCGCCAACGTCGAGAGCAGCGGAAACATGCTTACGATCAACTTGAATAAGCTGTTTTCCCAGAACCCGAACATGTCAGAACTTCAAAAGTATACACAGATCACCAATCAGATCACTTATACGCAACTGATTTTTCCCGATGTATCCTCCGCTGCATTTATCGATAAAGACGGGACCATATACGGTTCCCATCCAGCTATGGAAGACGGGGAGGAAGATGCGAGAGCCAGCGGTCTGCTGAGAGACATTAACAGGACGAACGGACGAAACATCTGGTTTCCAATGCAGATCCGTTCCTTTTTGACGATGGATCCGAAACTCCCTGTGCTCAGCATGGGGAAACGCATTTTTAACATCAATACAGGCCAAACTCTCGGCTGGCTGATTTTGAACATCCACGAAAAGCGGCTGTCTTCCATATACCAGTCGGTTAGCAGCAACCCTTACGGTTCTTACTTCATTGCCGATTCAAGCGGGCAGATTGTATCCGCCCAAGATAAGTCGACCCTTTTGAAACCGGCTGCTGACCAGCTCACGCGGAATTGGATCCGTTCCAGTAAAAATGAAAGCATCATTACCGGAAACGGCCGGGGCGAAGTGCTCTTAATCTCGAATTCGTTCCCGCATTTTGACTGGAAGCTGATTACCGAGACACCGCTGCGGCAGCTTACGAAGGATTATGATAAAATTGCCTGGCTCATTGCCGCCATGGCTGCTGCTTGTCTGATCATTGCCCTGTTCGGGGCGAGAATCCTGTCCAACCTGGTCGTGAACCCGGTGAAAAGACTGGCCAAAGAAATGCTCAAAGTACGAGAGGGCAGCCTGCATGGTTCCATTGAAGTCAATTCGACGGATGAAATCGGCTATTTGGCTTCAGGTTTTAACACCATGGTCTACCGGATCCGGGAGTTGTTAGACAAGGTGAATTTTGAGCAGAGGAAAAAGAGGGAGTACGAGTTCGCACTGATTCAATCTCAGATTAAACCGCATTTTTTATATAATACCTTGGATGTGATCTACACTTTGTCGGAAATGGGCAGAGTCAAAGATGTGCAAAAAACGACCAAAGCGCTTGCCGATTTCTACCGGGTTGCCTTAAGTCAGGGCCGGGAAATGATCGCCATCCGGGAGGAATTGGATAACCTGAGAGATTATTTTGCCATTCAGAGGATACGCTATTCCGATGTGTTCGACTTCGAGATTCAGGTGCATCCGGATGTGCTCCCGCATCCCATACCGAAGTTAACGATTCAGCCGCTTGTGGAAAATGCAATTTACCACGGCTTGAAAGCGAAAGGAAGTTTCGGCACCATCAAGATCCACGGTTGTATCGAGAATGATTGCATTCATTTGAAGGTTATGGACAATGGGGTAGGGATGACGGAAGAGAAAATCCGCAGCCTTCTATCTGAGGACCGCAGCGGCAGCGGCTCTTCGTTCGGCTTGTTTAACGTAAACAACAGAATCAAACTGTATTTCGGAGAGGAATACGGCCTTACTATCAGCAGCGAACCGGGTCAAGGTACAGAAATATGCATAGTGCTGCCTGTTCCGGCGAAAGGGGAAACTTCATGATCAACATGATGATTGTAGACGACGAGTCCATTTTTAGAGAGTATTTGAAAACGACGATAGATTGGGGCCAGTACGGCTTCCAAATTACAGCTGAAGGCAAGAACGGAGTGCACGCTTTGGAACAGGCCGAACTGCATCCCCCTGATATTGCGCTTCTAGATATCAATATGCCGTTCATGGACGGGATCGAGCTGGCCGAGAAGTTGCTGGAACGCTATCCGCATGTAAGAATCGTTCTGATTACGGGCCACAGCGAATTTGAATATGCCCGCAAAGCGATAAGACTGGGTGTGAAGGATTATATCCTCAAACCGTTTACGAAAGAGGAACTGCTCCTGACGATGCTGAAAATACGCCAGGACATCGAGATTGAGCAGCAGGAAAAAACTACGGCCATCTCGCAGCAGGCGATCATGAAGGAACGGCTCCTGAACAGGATGATTAGCAAAGATTACAACGGCACGCAGGAGGACACTGTGCGCCAGCTCGATGAACTGGGGATTCGGGCGCAATCCGGGTTGTTTCAGGTGGCCTGCATTGAAATCGACCATCTTGACCAGAAGTGGAATGAAGTGAGCGAAAAGCTGCTTTGGAAATTTGCCGTAACGAATGTGCTGGGGGAGATTATCCAAATCAGAGGGAGCCATCTAATGTTTACGGATGCCGACGGCAGGATCGTCTCTTTGCTGGAGTTCGAGGACGAAGCAGCGGTTCATGAATTCGACAAGGATGATTACGGCATGCTGTGCCAGTTAATCAAGAAACATTTGAAGTTCACCATAACGATCGGTTTGGGCTCCGTCCACAACGGATATAACCATATCTATTCTTCCTATATGGAAGCTCTGGTTTCGCTTCAAAACAAATTCAACATGGGCAATGACCGCTGTATTGAGTATGAACGGTACCGTGATGAATTTTCAGGACTCGGCTTTTATCCTGCTGAAATGAACGAACGGCTGCTGGGGCATATGAGATCCGGAGAAAGCGCCAAAGTGGCCGAGCAGCTAACCGAAATGTTCCGTTATATAAGGGAACAGCGGACGTCTGTCGATCATACCTACATGATCTGTATGAATGTCATTTCGCTGTGCTTGTCGTTTGTAACGGAAGCGGGATACGATGTCGAGGATGTTTACAGCGAAGGGTTTTCCCCATTCAGCGAACTGAAGAAGCTGGAATCTATCCATGAGACCGAAAAGTGGATGAAGCATTTGTACAAGCAGGCTGTGGAGTATGCGGGGAGCCACCGGATGACGAAAGCACGCAAGAACGCTTTAGCGGCGAAAGAATATATAGATGGGCATTATGCCGACCCGGAGTTGAGTGTGGAACGGATTGCAGGCCATATCTACATTAATTCCAGTTACTTGAGATCTATTTTCAAAAAAGAATGGCAGACCACCGTTTCCGACTATATTACCCACGTCCGGCTGCAAAAGGCGAAGGAGCTGATTACCGCGGGCCGAAGCAGGCTTTCCGATATTTCCGAGCAAGTGGGTTATAACGATGCAGGATATTTCAGCAAGGCCTTCAAAAAGTACGTTGGCATGACTCCTAGCGAATATGAAAATACCAGGAACTAAACCTGCGGATTTTACAAATTTGCATCGGTTTTTCCATTAAAATATTCCTCTAGTCCTTTTATACTAGGATAGTACTTAACACCAAACATTCAGGTTCTGGAGGGGTTCGAATGAAAGGAAACGTAAGAAAGAGCATGCTTCTTTTGTTAACGTTTGCAATCGCCTTTGCAATTACGGCTTGCGGCGCTGGCAATAACACGAAAGAAGAAAA
This sequence comes from Paenibacillus gansuensis, assembly GCF_042684925.1. Classification (NCBI taxonomy): domain Bacteria; kingdom Bacillati; phylum Bacillota; class Bacilli; order Caryophanales; family Paenibacillaceae; genus Paenibacillus; species Paenibacillus gansuensis. Next base: position 46,138 of record NZ_JBHUME010000002.1, on the reverse strand, counting down.
TGCCGGGTCGTCCAATCAAGGAAATAATGCTGGCAATACGACTGCAGACGGCAAGACTAAACTGCGGATCTATGCGCAATATTCCGATGAAGATACAAAGGCACCTTTCGACTACGCAGTTGCGGAGTTGAAGAAAGAAATGCCTAATGTAGAGCTTGAGCTTGATATCCAGGCACAGGACGACGGTCAGAAACTGAAAACGTATGCGGCAACAGGAAATATGCCCGACATTTTCAATGCAGGTCTTGACCTGATCAACACGTTCAAGAAATCCGACAACATTCTAGTTCTTGATGACTACGTGAACAGCCTTGGCTACAAGGACAAGATGCAGCCGAGCGCAATGAACACACTGACACACGAAGATGGCCATACTTATGCTTTCCCATATGCAGGTAACGAGCTTGTTCTTCTATACTACAACAAAGAACTGTTCGAAAAGAACGGCGTAAAAGTACCGACTACGTATGATGAGTTTATGGATGCAGTTAAGAAATTTAAAGCTGCCGGCGTAACGCCGATGTCCATTTTCGCGAAAGAAAAATGGCCTTGCGTAGCCCTGTATGACATGTTTGTAACTCGTTCCAACCCGGCTGGTATTACAGCTTTGGATCAAGGCAAAGCGAAAGCTTCTGACAATGAATTCAAAACTGCGGCACAAAAAGTAGAAGAGCTTGTTAAAGCAGGTTTGCTTCCTAAAGGCGCTACGAACATGAACTACGACCAGGCAGCGGCTCTGTTCCACGAAGGAAAAGCAGCTATGTTCATCAACGGCCAATGGGAAATTGAAGCGGCTACGAAAGCACTAGGCGATAAAGCAGGATTTATGTACTACCCTGCCAACTCTGCAGCTGAAGTAGATGCTACTAAGCTGGCATTCAGCGGCGGCGGCGGCCCGGGCGGATACGCAGTATCCCCGTCCACGAAGGATAAAGACCTTGCAGCGAAAGTTGCGGCGTTTATCTCTCTGAAAACAGCTGAATTCAAGTATACAAACCGCGGTAACCCGATGGTAGCAACGAAAGTTGATCTTCCGGTAGTGAAGAAGTTCCCTCCAATGATGGAGCAGCTTGCTAAAGATATCCCTAACATTACTAGCACTTCGGCCTTCGCATGGGGTCTTGCTAACGCGAAAGTAAAAGCGGCGATTGAGGATGCTTCCCAAAACTTGCTGACAGGTTCTTACACGGCGGACGATTTCGTAGCTGATGTGGATGCTGTAGCAGGTAACTAAACAATAGATATTATAGACATAAAATTGAAAATCTCACATCAGTCATGAGTGTTAGGCTGATGTGGGATTTTTAAACTAAAGACGGAGTATTCCGGTACAAACGGAGGATGGTGAGCATGAAAAAGTTTTTAGGCAACAAGCTGGCAATCGCACTTTTCACATTGCCTGCGCTGATCCTGTTTTCCGTTGTCGTGTTCTATCCGATGATTCAGACGCTGTTCCGCAGTTTTTATGAGTGGGACGGTCTTAGCACAGCTACTTTCATCGGGCTCGATAACTATGAGCGGCTCTTTCATGACCGGCTGTTTTTTAAATCGCTTTACAACGGTTTGATTTTTGCGGCCGTCATTACAGTATTTCAGATCGGTATGGCTACGGTGCTTGCTTTTATCATTGCCGATGCCAAAATTAAAGGACGCCGCTTTTTGCGGATCAGTTACTTCATTCCAGTTGTATTGTCCATTACCGTCGTATGTCAGCTCTGGCTGGCTATGTATAACGGAGAGTACGGCTTGATTAACAAAATCTTCGGTTTACTTGGCATGGAGTACCGTCAAGACTGGCTTTCGAACGGCAAGACAGCCATCATCGCCATTGCTTTCGTAAATGCTTGGCAATATATGGGCTACCACTTTGCTCTGATTCTCGCAGGTGTAAAATCTATTCCTGAACAGTTCCTCGAAGCAGCGAGAATTGACGGTGCAACCAAATTACAGGCGCACCGCAAAATTACGATTCCTCTGCTCAGCGAGACGTACCGCTTTTGTCTGGTGTTCGCGGTGACGGGCGGCTTAAACGCTTTTGCCAACATGTTTATCATGACGAACGGCGGTCCCGGTAACAGCACGTACACCCTGACCTTCATGATGTTCCGTTCCGCATTCCGGATTAACGAGTTCGGTTACGGTACGGCGGCTGCTGCTATTCTCGTTATCGAGTGTTTGCTCGCTACGTTGATCATTAACCGCTTCGTGGCAAGAGAGAAATTAACTTACTAAGGATAGAAGGTGAGAGAGATGGGCTTTGCTTCGAAAATATGGCGTTCCCAGCCATTACTGCATATATTTGCTTACGGATATGCGATTCTTTCGATATATCCTTTGTTCTGGATGCTGTTTTATTCCTTGAAAAACAACAATGAGATTTTCGTAACGAACCCGTTCGGCTTCCCTACGAATTTCCGCATTGAAAACTATAAAGCGGCATGGACGAGTTTCAACGTGCCGGTGTATTTCTTCAACAGTGTATTTATATCGGCCGTAACCGTAGTGGGTTCCATTGCGTTGGCCGTCATGTTCGCTTATGCCGTTGCCAGAATGCAGTGGAAACTAAGCGGCGCAGCGAGAACTTATATTATTCTCGGCATGTTCATCCCGATCCAGGTTATCATGATCCCGCTGGCGATTCTCGTCCGCGATTTGAACATTGCAGATACGTATATGGCGCTGATCATTCCGTATATCGCCTTCAACTTATCGTTCTCTACGATGGTGTTCTACGGCTTTTTCAGGACGATTCCGATCGAACTTGAAGAATCTGCGTGTATGGACGGAGCCAGTATTTACCGCACGTTCTTCTCCATCATGCTGCCGATCGTAAAACCTGCGCTGGCGACGATGGTCATCTTCGTCTTCCTGTCCGCTTGGAATGAATTCCCGATGGCGCTCGTGCTGATTTCCAAAGAGACGCTGAAAACTCTGCCTCTGGGCCTGTTGTTCTTCCAAGGTGAATTCACTACGAACTGGGGCGCGATGGGCGCAGCAATGACGATCGCAAGCTTGCCGACGGTATTGCTGTACGTGCTCTTCAGCGAGCAGGTAGAGAATGCGTTGACTGTAGGTTCTGCCGTAAAAGGTTAATAATACCAAGATAAGGCCGGGGGCTTTCGCCTGCCGGCTTTTCTTTGCGAAGGAGTTATGTGAAATGTATATCGGTGTGGACTATTACCCGGAACAATGGCCGCGGGAACGCTGGCAGGAAGACATTCCTCTCATGAAGGAACTGGGCATCAATGTGGTGCGGATCGCGGAATTCGGCTGGTCTCTAATGGAGCCGGAAGAGGGGAAATTCGATTTTACGCTGTATGATGACGCGATTGCTTTTATGGAGGAGCACGGCATCAAGGTGGTGTTGGGCACGCCAACGGCGACGCCTCCGGCATGGATGGCCCATAAGTATCCTGATATTCTGCCTGCGGATGTGAACGGCGTTACGATATCGTTTGGCGCGCGCCGCCATTATACCGTGAATTCGCGTACGTATCAGTATTTTACCAAGCGGATCGTGGAACAAATGGCGCTTCGCTACGGGCAGCATCCGAATGTCATCGGCTGGCAGACGGATAACGAGTACGGCCATGAAAAGTCCGACCGCAGCTATGCGGAGGAAGACCGTCGTGCGTTTCAACTTTGGCTGAAAGAGAAGTACGTTACGCTGGATGCCTTGAACGAAACATGGGGGACCGTATTCTGGAGCCAGACGTACACAGCATGGGAGCAGATTCCCGTGCCGCGGAAGGTATACCAGGAGCATAATCCGAGCCTGCTGCTCGATTTCGACCGGTTCTGTGCGGATGCCTATAACCGTTATAACCGCCTGCAAACCGAGATTCTGCGCAAGTACAGCCGGGAAGATATGTTCATTACCCACAACTTCGTATATACGGATCTGGCGCTGAATCAGAAAGAGATGGCGAAGGATTTGGACTTCGTCTCCTTCGACAACTATCCCGTCTGGGGCGGATTAGCCGAGCCGATTACCCCTGCGGAAATCGCCCATCACCATGATTTATGCCGCGGCGCGAAGCCGGGTAAAGGATTCTGGGTGATGGAAGAGCTGATCGGCGCGCAAGGGTGGAGCCGGATCGGCTACCTGCCCCGCCCGGGGCAGGCAAAGCTGTGGACGTACCAGGCCGTCTCACGGGGAGCGGAAGCCATCGTCTATTTCCGCTGGCGGGCGGCGCACTTCGGCACGGAGGAATTCTGTCACGGCATTCTTGACCATGACGGCGTGCCGCGGCGCAAGTACCGCGAAGTGAAAGAGATCATCGATGCGATGAATGCGTTTGGCGACGAGTGGATCGAAGCGGAATACAAAGCGGAAGTAGCGGTGTACTACGACGTGGAAAACGCCTGGGCCTGGAACATTCAGCCGCACAGCGACGCCTTGACGCATAAGAAGGAGTTTCTGCGCTTCTATTCCGCGGCGCACAGCTTGAACGCGGCTACGAATATTGTATCGCCGGGCGATTCGCTGGAAGGATACAAAGTGGTCATTGTGCCCATCTACTTCCTGACGAATCCGGAATTTAACGAAGAGCTGAAGAAGTATGCCGAGGCGGGAGGTACCGTCGTATTCACTTACCGTACCGGGGTGAAGGAGCCGTCCAACGTAGTGGTCGATACTACTCTGCCGGGCCGTTTCCGGGAGATGGCCGGCATTGAGATCCACGAATACGAATCGCTGCAGTCAGTACAGCAAAATACAGTGGTGGGCGTTTCGGGCGCCATAGAGGGCGTTGAATCGGCTGCGAAGCTATGGTGCGATCTGATTACGCCGACTACTGCGGAAGTTCTGGCTGTTTACAAAGATACGTTCTACGATGGAACTGCTGCGATTACCCGCAACCGTACCGGCAAAGGAACGGTGTATTACATTGGCTCCGCAGTAGAAGCGGGAATGCTCGAGAAGCTGTACGCGGAGATCTTCGCAGAAGCTGGGGCTTCCACGCTGCCATCGCCGGAAGGTGTGGAAATCGTCCGCCGGACAGGGAAAGACGGCAAAGTGTTCCTTGCCGTGATGAACCACAATGCCGACAGCGGCGCTGTGGTGCAACTGCCCGCCGGGCGCTGGTCATGCGCTGTCAGCGGAACAACTTATGAAAGAGAACTGCAGTTGGACAAACTCGGAAGCATCGTTCTGGTTACCAGCTAAGTTTATTACGAAAAGCCGCCCTTGCGTTAGGATGGGCGGCTTTTCCTATCTTCAAGGATGATGCATTTCGACATCATCTTTTCTAAATTCCTTGCTTTGAAAACAAGATCGGCATGTTCAGCACGCCGGCTGAATATAATAGCAGTATGTTCATCGGCGTTTGCTATCCATGCAGGGGCATGGTATGATAAAGGAATAACAAACAATCCATGATCAAAGTCACATATGGAAAAGGTTGTCATTCGTACATGGTACCTTTTCCATATGTGATTTTTTTATTTGCTGAAATCGCAGGGATTGTCCAAGAACTGTTCTTAACCTGTGTTAAGAACAGTTTTCTTTTTCCATACTAAGGATAGAAAGCGGAGGGATTTCCATGTATAACAAAAGAATACCGTTAGAAGACCTGGTGCACGAGAATACGAAAATTTGGAGCTGCGTAACGGAGGGTTGTTCGGGTTGGATGCGGGACAATTTTGCTTTCGACACGGTTCCTACCTGCCATCAGTGCCATGCCAGCATGGTCAGCAGCGAGAAGATGCTTCCTGCCCTGACTAACAGCAATAAAGACGTAAAGGCCTTGAAGCGGGGCATTCAGATTGTCTAAGGAATTCAGCACAGCGCAGATAACGGGAGGTTGCCTTGAATACGTTGACTTTTGTGGAGTTTGAACAGTCCGGAGACAGCAAAATTTCCATTCGGCCGGAGAAAATCCTCTACTTTAGCGAGGAGGCGGAAGGTACGTTGCTGAGGCTGCAGAATGGTGAGGAAGTAAGGATATCGGAAGCGTACGATTCGGTGGCCGGGAAGCTGGCTGCAGCGTACGAAGTGCCTAAAGTGGATTACTGGGATTAGCTTATGACGACTTTCCTGTGTTTCTGCCGTGTGCGGGGAGGGTAATTTCTCCTATTGCAGAACATGAGGAAAGGTGTGGATGAGCATGCCCCAAAAAGTAATCATTATTGGTGCCGGCCTGGCGGGTCTTACCTGCGCCATGGACCTGTGCGATGAAGGATACGAAGTTACGGTATTAGAAGCTGGACTGGTGGCAGGTGGACGGACTTCCAACTGGAATGAGAACGGGATGGAAGTCGAGTCCGGATTTCATAAATACATCGGGTATTACAGTGAGCTTCCTAAGCTGCTGAAGCGAGCCGGTATCAATGTTGACGAGATGCTTACTTGGGAAACTTCCATGGAGATTCTTATGCCGGATGAAGAGGAAAGCGCCGAATTCGGGCTGGCTCCCGTGCGGAATCCCATCAAAATGATTGCCAGTCTCATGGGAAACAACGATTTCCTTTCCCCATCGGAGAAGATGTCACTGATCCCGTTCCTTACGGCTGGAATGAAGGACTATGTGTCCAACCCCGAGGAACTGGACCGTTACAGCGTAACTGAATATGCAGAACTGCACGGAGTGAAGCATGAGGCGCTCCGGCATATTCTCGTTCCCCTAACTACAGGTATCCTGTTTCTTCCGCCGGAGCGATATTCCGCCCTCGTGTTTTTCAGTACGCTCGGACCGGGGGTCAGCGGGTTCTATAAGATGAAAATCGGTGCTTTTAACGGGGGCATGACGGATGTGATGGCGCACCCGTTGATGCAGGGCGTCGTGGCGCGGGGCGGATCTGTTAGAACGCTGAGCAGAGTAACGGAGCTGATCTCGGACGGAAACACGGTAAGCGGCGTGAAAGTCGGGGATGAGCAATTGGATGCGGACCATGTAGTCCTTGCCTCGAATATCGCGAGTTCTAAGCTGCTGCTTGCCCAGAAGTTTTCCGGACATAACTGGTTCGAGCCGTTTCTGAACATGCCAACCATGTCGGATGTTACGGTCCAGGTAGAAACCAGCGTACCGATGATGGAGATGGACCGTACTACGTTTGCCCCCGGAACCTGCATCGGCAGTTTCGGAGAGCAGTCGAGGACAACGTTCCGCCATGTGCCCGGCCGCCAGTCGTATATCCTGACGCCCCCGGAGCGTTTCATCAACATGAGTGATGAAGAGGTGTTTGCAGTTTTCCTGCAGGACGCCGAGCGGATCGGGCTGAAAATGAAGGACCATCTGTTGGATTACATGGTCATTCGGATGAAGGATCATTTTCACACAGTGGAGCCGGGACATGCCTGGCGGCGGCCGACGCAGAAGACGGTGATTCCCGGCCTTTATCTTGCCGGCGATTATACGAAACAGCCGATGTTCACGACGATGGAAGGCGCAGTTATCTCGGGGCACCGGGCCGCCGACGCCGTCATGGGGAAATGGACGGAGGAAGAGCCGAGGTTTACGGATGACAACCCGGATCGACTTACGGATGGCGTCGTCCATGCACCTGATGTAGTCGGACGTTCCGCACTGGAACCTGCTTCTGTCGATACCCCGGACCGATTCATCCGGCGGAAAGAAGGTTAAAGATACGTTGTACAGGTTTCTATAACTTTCATTCCGAAGGAGAGATGGATCATGGATAACAACGTGCTGAAAGGCAAATGGAACCAGCTGAAGGGTGAAGCGAAGAAACAGTGGGGCAAGCTTACGGACGACGAGCTCGATGTCATCGGCGGCGAGAAAGATAAGTTGGTCGGAAAGCTGCAAGAGCATTACGGACACTCCAAAGACGACGCGGAGCGCGAGTACGATAACTGGTCACGCAATTACCGCGATTAAGCGATAGGTTAATGACAATCAGCAGGTCCCCGGGTATCATTCCGGGGGCCTGCTCTCGTTCAATGAGATTCACTTAATTCCGTGTAAACCACCAGCCGCTTTTCATGCGTATTCGCCTTGCGGTTAAATTCATTCAAGGTTATTGTGTTTCCTTCTCAATCCTTGAAACGAAGGAATTCGGAATATGGATCACAGGGGATGACGGCGGAAGAAAAAAACAACAAAAAAGCCGGCCCCCTGCGGAACCGGCATGATCAATAAAGTTTCTGCAGCAGAACAGCGGATCTTATTCCCACTCCTCAGCATACATGTAATGTCTTTTCACGAGCTCCAGCATAAATAAACCGAGCACCGCCAGCACACCGGCCGCAAACAGATAGAATGCCAGTTCGGCGGGCTGCTCCCGGGTTAGCCGGGCTCCGTCAGTGCCGTATTTCATCGTCAACAATGCCATATAAAGTACCATAGCCGCGCCCTCCAGCCACGCAATCAGCAAATAAACCGTTCTTCCTTTCATGAGGAAAGCCTCCTTGTACACAAAAATAGGATATAACCATTCATACACATTTTACCGATAAATGAAGCTGCATACCGGCCGAAGCCCATCCGGCTTGCAATGGCGCGCTTTTTTACATATAATGAAACATAATTATTGCATACCTAACATGCGTGGACGGAGAAGAGTAAGCAGTGCCTCTTTACAGGGAGGGGACGCCGGAGATTGAGAGCGTCTCTACAGAAACAGGCTGCCGAAGTTCGCTCCTGAGCAGGCTTTTGAAACCGGAGGCAACTCCGGCAAGTAGAAAGTTCCGGCCTACCGGTCCGTTATCCGGCAAAGTGAGAACTGGCTGTTCCGGGTGTCCGGCGCTGTTCTAATTAGGGTGGTACCACGGCTGCTTCGTCCCTTTCGGATGAAGGGCTTTTTTTGTTTTACAAGAGGTAGAGACGAACCATAATGGAGGGCATCTGAATGAAAGACCGGTTAGAGGCGTTGAAGGCCGAAGCGCTGCAGGAGCTGCAGCAGGTGGCAAGCCAGCAGGAACTGAATGAGCTGAGAATCAAATATTTGGGCAAAAAAGGCCCGTTAACGGAAATCCTGCGCGGCATGGGAGCGTTAAGCGCGGAAGAGCGTCCGGTGATCGGACAAGTGGCCAATGAAGTGCGCGGAGCCATTGAGGAAGTTATCAATGCGAAACAGGCGGCTTACGAGCAGGCTGAAACCGAGAACAGGCTGAAAGCCGAAACGATCGACGTGACGCTGCCTGGTCGCCCTTACGCGCAAGGCGCGATGCACCCGCTGAACAAGGTCATTCAGGATATCGAAGATATTTTTATCGGCATGGGGTATACCGTAGCGGAAGGGCCTGAGGTGGAGTCCGACTACTATAACTTCGAAGCGCTGAATCTGCCGAAAGACCACCCAGCGCGCGATATGCAGGATTCGTTCTATATTACGGAAGACATTTTGATGCGCACGCAGACTTCGCCTGTGCAGATCCGTACGATGGAGTCCCGCAAAGGCGAGGTCCCCGTTAAAGTGATCTGTCCCGGACGTGTATTCCGCCGGGATGACGATGACGCTACACACTCGTTCCAATTCCACCAGATTGAAGGCCTGGTCATCGACCGCAACATCCGGATGAGCGACCTGAAAGGCACACTGCTGCAGTTCGTGCAGGAAATGTTCGGCAAACAGACACAGCTGCGCCTTCGTCCGAGCTTCTTCCCGTTTACGGAACCGAGCACGGAGATTGACGTTACCTGCGTACAATGCGGCGGAGAAGGCTGCCGGGTATGCAAGCAAACGGGCTGGCTCGAGATTTTGGGCGGAGGCATGGTTCACCCGAACGTACTGGAGAAGGGCGGCTACGATCCGAAAGAGTACAGCGGGTTTGCTTTCGGTATGGGCGTGGAGCGCATCGCGATGCTGAAGTACGGTGTGGACGATATCCGTCATTTTTACACGAACGATTTGAGATTCCTTAAGCAATTTGCCCGTAAATAAACGGCTTAACACATAGAAGAGGAAGTGACCTTGTGAAAGTATCATATCAATGGCTGTCCCAGTACGTGGACGTTAGCGAGTTTACCGCATCGGAACTAGCAGAGAAGCTGACTCGCAGCGGGATCGAAGTCGATGTCGTAGAAAGCCGGAACAAAGGCGTGAACGGCGTCGTCGTAGGCTATGTAAAAACCCGGGAGAAGCACCCCGATGCGGATAAACTGAGCGTTTGTACGCTGGATGTGGGCCAAGGTACGGACCTACAAATCGTATGCGGTGCGAAAAATGTAGATACAGGGCAAAAAGTACCCGTTGCCGTGGTAGGCGCGGTATTGCCCGGTGATTTCAAAATTAAAAAAGCGAAACTGCGCGGCGTAGAGTCCCAGGGCATGATCTGTTCCGCCAAGGAATTGGGCTTGAACGACAAGCTGCTGCCGAAAGAGATTCAGGAAGGCATTTTGGTGCTTCCTGAGAATACGCCGGTCGGCGAAGATATTTTGAAAGTGCTCGGCATTAACGACGAAGTGATGGAGCTGGATCTGACGCCGAATCGTTCCGATGCTTTGAGCATGCTCGGCGCGGCTTACGAGATTGCTGCTATCATCGGACGCGAAGTTAAGCTTCCTGACAGCGAACAAGGCATCATGCACTCCAGCGTGAAGGCTGCCGAGCGCATCAGTGTGGAGATCAGCGCAGCGGAGCAATGCAGCCATTATGCAGCCCGCCTGATTGAGAACGTGAAGATCGGCCCGTCCCCTTTGTGGATGCAGAACCGTTTGATGGCGGCAGGCGTGCGCCCGATCAATAACGTGGTCGATATCACGAACTTCGTGATGCTGGAGTACGGACAGCCTCTGCATGCGTTCGATGCGGATAAACTGAACAACGGGCATATCGATGTACGGCTGGCGAAGGCCGGCGAGAAGCTGACCACTTTGGACGGCGTTGAGCGTACGCTTGAACCGCATATGCTGCTTATTACGGACGGCGTGCAGCCGGTCGCTCTGGCAGGCGTTATGGGCGGCTTGGATTCCGAGGTAACGGAAGGTACGACCCGGATTCTGCTGGAATCCGCGAAGTTCGCGGGCGGTTCTGTCCGCAAAACATCCCGCCAGCTTGGACTGCGGTCTGAAGCCAGCCTTCGGTTTGAGAAGGAAGTGGACCCGCAAGCGGTGATTCCTGCGCTCAACCGTGCCGCATCGCTTATGGCTTCTTATGCCGGCGGTTTGGTTGCCGAAGGAATCGTAGAGAAGAAGAATGGTGCGGCAGAACCTGTACAAATTACGATTACCCTGCAAAAAATCAATGATTACTTGGGCACGGAATTGTCATCGCTGGAAGTGAAGGCGATTTTGACCCGTCTGCATTTTGAATATGAAGAACAGGAGAAGTGGACTTTCACCGTTCACGTCCCAAGCCGCCGCGGAGACATTACCCGCGAGGTGGATCTGATTGAAGAGGTCGCACGGCTTTATGGATACACGAACATTCCGACTACGCTGATGAACGGCGTAACGACGCCGGGATCGCTGACGCCGAAGCAAAAGGTGCGCAGAACGCTCCGCGAGCTTTTGACAACTTCCGGATTGCATGAAGTGATGAGCTACTCATTCGGCTCCCCGTTCCGTGCGGACCGCTTCCCGGGCCTGTATGCCGACAGCAAGCGCATTACGCTCGCTTTGCCGATGAGCGAAGAACGCAGCACACTGCGCACAAGCCTTGTGCCGCATTTACTGGATGTAGCCAGTTACAACCGCAACCGGAAAACGGAGGATGTAGCTGTATTTGAAATAGGCAGCGTCTATGTCACCGATGAAGAAAAGCTGACCCGCCTTCCGCAGGAAAAGCACACCTTGGCTATGCTGTGGACGGGGAAACGCCGTTCGGTGCAGTGGAACAGCAAAGCGGAAGCTGTTGATTTCTATGACCTGAAAGGCGTTTTCGAGAAAACGGCGGAAGCCTTGGGAGTGGAAGGGCTGACATTCACCGCCGCTCAGCCCGCAGGGTATCATCCGGGCCGTACGGCTGCCATCGAAGCCGAAACCGTAAGCGGACGCAGCCTGCTGGGTTACATCGGCCAGCTGCACCCTGAGCTGCAGAAGGAGCATGACCTTGCCGATACGTATGTGCTGGAGGTATCGCTGGATCTGCTGTACGAAGCTGCCCGCGGCAAAACCGAATATAAAGGCCTTCCTCGTTATCCGTCCATGGGGCGCGATATCGCGGTTGTAGTCGACAGTGCCGTTCAAGTAGGCTTGCTTACGGATAAAGTCCGCGAAACGGCAGGGGAGCTGCTGGAATCCGTACAGGTGTTTGACATCTTCACGGGTGAGCGTCTCGGCGCAGGTAAGAAGAGCGTCGCCCTGGCTTTGGTATACCGCCATGCGGACCGCACGCTGACGGATGAGGAAGTCAGCGAAGTTCACGCACGGGTGGTAGCCGCTCTGGAAGAATCTTTCGGTGCTGAATTGAGAAAGTAGGCAGGAAATAGGGTTCATCGCATCGAAATCAAGAGCGAAGAGGATCGCTGGTGCGATGAACCTTTTATTTTTCTAGAAATGTAAGGAGGCTGCGCTGTGAAATCTGAAGATCGGGCAAGCGTAACGGTTGATATATACGGTACCCAGTACAAGCTAAAAGGCAGTTCCAGCTCAGGCTACATGAAACTTGTCGCGGCGCATGTCGATGACCATATGCACAAAATCGCTCAAGGTTTCCCGCGGTTGGATACTCCTAGAATTGCAGTATTGGCCGCAGTGAACATGGCGGATGAATTTATAAAAATCAAAGAAGAGAATCAGAAGATGATTCAGCTGCTGGAGCAGGAAGCGGCGCTGCATGAAGATTACGGCAGGCTGCAGGAAGAACATGGCAAGCTGGCTGAAGAATGTATGATCCTGCAGGAGGAGCGGTCAAAGCTGGCTTCCGAACGCGATTCCCTGGCGTCAGGACGCGATGCGGCGGCAGCTGAGCTGGAGAAGCTGAAGCAGAACAGTACGGCGGAGGTTGCCAGGCTGAAAGAAGCCCATGCTGCCGAAGTTGCGAAGCTGGAGAAGCTGAGGGAAGTCCAAGCTGCGGAGGTTGGCAAGCTGAGGGAGCTCCAAGGAACGGAGACTGCGAGGCTGAGAGACGCCCATACCGCGGAACTTGCGAAGCAGAAGGAAAGCTTCAATGCTGAGCTTGCAAAGCTGAGAGATGGGCATACCGCTGAGCTGGCGAGGCTGCAAGAAGAGCGGACTGTTGAGCTTGCGAAGGTGAAGGAAGAGCAAACAGCGGAGCTTGCGAAAATAAAGCAGGAGCAAACAGCCGAGTTCGGTAAGCAGAAAGAACTTTTGGCTTCCGAATTTGGGAAGCAGAAAGCGGCGCAGACAGTCGAATTGGCAAAGCTCAGAGACAGCCATGCCGCTGCCGTGACCGAACGGGACCGCCTGCAGGCTTCCTTCGCGCAGGTGAACCGGGAGCGCGACGAGCAGCGAAGCCGCGCGGGCAAGCTTGCCGCGGAGCTGGAGCAGCTGCGCAAAGCGAAGGCGGAAGCCGACGCGGAGCGGGAGAAACTGCAAAGCGCGTATGCGGCTTTGCAGGAAGAGAGCAAGAAGCGTTCCGGCGAGCAGGCCGGGTTAGCTTCGCAGCTGGAACAGCTGCGCAAAGCGAAGGCAGACGCCGATGCGGAGCGGGAGAAGCTGCAAAGCGCGTATGCGGCTTTGCAGGAAGAGAGCAAGAAGCGTTCCGGCGAGCAGGCCGGGTTAGCTTCGCAGCTGGAGCAGCTGCGCAAAGCGAAGGCCGAAGCCGAGGCGGAGCGGAGCAAGCTGCAGGACGCATTTGCCGCGCTGGAAACGCAGGTCAAAGATCTAAGCTCCAAACAGTCTTCGCTGCTTGACGAACTGCGCGAACGGCAAGAGACGAACGCGGCCTTGCAAAGTCAACTGAAGCAGCACCTTGCTTCCAAAGGTTCAGCGGATGCGGAACTGACGCATTTGCGCGAATCGCTGGAACAGCTGCAAGTCGAGCTGGACAGCAGACGGGCGGAGCAGGAACAGCTTCGCAGCGAGGCAGGCAGCCTCGAAGCGGCCAATCAGAAGCTGCAGCGCGAGTTGGAAGCGGTCAGCCAGCGCTCCAAGCAGCTGGAAGCGGAGCGCGAAGCGGCTGCGGAAGAGCGGGACAAACTGTCGGCAAGCCAGTCCGATGCGAGCCGCTCTTACGAAAAGCTGCGGCGTGACTACGCTGAACTGGAAGAACAATACCTGGAGCAGCAGCTTGCGCTGGAAGGCTTAGCAGAAGAAGTCAACGGTCTTCGCGATAACTACAACGCCTTGCAGCGTCAGCAGGAACAGGCCGCGCTTGACGAGGCGCGCCTGGAAGCGGAGCGCCGGAAGCATCAGGAATCGCTTTCCGCCCTGGAAGCGGAACACTTGAAGCAGATGACGGCTTACCTTGAGCTGGAGTCGGAAGTTTCGGAGCTGCGCGAAGCCAGATTGCAGGCGAGCGCAGCTTATGAAAGGGTAAGCAGCGAGCGCGAGTCTCTGGATTCCGAGCGCAACCGTCTTCGCACCGAGCTGGTAGAGCTCCAACGCCGCCAGTCGGATTGGGAGTATGCGCTGCGCGAAATGGAACGCCAGAAGGAAGAGTACGCAGCGGCACTCCAGGAAGCACAGGAAGCGCCGGCAGTAAGTTACGTTTCCGAGGAAGCCGATTCGCGCCTGCAAGAAGCGCTGGAGAAGCTTCAGTCCGATTTTTCGGATTTGACGTCGGAACACGCCAAACTGCAGGATGAATACGCGAAACTCCGTACCGAGTACAACGAGTGGATCCAGCTCGTTGAGTTGATGGACAGCGATAAATAGAACTGATAGGGAAGGACCCGGTCTCGTATGGAGAACGGGTCCTTTCCGATTCTCCAATATTTTTAACAAAACGGCTCTATCATTTATGCTACAATAAAGGGTACCAGATTTGATGAAGATGGCGGTGCTTGAAATGCGCATTACGAATTTACACTATTTTACGGAGAATCACCGTTATTACATATACCGGGACTTTGCTTTAAGCCCTGTTGATACACGGATGCTGAGCCTGGTTTATCAGCCGGTAGTCGGCGCTTATGCAGTCAGTCTGTATCATTTGCTTTACCAGCAAATCACAACGGACAAGCTTGGGTTTTCCAAGGCGGAACAGCTCCGCCGATTATTTCTGCTGTTGAATGTCGAGCCGAACGAGCAGGGGCGGAAGATGCTCATCGAGCAGACGTCCAAGCTGGAAGCGATGGGGCTTCTTCAGACAAAACATAAATATGTGGTCGAGACGGATGAGTATTTATATGAATTTGAACTGGTGCGGCCTCTGTCGCCCGGGGATTTCTTCAAGGTTCCTCATCTCATGATGCTGCTAAGGGATAAAGTGGGCAAATTCGCCGTGCTCGCCCTCAAAGAGGAATTTTTCTCTCAGGAGCCGGAAGAGTTTGCGGGCCGGACGGTTAATACGGAAGACCTGTCGTTAGCGTTTTATGATTTTGAACCGTTCCGCCTGAATGCTTCCATGATTGATTCGGAGCTGGAGCAGGCGCTGGCCGAACTGTCTCCCGCCAGGGAAGAAGCGCAGAAGGACGATTTTATGGAACAGCAAAGATTGGAATATTCCGATATCATGTTCCATTTCCCCCGCGCGACCTCAGCGAATACGAAGTTTGTCGAGAACTTGAAGTATGATCACGGCCAGATGGAATCGCTGAATTTTATTTTCAACAAGTTCAAGCTGACGAAGGCGGATATTAGAGACCTTTTGGATACGGACGGCGTCTTCACCCAGGATGGGGAACTTGTGATGGAACTGCTGCAGAAGAAAGGCTTTGAAATCTACAGCCAACGCAAAAAAATGAGTGAACAGACCGAACGCAGCCTTCGCAAAATGGACAGTGCGGCTGATGATGTGCCCGTGTCGGCGGACGGGATCGTACCTGACGAGCATTTTGTAGCCAAAGAGTTCTACCTGCCTGTGCCGCAAATCGTCCGTTCGCAATGCGATAATCCGGATCAATATAATATGTTCGTCCGCAATCTTCCGTATACCAGCTTTCTTGAGAAATTTTTCCCTGGAAGCGTGCCGAAGTATATCGAAGATACGTTCCATATCCTGAATCAGACTTACCGGATGCCGGACCCTGTCGTGAATGTGCTGATCCACTATATTTCCTATACCCGTAAGTCCTGGACGCGCAAATATATCGATGCCATTGCGTCCAGTATGCTGGGCAACCAGATTGAGACGTTCGAACAGGCAGTCCAGCATTTGCGCAAGCCTGTGGATGAGCAGCCTAACTCCGGGAAGAAGCGGCAGCGTGCACAGAAACCGAGCCTGAAAGTAGTGGAAAGCAATCCGGACGACCAAAGCTGGAAAGATGTCGACATGGAAGAATTAATGAAGCTGGCTGAGCGCTTGGACGGCCAGAGATAACGATCATGATGTAAACTGAAAAAGGAGGCGGACCTGCATGGAATCACTAGCAGACCTGCTGAAGCATAAATCGAACCGCCATTTGCTGGAACAGGCGGAGATGAATAGTATGGCGGTGTTAAGCGATACGGCCGTCATCAAATTCAGGGCGAAGCATCCCGAACTGGACGATACGACATTGAAGCTGAATATGAACCGTCTGTACCAGTACGCCAAGGAGTACAACAGCTGCTCCAACTGCCCGGGGCTGAATCAATGCCCGAATGACATGGAGGGGCACTATACGAAGCTGACCGTTGAGCGTATTAACGGGATTGATTATATCAATGACCATAAAGTATCCTGCAAAAAGCTGATCGCCCATGAAGCCCAGGAGAAAGTCCGCAAGCGGATCCGCTGCCTGAATATGGATGAGCGGGTGTTGGATCAGGCGTATTCGGCCAAAGATATTTTGACCATGGATAATATGAGGTTAGGGGCTGTACAAGCTGTATTCAATTACGTCAACAAGACGAAGGCGGATGGCCTGCAGGCTGACGGGCTTTACCTTTCGGGGTCGTTCGGTACGGGCAAGACGTATCTGATGTCCTATCTCCTGCAAGAATTGTCCAAGGAAGGGTTCACCGGTGTGTTTGTGTTTATGCCGGATTTCGTGGAAGATACGAAGCGGATGTTTCAGGATGAGAAAAGGCTGCTGGAGACGATCGAGCTGCTGAAAAACACAGACCTCCTTATTCTCGATGACGTTGGGGCGGAGAACATGAACGCCTGGTTCCGCGACCATGTGCTGGCCTCGATCCTGAACCACCGGATGGGCCGCAAGCCGACGTTCTATACCTCTAACCATGACTTTGACGGACTGGAGAAACACCTGTGCTATACGAAGGACGGGAATGAGGAAAACAAGGGGCGGCGGTTGATGGAGCGGATTCGTCCTTACGTTGACTATGTGAAGGTGGAAGGCGAGAACAAGCGCAAGCGGAGATAAGGTGAACTATACAGATAATGAAAAAGAAGCTTTCCCGAGGGAAAGCTTCTTTCTATACAGCTTTCTTATTTCACGAACAATGCAATAATCGTAGCAATTAGCGCAATTAGAAACATACCGCCGAACATAGCGCCAAACCCGAACATGAGATCGAATAGATCGTCGCGCGGTTCCTCGTTCGTATGTAGTCTCGGGTCATTCGCTTCATAACTCTTGTTCATATGTCGTTCCTCCTAGCGTCTGTCGCAAGCGTCCAACATAAGATGTTGTCCGGGATTCAAGGTCCACACAGAGCGGGTATTGTCAATATAGATAAGTATACCCAACAGGGCTCGCAGTGTAAAGGCTTGGCTGGGGAAAACTTACTTGGCGTTTCGCATAATTTGTTGCGGTATGGTATACTTTACAGGTGAGCAGTTTGATGTTTACCTGAGCATAAGGAGGAAATTCTCATGGCAATTGTTAATGTAACCGATAACTCCTTCGGTAGCGAAGTGGAGAATTCAGGAACGGTATTGGTTGATTTTTGGGCGCCTTGGTGCGGACCTTGCAAGATGATCGCCCCGGTTCTGGAAGAGCTGGACAAGGAGATCGGCGAGCAAGTGAAGATCGCCAAAGTGAATGTCGATGACAATCCGGAATCGGCTTCCCGTTTCGGCGTAATGAGCATTCCTACGCTGATCGTCTTTAAAGACGGCCAACCTGTAGACAAAGTGGTTGGTTTCAATTCGAAGGACGCTTTGAAGAACGTTTTGACCATGCATATCTAATCGATTATTTTCGAATAAGTATCAGCAGGCGAAATGATAACCCGCAAGAGCACACTTTTTTGAAAAGTGGCTGTCTTGCGGGTTATTTTTGTTACTGCGGATGTCGTCTTATTGTATGTCGTAAATTTGTAGTATAGCCGACATTTAAATTCATATATTTCTATTTGGGAGTTGTGCTATTTTTATCTCATGTCGTATATTTAAAGTAATTTAGAGGAGTGGGATTCGATGATAAAAGTAGGAATGATCAGTTACTGGCACGTGCATGCAGATGAGTATACAGAGGATGTTATCAATAATCCTCATACGGAGGTTGCGGCAATTTGGGACGAAATTCCGCAGCGCGGCCGGGAAAAAGCGGAGAAGTACGGCGTTCCGTTCATCGAATCCCTCGACGAGCTGCTGGGCCGCAGCGATATTGATGCTGTCGTTATCGACGCGCCTACAAACACTCACCGGGATATCATGGTGAAAGCGGCCGAGGCGGGAAAACACATTTTTACAGAGAAAGTAGTAGCTCCTACACAGAAGGAATTGAACGAAATTTATGCTGCGGTCCGCAAGGCGGGCGTAAAGCTGACGGTATCTTTGCCAAGGCTCTATGACGCGTATACACAGCCGATCCGCAAACTGGTGGAAGACGGCGTTTTGGGACGCTTGACTTTAGCGCGTGTCCGTTTATCACATAACGGTGCTGTTGCCGGCTGGCTGCCGGAGCACTTTTTCTCCAAGGAACAATGCGCAGGCGGAGCCCTGATCGACCTGGGCTGCCACCCGATGTATCTAGTTCGTACGTTCCTGGGACTGCCGGAGGCTGTCTCCGCAAACTATGGGTACGTGACCGGCAAGGAAGTAGAGGATAACGCCGTTTCCGTTCTGTCTTATGAGAATGGCGCCATTGGTATCGTGGAGGCCGGCTTTGTTAACAGCCACTCCCCGTTCAGCATCGAAATTCATGGTACGGAGGGAACGCTCCTTTACGGATTCCCTGAAGAAACGATTAAAGTGCGCAGCAACCGGTTGAGCGGACAGTGGGAAGAAGTGGCGATCGGGGACCGGCTGCCAAGATCCTTCACCCAATGGGTAAGCCATATTGAACAGGGAACCGAAGCGGAGGAAAACCTGCAAATTGCAGCAGATCTGACAAGTTTAATGGAAGCATCCAACCTGTCGGCTTCGGAGCGCCGCACGGTAAAGCTTAGCGAGCTGGCGAAATAATCCGGGAAACTGATTTTTAGGATGGGAGGGGCATCGATGTCTGGAACCCGTACGGCGGACAACGCGGAAAGGGAACGGCAGCAGCCGGCGTTTATTTTTGCAAGAATGGAAACAAAATGGGATGCGCTGGACCGTCTGGATCTGCAATTCCGCTGGGGCAATTACGGGATTCGGGTACTTCGCTGTCATCTGACCAATTTTCCGCCCGGATCGGTCGTTTCGTTTCATCAGCATTCGGAGTATGAGTTTCATTTTATCCCTAAGGGAAAAGGGAAACTCCACTTGGAGGCCGGCGAGTATGATTTACATGAAGGGATGTTCTACGTTACCGGTCCGGGCGTACTCCATCAGCAATGGTCGGATGAGCAGGAACCGATGTATGAACTTTGCCTTCATTGTGAAATCGTCCCGATAGGCGAGGAACAGCGTGCCTCAGGTGACTGGGGACATACGATCGAGGTACAGGAAGCGGAAGAGAGCATGCAAGTGTTGAATTCACTTTCGGCGGTGCCGCTGGTTGACCGTTTCCATGCAATGGATTGTTTTTTGGATGCCTACCGTGTGTGGGAGGATCAGCGCATTGGTTTTTACACTTCGCTAAAACAGTCCTTCATACAGATTCTGCTTCGTTCAGCCAGGGCTTGTTCCCCGATCGAAGCTGGGAGCGCCATCCCGGAACGGGATATGTCGGAACACCGTTATAAGAGAGCTAAACAATATATTGAAGATAATGCCGCAAGGCCATTGACGCTTGAGGAAGTTGCGGCGGACGTCGGCATCAGTGCCCGTCAGCTGCAACGGATTTTCCGCAATGAAGGGCAGACAACGTTCCGCGGCTGGCTGGAGCAGGTCAGGCTCACCCGGATCTGTTCCGATCTGTTGAACGGCGAACGTCCCGTTGAGGAAATCGCGCTCGATAACGGGTATGCGAATCCGAACTATTTATTCCCTGTTTTTAAACAGAAATATGGCATGACCCCCGCTGCTTATCGCCGCACGTACTCTGCGGGCGGGCATGTACCTAAGGAGAGATCCTGATGAAGACGATCAAGGTTGGTATTATCGGGAGCGGCGGGATTGCCGCACAGCATGCCGCAGCTTACGCCAAACTGCCGTTTGTGGAAGTGACAGCTGTAGCGGACGTAATTCCCGGGCGTGCGCAGCAGTTTATAGAACGGCAGGGTTTGGACTCCGCCGCAGCTTACGAATCGCATGAAGCTTTGCTGCAGCAGGATGTGGACGCCGTCAGCATCTGTACTCCTAACGTATCTCATCACCGCACCTCAGTAGATTCGCTTCTTGCTGGCAAGCAGGTATTGCTGGAGAAGCCGATGTCGGTTACGCTGGCAGAGGCACTGGAGATGGCCGATGCGGCAAGGGCTACAGGAAATATGCTGTCGATCGGTTTCCAGCCCAGGTATGATCCAAATATGAAGCTCTTGCAGCAGATTGTGCAGTCCGGACGCCTTGGTCACGTATACTATGTGGAAACAGGCGGCGGAAGACGGCGCGGTATGCCGGGGGGCACGTTCATCTCCAAGGAGCTGGCCGGTGCCGGAGCCATGGCCGATATCGGATGTTATTCTCTTGATATGGCGTTGAACGCTATGGGTTATCCCCGTCCGTTGACGGTTTCGGCGTTCACCACCAATCACTTCGGGCGCAATCCGATCTATCATCCGGAAGCGGACCGGTTTGAAGTGGAGGACTTTGGAGCGGCTATGGTGCGGTTTGAGAACGATGTCGTGCTGCAATTTAAGATTTCTTGGGCGATGCATATGGATACTTTGGGGTCGACTATGTTTCTGGGTACGGATGCAGGCCTGAAGGTCACTCCTTACGGCAGCGGACCGTGGTCCGGGGTTTGGGACGGCAAAGTCGGTTCCATGACGATGTTCCACGACGAGTTCGGAGGACACACATCTACCGAAGTTCCTCTGATCCACCACGAACTGAATTTGTTCTACGAAAAGGTGCGGGATTTCGCCGAAGCCGTTCGCGACGGGCGTCCGGCTCCGATTCCGGGAGAACAGATCGTTATCCAGCAGGCGATCATTGACGGCGTGCTGCGATCTTCCCAAGAACGGAAGGAAGTTTCTGTTGAGCTGCCGGGCAATGTAGTTGCACTGCCGGTCGTTTCGTAAGGCGCAAAGCCCTTTAGCGGCTTTGCCTTCATAAGAAGATAAGTTTCGGGAGCCCAAGTGGCTCCCTTTTTTGTTTGTATCGGGCCTTCACCTATTCAGCAAGCCCATTTATCTAAAAAGAGTTGACAGTCCAGTAAATCAGTTATATAGTTAGTTACATGAGTAACTAACCAACATGGTGGTGAGTCGAGTGGGTTCAGGAATCGATGACAGCAAGCCGATCTTTATGCAGATTGCGGAGAGGATTGAGGATGACATTATAGACGGCGGATTGCCGGAAGAAACGCAAGTTCCGTCGACGAACCAGTTTGCTTCTTTTTATCAGATAAATCCTGCTACAGCGGCGAAGGGCGTGAATTTGTTAGTGGATCAAGGGATTTTATACAAGAAGCGGGGGATCGGCATGTTCGTGGCATCCGGGGCGAAAGCGGTATTAGTGGAGAAGCGCAAAGAACAATTTTACGACCAGTACCTTGTTACCATGCTGCGCGAGGCGGAGAAGCTGGGCATCACAGTAGAACAGGTGACGGACATGATCCGGAAAGGGGCGGGAACAGATGGCTAATGTAGTGGAGGTATTGAAGTTAACAAAGAAATACGGCAAGGTAACGGCGCTGGACCAAGTTTCGTTCCACTTGCAGGAAAATAAAATATACGGGCTCCTGGGCCGAAACGGAGCAGGCAAAACAACGGTGATGCATCTGATTACGGCCCAACTGTTTCCGACGGAAGGCCATCTCCATGTGTTCGGGGAAGCTCCCTATGAGAACAACCGGGTGTTAAATCGGATTTGTTTTATTAAGGAGAGCCAGAAATATCCTGATCAGTTCACGGTATCCCAAGTACTGAGTGCAGCTGCAGACCTGTTTCCCCATTGGGACTCGGCGTTTGCCAGCCGGCTTCTGGAGGATTTCCGGCTCCCGCTGGACCGGAGAATGAAGAAGCTTTCCAGAGGGATGCTCTCGTCCGTAGGCATTATCGTGGGATTAGCAAGCAGGGCGCCTCTTACCATTTTCGACGAACCCTATCTGGGTCTGGACGCGGTAGCAAGAAGCATGTTCTATGACCGGTTGCTGGAAGATTATGCAGAGCATCCGAGGACCATTGTATTGTCTACCCACCTGATTGATGAAGTAAGCCAGATGCTGGAGCATGTCATTGTGATCGATCAAGGGAAAATTCTGCTGGATGAAGAGGCAGAAGCGTTAAGGGGCAGGGCTTTCAGCGTTGTCGGCAAAAAAGCGGCAGTAACAGGTTTTACGGAAGGCAAAGAGGTCATTCACAGTGAAGGATTCGGCGGCATGTTGAAAGCATCTGTGCTGGGTGAGTGGTCGCCGGAGGAACGCAAAGCAGCCGAAGCAATGGGCCTGGATTTATCCCCTGTATCTTTGCAGCAGCTGATCGTACATTTGACAAACGGCAATGGCAATGGCAGTGGAATAGGGATAGGGAAAGGGCAGATTACAGGCAATCCCGCCAAGCAAAAGGAGGCAGATCCGGTATGAACCGTACGTACGCCATTTTTCGAATGCATGCCAAGGATAAACTAAGCTGGTTCTATCTTCCGTGGATTATTATGCTGTTTAGTTTTTCCGTCAATCTGGTTATCGCAGCCTTTGTTGATGAGCCGGTAACAACAGGAGGCGTGGCCTCTATGTATATCTACATGATGGTTACGGGTATGATTGTCGTTTCGCAGACGTTTTCTTTTGCGCTGGGCCTCAGTGTTTCGAGAAGGGATTATTTCAACGGGACCATGCTGATGGCGGCCATTTCAGGCTTGATCGCTTCTGTGGGGCTGCTTGTGCTTTCTTCGATCGAGCAAGGCACTTCGGGGTGGGGTGTGGATCTTCATTTTTACCACTTTCCCTATTTGAACGAGGGAGGACTGTTGGAGCAAGTTTGGATCTTTTTTGTCCTGATGACGAACTTCTTTTTAAGCGGCTTCTTCATTTCAAGTTTCCAAAGAAGGTACGGAGGCATGGCGCTCACCCTTTTTCTGGCTGTTCTTGCCGTAATAATCGGCATAATTACCTTTATCATCTCGAACGAGGGATGGTGGGGAGGCATAGGCGATTGGCTTTCATCCTATTCAGCCGGGCAGCTCGCATCGATGCTGTTTGTACTCTCGTTGATTTACGCTGCTTCAACTTTTCGCCTTTTAAGAAAATCCACCGTGTCCTAATCGCAGCCGCCCGGCCTCAAGCCCGGCGGTTTTTCCATGAATTCGGGGGTGTGGAGAATCCCGCGGCGCTTGCTATTTTGTGATACAATAGGAATATACGTTCTTGACCCGCTGGAGAGGTGAATGGAAAGATGAACGAAGAGGTAACGGGGGAAACGATCAGCCGGTCTGCTGTTATGGAGGCGATTAATCATAAGCTGGCTCTGCTGCCTGACAAGCCGGGCTGCTATCTGATGAAAAACCGGGAAGGCACAGTAATTTATGTCGGAAAGGCCAAGGTGCTGAAGAACCGGGTGCGCTCTTATTTCAGAGGCAGCCATGACGGCAAGACGGCAAAGCTCGTTTCCGAAATCCGTGATTTTGAATATATCGTCACATCAAGCAACATGGAGTCACTCATTCTGGAGTGCAACCTGATTAAGAAGTACAATCCGCGGTACAATGTGCTGCTGAAGGACGACAAGTCTTTTCCTTACATCAAAATAACAAACGAGAAGCACCCCAAGCTTGAAGTGACGCGTAAAGTGATCAAAGATAAAGGCAAGTATTTCGGCCCTTATCCGAACGCTTTTGCGGCACAGGAGACGAAGAAGCTGCTGGACCGCCTATATCCTTTGCGTAAATGCAAGACATTGCCCGACCGGGTTTGCTTGTATTATCATATCGGCCAATGCGTGGCGCCCTGCGAATTTGAGGTGGCCCCGGAGCAGTACGAGGAGATGGTGAACGAAATTCACCGCTTCTTGAATGGTGGCCATACGGACATCAAGGACGATCTTACCCGCAAAATGCAGGAGGCCGCCGAAGAACTGAACTTTGAGCGGGCGAAGGAAATGCGCGATCAGATCCAGCACATCGATGCGGTAATGGAAAAGCAGAAGATTACGATGAACGATGCTGTAGACCGGGACGTGTTCGGCTATGCGGTCGACAAAGGCTGGATGTGCGTACAGATTCTGTACATGCGCCAAGGCAAAATGATCGAGCGCCACGCCTCGACGTTCCCTTATTACGGGGAAGAGTACGACGATTTCACGTCGTTTGTGACGCAGTATTACAGCGACAATCCGGCGCTGCCCCGCCAGATTTTCCTGCCGCCGCGGCCTTTGGAAGGCCAGGCAGCGGCGCCTGCGGCGGAAGCGGCCGGCACGGAGAAGCCGACCGCGGCACGGCTGGCCGCCGCACTGGACGCGGCCGGCGACACGGATTACGGCGACGCCGCTTCCGAAGCTGAAGCGGGCGGCACAGCAGCCGCCGAAGCGGAGCAGGGAAGCGCCGACGTCAAGGAAGCGCTGGAGAGCTGGCTGAAGGTGAAGGTGCATATCCCTCAGCGCGGCTTGAAGAAGCAGGCGGTGGATATGGCGATAGATAACGCCAAGGTGTCCCTGGCCGAGAAGTTCCGCCTGATCGAGCGCGACGAGCAGCGCACGGTCAAGGCCGTAGAGAATCTCGGCGACTGGCTGGGCTTGGGGCCGATCCGGCGCATCGAAGCGTTCGATAACTCGAATATCCAGGGATCGGACCCGGTTTCCGCGATGGTCGTTTTTATCGACGGCAAGCCGGACAAGAAGGAATACCGTAAGTACAAGGTCAAGACGGTCCAAGGACCGGATGATTACGAGACGATGCGGGAAGTGATCCGGCGCAGGTACGAACGGGTGCTGAAGGAGAATCTGACGCGGCCAGACCTGATTGTAGTGGACGGCGGCAAAGGTCAGATTTCGGCAGCGCTGGATGTATTGGAGAACGAGCTTGGATTATTTGACATTCCTGTCTGCGGTTTGGTGAAAGACGTTAAGCATAAGACGGCCCAGCTGATGATTGGAGATCCGGCAGAGGTCGTTCCGCTGCCGCGCGACAGCCAGGAGTTCTACCTGCTGCAGCGAATACAAGACGAAGTCCATCGCTTTGCGATTTCGTTCCACAGGGACACCCGTGCGAAGTCTATGGTTGTATCGCAGCTGGATGCGATCCCGGGCGTTGGTGAGAAACGCCGGAAGGCGCTGCTCAAACATTTCGGGTCTTTGAAGAAAATTAAAGAGGCCCGTATTGAAGATTTCGGGCCTCTGTCTATAGGGGAGAAACTGGCGTCTCAAATCCTCAAGTCCCTGCGGGGCGAGGAGGAGCCGGCATCTGAGGAAGCTCCTGAGGCGGAGACTTCCTGAACCGGCGGTGCAGCCGGTATATCACATAAGCAACGATGGCGGGCATGGCGAGATGAGCTATGCCCGCCATTGTATTCAACCCGCCGTAAGGAAGGATGGACAATCCCATCAGAATGCTGTCCATGACGGCATGTGAGAAGATGGCGGTGATCAGTCCGTATTTCAGGAATACATAACTGAAGACCAGACCGATAACCAGAAGCTCAATTACACGGGTGTAGGTCGGGTAAATCGGATACTGCGTGTGTCCGAATGCCCAGAATAGGGTGGGAAGCACAGCGGCAACCATCGGGTTCCGGAACAGCTTGGCAAATAAAGCGATCCCGAACATCCGGTAGACGGCTTCCTCTTCAATGGCCGCGCCCCACGCAGCAAACGGAAAGACCCATAGCCACAGCATGTTGTAAGGGGAAGAAACGGGATCGGTCGTGCTCCACACATGGAACACCTTTCCTTCGGCAATAAACAGCACCTGCTGCAGGCCTAAAATCACCAGGCCGATGAGGTACCCCCGCTTCATGGCGGTCATCACATGCTCGCCATAATCGGCTTCCTGCCAACGGGCCCACACACGGATCCCGCGTTGGCGCCAGAGCTGATCACCGGAAATAAAAGAGAAATACAGCATGACGGACATCCCGAAGAAGAACAGGTTTTGTATCAGCATAACGCTTGCTATCGCGGTTCCAGACGCGTCGGCGGAACCGAGGATTGCCTTATAAGCAGGGTACATATTCGCGTTGTTAACCATATTGACGATTAGATAGACGGCGGTCAGGAAAATCCCGCGGGCAAAGGACACCTGCTTTCGTCCGATAATGACATAGACGATCGCAGCGATAGCCATGATTGCTCCAGTGAGGAGATTTCCCGCATAGGTCATCCACGCTGCGGCACGGTCCTGCTTGGCAATCCAGGATGTGTGTTCTGCAGGAAGCGTGAAAGAGGGCGTAAACCCGGTGATTACACCGGATGCATCCGTTCTTACTTCTAATGATAACCGGGATCCGCCCATGTCGAACTTGGAGACAAGAAAGGTGAAAACGCCGTCTCCGCTTTCTTCCCTGTCGAGTATAGCCTTGTCAGCTGCATATCCTTGCTTTTTGAGAAAACTCTCCGCGGCTTTCAATCCGCTTTCACTGCCCTCAGAAGGAAGGGAGGAATTCCATGACACTACTTTTGCTTCAGACAAGTGAACATTGACGGTATAACGCACATTAGACTCTGGTTCCGTAACTTCAACGGCATAATACTCTACCGGGTAGCGCTTGACCCAACGGTCGGTATATGCTTCAAACAGATCTTGCCGCTGGAGGTAACCGATCACATCTTTTTGAGCCTGATAGTAAACATAGGTGTTTAGCGTTTCGGCTGGACCGTACTGTTTCTGTATAAATTGTTTGGCCGTCTCCGCAGCTTTCTCCTTGGATATGGGAACTTTCAGATCCTGCTCAGATAATGTTCCGGTGATAACGGGCCACCAGTTCGTTAAGATAAATAGAATTAAGCCGGCCAGAGCCAAAATGCGGAGGTTGCGGTCTCCGGAAGCTGCTGCCGATGAAGGTCGGTTCATGGTAGATCTCCTAACTGTTTATTGATTTTATATTTGTTTAACGTACCATAGATCCTGAGTATTAGAAAGCAAATCAGGCGATATTTGAAGAGAATCCAAGATAACCTTTGGTTACGCTGCAAGATTACCTTGTTACTCCTTCTGGCAACTGGAAACCTACCATAATCGATATTGTACTTCCCATTGGGCAGGATTATAATCGGATTGAACTGAATAACAGCCGAATTTCCACAGGAAAACGGGGGAACCATAGTATTATGGGGTGAATTTCATCTGCAGCCAAAGAATGGTGCGGGAGAATAGGGCTTTAGGGGCCCGAATCCGACAGCTAACCTCGTAGGCTCAGAGTTTGCCGCAGCCAGCGTTCTGTAACGTTTCTGCCGCATGGATACGATACCTTTGGGCATTGGATTTCCAATGTCTTTTTTATTTGCTCCTATCGGCGGACCGGGTTGATTCAGATCCGGCGAAGTTTGTTTAGTAGCGATTATGGTTAGTTTTGGATCTTAAGAAGAGGTGAATGGATTTGCGCAAATTGGATTTATTGAAACTGAGTCCTCCCAGGATTCTGGTTTCGGGATTCGCCCTGATCATTCTGATCGGGGGCATCCTGCTTTCCCTGCCGGTGTCGGCCGCTCCGGGTCATGAACCGATTTCATTTCTCGATGCCCTGTTTACGGCTACCTCCGCCACTTGTGTTACTGGGTTGGTCGTGGCGGACACCGGGAGGGATTTTTCTACTTTCGGTCAGGTTGTAATCATGCTGCTAATTCAGGTAGGAGGCCTGGGATTCATGACGATGGCCACCCTGGTCGCGTTGATGCTGAAAAAGAAAATCTCACTTAGAGAGCGCCTTATTCTGCAAGAGGCTCTGAACCAGAGCTCGATGGAAGGCATTGTCCGGCTGATCCGAAAAGTACTTATTTACTCCTTGACGATTGAAGCGGTAGCGGCTGTCATTTTTACAATCCGCTGGGCGTTTGAATACCCTTTAGGAAAAGCTATGTTCTTGGGGATGTGGCATGCCGTGTCCATGTTTAACAATGCCGGTTTTGACTTGTTCGGCGAGTACCGCAGCCTGACTATGTATGTAAACGACCCTGTTGTGAACGTAGTGGCTATGTGTTTGATCATTCTTGGCGGCATAGGCTTCATTGTCATGTCCGATCTTATGGATTACCGTCAGAAACGTAAGCTTTCCCTTCATACGAAAGTGGTGCTCAGTACGTCAGCCTTCCTGATTGTCCTCGGCGCACTGGTGATCTTCATTTTTGAATACAGCAATGCGAAAACCATGGGCCCGCTTAGCTTTCAGGGGAAAGTACTCAGCGCCTTTTTCCAGTCAGTCACGCCCCGCACGGCCGGAGCAAATACGCTGGATATCGCTGGTCTGCGCCAGGCAACGCAATTCTTCATTATTATTCTTATGTTTATCGGCGCTTCTCCCGGCTCTACCGGGGGCGGAATCAAGACAACTACGTTTACGACGCTGGTCGGCGGCATCATTTCGATGATCCGCGGCAAAGAGGACATCGTCCTTTTCCGTAACCGTCTGGCGAAAGACCGCCTGTTGAAAGCTTTAACGATTACGATGATCGCTCTGATCCTGGTTGTTTTTGTTTCGATGCTGCTGTCTACGACCGAGGATCACAGCTTTTTGATGATCTTGTTTGAGGTCACCTCCGCCTTCGGAACCGTAGGGCTGTCCATGGGATTAACCGCTAACTTAACCGTATTCGGAAAAATTATGATTATGCTAATGATGTTCGCCGGCCGGCTTGGTCCGCTGACTTTGGCCTATGCTCTGCAGCCGAACAAAGAGAAAGAGCTTTATAGATACCCGGAAGGGAAAATTATTATCGGATAGGAGTTTTTTACGTGAAAATGAATTCTTTTGTGATTATTGGCTTGGGCCGCTTCGGCACTTCTCTTGCCAGAGAGCTTGTTATTCAAGGATATGAAGTGCTTGGAATTGATAGAGATGAAGAAATTGTGGACGCCCTGAGCGACATATTGACTCATGCGGTCGTAGCCGATGCAACGGACGAGGAAGTGCTCCGGAGCCTTGGCGTCCGGAACTTCGACTGCGGGGTTGTTTCGATCGGGGACGATATCCAGTCGAGCATTATGGCTGCCATTTTAATGAAAGATTTGGGCATGAAGAAAGTCGTAGCCAAAGCACAATCCGAGCTGCATGGCCGTGTTTTGGAGAAAATCGGCGTGGACCGGGTTATTTACCCTGAGCGCGATATGGGGGTACGGGTTGCTCATCAGCTCGTCTCACCGAATCTGCTCGATTTTATTGAGCTGTCTAAGGATTACACCATCGCTGAGTTAGAGGTGCCTCATAAACTGCACGGAGTCACGCTTCAGGAGCTGAATTTGAGGGCCAAGTACGGCTGCAGTATTGTCGCGCTTCGGAAAATGGATGGGGTCAATATTGCTCCGACGGCAAGCGATGTGCTGCATGAAAAAGATATCATGGTCATTATCGGAACCAATGCCGAAATTGAACGCTTCGAGCTGGAAGAGATCGTGTAACTGGACGGAGGCATTCCTAACATGGCAACGGAAACTACAGAACTGATTCATCATGTGCTTTTGCTGCTTGTCATCGTCCTGTTTACGGGCATGTTGGCCGGCAAGCTGGCAGCCTTGCTGAAAGTGCCTGATGTGGTGCTTTTTATTGCAGCTGGGATGCTGCTTGGGCCGGGCTTGAAGCTGATCCATGAAGCGGGTGCTTCGTTTACGAACCAGTTTATCCTGACCCTGGGGTCTGCGCTTATTTTGTTTGACGGGGGACGCAATATCAGACTGGCCAATCTCAGGAAAGTATGGGTCACGATCAGCCTGTTGAGTGTCACAGGAGTATTTATCACAGTGGCTGCAGTCGGTGCAGCGGCACATTATATGTTCGGCATAGACTGGCTGTATGCCCTTCTTGCTGCCTCAATCATTGCCTCTACGGATCCGGCTTCCATTATTCCTGTCTTTAAACAGGTCAAAATCCGTGACAAAGTAAGGGAAACGGTGGAAAGCGAGTCGGCGTTCAACGATGCTACAGGTTCCATTTTAACCTTTACCATACTTGGCATTCTGGTGGGCAGCGGCGAGGGATTTTCCTTAGGCCATTCCGCATGGGAATTTATAAAAACGGCAGTCGGCGGCATTCTGGTCGGCGCAGTGGTGGCTTATTTGATCGCTTTTATCACTGCTCACGAGCGAATCAATTTATTCCGTCACTATACAACGATCGCCATGCTGGTAACAGCTATTGGCTCTTATACGCTTGGGGACACGCTTCATGTCAGCGGTTTTATGGCAACATTTACTGCCGGACTGGTATGGGGAAATTCAAGGGATTTCAGGCTGAACATGGAGGAGTATCATGCGGAAATGACTCATTTCTCCGAGAATATTACGGTCATCATGCGAAAGCTGATCTTTGTTCTTCTTGGCAGCCAAGTGAATTTTGAAATTTTAGGAAAGTATTTCTGGCCAAGCCTTGCCGTCGTGCTCGTGCTGATGTTTGTTGCCAGACCTTTGACGGTTGTTGCTTCCGCTCTGCCTGACTTAAAGGCACGCTGGACCTGGAAAGAGCTGTTGTTTATGATGTGGGTAAGGGAAACGGGAGTGATTCCGGCGGCTTTAGCCGGTATGGTGGCAAGCCTTGGATTGAAACATACGGATATTATATCCTCGGTAACGTTTATGGCGATTTTAATTACCATATTAGTACAGGCAAGCACGGCAGGTTTTGTCGCACGCAGGCTGGGACTTGAAGTTCAAACCGATACAGCAAACCATCCTGATCCCGTATAACGGCCCAGGATGGTTTCTTTTTTCAGGAGGAAGAATAATAATTCTTGGTAGCCTCTATTAATTGCCTGGTTGATTCGTTCAGGGACGCAGGGGGACCGTAAATAATGGAGGTCGTTCTCGCCGTCCGTTCAAACACTTCAATTCTGCGCATCAGCAGGCCGTTATTATCTAGGATACCTTGTCCTATGTAGGATTGCGGGAGCAGCGTGGCGATGTTTAAAGTAGATACGAGGCGGGTAATGGCTTCGAATGAATCAATTTCCATCCGCACATCAGGCTGAATGCCGTATTTCAGAAACATATCGTCCGTGAGCGTCCGGTACCATGTTCCTTTGGAAAACAGAATCAAAGGCAGCCCGGTTAAATCGTCAATCGACAGCTCCTCTCTGCGGGCATATTCGTGGCTCTGGGGAAGCACAAGGCACAGATGGTCGTCGAACAAAGGGTCGCAGTGGAGGTCGGAGTGGTCGATCACGGTGGCAATGATGCCTATATCCACCTTCCGGTCCTTAACCAGTGAAACTATTTCATGTGTTTTGCCGGTTACGGCTTTCAAATCGGTTTCGGGGTAATGCTTAGTATAGAGCGTAATCAGTTCAGGAAGAGTGGATTGAAGTGTTGTAAGGCTTGCCCCGATCGTGACGCTGCCGCCGCCCGTCTGATAACTGTTAATCTCTCTTAGCATTTGCTGTTCCAGGTTGCGCATCTGCACAGCATAGTCATAACAGATCCTGCCCAGTCTGGTAAGTTCCAAGTGCTTTCCTACGCGGTCAAACAACAGGATTCCAAGCTGGGATTCCAGCTTTCCTATCTTCCGGGACAAAGCAGGCTGGGATAAATTGAGGGCTTGGGATGCCTTGTTTAAAGATCCGTGTTCCACAACCATTGCGAATATATCCAAATCTTCCAGCATTGTGAATGAGATCTCCTTTATAACAAAATGACATTAATTTTAATAAGAAATTAACATTTTTATTATAAGTCAAAAGGGAGTAATATGGTAGTATGCCATGTTGAAGCGAAGTTCGGCAGTCCTACTTTTCGTGTTCATTCGACAACGAATGACCGGATTTCATTGACGATGCGGACGAGTAGCAGTACAATAAATTTTGGCTTTTGAAAACGCTTCGGTGACGTAAGATGAAAGGGGAACGCTACTAATGAAAGGAAATTCTTATTATTCCCGTAAGCTGCACTCTTTGCTTGGAGTAATTCCGCTGGGCTTCTTTCTTGTGGAGCACATGCTGACGAACTTCGCGGCTGTAGAAGGCGGCAAACAAGGTTTTAACGATTTGGTTGCATTTCTGAACGGTCTTCCGCTTGTGCTGGTTCTCGAAATTTTCGGAATTTGGCTGCCGTTGCTGTACCACGGGGTGTACGGTTTATATGTAGCCTATCAGTCCCGCAACAATGTTAACAATTATGGTTATTTCCGCAATCTGATGTTCACACTTCAGCGTGTAACCGGCGTTCTAACGTTTGTCTTCGTTATTTGGCACGTGTTTGAGACACGGTTCCAGGTGGCTATCGGCAATGTAACGCACGAAACGCTGGGTGAGCAGATGCACAGTATTTTGTCCAATCCGATTTTCCTTGCATTGTACATCATCGGTGTTGTTGCAGCATCATTCCATTTTACCAACGGCATGTGGTCATTCCTCGTTGCCTGGGGAATCACGGTCGGACCAAGAGCTCAAAGAGCGTCTTCTTATGTATGGATGATCCTGTTTGTCATTTTATCCGCAATGTTTATTACGTCCTTGCTAGCATTCACCGGCAGCGATTTTGCCGAAACGGCATCGGCGGTATCTTCCATTCAATCGATAGGTTAAGAGGAGTGAACAGCAATGGCTAATTCTAGAGTTATCGTAGTAGGCGGCGGTCTCGCAGGCTTGATGGCCACCATTAAAGCGGCTGAAGCCGGCGTTCACGTCGACCTCTTCTCGTTAGTACCCGTGAAACGTTCCCACTCCGTTTGCGCGCAAGGCGGCATCAACGGAGCTGTAAATACCAAAGGTGAAGGTGATTCCCCGTGGGAGCACTTCGACGACACGATTTATGGCGGTGACTTCCTGGCGAATCAGCCTCCTGTTAAAGCGATGTGCGAGGCTGCGCCGGGCATTATCCACTTAATGGACCGGATGGGCGTTATGTTCAACCGTACACCGGAAGGATTGTTGGATTTCCGCCGTTTCGGCGGTACCAAACATCACCGTACGGCGTTTGCAGGCGCTACTACCGGCCAGCAGCTGTTGTACGCTTTGGATGAGCAGGTGCGCCGGTGGGAAACAGCAGGTCTTGTAAATAAATACGAACACTGGGAATTCCTTTCCGCCGTCATTGACGACGAGGGTGTCTGCCGCGGGATTTCCGCTCAAGACCTTCGGACCATGCAGGTGCACACGTTCCGTGCAGATGCCGTTATTATGGCTACAGGCGGCCCTGGAATTATTTTTGGTAAATCTACAAACTCCGTTATCAACACGGGTACTGCAGCAAGCGCTCTGTATCAGCAAGGCGTTTATTATGCCAACGGGGAGTTTATTCAAATTCACCCGACGGCCATTCCCGGCGATGACAAGCTGCGCCTGATGTCCGAATCCGCCCGCGGTGAGGGTGGACGCGTATGGACTTATAAAGACGGCAAGCCTTGGTACTTCCTTGAGGAGAAATATCCGGCTTACGGGAACCTGGTGCCGCGTGATATCGCGACCCGCGAAATTTTTGACGTTTGCGTTAACATGAAGCTGGGCGTTAACGGCGAGAACATGGTATATCTGGACCTGTCTCATAAGGATCCGAAGGAACTTGACGTGAAGCTGGGCGGAATTATTGAAATCTATGAGAAATTCATGGGTGACGATCCGCGCAAAATTCCAATGAAGATTTTCCCTGCCGTTCATTATTCCATGGGCGGCATGTGGGTAGATTATAACCAGATGACCAATATTCCGGGCTTGTTCGCAGCTGGCGAGTGCGATTATTCACAGCATGGTGCGAACCGTCTGGGGGCGAACTCTCTCGTATCCGCGATCTACGGCGGCATGGTGGCCGGACCGAAGGCAATCGAGTACATCCGCGGCTTGAACAAGCATGCGGAAGATGTTTCTTCTTCGATTTTCGACGGCGAAGCCAAGAAGCAGACCGACAAATATGAAGGTCTTCTGAACATGAACGGCACGGAGAATGCATACGTAATCCACAAAGAGCTTGGCGAATGGATGACGAACAACGTTACGGTAGTACGTTATAACAAAGCTCTCCAGGAAACCGACAACAAAATTGTAGAGCTGATGGAGCGTTACAAAAACATTAATATTACAGATACGGCGCGCTGGAACAACCAAGGGGTAGCTTTTACCCGCCAGCTGTGGAACATGCTGGAGTTGGCCCGTGTCATGACAATCGGTGCCCTGCAGCGTAACGAGAGCCGCGGTGCACATTATAAGCCGGAATTCCCTGAGCGCGACGACGAGAACTTCCTGAAAACGACGAAAGCCAGATGGACGCCGAACGGACCTGTCATCGAATACGAAGATGTGGATATTTCGTTGATCCCGCCTCGTAAACGTGACTACTCTACGGATAAGAAGAAGGGAGAGTAAGGATCATGGCTGAAACAACAACAGCAGCAGCATCCAAAACGGTCAAGTTTATGGTTACGCGGCAGGACAGCCCGGACTCCAAGCCTTATCAGGAAGAGTTCGAGATTCCTTACCGCCCGAATATGAACGTGATCAGTGCTTTCATGGAGATTCAACGGAATCCCAAAAATTCTGCAGGCCAAGAAACTACTCCGGTTTGTTGGGAATCCAACTGTCTGGAGGAAGTATGCGGCGCGTGCTCTATGGTAATCAACGGCAAGCCGCGTCAGGCATGTACTGCACTTGTAGATAAGCTTGAGCAGCCTATCCGCATTGAGCCGATGCGTACGTTCCCGGTGGTGCGCGACCTTGTCATCAACCGTGAGCGCATGTTTAACTCGCTTAAGCGCGTTAAAGCTTGGATTCCGATTGACGGTACGTACGATTTGGGGCCGGGTCCCCGTATGGCGGAAACAAAGCGCCAGTGGGCTTATGAACTGTCCAAATGCATGACTTGCGGCGTTTGCCTTGAGGCTTGCCCGAACGTAAACGACCGCAGCTCGTTTATCGGTCCTGCCCCGATTTCGCAAGTTCGTTTGTTTAACGCTCATCCTACAGGTGAGATGAACAAAGACGAGCGTCTGGAGACACTGATGGAAGACGGCGGCATCGAGGGCTGCGGCAACTCGCAGAACTGCGTACGTTCCTGCCCGAAAGGCATTCCGCTTACAACGTCCATCGCTGCGATCAACGGAGACACGACGAAGCATATGTTTAAGAAATGGCTGGGTATGTAAGATACCTGCAAAGCGCGTGAAGCACACCGCTCTCTCCCTTATGGGGGAGGGCGGTTTTTGTTTTCATTCCATGCAGCAGTTAAGGAGGAGTAAATATGGGGTTTAATCGCCACTACGGAACCTGGATAACGGAATCCACTGGTGAACGGCTCAGAAGACTGGGTGAGCATGGCCATGCGGAGGTGATGTTCTTAGACAAAGTTTGGTGGCCGGCTGTAGGCAGTTTCGATCACCTGCTGGCTGAATGGGAAGTGGAGGACTCACGGGGCAGCAGGTTTCTTGATTTCGCCTATATCCGTACACCTCACCTCCGGCAACACTTCCCGCTTTCTTTTCTCGCGTAGTTTCGCTACAATAACACAGTATGTTTTCAACTAGACTAGAAGGCGGTTTAATTTTTCATGACAGCAGAGAAGTTTTTTACACACCCGTTAGGCATTATTGGTTCGGCAACGGCAGCGACATTCCTGTGGGGGACGGCGTTTCCGTTTGTAAAATTAAGTTATGCGGAGCTGCATATTGTGCGCACGGATACGTTTGGGCAGATGGTGTTCGCAGGGTACCGGTTCGCATTGGCAGGCATCCTGATCATGCTGTTTATGGCTCTAATGAAGCAACCTGTAAGCTACGCCCGCGGCACTTGGAAAGGCTTGTCTAAATTAGCCCTGTTCCAAACGTTTCTACAATACGTCTTTTTCTATGTGGGCATGAGTATTTCCACGGGTATTCAGGGGTCCATCATTGCAGGAGCAACGTCATTCTTTCAAATCCTGATTGCCCATTTCATGTATAAGAACGACGCCCTTACCCTTCGCAAAATGATCGGCATTCTATTGGGTTTTCTTGGCATTCTTTCAGTCGGATTTAGTGAGCAGGGGTTGCACATACAATTTGGTTGGGGTGAGTTACTATTGCTGATTGCTATGTTCTTTGGCGGGCTCGGTAACGTAGTAGCCAAAAATGAAGCAAAACATATGAACATCCTCTATATGACGTCCTGGCAGATGGTTATCGGAGGCATGGCCCTCATTCTAGTAGGCGCAACCGCAGCCGGACTGGTCCCGTTCCAATTTAATCTGACTTCGCTGCTAATGCTTTTATACCTATCAGTTCTGTCGGCAGCAGGTTTCGTGCTTTGGAACAACGTCATGAAGTTCAACAAGGTTGGCACTGTGTCTATGTACCTTTTCCTGATCCCGGTGTTTGGCGTATTCCTGTCGGCTGTGATGTTAAGCGAGGAAGTCCACAGCATTATTATGCTTTCCTTGGCCTTGGTCGTGTCCGGAATTGTAATTGTAAACCGGCAGCCGGCACCTGTTGCTGCAGTAAAGACATCATCTTAATCCAAAAAAGAAGACCAAATCGGGATCAACCCGGTTTGGTCTTCTCTCAATGCCCCGCTTCCGAAGCTTCTATCTCTTTTTGCTTCAAAAATTCCTTACCGTACTCACCATGAGGGTGTATGCCCGCATGCTCCATTTGAATGGTCGAATGGTCAATCCCGTATTTGTTCTTCAAGGTTTCGTTGATAGCAAGGATAATACAGAAAGGCTGAATCTTCTCGTCGATAAACACATGCGCCGTAAGAGAGTAGTGATCTGACGAAATCGCCCACAGATGCATTTCATGAACGTCCTCCACACCCTCAACTTCTGCAAGAGAGGCGCGGATCTCATCGAGATCAAATTTCTCAGGTACCGATTCCATTAAAATAAGTGTGGATTCTCTGATAATTTTGTATCCGCCGATAAAAATAATGACACCGATCACCATGCTGATCAACGGATCAAAGAACCGCAGACCGGTAAAGTAAATGATGATGGCCGAAATAATAACGCCGATCGAGCTTAACAAATCCCCTATAAAATGCCACAAGGCGCTCTTCACATTTAAATTTTCTTCTTCTTTCATGCTGCGGCTGAGCACAATGGTCAATATCAGGTTTACGGTAAAGCCGATGCACGCAATCGTAAGCATAAGTCCCAAATCAATTTCTTCCGGATTCAGGAAACGGCGGATCCCCTCAATGAAAATACCAATCGCAATAACAGCCAGGGCTAATCCGTTCAGGAAGGAAGCGATGATTTCGAACCGCAAATAGCCGAACGTAAATTTGGCATTAGGCGGCCGTGTGGCCATATAGATGGCCGTCATGCTTAGTCCAAGTGCGATGACATCGGAAACCATGTGGGCGGAATCGGATAATAGAGCCAATGAGTTCGAAACCAGGCCGCCGATGACCTCTACAATTGTAAAAAATAGAGTAAGCAATAGTGTGATCCAGAGCGTTCGTTTGGAACGGCTCTGCTTTTTTACATGTTCATGATGATGGAAATCGTACATTTATGCACCTCCGCGCAACTGTGAATAGTATATGCATTATACGCAATAACAACGGGATTCGCAATGACCGGAATGGGATTCGCAAGACATTTGTAATGAAAAAGAAATATACATGTCATCCGCCTATAATGTTGACAGGTTAAGATAAATGCAAGACCCCCTTTTGTATATATACTTTGGCCGCCGTAGGCCAGCAAGCCGCCGATCAGGCGGCTTTTTTTTGTGTGAAAAACAATGACTTCCAGTATTTAGCCCGACACAACATCCATATTCTATGTTATTATTACAAAATCTTTAAAAAAGGAGAGAAGAACCATTCGAAAATTACCCATGATTGTGCTGCTGATTGTCCTGGCGGCTTCCATCCCGGTTCATGTCACTGCCGATAAGCCTGCTGATTCGGAAGTAACAGACGTTAAGGAAGTTGTTATGGATGATAAAGAGGCCTTTATGGATAAAGATCGACTGTATGTTCCGATCCGTTCTGTAGTTGAACATGGAGAAGCCAAGGCTGCCTGGGATCAAGGCAAAAGGCGCCTGCTGGTGCAAACCTCCTCTGGCGACTGGTATGCCCAGTCTATAAATCAATACAAAATGATGTTTAACGGAAAACTCTACATTACGGATAAACCCCTGATTTTACGGAACAACCGGGCTTATATGCCTGTCCGGTATGCAGCCGAACTGTTTCATAAAGAGGCCGAATATGTGGAACGGGATCAAGCCGTCCACTTGCAGGATATACCGAAATATGAAGTCCAGAAAGGCGATACTCTGCCAAAGATCAGCTCCAAGCTTAACATTCCCGTCCGCTTGCTCAAAGAGCGCAACCGTTTGACTAGCGACGCTTTACAATCGGGGCAGCAATTAAGTACCGTTATTCCCCGGGCAATGGAAGAGAAGAATAAGATGAAGGAGATGTATCTGTTGGCAAGGCTGGTTGAATCCGAGGCCGGCGGGGAACCGATGAAAGGGAAAGTGGCGGTTGCAAATGTCGTTTTAAACCGTGTGGAAGACAACCGTTTCCCGGATACGATCCGCGATGTCATCTATGCGCATAACCAGTTTGAAGTGGTAGCAAACGGATCGATTGAACGCAAAGTGCCAAGCTCAGACTCCGTGGAAGCCGCCCAGCTTGCGTTAAACGGCGTGAATTATGTGCCGGAAGCGGTTTTCTTCTATAACCCTTCATTAGTGCGCAGTCCTTTCCTTGAGAGACTGTCCTACGTGGCGGTTATCGGAGGACATGAATTTAAAAAATAATACTCAGATAAAATCCCCGGGCCAGGCCGATAAGCGAGCTGATCCGGGGATTTTATTGTTTTCGTTATAAGGGAACAGATTGCATCTCTTTGTTCCGGAAATACACCCATTCCTTGAATCCGATCTCCTTCAATTTTACGCTGACTTCGTTCCAGTCGTCGCCTACCCGTTCCGGAACATGAGCATCAGAACCAAAAGTGATATGTACACCGTAATGAAGGCACATCTCCAGCATCAGATCGGAAGGATACCAGCCCCCAACATCTTTTGTTTTCCCGGAGGTGTTTACTTCAATCGCCATATGGTGTTCGCCAAGAATCTTGATGGTTTGTTCCACCGCAGCGGTCTGGATATCGGAAAATGCGGGATAATAGCCTTTCATGGCATCGATATGTCCGAGAATCTGAAAAGCGCCGCTTTGGGCAGATTCGGAGATTAGCCTGTAGTATTCTTCTTTATGCCGAGTTTGTTCTTTCGGAGGCAGTCCGTTCCATCTTTTTTTATTGAAAATACTGACGCCGCCGGATTGATGGACCGAACCGATAATATAATCGAAGGGATATTTCTCATATTCTTTCCTGTAGGTTTCTATATGCTCGGGAAAAAAGTCGGATTCCACACCGAGCAATACCTCGATCTTCCCTTTGTACTCCTCTTTCAGCTTCAATACTTCCTTTACGTAATTGGGAAATTCGCTTTTGGCCATGGTAATCCCCGGGTGAGGGCGGTCAACGCCGCTTCCAAAGTAGGGAGAGTGGTCAGATATTCCGATGACTTGAAGTCCATGCTTGATGGCGGACTCGATATAATCACGTATCTCGCCTTTGGCATGGCCGCAGCGTTCATGATGCGTATGAAGATCGAATTTGGTCATTAGGGGAGCGCCTCCGTTTCATGTTTCCTTCCGAGCATTAGTTTACCTGCCTGACTTTGTTCTCATTCGTCATTCGGAACCGATAAACTGTGTTTCCGGCATCCCTTTCAAGTCGCTCAAAAACTGCTGCATCGCCGAGTTCAGGTAGCGTCCCGATTTGTAGACAATGCCTACAGGGTGAGCCACTTGCAGTTCGTTCACCTGGATCGCCTTTAATGTGCCAAGACGAAGCTCGTTCGAGATAGAGAGCTTGGAAATAATGGCGGCGCCCAAATTCAACTCCACCATCCGTTTCACTTCTTCACTGGAGGAGAGTTCCATCACTACGTTAGGCGTTATGGAAAACTTCCGGAACATCTGGTCGGCAAACCTTCTGCCCGCCGTATCCTGGCCAAGCATGATGAAAGGAATATCCTTCAGATTTTCTACATGGGTGTGCCTGAGATGGCTCAGCGGGTGCTCCGGTGAGACGACGAGTTCGAACGTGTCGTAATAAAGCACCGAGGTCTCTAAAGCGGGAGACTTCTCGTTAAGGTACCCGATGCCCAAGTCCACGATACCGTTTTCCACACTGCTCATAATCTGTGAGGAATTCATGGAATGTATCGTTGTCTTGATCAGCGGAAATTGATCTTGGAAATACGAAAGGACCCGGGGCAGAATTTGAATCGCAATGGAAGTGGTGGTGCCTAAATGGATGTGGCCCTGGGGAATCTGATTCAGATCGGACAGCTTCTGCTTCAGCTCTTCCACTACCTGCAGAATTTGTACCGCATGGTCCAAAAATACTCTCCCTCGATCGGTCAGCGTAACCGGTTGGTTGCGGTCAACAAGAACGGTTTTGAACTCGTCTTCCAAACTTTTAATCTGGGCCGATACGGCTGGCTGGGTTAAGTTAAGAATTTCGCCGGCTTTCCGAAAGCTCATCGTCTTCGAAATGGTGATTAATGTTTCAAGCTGGTTGATATTCATCGCTCTTACCCCTCCAAAAAACTAATATTTATCATTAGTAAACTAATCTATAAATATTATTATATGTCAATCGCCAATAGGGGGCAATGAGGTTTTTGGTTTGCTTTTACTCAAGTTTGAGTATAATGACTGATGTTCGCACTGGAGCTCGGCGGTAAGGATTATGCATGGAACTGGTACCCGATTATCAGCTTATTTGCCGGCTTTGCTTTGCTGCTTATCGGGTTCATCTACCGTGAAAGCAAAGCTGCAGATCCGATTGTTCCGCTGGTTCTATTCCGCAAACGGTTGTTTACGGCAAGTCAGCTGATCAGTTTCTTTTACGGAGCGGTTATGATTTCTGCAGCAACCTACATTCCGATCTATGTTCAGGGCGTTTATCAAGGAACGGCCAGCCAGTCGGGTACCGTATTGACTCCGATGATGCTGGGGGTTGTAGCGAGAACCGAAGCGGGCAAAGCCTTGTTCCACGGGCTGCTATCGGAACAGCTTCTCGAACGAATGCCTAAGTGTAACCCGATTTACGCTGCATTACCCTTTGTGCATCACGGCAATCAGGAAGAGATCGCCGGTATCCTCAGAGAGCGGATTGAACAGCAGGAACAGTTTATTCTTCATATGAAGAGTGTATATGAGGAGCACATTGCGACAGTGCCTCGAGGGGTACTTCACCTGATGATGGGCGCTTACGAACATGCCAAGATCGAATTAAGCTGGTTAGAACGATTGCATAAAGACGCTGAACATGGTCGGCTTTTGGAACGGGGGACATCACTAGAAGAATAAAGAAACTGCTTTCCGACAATGGGATGATCCCAGCCGGAAAGCAGTTTTTTTACGATTTCACAACCCTGCAGATTTTTGCAGTCGCTTGGCAATTTCCATGAACTCGTCCGGTCCGATACCCGGTGCGAATTCCTCCGGAACATCTGGATATTCGGGGATCGGTCCGCCCTCCGGTGTCCCGTCGACCACTTCCAAAGGCAGGCCGTCTTCCGGATGAGGTCCTTTCCAAATTTGGGCGATATCCCGGTAATCCTCATCACTGAACCGGTATAATTTGCGGTGAAGTCCGCTTTCTTCATACTTTCGTGTTGCATCGAACGATTTATTGCTCAGATTCGGTATCGGTATCATCTTGGTCATATCTACTCCCGTGGCCATTTCAAGAGCCTTGGCATAAGCAACCACATGCACGCCTCCGCGGACAAGGAGATAACCGATCATTTCTCTGGCTACCGGATGGTCGGTCAGTTCATAACATCGCATTTTATGGGTTCTTGCTCCGCACTCCAAAAAGAAATTGTGCAGTAAATCCAATATCAGATTGCCGCTGTTAAATACATAATCGCCATCCCACGGTTTGCCCATTGAATTCATGGGGAGTCCTGATTGTGCCCCGGCGATGAAATGATGGGTGTTTCTCGCATCCTTGCCCGGCTTTAATGGGGTTTCATCCGGCGGAGCAGGGTTAGTTGTACCGGCAAGGCAAAGATTAATCGCATTGGTAACCAGCTCGACGTGGCCGAATTCCTCAGCTGTTATGCTGGCGACAAGATCATAAAAAGGCTTCAGTTTCGTTTTACCCCGGAAGTTAAAGGACTGGAACATATAATTATTCAACGTGGACAACTCTCCGAAACGTCCGCCAAGCAGTTCCTGCACGGCTGCGGCTGCATTTGGGTCTGAATAAGCGGGCTGCGGCAGTTCGATTTGCAGTCTGTTGATTCGTTTAAACATGGCTTACCTCCTACAGCTTCCAATTTTGGTATACA
The DNA here is from genome assembly GCF_042684925.1 of Paenibacillus gansuensis. NCBI lineage: Bacteria > Bacillati > Bacillota > Bacilli > Caryophanales > Paenibacillaceae > Paenibacillus > Paenibacillus gansuensis. The sequence continues at coordinate 3,378 of NZ_JBHUME010000002.1, read as the reverse complement.
AGCATACCCTTATCTATCACACAACCCACGGGTAATGAAACGATGGAGCAGCTGAATAATTATAAAGAACTTCATATATAGTCCGCAGGGATTAGGCAGGCTGTTGTCGAACAGCTACCACAAGTATCATATTTCAGGTAAGGCGGTCAAAATGTGAAAGTAAAGGAGGATTCACTATGAATCCAAAAGCTGTCCGGGGCTGGGTACTTTACGATTGGGCTAATTCCGCTTTCGTCACCACCATGGTGGCTGCCGTGCTTCCGATTTACTATAAAGACGTGGCGGCAAAAGATTTACCAGGCAACACGGCCGACGCTTACTGGGGATACTCACAGTCCGCCGCCATGCTGATTGTTGCGCTGCTTGCGCCGCTGCTTGGTGCTGTGGCGGATTTGTCCGGCCGTAAGGCTTTATTTTTACGCTGGTTCTCTTTTCTGGGGATTGCGGCAAGCGGTTGTTTCGCCTTCGTTGGGACGGGGGACTATGTTTTAGCTTCGGCTCTGCTGATTTTATCAACCGTGGGGTATACGGGGGGAAACACGTTTTATGATGCGCTGCTGCCTGATTTAGTAGAAGCAAAAGACCGCGACCGAATCTCATCCCGCGGCTACGCCATCGGCTATACCGGCGGAGGGCTTCTGCTCACTATAAACTTGGCGATGATGCTGAAGCCGGAGTTTTTTGGTTTTCCGGATACGCAGACCGCGACAAGAGCCGCTTTTGTAACGGTGGCGTTATGGTGGTTTGTATTTTCTCTGCCATTGTTCAAGCATGTTCGGGATGCACGGCATCCGGTTTCAAGGACTTGGGCACAGTACGGTCAGGAGGGCTTCGGAAGAATCGGCAGGACACTCCGGCAGTTGAAGCACTATCCTGAGCTTGTGAAATATATGATTGCTTTCTGGTTTTTTAATGACGGCATAAATACGATCATTTCCATGGCAACCATCTATGGCCGGGGGATCGGCATAGACAGGAATGACTTGATTACCGCTTTGGTTATCACACAATTCGTGGGCATACCCTGTACCTATTTGTTCGGCAAAATCGCTGACCGTTTCGGTTCCAAAAACTCGCTGTATGTTTCCTTGGGCATCTACGTGCTCATTGTCATTTTAGGCTATAACATGGCTTCATCCTTTCATTTTTATCTGTTGGCCGGTACAGTTGGGCTTGTGCAGGGAGGCAGCCAGGCAATCGCCAGGTCCATTTACAGCCGTATGGTACCGAAGTCGCAAAGCGCGGAATTTTTCGGGTTTTTAAGCGTATCCAGTAAATTCTCGGCTATGGTGGGTCCTTTTGTATTCGCCTTAACGGCTCAGGTGACAGGTTCTTCCCGTCTTGCAATCCTATCGCTGCTGTTGTTCTTTATTGTCGGCATAGGGCTTCTAACCCGTGTGAATATTGCAAAAGGAGAGGCCGAAGCGGATCAGCATGTGCCTGTAGTACCGCCCGGCCGTGATCAAACTCTGCTGATGTAGGGTTATAGGTGCTCCTTTATAACAAAGTTCGACATTACTTTTGTCACATGTTTTGGCGGCGAATGTAACTTTAGTTCTATACTTATTGGAAAATATTAAGTATAATGACGTTATACAAGAAACAGGGAATAGTTCGAATCCTGTCGAAAAGGGGCGCCGTCTTCATGAAGGCTGAGTATATTAATCCGTTTTTGGAAGCTGCCAGAATTGTTATCGAGCAGGTCATCAACATACGTCCTTCTACCGGGGCATTGGGTGTCAAGGATGTTGTGTTTGTCGAGAAATATGTCTGGATCCAAATCGGCATGACAGGCCAGATGAGCGGTGACATTGTTTTCGGATTGCATGAGGAAGTCGCGTTAAGACTGGTTTCCGCCATGATGGGCGGGTATCATATCACCGAGATGGACGATATGACGCAAAGCGCCATTTCCGAGCTTGGCAATATGATCAGCGGAAATGCCAGTACGATGTTGTTTAATCAAGGAGTACGGGTGGACATCACTCCACCGAAGCTGATGCATTCTGCTTCTGCGGCGGCTTTCGTACCTAAGAGGGCATTGACGATTCCTTTAATCATGGACACTATAGGTGAACTCGACATTCAGGTATTGATCGCATAATCTTTCCACATTATAGTTAAAGCGGCGGGCTGCCGAGCGGCCGGCCGCTTTTTGCTTAAGCATACGGGGAGGGTTAGATGGTGGACTTACATAATAAGATCGTAGTGATTACTGGGGCATCCAGCGGCATCGGGGCGGAAACTGCCCGGGAATTCAGCAGACAGGGGGCTGTTCCGATACTTACAGCTAGGTCTGTGGATCAGCTTCATGAAGTGGCAGGAAAGCTGGAAGGGCGCTTCGGGGTGTTCCGGCTTGATGTAACTAAGGAGGATGAGGTACGGGATGTTTTTGCCCTCATCGAACAGAAGTTTGGCCCGATAGATGTTTTGGTAAACAACGCGGGATTCGGTTTTTTTGAAACCGTATTGGATGCTCCTGTACATCATATGGAGGATATGATGAACGTTAATTATATGGGAACAGTCCGGTGTGTCAAAAACGTACTTCCAGGCATGACAGCTAGACGAAGCGGGCATATTGTCAATGTGGCGTCACTTGCAGGCAAGGTTGCTACGGCTAAAGCTGCAGGGTATGCTGCTACGAAACATGCCGTATTGGGATTTTCAAACGGTCTTCGTCAAGAGATGAAAGGTACCGGAGTGCGGATCACAACCATTAACCCTGGACCGGTTGCTACGCCGTTCTTAACCAAAGCCGATCCCGAAGGCGGGTATTTCGACAACGTTAAAGGGTTGATTTTAACCCCTGAGCAAGTAGCTGCTGCTATTGTGAATTCCGTTAAAAGAGGAAAAGAAGAAGTGAATTTACCCTCAGCAGCAGGTTTTGCTTTACGATTCTATCATCTGTTCCCGCGCTGGATTGATCGGGTCGGACACCGGTTGCTAAACCGAAAATGATTGTAATTTATTACCTGTTGTCAAAGGGATTGAATCTTGGTATATTATAAGTCCGGCCGCTGAAGAGGCGGTTGGCTGACAGATTCCAAGTTGAAGTAAAGTTGAAATTTATGCTTGCAAAACTCTGGGCTGTGTGATAACATATGATTCTGTTGCCGCGATTTGATCTGTGGTGAAGAATGCAGTTTGATCTTTGAAAACTGAACATCGAGCGAATAAGAAGTCACTGACAGTGACTTAAATAAATGTCAGCTTTAGATTGAGCAAGTCAAACGAACTTTTATGGAGAGTTTGATCCTGGCTCAGGACGAACGCTGGCGGCGTGCCTAATACATGCAAGTCGAGCGGAGTGGAAGAGAAGCTTGCTTCTCTGATACTTAGCGGCGGACGGGTGAGTAACACGTAGGCAACCTGCCT
>NZ_JBHUME010000001.1:0-28887 GCF_042684925.1 Paenibacillus gansuensis | reverse complement strand
TGAAAAAGTAACTAAGACTTGTTTTCGTTTAGATCGAATTTATGCCCACTCCTTTATTGTGGGATGCAAGATTCCTAAAATTATATGACGAAGTTGACAGGCTTTTGGTTTCATTAGATTGACGTAATCTGCCCATTAGCTTAATGGCATTGGTCATTAGAACTAGTCATTAAAAAATCTTCTATGTCGTAGATCAAGCAAATGTATATCTTTAGAACAATTTCCACAGAAGTAACCGAACTTTAGATGATACTGGTTTCCATAATAATGATTTCCGTTCATTTTGTACCAACCTCTTTCAAGAAAGGTCTTTTCGTTATTTTTCACCAACTTTTTCTCACAGAAAGGACAAATCTTTTTATAGAACAGCAATCGAATAAATTCTTTTGGTTGCAACTCGAACTCATATGATGGTATCCCCAACACCCCCAAATCTAATTTGATAACTGAATATAATTTACCATATATTGAAACTAATCTGCCCATTAGCGTAGTGAAGGGCTGCCAGGCGGCAGCCCTTTCCGTTATTGGACTATCGTTCTCCGTTAGCGTAATAACTTTTTATTGAACCAACACAGACATCTCCGACTTGAACGCCATACGTTCTATCTATATCTCCGTCTGATAGATGAATTGTTTCGATTTTGTGAGCTCTAATATATACCAAATGACTACACAGATGTATGGGGACGTGCATATAATGATATCGGTTCTAACTTCCTAAAAGAGAGGTGAATGCCGATGTCCTGCCCTAAATGCCCGACTCGTCAAGTTGTAGATCCTCCTAAGGTTGTTTATAGAAATCTTTATCATCCTCAAATCGTCGAAGTGATCCATCCTATTGAGATCGTAAATCGTCACTATTGCGTTCCCGTGCCGAGGCATATTTATACGGTTACCGTCAGGGATGAGTTTTGCATCGAGCCCGTGACAGACTGTGTTGCACATGTTAGGAATAAGAAAAGAAAAAAACGATAATTACCTCAAGGGGTGCCTCCTAAGCCAAAGAATGCTTTGGGAGGTATCCCTTTTTAATTGTAAACTTGGGTAATCTCTCCTGTGATATCCTTCTGACATCTTTTTACAGCGATATAATTTTATTCTGTATAATGAACTGCACCTACGAAAAAGGCAAAATTCGTGGCAGCCTCATCAGTGTCCTTTATTAACTATCGTTCACCATTAGTTCAATGGGTTGTGACCCCACATTGCGTTGAATTAAGTTTCACAGTTCAGTAGCGAAGTGATTTTTTGAACCCAGTCCCCATTTTCGTCGGCTAATAAGGTATTCCACCCGAGTAATTTGACTTCATTAAAATTTTTATTCTGGTCATCAACAAACCATATTTCTCTCTGGTTACATAATCGTTCATGAACTAGAGCATATATATCAGGATTTGGCTTACAATAACCTACTTGACTGGATATTGTTAAGCATCAAAGGATACCCTGCCAGATTCCCAAGTAAGCTCCCCGAATTTTTCATAAAGTATCTGACGGACCCAAATGATACTGTAGTCGATATTTTTGTTGGATCAAATACAACAGGTGAAGCGGCTGAAGCACTAGATAGAAAATGGCTCAGTTGTGATTTGGATATTGATTATGTAGCAGCATCCTCTTTCCGATTCATCAACAATGAAATTGAGGCAAAAGAAGTCCATGAGAAAATATTAAATAATGAATACGTTAACCTCTCAGACTATACGCTAGTTTAAATAGGGAAAGAGCCTTAGATGCATCTCTAAGGCTCTTTCCTATTATGTATCCATTTATCCAAAGACCTTCACATAATCTATATCAACTAAAATTTCTCTATCAAAATCTTCTGTTTTTTCTTTACATACTTCTTCTTTTATATCATATGAAAGCCATACTTCATCAATACATTCTGGTGGTGGAATATCCTTTAACATATTAATAATTCGCTCTTTATCATATCTGTTTTTATTAATAATAAGTAAAACTCGTTTATATTCTTTAGATTTATATTCAGAGAACTTCTTAATGCAATGAGCATAAAATTCATGAACTCTACTTTCTAATTGAGGTATTTCAGGAGTGTTATAAGTGTAATCAGAAGGCTCATCCTTATATTGGAAAGTAAATCGTGAATCAAAATACGACTTTCCGACCATGAAGTTCAACTTTCCAATTCGAAATTCATGATAATCAATAAATTCTTTTGCTTTCCCTTCTATGCATGCATAAATGTTATGCTTTAAATAGCTTACAACATTTATAACAATATCACTTATTAGTTCTTCTTCTTGCATCGGAGATAATGAAAGCACCTCTCTCCTTACCGAACTCGAACGTAATCGAATTTTTTTACCATTTATTTCAAACCCCTCACTTTCTCTGTAGACCGAAACTAAAAGACCTTTAAAAATCAATTCAGAAATCGCTTCTGTCAGTGTAATCTGTTCTACTTCAAGTAGCTTATCAATCACCTGATAAACTAATTCTGCAATACGCTCAATAAATTTTTCATTATAATGAACCCTTTTACTTTTTTCACGACCATCCTTCTTTTTGTTTGAATAATAAATATTTACTAAGTCCTTAACTTCAATTACGATCTTACTTGAATTGTCATACCTATTTATCAATATAGCCTCAGGTTGTGGCTTACTTGAAATCTCCACATCACAGCAGTTTTTCTAAAGCAAAATCACTATATTCCTTTTCAAGAAAAAATTGAAATCGAGGATTAATGTACTCGCATTTCCCTCTGGCTACACAATTATTTTCGTAAATATTTGTATGACCTTTATAATATTTATGTTCTACATTCCCCTTAAGACATGGTAATAAATCATCAAGTTCAATCTTCAATTTCATCATCCCCTCGACAAAAAATGAATAACAGTATTTTCTAAACCCTTCTTTCTAGTTATAATGACCTATACACATCCTAACATATCCCAATTAATTCAAGGTATCCAAGTTTTAATTTATTTTTATTGACAACAAATCTCATGAAACCATGGAGGTAAACAAATGATAACTAATCTATACGATATTGAATTTAATATTGAAACTGATATTGACAATGAACATGGATCTAAAACCTTTTCATCACACCAATCCCAGATTCTATTAGCATTTTCAAAAATCTTCTCAAGTTTTAGATCAAGTAAGCTTAGAGATTTTGTGGAGTAAACATTATTATGGCATTTCACAACGCACAGGTATGTTTACAGTTCTTTATGATATGTTTGTCCAATATTCCGCTAGGCGCAATGATATTGAAGACTACATAAAAATGCACGCCTTATACTGTGATATGATCCTACGCTATGGCACGATCATCGAAGAATTTGCTGGAATTTGCTCTGCTTTCCGAGAATTCAGTTTACATCAGATTATTTTCTAGCTTATTCTGACCCGATGGGATTTTATAATTCAATATCATCAGGAAGCCCTAGAATTATAAAACAAATATTTAGACTTCCTCAGGCCAAATTTGACCTGAATAGAATATTCAACAATATTACTGATGTTGAAAGAGAAACCATTTGGAAGGGAATACAAGTCTCACCACAATTAATTTATGAATTATTCATGCCTATTTGTGAATCAATTGTACGTAAAGATCAGGATAGTGTTACCTATTATGATTTCTATAACAAAATAAAACATGGCTATGCCCCAGTCTTTCCATTTGTTTAACCAATACAAATAAGCATTGAAGGTCTTCCATTAGAAAGAGCAAATGAGGAAATATTACATGAGCATTATTTTGAGACTATGATGATTGTACATGATAAACTTCCAGGGCAAAGAACACCTGCAGAGCAAAATAAATACGATGCACATAAACTTGCATCACCTGCTCATACATGGGAAATGGTTAATGTAGAACAAGCAAAGATAATGTTTGATGTTGTAAAAGATATAGATTATTTATATAACATTTGGTAAAGACTTACTTAGCTTTCTCTCAAGGAAATAAGAAACTAAGTTTGTTATTTCGACCTGGCATGCTAACTGCTGAGGAAGAACAGGTAATAAGAGATATAATTACAAACGAATCCAGCTATACTTAATATTATTATCCACTCCATTATACCTAACATTCAAAAGAAATAATCAAAAATCATAGTGCCGCTTAAATTTTCTCAATGAAGATATTGACAATCTTAGCGGCACCCATGTATCATGTAAACAAATAACAACTTAAAGGAGTTGTCGAGATGAATACAACTAATAACTCGATTGAGGTTAAGTTCCCAGGTGCGGCTGGTAATCAATTCGGAAGAAACACTTATCTCACAGTTATTCCTTTCAAATCTGTCGAACGTTTTTTAACTGTCTTCCCTGAGGTACAAAGAAAAATAAATATGTCTCGTGTTAAACAAATTGCTCAATATGTAATACAAGGAACCTTGGATCGAAACTACAGTTTCCTAAGTGCCGTAACAGCTTCCTGTCGTGGGGCAATTCGTTACGATGATGAAACTAAGCAAGTTTCAATTGACATTAACTCAACGTTAAGTATTAATGATGGTCAGCATCGAATTGCAGGAATTAAAATGGCTTTAGATACAATGAAAAAAGATATTTCAAAAGAAACTGACGATTCAATTAAAGGTAATTTAATGAAAAGACTTGAGCGGCTCGAGAACATGCATATACCTATCGTCATTTTCGACAAAATGGATGAACAACATGAACAACAACTTTTTCACGATCTTAACCTTCTCGCCGCTAAGCCAACAAAATCTGTGTCGCTCAAATTTGACAATACAGACCCATATACACTAATGGCAAAAGAAGTTTCGCAAGATAACCATTATCTTATAAAGTATGGGGTTGAAACAGAAAAAACCCAACTCCGAGATAATAACCCTAATTTAATGCTCCTATCCACACTTAGAAATATGATTTCTTTTATAATCGCAGGAAATGACAAAGACAAAGGTAGTGAAGATACACTTTGCTTAGGTAACTATGATGCTTGGAAGAATGAAATTGAAGAGATTCTTGACCTCCTCTTCGAATCCCTTCCAAATGATTGCAATGATCGAACAAAGTATATCATCGGACTTGCGGTAACTCTTCAAGGTATTGGAAAGTACATTCACAGCGTTCGAAATGGTGATGATTTGAATTGGAAAGACTATTTAGCTGGATTAAAGGACATTAATTGGAAACATAACAATCGTATGTGGAATGGCTATGGTGGTAGCTACGATGACCGATTAGAAAGATTTGTTTTTGGAGGAACTGGCGGGGGCATAAACGGAGTTTGCAATGCTCTTGTTGAAAACAACCGTTCAAAAACCATTACTACAAGCAATTAATTTGTTGCACGGAGCCGCTTGGTTATGGGCGGCTTCTTTTTAATTATATTCCTTTGTGTAGCAATTTAATCTGAATAATCTTGACTTTATTTAGCTTACTTCAATAAGTTTAAATATAAGGATCATCAATGATTATTCAAACATATAAAAGTCTGATTCAATTCAATTTATAAAAATGACACCGATCTTAATGTAGAGTCAGTGTCATTTTCTGCTTTATAAGAGGTTACTGCCAGACACTTCGTTCCATAAGGCATTACATTCCCTTATATACATTTGGGTCTATATCCGAAAACGATTCTTTCCATAGTTGAAATGTCTTACATAGCCTTCTTTCACCATTTTTGTTTAAATGTACGTTAGCAAATCCATATTCATTGCCTGATCGATGACGAACACGATTGTTTCTAACGCTTATAATCCTTCCCGAACGAGTAATATCGTATATCCCTTCATAGCCTTTAATGCTTCTTCTTTCCTCTATCAATTAAAATCGCCCCAGTTCATTTAGATATGATAAGTTGTTTATTCCACAACGCCAACACTACATCCATCTGTGAGTTATGTGACATCTCATTTTCTCGCATAATTGCTCTCCACAGACCAAGCTTGTCCCTAGATAACTCTGGTCTGCCCTTCAACAACTCAATAGCCTGAATAGCATACCCCTTATTCTTCCAAGAGCCACTTTTTTTAACGTAATTACCAGCAGGTATGCCTTGAACCAATCCTTCTTCACATAGACCTAGGAATGCGTTCTTGGGACAACCTTTTCGCTGCGCCCAAGTCCCTTCACCAAATGCTTCCGAGGCTGCTCGTTTCCATGCAATAAGTGGGTGTTCATCTTCTCCATTCAATATAGATCGGACTGCATTAATTGCTACCTCACCGTATCTATTCATCGACATTCATCTCCTAATTCTATGAACATTCGTTAATGCCTTCCACTAATGTAGTGAAGTAGTTATAATTACCTATATATATTATATGATATTCCAATTGAATCTGAGTAAAGAAATTGGCAAGAAGAAGTAAGAAAGATCGTACCGATCATCACCTTCCCTTCATCTAGCATTAGTTTTCGTTTATGGCTTTAGTTTACTGAAAATATCTTCTCAAATAACTTAAACTCCTTACATGATTTCAGTTTAATAAATTGCGCAATGCAAATAACTTATTTTTAAATTACTCTTGCGAAGAATCGGATGCGAACTCGAAGACTTTATCGGACAAGACGTTCCGACGGAGTTGTTGGAAACGGAGATTCCTCGTGTGATTACGGAGGCCATCATCGACGATCGGATATTGGACGTATCTGATTTCGTAATAGAACGTAATTCGGACACCTTGACCCCCCCGTAACGCTCCCTCCCGTAGAAAGTTCCCTCTCTTGTAACTTTCACATTGCAACATGAAAATTCCCTTTAATCCTGGTCGCTTCAAACCTTTCCATTGAAGTCCTATTATTCTGATAGAAGTAAACAGATCCTTCGTAACCTACAAGCGCCTTATCATCACGCTGCTGGCCTTCGAAATAAAAGATACGATCAGAGTCTAAGCCGATACATGTTTGTACTCCATTTTCGTCTTTAATGAGCTTTGCTTTACAGATAAACCGCACCGTTCCAATCATCACCCATACTCCTTACAATATGTACTATTATAGACATAATTTTAACATTAAAAGTGCGGTCTTAACATATAGAGGTTACAAGTAAAGCCTGCTTTATGGACAGGGTTAACGTAAACTTTAAACTAATTTCCTGTTCACTATTATATATGCGACTGTTTTATCGTCAGGATTTGCGGCGGGATACGGTTTACTGTCGATGATGCCGAATGTAAACGACTGTCCTGATCGTCCGTATAGTTAGGAATACCTGAGGTATGTGAGAGTCAAATGATGTATTGTAGTCTTTTCACCATCTTTTTGTTTGGCTTAATATTTACTAATTGGGTCTTCATGACTCAGTTTCCCCTGTTGTACTAACTGCAAAATGGAAACAGCCGTAAAAGTTTTTGTGACTGAACCAATTCGATATTTCGTATTGATATTGTTTTTTACATCTAGTTCAAAATTTGCTTTACCAACTCCAATTGAATACAGAACATTTCCTTTTACTAAAACTAAGATGGACCTGCAAAGTTTCCGTTCATTGGCTTAAGCTCTAAATACGCATAGCCTCAATAATTCCCTTTATTTAACTATCGTTCCCAGTTAGTTTAATGATGCGATGCGGTTAGGTTGTGTAAGTTGTTTGCCTGATTCGCTTGCTCGAAATTTCTCGGACAGACCAAGGAGCGGAAGCTCCGCAGTGTGAGTACGGTGTTAGGCGATGCCAATTCTTCATTATACTACTTACATAAATCAGTTAAATCATTTTTAGTATTCTTTACTTTCTTTAAAATCCCGTCACTAATCAGGAACACAACTGAATTAATAATGAAACTAAGAGTAAATAGTCCATAAAATCGGATCGAAGTAACTTCTATTCCGAATATAATCACTGATGATAAGATCACTTGAAATAATACGGTCAATACGATTCTAATGAGTTTATACTTCTGAAAACAAAACTCACATACCACAGAAACAGGGAGGATGAGTAAAATAATAGGAACTGTACAAATAAATATGGCAAGTAAAGGCATGCTATTACCTATTAAGAACATGTACATAACAGAGAATACAATGATCGTCATTAACGTTGATGTCAATTTTCTGAAAATTATTCTCTTCACGTATTTATCAAAAGCATTGTTCTGTTCTAGATAACTCACTTTAATGTTGTCATCCATCTCGAAATCTCTCCATTGTTGTTCAATTCAGGTTTTATCTGACTTAAGTGGTTTCGCCTAACATTGTTGTATTCACGAACCCTATTACCGAGCTCTCACCACCTTAAAGAAGCGTAGCGACTGGATTTCCTTATTTGAGGTATTCGTGAAATGATTCAACTATCCTGCCCAATAGCTTAACGAGGCTGCCAAACAAATTCGTGGCAGCCTCGTCGGTTTCCTTTATTTAACTAACGTTCCCAGTTAGCGGATGATTAAGCTAAAGTGTTTGTCAAACTGTAAGTTTCTCTAACCATACTGAATCAGGTTTCATTATACGTATTCCACTTGCGAGCCAAAGCTTCTGCTGATCATCCATGATCGTGACATAATTATTGAAATCTTCATCATCTTTTTCTCTTGGGTTCAAACTTTTAAACAGTAGCTGCCATACCGGATTTACAAAGGGTCTCCCCTGACGATCTTTGAGGGAAAACTCATTTATGTGCATCGTTATATTTTTATTCTTTCGGAAAACAACTTCATTCTCCACACGCTCAGTAAGCAGAATTTCTATAAAATCCTTTTCCCTGAAAAGATGTAAACAATATCTGGGCAGTGATAAGTCGCTAAAATGTGTATAGTCAACAAGACGACTTTCACCTGGTACTGCAACTTTAATTTCCCAATCCTTAAAATATCGAAGTGCTTCTTTAGCATCCTCACGGTAAATACAAATATCCAGATCGTCATGCTCTCTAGTTACTCTACCCAAGGCAATATCGACTACCCAACCTCCAGCTATAAACCAAGATTTCTGAAAATTCTTCATTACATCCATGATAAAGTCTAAATCAGAATGAATAAATACTCCCCCTAAAATACCAATATTGAGTGAATACCTTCGACAGTATCCTTGATTTTCCTACTCCATAAGCAGTTATCTTTTTGAAGTAACCACCACGCAAAACTGCCCGTTAGCGTAGTGAAGGGCTGCCAGGCGGCAGCCCTTTCGTTATTGAACTATCGTTCTCCGTTAGCTTAAAAGAATGCTATTGCCCAGCGTATCTGTCTTCAATAACTTTTTATCTTACTTATTCTTTAACTTTTATCTTCCACTAATTTATATCCTATATAAGTAAGTTTATCCGTTTTTGCTTTTCCTTCTTCAGAGTAAATAACACTCTCAGTAATAAACCCATACTTTTTACGATTATATTCGTGCTTAATTCGTTCATACTCTGATGACTTTTCTATCGGGTCATTTTCTTTACCTAGAAAGCTGTCAAACGAAGACTCAGTTGAAATACGCGCTCCCTCGATGACTTTAAATCTAGAAACATCATCCACAAAAAGTGGTAAGCTACCACAGTAAGCATCGTTGTTATCTTTTGAATAGGGATACTCCAGTACTTTAAAACTATCTGGGTCTGCATTGATTACTTTAAATATTGACCAGTCATTGCTATCGTAAATATATACATAATTCTTATCTTTTGCGTAATGATTTCTGCCGTTGGTGCTAATAATTCTGAAGGTTTCCGGATCGGATCCTTCTACTTTATGGTCTTTAAAATAGACACTATTATTATCTCTTGCAAAATCACTATACTTTAAAACCTTGAATTCATCCTTATTCACTTCAATTGGACTAACTCTTCTGCCAACGGCTGCATCATAGGAAACATAATTCCATGTACCATTTTCATATACATATCCTGGTTTGAATTTGTGATATAAGAAAATTCCTAATACCGTAAGACAGCAAACTATTACTCCAGTGAGTGCTAACTTCTTTGTCATTATCACCGATCCCCCACTTTTTCCCTATTTAACCAATATTACAACTTAACAGGGGATTTGTTAAGCTAAACTGCCCATTAGCTTAATGCCTACAGCCAGTCTACAACTTTATTTTCCGGTCTAATACTCTATTTTTTAATCTAAAACTTTATTTTCACTTCACAGTTGGGCTGAATAAGTATAGGGTAAGTGGTCAAAACTGGTTCTTAAAGATGGAGGTGCTTAATGAAACGCAAAAACATTTGGTCAACTGAGGATGATATACAATTAACAGAGATAGTTCTTAGACATCTCAAAAATAGAAGTACGCAGCTTAAGGCTTTTGAAGAGGCAGCAGAGATATTAGGCCGGACTAAGGCTGCGTGCGGATTTCGATGGAACAGTTCCTTAAGAACACAGCATGCTGATACCCTTCTTAAGCTAATAGGTGACACGAAAGGAAGACGTAGAACTAAACCAGTAGCCGCAGGCCTGCACTGTGATACCAATATTGAAGGTGACAACAAGCCACTTACTAAAATTTTTACTTATATTAAAGAACTTGAGCAAACTATTGCAAATCAACAGAAAGAGATAGAGCAGCTTCGCAATCAGGTGAAGCACGATGGCGACCGGTATATCGCTAGCGAGGATTTACAAACCCTGATGAAAATCATTACTCACGCCAGACGGAATGGCTATCTAAATCAAGCGAATTAACAAGAGGACCATGCTGCGACATGGTTCTCTTACATGATAGAAGATATTTTTATCTTTTTTGAGAGTCAATCGAGGCATTGGGTATATGTGCTATCTGGTGTACCAGGTGACTTATCGGCGTTGCCACGCATTACACAGACTCCCTCATTATTTATTTGCTTCTTCTAGTCTTACTTCTTAAGGCAATATGTTGCTCAAGAGTCGAGTTTAATAAACTTATCAAAGCAATAAGAATCCCTGTCATACCCATTATGTTCATAGAAAGCATGGGCATCGGTTCGCTTCATCCCGGTACATAGAATAATGCTGGATATTCCACTGTTTTTCGCATAATTTTCAGTGTATTGTAGCAGTTCGGTTCCTACCCTATGACGCTGAAAATCCTTATGAACAGCAAGCCCGGTTATATGCAGATAACCATTCGCCGATCCTACGGCTAATCCATGAACGAAAGTTATGAACCCAACAACTTGATTCTCAAGTAACGCTACAAACGTTTTGTAATTGCCGGCTCTGGACATCTGTTCCATCGTAACGCGAAAGTTCTCATTCGTGACCGTACGCACTCCTAATACATCGTTCCATAAGAAAACTACTTCGTTATATTCATCTGTTTCAACTTCCCTTATCTTCATTTGCATACCCGTCCCCCTTTATAAAAAAATTATGAAAACAGATGCTCGATGGCATTCTGCTCCGGGATGTTATTAAACTAACCATGTACTCGTTGACATTATCCATCAGACCACTTCCTCGTGTAGAAAGCATGCTTTTCTATGAAAATTTCCCGCCCTTTAACATAATGAGGCTGCCATACAAATTCGTGGCAGCCTCATTAGTTTCCTTTATTTAACTATCGTTCCCAGTTAGCTCAATCACTAATGGAAGTTAATTTCCTGAAATAATCCATCTTACTGTCAATAAATCGATCATTAAAGTCAGCTGCCCCTATTACCTCTGATTCACTAAAACATAAACCAAATAGCCACAGTTGTCTTAAGGCGACGAATATAGGAACCACGTTAACATCATTTTCACTGAGATCTCTTACGTCCCTATATCCTTTTAAAAAAGCACCCCAAAGTCTTTCAGCTTCCCCATTGTTATGACCACTGTGAATTTCTCTCGCCAATCTAAACTCTGCGATATCATAAGATCTCCAACCATAACCCGAAATATCGAAATCATAATGTGTCAGTTTTCCGTTGTCCGTGAATGCTACATTTGTGTTACCGTGCAAGTCCCCATGACATACACCCCAATCTAGTCCTTCTTCTATCTTCAACTCTAATTGTTCCTTTAGAGCTAAAAATAGTTCACAAATGAAATTGTAATCCTCTTGACGATGTTCCATATGTAACTTAATTATGTTAAGCGGTTTCACAATTAGATACTCTAAATTCAGATCATCTCTTACATGTTCACTTCTAAAATTATCAGTAACTTTATGAATTTGAGCAACGGATTTTCCAAAGAAATAACTATCTTCTTCGGCATGAATAGGCTTTTCATTACCTTCAGCAAAACTAAACATAACCCCGTATTTCACGCCCTCAATGACAAAAAACTCGTTTATGATGCTACCATCTTTTTTTGTAATCGGCATAGAAACGCTTACATCATTCTCATTTAGATAACTTAATAAATCTAACTCAAAAGCAATATCCGATTTATTTCTTCTATCAGAACGATAAACTCTAAAGACAAATTTACCTGACCCAGTCTCTAAAATATAAGTATCGTTCATGCCTCTAAGGTAATAAGTTAAATTAATAGGCTCCTGAACTTCATAATTGTCTTTAATATAAGACAATAGCGCTTGCTTAGACAGTAGTGAGTATGCAACAGGAAACATAAACAAATCTACACCTTCCTTTTGAGTATCATTATTATTTCAATTACTCTCCCTAACTTAAGAAGACATCAAGTGGATGGAACATGAACGGTGTCCCATTAATATAGCCTCTTAATATCGCTTGTGCATAGGGTTGCTCTTCAATCAAGTTTTCAATCTCGAGTGTAGTCTCAGCATGGAAGCTGTATGCTTCGATGATTGACATAACAAAGAAGCATTCCAATATTGGGATGGCATCGTCATCCATTTTCCTGACCTGCTTATACCCATCTAAGAAAAGTTCTCTCTGGTGAGGAAGTAGCCCCATGATCGACTGGGCTATGTCGTAGAGATGAAATCCAAAACCACACCTACCGAAATCGATGGCATACGGTTCGTTGCCGCGAAAAACGACGTTCCCGTTGTGTAAATCTGCATGAATCAATCCATAATTCCTTTTTTGATGTTTTAATGTTTCAAGATGATTTGCCACTTTAGCTGCGGCAATGGTGTATAATTCAAAAGCTTCATCAGAAATGAAATGTGAGTGATGCCGCTGCAAATGCTCCCAGTCCCGATGGAAACTTTCACTACCCCAAACAGGACGTGTAAAGCCGTTGTATGGACGGAAATCAGCTGCTGCCTCGTGAAGATTTGCCATTAATGCCCCCATTTTTCGGATTTTCTCCTCTGTAAGCACCTTTTTGTCCAAGCGCTCACCCTCGATCCATCTCAAAAGGGTCACATAATAACGGTGGCCATCGGTTGTCGCCGTATGTGTGACAAGAGCTCCTTCTCGGTTCACTATTGCTTCGGGCACATCAAGTCCCTTTCGCTTAAGAGTTGCTAACCACTCAAGTTCGGAGATGATTTCCTCACTCGTTTTATCTATCTGGTGAATGCGAAGCAAGAATTTCTCTTCCTCGCCGTTTTCTATACGGAAGGTTACATGCTCAGAAATTTGGATGAAATGAATAGAATTCCAGTCTACCTCATAATCCTGCAAAGCTTTAAGAGCCGCATGTTTCGTTTGCTTCAACGTAAGTATCCGATTTGCGTCGGTATTGATTAGAAAGCCATTTTTCATAAAGCAATCCCCCCTTGTTAAACGTTCTCTTTTCAATTTAACAAACTATGAGGTTGTTCGCGCTGTAATTTATTATTTAAGCTGTTTTTCCACTTAAAAATCCTTTATTAAACCCCGTTGAAAAAGAGCTGCTCACCCAAATCCCCCTCAAATATAAGAACGTTTGAGATTGGCTATTGTTTAAATTATCCTGCCCATTAGCTTAATGAAAAGTGGAGCAGCTGCCACCGGCAAACTGCTCCAAGTTAAGTTAAACTATAGTTCTCCGATAGCTTAATGGCTTTACCTCATCTATTGCGCCGCTCGCCTATGTAATTTCCATTTTCATCGTAATACGTTACTGTTATCGGCTCTCGCCTTAATTCATTTTTAAGCGGGTTATATCCACCGTTTCCGTACCACTCATCAATCCTGTATTTTCCACTTCGAACAAACCAGTTTTTATAATCGTAGTAGTACACATTTACATCCAAAAACGCACTTACTTCAGCAAGCATTTTTGTGCCATTCCGCTCTACGATCTGCTCCTTGATATTGGCAGTATAAAATAATAAAAATACACTCCCCCAAAAACCTCCAAAGCCAACAGCTGCCAACAGTGCTATCGTCCCGACTGTACGAATCAACAGAGCGAACCTTTTCTTGTACATTTGTAAACAAGCTATAAGACCACAAGAACATGCGGTAACCATAAGCAGCAACAGGAAAAAGTATACCGATATGACCCAATGACGATAAGTAAGTTGGAATGCAGCCAGTAGTAATGATGAAGCTCTTGCAAAGAAAATAATGGCGGCTATTAATAGTAAGGTTATAAGTGTGAATTTAACCCTCCCATTTTGCTTTTTGAAACAGTCGATTGGAGCAATAAGTGTTGCTATTGCCTTTACCACCTTTCATAAGCAGCTTGAGCTATCGTTAATCGTTAGTGTAATAGGGACTTATATATTTTTTTGCGAAGACACGGTAAGTGCCGTCTTACTCAGCATAACAATTCTAGTCACATTATTTGCTTTTCTTTGAAGCCATCCAGAAGACGATAATCACAATTGGGATAAATATGTACCAAGGAATATTAATCGTACTCCGGGTAATAAAAGCGATCAGCAACAATCCTAATGTTCCAAGAATAAGCCACAAGCAACCTCTTCCAAACGTCTCCATAGGTGAGGATCCTGCGCTTCCCCCCATGTCAGATGAAATATGATCACTATAATAACGAGAACCTTTTGTTGTCTTAGTTACTACGGTTCCACAATATTTACACGTTACTGATCCTTGCGCCAAAAGTTCATTACAGTGCTGGCATGTTGTAGGAGTCGAGTTTCCTGAATAGTCTTTAACAGCATTAGGGGTGCCTTCCATTTGTGCATCTTTAAGCGAATTACCACAAACAACACATATGATGGAACCTTCAACGTTTGATTCCCCACAATTGACACATAACTTTACTGCCATTATGCAAGACCATCCTTTTTACACCAATAATTGGTTGCGTATATTCCCTTTACTGTTAAAACGTGTAAAACATGATAAAGTTGCATCAAGCTCCGTTAACGTAATAAAGCCGCCGGCCAGCGCCAGCAGCTTCTTCAGATTCGTTTATTAAACTATCGTTCTCCGTTAGAATTCCTGTAAAACAATTAATTTCTTGTTTGAACAAAAACGAGCGCCTCGGTACGATGGGAGTATGCAACGGGTCAAAAGCCCTTTAAGTCCACATCAGGAGGTCGCTCTATCATGAAGCTTAAGGCACAAGACAAGCAAAATCAACTCATTGATACCATTACAGCTCATCATCTAGTTGTGGGCGTAGATATCGCTCAGGAAGCTCACGTTGCACGCGCTGTCAGCTTTCGTGGGATAGCCCTAGGCCATCCACTGGAGTTTGGTAATCATCTTGAAGGGTTCAAGCAGTTAGGCCGCTGGATCCAGGATTTACTCAAAACCTACAAGCTTAACAAAGTCATTGTCGGAATGGAACCTACAGGCCACTACTGGTTTAGCCTAGCACGCTGGCTCATGGATCTAGGCATTGAAGCCGTTCTTGTTAATACGCATCTCGTTAAAAAGAACAAAGAAAACCGAGATAATACACCGTCTAAAAACGATCGTAAAGACGCTCTAGTCATTGCAGATATGATGAAAAACGGATATTACCTACCCCTTATTCCCGCATGCCCTTTTTCCACCTCCCAACCACCGGCTTCACATCAACCCTTTCCTCAGCTTAACTAAAAGGGTGAAATCCTGCGAATTCATGAGTCTGAGTGAGGAAATTGAATCATTTCGAGGGAGCTTAATGATCAACAGGTCAGTCTAAACCTATATTTTTTCAGTCTAATACTTTATTTTCCAGTCTACAACTTTATTATCAACTGACATTAATCAATTGACATGCTTTTGAGTTCTATTTGCTTACTCCAAGAAAAATAGCCTGCCGGTTTGCCCAGCAGGCTATTTCATCAGTTGCCATATTTATTTGTTGGTTTCAAACTATATTTGTTAGTCAACTATCTTTTCTAGTTTTAACATTAATGGTCGCAAACAATACTTCATTGTAATAACTCACGCTATGATGTTTTTAGTTTTATTTTCAATTTTATAATCTCAATTATTTCGCTCTTGTTATAATCATCAAGGTTTCTAAAAACTTCAATCAACCTTTTCTCAAATTGATCTTCATAAGTCATACCATCGTCTACAGCGACACCGGTTAATAACCAATTTAAGTTCACAGTATATTGTGCTCGAATAGATACTAATGTTTCCGCAGAAGGATTACTATTTCCCATTTCAATTTCACTCAGATTCCCTTGAGAAATCCCTATACTCTTTGCAAACTGACTTTGGTTTAGATTATTCTCTTTTCGTATACATTTGATTCTATAGCCAATGCCACTCATCCGTTTCACCACCATCATGAAGTCGTATGAAAATTAACTTCTACTCAAATTAAAAGGGAGCGCCGAATTATTCCCCTCGGGCTCCCTTCTAGATGTCCAATCATCTTGCTTATCGGTTCCACACATTTTTTACTGGTTCCAGACATCTTTTACTGGTTCCAGACATCTTTATCATCTGACAATTAAAGTGACAGACCAAATGTTCCTACTCCACCGTAACACTCTTCGCCAAATTCCGCGGCTTATCAACATCATTACCGCGCGCAAGGGACGCGTAGTAGCTCAGCAGCTGCAGAGGCACAACCGCTAAAGCCGGCGCCAACAATGCCATCGTCTTCGGAATCGCAAAGATTTCATCTACGGATTTACGCAGATCCAGCTCATCCTCGTTCACAACGCCAAGAACGTGCGCGCCGCGAGCTTTGACTTCCTTGATGTTGCTCGCTGTCTTCTCGAACAGCTCTTCCTGTGTCGCCAACGCGATCACCGGGATACCTTCTTCGATCAGGGCCAGCGTACCGTGTTTCAGCTCACCCGCTGCGTACGCTTCGGAGTGGATGTAGGAGATCTCCTTCAGCTTCAGGGAACCTTCAACCGCTACCGCGTAATCCAGACCGCGGCCGATGAAGAACAGGTTGTCGTGCTTCGCAATCGACTCCGCAAAAGCTTTCAGCACTTCCGACTGCTCAAGAATCGCCTCAACCTGGCCAGGCAGCGCCTGCATCGCTGTCAGCAGCTCCGCTACCGCAGCATCCTCCTGCGTTCCAAGCACCTGCGCCATGTAAATGCCGAGCAGGTAGAACGCAATCAGCTGGGACGTGTACGCCTTCGTCGAAGCTACCGCGATCTCCGGCCCCGCCCACGTCGTGATGACGTCGTCCGCTTCGCGAGCAACCGACGAGCCGACCACGTTTGTGATCGCCAACACACGCGCGCCGCAGCGCTGTGCTTCACGCAAAGCCGCCAACGTATCCGCTGTCTCACCGGACTGGGACACGACAATTACCAGTGTGTCTTTCCCGATAATTGGTGAACGGTAACGGTACTCGGACGCTACGTCTGTCTCAACCGGAATGCGTGCCAGCTTCTCGATTACGCTCTTACCGACAAGACCCGCATGGTACGCCGTACCGCATGCTACGATGTGAATGTTGCGGATCGCACGAATGTCGTCCTCCGTCATTTTCAGCTCAGGCAGCACCACACGTGTACCTTCATCGTTCAAACGCGCACCCATTGTGTCGCGGTATGCTTTTGGCTGCTCGTAGATTTCTTTTAGCATAAAGTGATCAAATCCGGCTTTTTCCGCAGTAACCAGATCCCAATCGACATGGAATATTTCCCGAGAAATAAGGTTTCCTTCGAGATCCTGCAGATCGATGCCGTTTCTTGTCAAAATCGCCATGTCACCGTCGTTCAAAATAAACACATTGCGAGTGTACTCCAAAATCGCCGGAATATCCGAACCGATAAAGTTCTCGCCTTCGCCGACCCCGATTACCAGAGGGCTTGCATAACGCACAGCCACCAGTTTATCCGGCTCATACTCTGTCAGTACGCCCAAGGCATAAGCGCCTCTCATGCGCTTCACCGCACGCTGTACAGCCTTCACGATATCTCCGTCATACTCATCCGCCACCAGATGCGCGATAACCTCCGTATCCGTCTCCGACACGAACACATGGCCCTTCGCAGCCAGTTCTTCTTTCAGCGTCAAGTAGTTTTCAATGATTCCGTTGTGTACAACCGAGAACTTCGAAGAATTGTCCGTATGAGGATGCGAATTCACATCAGACGGCTTCCCGTGAGTCGCCCAACGCGTATGCCCGATCCCTGCAGAACCCTCCAAAGGAGCCCCCGTCAGCTCGGATTCCAGTACCGCCAAACGCCCTTTGGCCTTCTTCACTTCCAGCCCGTTCTTCGTAAATACAGCGATCCCAGCAGAGTCATACCCGCGGTATTCGAGCTTTTTCAGCCCTTCCAACAAAATTTCCTGAGAATTACGATGACCAATATATCCAACAATACCGCACATAGTATAATAACCTCCAATAAATTTATAAAATTGTCCAAAGAGCCGAATGTTCCGAGATTCCGCCAAAAGGCAATAAGAAACCCAGGCTGCCGATCCGCTTTTTTCACAAAAAAGCATGCTCCCGGCGCCACTCGCCCGCTTCCATATAACACTTAAAAACTATCTATAAAATCAACCGATACAAAAAGTCCTATTCAATAGACGAACCCTCTCCAACAAAACTAAAACCGGCGGTCCGCAAATCATGCACACGAAATAAGCATCGTGACGCTCACCTGGCCCTCTGCCGGTGTTGTCCGTCAACGTGCATCGCTATGCTCTCATCCTCATTGGAACTTTGTCCGCCCGGTTGCCCGCGGCGATTTGTTTCCAACTTACGGCTCGGATGTAAAGCCGGGAGGCCCCCGCCGAAAACTTCGAACCCCTCCACCTCGTCAGCTGATCCGTACACCCGAAACGACCCAAATGCAGCTTGCTTTTCCCGCACTTGAAACCGTAACAAATGTCCTTCAAAGCTCTGGCGCTTGTTAAACTAGGAACCGCGGCCCACCTTTCCATTCTAGAGTACTAGTAACATCTTATTCATTTTGATGCCAAGTTGCAACCCTATTTTCATGTAAACGCACTCAATCACCTTGAATCTCTTCCATTCTTTTCTTTACGCCAAAAAGCCCCCGATTCCGACACCGAAACCGGGGACTCTTCCTGTCCAATTGCCATGCGGCCAAACTTAAACCAGCTCAGCCTTTACTACTTCAGCGATCCGATTTACATAAGCTTCGACCGTATCTTTATCGGGGCCTTCCGCCATTACGCGGATCAACGACTCGGTTCCGGACGGACGCACCAGCACACGGCCGTTCTCGCCAAGCTCCTCTTCCACTTCGCGGATCACGCCTTCCACCGCTGCGTTGCCGTTCAGCTTGCTCTTATCTTGAACACGCACGTTCAGCAGCACCTGAGGGAACTTCTGCATCATTGTTCTCAGCTCTGCCAACGATTTACCGGATTCTTTCACCGTAGCAACCAGCTGCAGCGCTGTTAGAATGCCATCACCCGTCGTGTTGTAATCCAGGAAGATCACATGGCCGGACTGCTCTCCGCCCAGGTTGAAGCCGCCGCGGCGCATCTCCTCCATCACGTAACGGTCGCCGACTGCCGTTTTGGCGGTCTGCAGGCCCAGCTCCTTCACAGCCTTGAAGAAGCCGATGTTGCTCATCACCGTCGTCACAACGGTGCTGTGGTTCAGCTTGCCTTTGCGGTTCATGGCATCCGCGCAAATGCACAAAATAAAGTCGCCGTCCACTTCCTCACCGGAAGCGTCTACAGCGATCAAGCGGTCCGCGTCGCCGTCGAACGACAGACCCAAATCCGCCTTGCGCTTCACGACTTCCGCCTGAAGGTTCTCCGGATGGGTAGACCCGCATCCTTCGTTTATGTTCAGGCCGTCCGGCTCAGCACCGATCGTGATCACTTCCGCTCCCAAATCGCGGAATACTTTAGGCGCCAGCTGGTATGCCGACCCGTTGGCGCAATCCAGCACAATTTTCAACCCGTCGAATCGGGTTGAAACCGTTGTTTTCAAATAATCCAGGAAACGATACTTCGCCTGCTCATCCACAGTTACCGTTCCCAGCGCTCCGCCTACCGGGCGGGGCAGTTCATCCGTTTCCGCATCCATCAGGCGCTCGATTTCAAGCTCCGTCTCATCAGACAGCTTGTAACCGTCCCCGCCGAAAAACTTGATCCCGTTATCCTGCACCGGGTTATGCGATGCCGAGATCATAACACCCGCATCCGCACCAAGCAGACGGGTAAGATAAGCAACCGCAGGTGTTGATACGACACCGATCCGGATGACATCCGCCCCGATAGACAGCAGCCCCGCCGTCAACGATGCTTCCAGCATAGGTCCGGAAATCCGTGTATCCTGCCCGATGATCACTTTCGGCTTATCCGCCTGGCGTGTCAGCACGTACCCTCCGCAGCGCCCGATTTTATAAGCTAATTCGGCAGTCAATTCTTGATTGGCTACCCCTCTTACCCCGTCTGTACCAAAATATTTCCCCATATCTATTCCAGTCTCTCCTTCATCGTATATGTCATTCCTGCTCTCCCATGTAAAAGTACCTGTCTTACAACGCTATGCCCCTACGTATGGTTCCATACCAATATCAGGGGTTTGCGTTGTTTCCCGTACTTTCCGTATCTCCGCTGTTGTACCCGCTGCCCGGTTCGGAACCATCCGACACGGAGTTGGTACCCGTGCCGCCGTCCCCAGGAGTACCTGCATCCGTATCGCCTGTTGTCTGCCCGTTACCGTTACCGTTACCGGCCCCGCTTTCGTCAGTAGGCGCTTCCGGTTCGTCCCGGCTTGACGTATCGCCAAGATCAGGCGTCTGATCTTTGACCGCCGGGACACTAGGATTCGCAGCAACCTTCTTCGCCCGAATTTCAATCTTCGCCTGCCCGCTATAATCACTGCTAGCATAAATCAAACTAGGCAAGTTGAGCATGACCGGAACGGTGTGCGTTCCCGGCGGCAGATCCGTCACATTGGCAATCGCCTGGATATCCTTTTGCGTTAAGGCTCCCACTAAATCCGGCGCTCCTACCACTGTAACGTCGATCACACTGCCCTCAGGCTCTCTTATACTTGTTATAAATTCGTCATTCGCTCCGATGATCGTCACAGGAACCTGCTTTATCGTCCGTTCAGCCGATGGAACGACCCGGATATCATATTCCACCGAAGCCGGCTCTATCTTATCCGCACCCGGGAGCAGCGGAATCTCCAGCTTCACTTTTGTGTCCTTCGTCAATTGAAGCTTGGTCAGATCCATCTGAAGGCCGTCATAAAGCTCAAGCGTATTCAGGTATTCCTGCGGCCCATACACGGTAACATGATCGACATTAGGCGTCAAGGAAGCAATGCTGTACCCATCCGGCATACGGCCTGATAACTTCACCTGCAGCGGTACCATTTTCAGCGGAGATGTGATCGGCACTTCCACTTCTACTACAGAAGGCGTGATTATGGCATCCACCTTGTGGCCGTTCCTGTCATAGGCGCTCAGCTTTACCTGCCGGCTCTGAATCGCTTCATCGGCACCGGACAAGTCCACCGTCCCCCGCACGCTGGCAATCAGCTCCTGACGGCTGCTTGGCGCGGATACATACACTTTTGATGGAGTAATTACCGCTTCACCGGCTTTAAACCCATCGGCCGGACTGCCTGTCCATTGGATTTCCACAGGCATTTCCTTCTTCTGGACCGCTTCCACCCGAACCGTTACATGGGAAGGCAGAATTTCCAGAATAGAGACACCGGAGGAATCGATGATCCCTTTCAAAGGCAGCGTATGGACTCCCTCATCTACTCCGGATAAATTCAGCTCCACACGGGTATCTCCCGGGCTGACACGCGCAAGCGCGGACTGCTTCCCTCTCAGGCGCAGCGTCACCTTGGAAGGCTCTATAGCACTGACATAATATTGATCCGCATCGATTCCAACGGTAGAGATGGCGACATCCGTTACCGTATCTGTACGTACTGCAGGAACCTGAGGACCGGATGTATTTTGCTGGTTAAAATGAACTACCATCCACAACAGCACCCCGAGCACCAAAGCGGTTATCTTGACTACGGTCGAGTTCTCCAGCCATTTATCCATCATGATTCCTCCCTCCCTTTCAGGAAAGAGGATCTCAGTTTGTTTCGCTTCCCGCCGCCTTTGGAATTTGGACGCAGCTCTTCGTACAGCTTCGAAATCAGGGACTCTTCCTTGATATCCCGGACTACTTGTCCATTCATAGCCAGCGAAATCTGACCCGTTTCCTCCGAAACCACGACACATACGGCATCCGATACTTCGCTCATTCCGATCGCTGCCCGGTGACGGGTCCCCAGTTCTTTGCTGATAAAAGGGTTCTCCGATAACGGCAGATAGCAGCCGGCAGCCATAATGAGATTTCGGCGGATTATCACCGCACCGTCATGCAAGGGCGTATTCGGCACAAAAATATTCATCAGCATTTCCGAGCTGATCTTCGATTCCAACGGAATGCCGGATTCGATATAATCGGTCAGCCCCGTATCCCGCTCAAAAACAATCAAGGCGCCGATTTTCCGCCGGGATAGCGCATTGAGAGAGGTAATTACATCAGTGATCCGCTTGCTGAACTGCTCATCCTCTTCCGTTGAGGAGCGGCTGAAGAGCTTCCCCCGACCCAATTGCTCCAATGCGCGGCGGAGCTCCGGTTGAAAAATAATAATAACCGCCAGCACGCCGAACGTGAACATCTGGTTCATCAGCCAGTTCACCGTATACAAATTAAACCAGATGCTTAGAGCCCATGTGGAGATCAGGACAAAAATCCCTTTCAGCAGCTGCACAGCACGGGTTCCGCGGATCAGGACGATAATTTTATAAATAACATAGCTTACAATGAGAATGTCAATTATATCTTTAATGGCACCACGCCAGGTATATCCAGCAAAATAATCCATAAAAGAGCCCCCAAAACCCTTATTGCCTACCTTTATACAGTCTCCAAATGATGCCGGGTCTATCAGGCAGCCTCTTCCTATCCTGAGATTCCCGATTTTGTAATCTTATTGTAACACAAGACAAAAACTCCCGAAACCATAGGTACGGGAGTTCTTGATTTGTTCCGCCGGGACTAGTTGGTAATGGAGTTGAAGGTTGTTCCGATCTTGTACCAAATCCAGTCCAGCGCCTGATTAACCTGCGTAATATGTCCTGCGATATGCGCGGTAGACGCTAGATTCATGCTGCCGTCGATCACCGTAAGGTCTCCTTCAACGTCACCGTAAACTTGCGTCTGTCCGTTCTCCACGGTTAAATTCCCTGCTACGGTATGGCCTTCGGGAACGATGACGGTATCGCCTTGAATGACCACCTGGCTCAGGTCGGTTCCCTTCACGATCAGCTCGCTTTCCTGATTCCACAGGCTTGCGAAGCTGCTCGCCATAACGACCAGGAACACGGCTGCAGCAGAGATGGCAGGATGCTTCCGTACCCACTGGGTCCAGCGGCGCTGCGGCTTCCTAGGGGCGGCTGGCAGAGCCCCCATGATCCGGGCCGTCAAGTCGTCGGGCGCTTTCTCCGGCGTTACCAGGCTCATGAGCGCTGTAGTGCGTTCCAGCTCCTGAAAATGCTTGCTGCAATCGCCACATTCGGCCAGATGTCGGTTCAACTCGGCTGTTCCGGGAGCATCGAGGTCGCCGTCAAGATATTCATGTATTAAAGAGATGGCTTGTCGGCAATCCATTAGAGGCCACTCCTTTCGTTAGATAAAACTTTTACTGTTCTATACCATACGATCCGGTCCGGTTTATGTTTCATAATTTGGCTTCCATTTTTTTGCGCAAAAATTCTCTTCCGCGATGCACCCTTGTTTTCACCGTGGTAACAGGAACCCCTAAAATGTCTCCGATTTCCTGAAGGGACAGATCATGAAGATATTTTAGGACTACGGCTGATTTATATTTGGCCGGAAGCTCCTCGATGGCCTTGTGAATCATATCCTGTGTCTCCGTCAGCAGCAGCATCTTTTCGGGCCCGGGATCGTTGCTAGGGAGCATTGAATACATATCCGTGCCTTCTCCTTCGTTCAACTCCGCATCTAGAGAATAACCCGGTTTCTTCTTCCGCAGCCGGTCGATGCACAGGTTTGTGCCGATTCTGAAAATCCAGGTGGAAAACTTCTGCGCTTCATCGTACCTCTCCAGATTCGAATAAACGCGCAGGAACGTCTCCTGTACGACATCTTCCGCTTCCTGCCGGTTGCCGAGCATACGGTAGCCCAGATTGTATATCTTGTCTTTATAGAGTCCCACTAACTCTGCGAAAGCCGATTGGTCGCCGTTGCGTGCCAAACGCGCCAGTCGGGCATCCATTGCATTCACTTCCATTCCCCCAAGGAAAGGTTGTCATAAAGAAAGGCCGAAAACCGCATAGGCTTCCGGCCATTCTGTTGGATCAACCTGTATTTCGAAGACCTGCGGCTATGCCGTTAATGGTGAGAAGCACTTCCCGGAGCAAGTCCGGATCGTCTTCGCCTTGTTCACGGAGAGCCCTCAGTTCGGTAATCAGCTGTACTTGCAAATAACTCAGCGGGTCAACGTAGGGATTACGAAGCCGGATCGATTCCTGAATGACCGGTACGTTATCCAAAATTTCCTGCTGTCCCGTAATCATAAGAATCAGTTCGGACGTTATCTTATATTCTTCCATAATTCCGCCGAAAATACGCTGTTCCGTTTCTTTATTCTTAATCATATTCGCATATTCCTTGGCGATCAGCAAGTCCGCTTTGGCCAGCGCCATCTGCAGGCTGTCGATCATCGTGCGGAAGAACGAGGATTGCTCATACATCGTTCTCAGCGTCTTCATGTTCTCTTCATTGCCGTTGTAATAGCTTTGAAGTGCCGTACCAGCTGCATACCATGCAGGCAGCAAATAGCGGCTTTGCGTCCAGGAGAACACCCATGGGATCGCACGCAGATCCTCAAACCGGTCGCTGTTCTTCCGCTTGGATGGACGGGAGCCGATGTTCAGCTCGCCAATCTCAGGCAGCGGTGTGGACTCTTTGAAAAAGCTAAGGAAGTCCGGATCCCGGAAGATCAGATCTTGATACTTCTCCTGTGCGGCTTCCGAAATCTGTTTAATGATAGCATCCCACTTGTGCTCCTGTTGGGGGCTTTGCGGGTAGCGTGCGAGCAGCGCGGCTGTGATCAAGGCTGAAGTCGCCTGCTCCAGACTGCGGTACGCGATCGGCTGCATCGCATAGCGGGAGGAGAGCACTTCACCCTGTTCCGTGATCTTGATGCCTCCGCCAATCGTGTGGGCCGGCTGCGCTAGAATACTGCGGTTCAGCGGCATTCCTCCGCGGCCCAGTGCGCCTCCGCGGCCGTGGAAGAACTTGAGCTTCACGCCGTGCTTGTTGCCCGTGTTCGTGATTTCGTTTAGGGCCACTCGCAGCTCCCAGTTCGCTGTAATCATACCGCCGTCTTTATTGCTGTCGGAATAACCGAGCATAATTTCATGCATATTGCCCTTAGCTTCCACCCCTTGCCTGTATGCCGGGATGTTGAATAAGGTATCCATGATGGCCGGAGCCGCATGCAGATCGTCAATGGTCTCGAACAGAGGAACGGACTGCAACGTACAAATAACCTTGCCTTCCGCATCTCTTCGGTATAAGCCCACTTCTTTCGCAAACACCATGACTTCCAGCATATCGCTCGCACCCTGAGTCATACTGATTAGATAACTGGAGATACAATCTACACCAAATTCTTTCTGGGCTGCCTGAATCGTCTTATACACATCCAGGCACTCTTGTGTAGATTCTGTATATTCAGCATAAGGTGAAGTCAGCGGCCTAGGGTCTTTGAGAAGCTCATGAAGCAATTCAATTTTCGCTTCTTCTTCCAGCTCCGCATAATTACTCACAATATTCATATGAGCCAAAATCTCGGTCATTGCATTCTCGTGCTCTTTGCTGTGCTGACGGACATCCAGCGCCACTAAATGGAAACCGAACAGTTCTACTTGGCGGATCGTTTTCTTAATATAGGAATCTGCCACAAAATCGGCATAATGATTGCGCAAGCTTTGGTCAATGGTAGACAAATCCTGAATTAGCTCTTGCGGACTGCCGTACTTGGCAGAAGCGGGAGCATCCGCCAAACCGGTATTTATCAGTTTCTCACGCATATAAGAAAGCTTAACGCGGTAAGGTTCCTTCTCGTTGCGCCAACGGTCGACGCTCTTGATTTCCATCTGTTTCCGGTCCTGCTCGATCGACTCGAGTAAGGCAGGGGTTACATCTACCAAATTGGCACTAAAGCTTAGCACGCCGTTAAGTTCCTTGAGAATTTCGCCATACTTATGCAAAACCAGCTGTCTGTGCATCTTCAGTGTTTCCCAAGTGATTTTCGCCGTAACGGACGGGTTGCCGTCTCTGTCGCCCCCAATCCAGGAGCCGAACCGCAAATACGTAGGCACATGCCATGCATGGCCCGGGTAATATTTATCCAGGCAGCGTTCCAGCTCCTGATAAACATCAGGCAATACATCGAACAAAGTCTGGTCAAAATAATACATGCCGTTACGTACTTCGTCGATGACCGTCGGCTTCCGGTCGCGCAGCTCATCCGTTTGCCATAGGGTAATGACTTCATTCAGCAGCTTCTCGCGCAGTTGTTCACGTTCTCTGTATGTGATGGTCGGATTGTCTAATTGCATGACTTCGTCAGCAATACGTTTATGGATAGCCAATACCGCTCTTCTCATCGCTTCCGTTGGATGCGCGGTCATTACAAGCTCCAGGGAAATGCCCTGCAGCAGCTGCTGCACTTCCTCCATAGGGATATTGCTGTCTTTCAGTTCCATGATGACGCTTTCGATGGATCCAGGTTGAATGTTCTCCCCGGCAGAGCGTTCGTAATCCCGCTTGCGACGGATCCGGTGATTCTGTTCCGCAATATTTACCAACTGAAAATAAATCGCAAAAGCACGAATGACTTGATGCCGGTTGTCCGCTTCAAGACCGCGGATCGTGTTCTTAAATTCTTCAAACAAGCTGGGAACGAAATTCGCACGAAGTGATTTGCTCATCTCTCTAATTTTCTCTACAATATCGAGAAGTTCGGTTCCGCCTTGATGGACCAGAACTTCACCCAGTATGTTTCCCAAGAAACGAACATCCCGGCGCAGCAGATTATTAGGCTGATTCTTATTTGTAACCACTGCCAGGTCTGACATGTCTTCCCCTCCATCGTAATTGTTCGACAATTGCAAACATTTCTTATCATCATACTACAAATGCCCTAGAAAATCTTCCGTATAAATAAAATTTATATGCTAATTAAAACCTATTCCATACTGTTAAAACAAGCGGCTTTAGTGTTATGAAGGTACAAAAAAAGACTCCCCTCGGAGTCTTGTATGCTTATGTATGGAGCGGGTGATGGGAATCGAACCCACGCTATTAGCTTGGAAGGCTAAAGTTCTACCATTGAACTACACCCGCATTAAAATGGTCGGGATGACACGATTTGAACATGCGACCCCCTGGTCCCAAACCAGGTGCTCTACCAAGCTGAGCTACATCCCGACTATGATAAAATAATGGCGTGCCCTAAGAGATTCGAACTCCTGACCTTTTGATTCGTAGTCAAACGCTCTATCCAGCTGAGCTAAGGGCACAAAAATAATGGAGCGGAAGACGGGAATCGAACCCGCGACCCTCGCCTTGGCAAGGCGATGCTCTACCGCTGAGCCACTTCCGCATAAATGGTGCGCGTGGAGGGACTTGAACCCCCACGCCAAAGGCGCTAGATCCTAAGTCTAGTGCGTCTGCCAATTCCGCCACACGCGCACAATGTTTCAGGCATATTGTTTACCATGAAAGGTAAATGGTGAGCCATGTAGGACTCGAACCTACGACACCCTGATTAAAAGTCAGGTGCTCTACCAACTGAGCTAATGGCTCTCAATGAGAGTGAAAATGGCTGGGGATCAAGGATTCGAACCTTGGAATGACGGAGTCAAAGTCCGTTGCCTTACCGCTTGGCTAATCCCCAAAGGTAAAACAGATGTGGTGCCGTCGAGAGGACTTGAACCCCCAACCTACTGATTACAAGTCAGTTGCTCTACCAGTTGAGCTACAACGGCACAATATTCATTCAGTGATAATATAATGGTGGAGGCTGAGGGGATCGAACCCCCGACCCTCTGCTTGTAAGGCAGATGCTCTCCCAGCTGAGCTAAGCCTCCATACATTTGGTCACAAAGGCTATCATACAACATTCAGCAGCAAATTGCATCTTGTAAATGTTGGTGCATAACCAGTTTGTCCAAAACTTGAAGTAATAATACTAATGGTGACCCGTAGGGGATTCGAACCCCTGTTACCTCCGTGAAAGGGAGGTGTCTTAACCCCTTGACCAACGGGCCTTGCTAAAAATACTGGAGCTCTCAACCGGGATCGAACCGGTGACCTCATCCTTACCATGGATGCACTCTACCTACTGAGCTATGAGAGCAAGTGGCTCCCCGAACAGGACTCGAACCTGTGACAACTCGATTAACAGTCGAGTGCTCTACCAACTGAGCTATCAGGGAATAGAGTACCCGAACGCCAAATTTCGACGTTAGAGTATGGTTGTTCGCTTGGCAACGTCCTACTCTCCCAGGACCCTGCGGTCCAAGTACCATCGGCGCTGAAAGGCTTAACGGTCGTGTTCGAGATGGGTACGCGTGGTTCCCTTTCGCCATTGTTACCAAACGGTATTGAGTTTCAGGATTTGCACCCTGAAAACTGGATGTGAAGTAAAGTGTAAGTCTGCGCAGACTCTGTTGATTCAGAGTATTTGGATAAGCCCTCGACCGATTAGTATTCGT